>NZ_JBEZHS010000037.1:0-94861 GCF_040650695.1 Amycolatopsis sp. NPDC048633
TCGCCCACCGCCGAGCAGCCCACCATACCGCAAATTATGGCCGGTAAGGAGGCCTCCACGGCTTTTGACCCTACGAAAGTCGGCGGGCGGGTGCGGCAGGATCGCCCCATGCGTGTGCTGCGTGCGGTGGTTCTGGTCCTTGGCCTTCTGGTGGCGCTGGCTGTTCCGGCGTCGGCCGGAGGGCACCTGCCGAAGTGGGAGCTGAGCGCCACCGGCGTCACCGCCCAGTTCCGGGGCCTGTCCGCCGTCAGCGCCCGCGTCGCGTGGGTCAGCGGTACCCAAGGCACCGTCCTGCGCACCACCGACGGCGGGGCGAACTGGAAGTCCGTCGGCCCGCCCGGGACCGGCACCCTCGAGTTCCGCGACATCGAGGCCTTCGACGCCGACCACGCCGTGATCCTGTCCATCGGTCCCGGCACCGACTCGCGCGTCTACCGGACCGACGACGCCGGCGCGCACTGGCGCCAGACTTTCCAGAACACCGAGGCGGCCGCCTTCTACGACTGCCTGGCCTTCTTCGACCCGTGGCGCGGGCTCGCGATGAGCGACCCCGTCGACGGCCGCTTCCGCGTGCAGGCCACCTTCGACGGCGGCCGCAGCTGGCGCCAGGTGCCCGACAGCGGGTTCCCGCCCGCGCTGCCCGGCGAGGCCGGGTTCGCGGCCAGCGGGCAGTGCATCACCACCGCCGGGCCGTTCGACGCCTGGCTGGCCACCGGCGGCGGCGCGACCGCCCGCGTCCTGCACTCCGGCGACGGCGGCCGCCACTGGACGGCGTCGGCCACGCCGTTGCCGAGCAGCCCGTCGGCCGGCGTGTTCGCCCTTGCCTTCCGCACCCCGTGGCAGGGGGTCGCGATCGGCGGGGACTTCGCCGCGCCGACGGCGCCCGGCCCCGCCGTCGCGCTGTCGAACGACCGCGGCCGCACCTGGCGCACCCCCGGGCACTACCCCGCCGGGTACCGCTCCGGGCTGGCCTGGCGCGGCGGCACGGTCCTCGCCGTCGGCCCCGGCGGCAGTGACCTGAGCCCGGACGGTGGGCGGCACTGGACGTCGTTCGACACGGGCAGCTTCGACAGCGTGGACTGCACATCGCTGGGCAGCTGCTGGGCGTCCGGTGCCCAGGGGCGCGTCGCCCGGCTGGGCTAGAGCACCTGGCCGGCCGGGCGGACCATGATCTCGTTGACGTCCACCGAAGGCGGCTGGGACAGCGCGTAGAGCACGGCGCGGGCGATGTCGTCCGGCTCCAGCTTGGGCTTCTTCCGCTGCTCGTCGCTGAGGATGTCGGTGTCGGTCATGCCGGGGTTGATCAGCGTCACCCGCACGCCGGTGCCGACGGCCTCCTCCCGGATCGCGCCGGCCATCCCGGTCACGGCCCACTTCGTCACCGAGTACAGGCTCGCGTTCCGGATATAGCGGCCGGCGACCGAACCGGTGATCAGCAGGTGCCCCTTCGACTCCGCCAGCGCGGGCAGCGCCGCCCGGGCGGTGTAGGCCGCGCCGAGCACGTTGATGCGGACCATCTCTTCCCACCGCGTGGGGTCGGGGTCGTCGGTGCCGAAGAACGACGTCCCGACGCCGATGCCGGCGTTGGCGAAGGCCGCGTCGAGCCGCCCGAACTTCCGCACGGTTTCGGCGACGGCGCCGGAGATGGCCGCCCAGTCCGCGACGTCGGCGCCCAGCGCCAGCGCCCGGTCTTCGCCGAGCTCGGCCGCCAGGGGCGCGACGGACTCGGCCTTGCGGGCCACGAGGGCGACCTGGAAACCGGACACGGCGGCCAGCCGCGCGGTCGCGGCACCCAGGCCGCGGGAGGCACCGGTGATGAGGAGAACACGATCATCCATGCCCCCAGGCTAAGGAGAACTCACGGCGTCAGCACGAGACGGCCGCGCAGCCCGCCCGCCGCCAGCCGTTCGTGGGCTTCGGCGGCCCGCGAGAGCGGCAGCACGTCCGCGACGCGCGGGCGGAGCGCGCCGGCCCGGGTGAGCCCGGCCAGCCGTTCGCCGTCGGCGCGGATCCAGACGGTGCGTACGCGGATCCCGCGCAGGGGAATCGGCGCGGCCCCGGCGGCGAAGGCGACGAACTCCCCGCCGCCGCGGACGGCATCGAGAGCGTCGAGGCCGAGCAGCGCGGGGTCGAGAGCGGCGTCGACGCCACCCGGGACCAGGGTTCGCACGCGATCACCCAGCGCAGGCCCGCGCGGCACGAACCGATCCGCCCCGAAGCCGCGGACGGCGGCTTCGTCGGCCTCGGACGCGACGGCGACGACGTGCAGCTTCCGGGCGTGCGCGAGGGCGACCGCATGCCCGCCGACCGCGCCCGCCGCGCCGGTGACCAGCACGGTTCCGCCGGTTTCGACGAGGTCGAGCGCCTGGGCGGCGGTGAGGGCGTTGAGCGGCAAGGTCGCGGCTTCGGCGGGGGAGAAGCAGACGGGTGCCGGGGCGACAGCCGAGGCGTCCAGCACGATCTGCTCGGCGTAGGCGCCCAGCGGCGTGGCGATCCGGTCGCGCAGGCCGATCACGGCGTCGCCCACCCGGAACCCGGAGCCGGCCTCGACCACACCGGCGACGTCCCAGCCGAGGCCGAGCACCTCCCGCGGCGGGATCACCCCCGCCTCGGTGAGGATCCCGGCCCGGGTGGCGAGGTCGACCGGGTTGACCGCGGCCGCCGTCACGCGGATCAGCACCTGTCCGGGACCCGGCTCCGGCGCCGGGACCTCGATCGACTCCAGGACCTCCGGGCCGCCGAACCGGCGGACCACCATCGCACGCATCTTCGTCTCCTTCGCGAGGCCGGATCTTCCCCACGAACGTATGGGGAGCTACTCTCCATCGGGAAGTACGCACCCGCAGGTTCCCCACGTACCAGGAGGTTCGCCCGGTGCCCACGCGCACGGCGGAACAGCGGCGGCAGGCCGAAAAGGCCGCCTACGACGCCTATCTCGCGGCCTGCCCCACCCGGAAGCTCCTCGACGAGATCGCCGGCAAGTGGGTCAGCCTCATCCTCGTCGCGCTCGGTGACGGCCCGCAGCGCTACAGCGACCTTTCGCGGCGCATCGCCGGGGTCAGCCAGAAGATGCTCACCCAGACCCTGCGGGTGCTCGAACGGGACGGGCTGGTGCGCCGCGAGGTGACCCCGTCGGTGCCCGTGCGCGTCGACTATTCCCTTACGCCGCTGGGGGAAAGCCTCCGCGCGCTGATGGCCGGCTTCAAGGGCTGGGCCGAGACGAACTTCGACGCCGTGGACGCCGCCAGGACCGATTACGACGCGCGCACCCCGGACCTCACGATCGGGCCGGGCGGCGCGGGCTAGGCTCTACCGGGTGTCCACCGCACGCGCCGAACGGCTGGTCAATCTGGTACTGGCCCTCCTGTCCACCCGGCAGTACCTCACCGCCGAGCGGATTCGCGGCATCGTGCCCGGATACGGCGACGCGGCCAGCGACGACGCCTACTTCCGGATGTTCGAACGGGACAAGACCGAGCTGCGCGAGCTCGGCATCCCCCTGGAGACCGGCCGCAACTCCGCCTTCGACGCCATCGAGGGCTACCGCATCGCCCGCCGCGACTACGAGCTCGGCGAAATCGACCTGGCCCCCGACGAGGCCGCCGCCGTCGCGCTCGCGTCCCGGCTGTGGGACTCGCCGGAGCTGACCGGGCAGGCGCAGGGCGCGATGGTGAAGCTGCGTGCCGCCGGCCTGGAGGTGGACGACCAGGCACCCACCGTCGTCGAGCCGCGCGTGCGCGCCGAACCCGCGTTCGGGCCGCTGCTGGCCGCGGTGCAGAACGGCCAGGCCGTGGGCTTCGAGTACCGCCGCAGCGGCTCGCCCGAGCGGATCATGCGGACCCTCGAGCCGTGGGGCGTGGTCTCGTGGAAGGCCCGCTGGTACGTCGTCGGGCACGACCGCGACCGCGGCGCCACCCGCTGCTTCCGCCTCTCCCGCGTGACCGGCCAGGTGCGCCCGGTGGGCAAGCCCGGTGCGGTCCGGCGGCCCGACGGCGTCAACCTGTTGCAGCTGGTGTCGGCCACCAGCGGGAGCGCCGAGCCCGCGCCGGTCACCACCGCCCGGCTCTGGGTCGCCGACGGCCGCGCCGCCGGGGTCCGCCGCCGCGGCACCGTCCTGGGCCGGTGCGCGATCGACGGCGAAGAGGGCGACCTCGTCGAGATCGGGCTCTACTTCCCGGAGTCGGCGGCCGACTGGATCACCGCGCAGGGCCCCGACGTCGTCGTGCTCGAACCCGACGTGCTGGCCAAGACCGTCCAGGACCGGCTCGAAGCCGTCGTGGCCCGGCAGGGGAGCGGCCGGTGAGCGGGTCCACCGACCGGATGCCGCGGCTGCTGGCACTGGTGCCCTACCTGCTGGCGCGCCCCGGCATCCGCGTCGACGAGGCGGCGCAGGACTTCGACGTCACGCCGAAGCAGCTGCGCAAGGACCTCGAGCTGCTGTGGATGTGCGGGCTGCCCGGCTACGGCCCCGGCGACCTGATCGACCTGTCCTTCGAGGGCGACACGATCGTCGTGACCCACGACGCCGGGATGAACCGCCCGCTGCGGCTCACCGGCGGCGAGGCCACGGCGCTGCTGGTGGCGCTGCGGGCGCTGGGGGAGACCCCCGGCGTGGTCGACGGCGACGCCGTCCGCCGGTCCATCGCCAAGATCGAGTCCGCGGCCGGGCAGGCCCAGCCCGCCGGCGTGGTCGTCGGCGGCGGGGTGCGCGAGGGCAAGAAGACCGCGCACACCCGCGAAGAGGTCGCCCGGGCGCTGCGGGACGGGCGGGCGATGCGGATCCGCTACTACACCGCGTCCAAGGACCAGATCACCGAGCGCACGGTCGACCCGATGCGGCTGCTGATCGTGCAGGCGGTCGGCTACCTCGAGGCCTGGTGCCGCCGCGCCGAGGGCGTCCGGCTGTTCCGGCTCGACCGGATCGACGACCTGGCGGTCCTCGACGAGCCTTCGCGCCCGCCCGCGCACGCCCACCCCACCGATATTTCCGAGGGTGTCTTCCGCGAGCGTCCCGACCAGCGGGAGGCGGTGCTGGTCCTCGACCCGGACGCACGCTGGGTAGCCGAGTACTACCCGTGCGAGGAGCTGGACGAGCTCGACGGCGGCCGGCTGCGGATCCGGATGCGCTACGCCGACCAGTCCTGGATGGTGCGCCTCGTGCTGGGTCTGGGCGGGGAAGCGCTGGTCGAGAGCCCGGCCGAGCTCGCGTCGGACGTCGGACGCCGCGCGGCCGACGCGGTGGCCCGAGCCCGTCACCTTCCGTCAACCTGCGACCACTAGGGTGATCGACGTGCCGTACCTGCCCACCGTCGTGCTCGCCGCGATCGGTCTGCTGCTGCTCGTCGTCCTGCTGGTGCGGACCGCCAAGGTCTTGCGTGGTTTCAAGCGGACCGCAAGCATGGTGGCTACGAACACCCAGGACCGGGCCGGGCTCATCCGTGCCCGGTCGGCAGCGCTGCGCGTCGCTTTCGCGGAGCGCCGCCGGAAACCGGAAAACCAGTAACATCCCTACCAGACGCAGATAGGAGGCCATCTTGTTCGCCAACGGATTGCAAGGATGGCATTTGATCATCTTGGTGCTGCTCGTCGTGCTGCTGTTCGGGGCCAAGCGGCTTCCCGATGCGGCGCGGTCGATCGGCAAGTCCATGAAGATCTTCAAGGCCGAGACCAAGGACCTCGCGGGCGACAAGAGCGCCTCGACCGAGGACGCCGAGCCCGTCGAGACCAAGCAGATCCCGGCCACGCCCGTCGCCCCGCCGGCGACCGCCGCGACCGACCAGCAGGTCGCCGACCTCCAGCGGCAGCTCGACAAGCTGAAGAAGCAGCAGTCCGCCGACCAGCCGCAGAAGAACGCCAGCTGAGCGGCTAGGTCACACCCGGTCCCTGGTCCACGGAGCGCGCCCCAGCCGGCGCGCTCCGGCGGACACCGACGAGAACGGAACACCCCGTGGCGGAACCCGCCTCCGGAAACGGTGACAACCGCCGGTCGAAGCGGCGCCAGCGCAGCCGGCGCAAGAACCCCGACGGCACGATGACGCTCATCGAGCACATCTACGAGTTCCGCCGCCGTCTCGGTTTCGCGATGCTCGCCGTCGTCGTCGGCGGCATCCTCGGTTTCATCTGGTTCAGCACCAAGGTGGGCCCGATCCCGTCGCTCGGCGAGATCGTCAAGGCCCCCTACTGCGCCATCCCGGCCGGCCGCCGGCTCGACGGCGAGCAGGGCTGCCGGTTGCTGCAGACCGTGCCGTTCGAAGCGTTCATGACGCAGTTGAAGGTCGGTATCGCCGCGGGTGCCGTGCTGCTGTCCCCGGGCTGGCTCTACCAGATCTGGGCGTTCATCGCGCCCGGCCTGTACTCCAAGGAACGCAAGTACGCGCTGACGTTCGTCGGCTTCGCCTCGGTGCTGTTCGCCGGCGGCGCCGTGCTCGCCTACATCCTCTTCCCGCACGCGCTGGAACTGCTCATGGGCTTCGGCCAGGATGAGTTCGTCACCGCGCTGACCGCGGACAAGTACATCTCCTTCATGTTGTCGCTGCTGATCATCTTCGGGATCAGCTTCGAGCTCCCGCTGCTCGTGGTGATGCTCAACCGCGTCGGCGTGGTCAAGTACCGGCAGCTGAAGAAGTGGCGTCGCGGCATCGTGTTCGCGCTGTTCGTCTTCGCCGCCTTCGTCACCCCCGGCTCGGACCCGTTCTCGATGCTCGGCCTGGCGGGCGCGCTGACGGTGCTGTTCGAGCTGTCGATCCAGATCGCGCGCCTGCACGACCGCAAGAAGGAGCGGGAACGCTCCGACGAGGGCTGGGACCAGCTCGACGACGACGAGGCCGCCCCGTTCGAGTACACGCCGAGCAAGATCGACGACGAGCCGTCCGCCCCGACCGCGTCCGGCGGCCGCTCGTCGACCGACGACATCACCTAGTGGGGATCCACGCGGCGCTCGCCGTGCACCCGGCCTCGGGGCACGGCGCGGCCGCCCGCGTCGCGGACACCGTCGCCGAGCGGCTGCGCTCCGCCGTCGACCGACTCGACGTGCTGGTCGCCAACACCGTCGAAGAGTCCCGCGCGCTGATGCGGACCTCCCACGACGCGGGCCTCGACGTCCTGATCGTGCTCGGCGGCGACGGCGCCGCCCACCAGGGCGTCCAGTTCTGCGCGAACCACGACGTCGCGCTCGGCCTGGTCCCGGCGGGCACCGGCAACGACTTCGCCCGCGCCCTCGGCGTCCCCGGCGAGCCGCTGGCCGCCGTCGACGCGCTGGTCGCGGCGCTGCGCTCGGGCGCCCGGCGGCGGATCGACCTCGGCCGCGCCGGCGACACGTGGTTCGCGACGGTGCTGTGCGCGGGCTTCGACGCGAGCGTCAACGAACGCGCCAACCGGATGCGCTGGCCGTCCGGGCCACGCCGGTACGACCTGGCGATCCTCGCCGAGCTGGCGGCGTTCCGCTCCCGCCCGGTGGTGGTCGACACGGGCACCGAGCGCCTCGAGCTCGACGCGACCCTGGTGGCGGTCGGCAATACCCGCTTCTACGGCGGCGGCGTCCCGGTCTGCCCGACGGCGGACCCCGAGGACGGCGTCTTCGACGTGACGGTGGTGGGGCACGTGACCCGCCGCGGTCTCATCCGCATGCTGCCGGGCCTGCGGACGGGCAAGCACCTCACGCACCCGGCGGTCCGGACGCTGCGCGCCCGCTCGGTCTCGCTGACCGGCAACAGCTGGCCCGCCTACGCCGACGGCGAGCCGCAGGGGACCGTGCCGGTGACGGTCACCTGCGTCCCGGGCGCGCTCACGGTCCTGGCCTAACGCTCGTAGCCGCCGGCCCGCGCGACCAGCTGCCGGAAGTGCGCCGGCGTCAGCAGCTGCCCCGCTTCGGTGAAGTACACCCCGCCGCAACGGTGGCAGAACCAGCCCTGCTCCCACACCTGCTGCGCCGCAGGCACCCCCCGCCGCTGACGCCGGTGCGCCCGGACCCGGCGCACGTAGAGCCACACCAGCACCCCGGCCGCGACGAACACGCACAACGACGGCAACGAGATCAGCGCGACCCCCAGCGCCTGGGACGCGGGGCCGCCGGGCGGCGGATCGTCGGCCGCCGACAACGGCAGCAGCAGGAAACAGCTCCCCACCAGCACCAGCAAGATCACCGCCGTCAGCAGCCCGCCACCGCGGCGCGGGGGAGGGAAGGGGTCCAGCGACCGCGCCACCGCGGACACCGAAACCCCGCTGACCTGGCTGCTCGCGTAGACCACACCATCCCCGGCCGGCACCGCGACCAGCGGACCCTGACCGCGGTAGAACGAGTGCCCGCCGTGGTAGACGGCGGGCACATGCTGCACGTGGTCCAGCTGTCCGCAGCTCGGACACGGTTCGGTCATGCAGCCTCCGACGCCGCCGTACCCACCCCGGTTCCCCGTCACCAATGTGTATAACGTCCTATACGTCGGCCGACGGCGAAGATCATCGCGCCGGGTCACTCGATCGAAAAAGAAGCACGGACGGCCGTCGGTCACGCCGCGTGCGGACTGCCGGGGGGATGTGAAACCCTGACGAGGTGGCCAGTAGCCCTTCTCAGTCCCCGGCCGAGGCCTATGCGGCCTCCTCGCGTCGAGGGAAGTACCCCCAGCTGACGCGCTTCGCCGCGGAATCATCCTTCGAGTTCGACGACTTCCAGATCCGTGGGTGCGAAGCCCTCGAGGGCGGTCACGGCGTGCTCGTCTGCGCGCCGACCGGGGCCGGCAAGACCATCGTCGGCGAGTTCGCCGTGCACCTGGCGCTGGCCGAAGGCCGCAAGTGCTTCTACACCACGCCGATCAAGGCGCTGTCGAACCAGAAGTACGGCGACCTCGTCGCCCGGTACGGCCCGGACGCCGTCGGCCTGCTGACCGGCGACACGTCGATCAACGGCAGCGCGCAGGTGGTCGTGATGACCACCGAGGTGCTGCGCAACATGCTCTACGCCGGCTCCTCCACGATCACCGACCTCGGCTACGTGGTCATGGACGAGGTCCACTACCTGGCCGACCGGTTCCGCGGGGCGGTGTGGGAAGAGGTGATCCTGCACCTGCCGGAGCACGTCCGCGTGGTCGGGCTGTCGGCCACGGTCAGCAACGCCGAGGAGTTCGGCGAGTGGCTGGTCGAGGTCCGCGGCGACACGGCCGTCGTCGTCGACGAGCACCGGCCGGTGCCGCTCTGGCAGCACATGCTCGTCGGGAACCGGCTGCTCGACCTGTTCGCCGGGGACGACGTCCACGCGCCGGGGGCCGAGCTGCGGATCAACCCGACTCTGCTGCGCCGCACCGAGGAGATCGGCCGCCAGTACGCGCCGGCCGGGTTCCGGGGGCAGCGCGGGCGGCGGGGCGGGCCGTCGCGGATGCCGCGGTTCCGGCCGCCGTCGCGGGTGGAGGTCGCCGAGCAGCTGGACCGGGCGGGGCTGCTGCCGGCGATCGTGTTCATCTTCTCCCGGGCCGGCTGTGACGCCGCGGTGGGTCAGTGCGTGCGGTCGGGGCTGCGGCTCAACGGGCCGGGCGAGGTCGACGAGATCCGCCGGATCATCGAGGAGCGCACGTCCGAGCTGCCCGAGGGCGACCTGGGCGTGCTCGGCTACTGGGAGTGGCGGGAGGCCCTCGAGCGCGGGATCGCCGGGCACCACGCCGGGTTGCTGCCGGCGTTCAAGGAGACCGTCGAGGAGCTGTTCGTCCGCGGTCTGGTGAAGGTCGTGTTCGCCACCGAGACGCTCGCGCTCGGGATCAACATGCCGGCGCGGACCGTGGTGCTGGAACGGCTGGTCAAGTACAACGGCGAGGCGCACGTCGACCTGACGCCGGGGGAGTACACCCAGCTGACCGGCCGGGCCGGGCGGCGCGGCATCGACGTCGAGGGGCACGCCGTGGTGGCGTGGCAGCCGGGGGTCGACCCGAAGCAGGTCGCCGGGCTGGCTTCGACGCGGACCTACCCGCTGCGGTCGTCGTTCCGGCCCGGCTACAACATGGCGGTGAACCTGGTCGCCCAGGTCGGGGCGTCGGAGGCTCGTGAGCTGCTGGAACAGTCGTTCGCGCAGTTCCAGGCCGACCGGTCGGTGGTCGGCCTGGCGCGCCGGATCGAGCGGAACAAGGAGGCCCTGAAGGGCTACGCGGCCGCGGTGACCGGGGAGTTCGACGAGGTGCTCGAGTACGTGGAGCTGCGGTCGAAGATTTCGGCGCGGGAGAAGGCGTTGTCGCGGCAGAACACCGCCGTGCGCCGGGCCGGGACCGCGGAGTCGCTGGAGAAGCTCCGGAAGGGTGACGTGATCGCGGTGCCGGCGGGCCGGCGGGCGGGGCTGGCCGTGGTCGTCGACCCGGGGCTCGACCCGATCCGGGAGCCGCGTCCGGTCGTGGTGACCGAGGACCGGTGGTCGGGGCCGTTGTCGGTGGCCGACTTCCCGGCGCCGGTCGATGTGCTGGGGCGGATCAAGCTGCCCAAGCACATCGAGCTGCGGTCGCCGAAGACGCGCCGGGACATCGCTTCGACGCTGCGCGACGCCGGGATTTCGTTGCCCGGCAGGCAGAAGCGGCGGTCGGGGGCGAACGAGGACGGCGAGCTGGCGGCGCTGCGGCGGGCGCTGCGGGCGCATCCGTGCCACGGGCTGGCCGAGCGCGAGGCGAACCTGCGCTGGGTCGAGCGGTACGAGCGGCTCGCGACGGAGACCCAGCAGCTGGAGCGGAAGGTCGCGGCGACGACCCACTCGCTGGCGCGGGCGTTCGACCGGATCCTGGCGCTGCTCGGCGAGCGCGGTTATCTGGGGCCGGAGTCGGCGGGTGACGGCGAGGACCGCGTCACCGAGCACGGCCGGCGCCTGACCCGGCTCTACAGCGAGTCCGATCTGCTGGCCGCGGAGTGCATCCGCCACGGCGTGTGGCGTGGGCTCGAGCCGGCCGAGCTGGCCGCGGTCGTCTCCACGCTGGTCTTCGAGGCTCGCCGGGACACCGCCGGGGAGCCGCGGCTGCCCGGCGGTGCGGTGCCCGAGGCGTGGCAGGAGACGGCGAAGCTGTGGGTGGAGCTCACCGAGGACGAGCGGCGGCACCGGCTCGACCGCACCCGGGAGCCCGACGCGGGCTTCGCGTGGCCGGTCTACCGCTGGGCGCGCGGCGAGTCGCTGGAGAAGGTGCTCACGGCGGCCGAGGCGAACGGGCAGGAGCTGTCGGCGGGGGACTTCGTGCGCTGGTCGCGTCAGGTGATCGATCTGCTCGACCAGATCCGCGACGTGCTCGGCAAGGGCGATCCGGTGGGTGCGGCGGCGGCCGAGGCGGTCAAGGCGCTGCGGCGGGGTGTCGTCGCCGCGGGTGCCGCGTGAACTCCGTGTTACTGATCCGGCCGGAAGCAGGCCGCCCCCCCCCCCGAGCGTCACGCAACCGTTGCCGCGAAGCTATCGGCCGTGGCTGGGGTCGGATCAGTGACGACCAGCACAGTAGGGGTGGTCCGGACGGAGCAGGCGGTGGGCGTGGACACGTGTGCTCGGGTCCGACCTGTGGTTGGATCGCCTGCAAGACCGTATGTACGCGGCTTTACGGCGGTTTCGGGGTGGACAGCGAGATGAGCGAAGCAGGCGGAGGCAGAAGATGAGCACGCCGTATGGCGGCAACGACCCACAGCAGCCCCAGTACGGGCAGCAGCCGGGCGGCGCGTACCCCCCGAGCGGCCCGCAGGAGCAGCCGCAGTGGGGACAGCAGCCGCCTTCGTACGACCCGAACCAGCAGCAGTGGGGTGGTCAGCCCCAGCAGCAGCCGCCCTACGGCGGCCAGCAGCCCGGGGGGTACACGCCGCCGCAGCAGCCGCAGTGGGGCCAGCAGCCGCCGCCCTACGGGCAGCAGCCGGGCGGTGGTTACCCGCAGAGCGGCCCGCAGGCCCAGCCGCAGTACGGGCAGCAGCCCGGCGGGGCGTACCCGCAGAGCGGGCCCCAGCAGCAGCCGCAGTACGGCCAGCAGCCGCCGCAGGGCCAGTACGACTACGGCCAGCAGCAGCAGTTCCCCGGCCAGGGCGCGCCGGAGGGGGAGCAGCAGCCGGCGAAGTCGAAGAAGGGCCTGCTGATCGGCGTCATCGTGCTGGTCGTGGTGGTGGCCGTGGTCGGCGTCCTCGGTTTCGTGGCGCCCGGGTTCTTCAAGACGCAGGTCTTCAACAACACCCAGATGCAGACCGACGTGCAGAAGCTGCTCACCGAGACCTACAAGATCGACGGTGTCACCGGCGTGACGTGCCCGGCCGAGCAGAAGGTCGAGGACGGCGCGAAGTTCGAGTGCACCGCGACCATCGCGGGCAAGCCGCAGCAGATCCCCATCACGGTGAAGGGTGACGGCGGAAACTACGAGGTTTCCCCGCCCGCCACGAAGTAGCTGTGCGCACGAGGTCCGGTCGCCGCGGGAAATTGCGGTGGCCGGACTTCGTCGTTTCCGGAGATGATCCGGGGATGAGCGACTTCGAGATCCGGACGCTGAAGGCCGACGAGCTCCGCGGGGCGAGTGACCTGTTCCGCGCGAGCCTGCACGTTCCGCCGAGCGACGACGCCGACTGGGAGCGCGCGGCCCGCGCGTACCAGCCGGGCGGGACGATCGGGGCGTTCGACTCGGCTCTCATCGGCACCGCGCGGTCGTTCGACGCGGAGATGACGGTCCCGGGCGGCGCACGGGTGCCGATGGCCGGCGTGACCGGGGTGGGGGTCCGCGCGGACCGGACGCGGCGGGGCGTGCTGCGGGCGTTGATGACGACGCAGCTGGAGGACTTCGCGGCGCGCGGTGTCGTGCTCGCGAGCCTGCTCGCCTCGGAGGCGCCGATCTACGGCCGGTTCGGCTACGGGCTGGCCCTGCGGTACCGCACCTACAGCGTCGAGCGGTACCGCGCGCTGCTGCGTCCGGACGTGCCGGCCGCGGGGGAGGTCCGGCTGCTGGAGCTGGACGAGGCCCTGGAGGTCTGTCCTGGCGTCTACGAGAGCTTGGCGGGGCGGCCCGGGATGATGTCCCGGCCGGAGGTGCTGTGGCGGCTCTACGAGAACCAGGCCCGCCGCAACCCCCAGTCCGTCAAGACCGCCGTGCACCACGGCCCGGACGGGCCGGACGGCTACGCGACCTACTTCGTCGATGGTCTGCAGGTGCACCCGTGGACGAAGAGCCTGCACCTGGTGGACCTGTTCGCGGGCACGCCGGCCGCGTTCGCCGGGCTGTGGCGGTTCCTGCTGGGCATCGACCTGGTCGACCGGATCGTCGCGGAGGCCCGCCCGCTCGACGAGCCGATTGAGCTGATCCTCGCCGACCACCGCCGCAGCACCGTCGAGCGGATCGGCGACGAGCACTGGGTGCGGCTCGTCGACGTCCCGGCGGCGCTGGCCGCCCGCGAGTACGGCACCGCCGCGCCGGTCGTCGTCGAGGTCACCGATCCGCTGCTGCCGGCCAACAGCGGTGCCTACCGGGTCACCCCCGGCGGTGCCGAGCGCACCGACGAGCCGGCGGCGCTCCGCCTCGATGCCGCCACCCTCGCGATGGTCTACTTCGGCACGTGGCGGCCGTCCGCGCTGGCCGGCGCGGGCCGGATCGAGGTGCGTGACCCGGATGCCGCGGCAAACGCCGACGTGCTCTTCGGGACGCGGGTGGCGGCGTGGAGCGGCACGCACTTCTGAGCGGCCGCCGGAAAACGGGATGCCCCGGGCGGGGCCGGACGGCAGGATCGGTGCCATGAAAGACTTCGACGTCCGCCCGGTGACCGAGGACGAGCGCCGCGGCACCCTCGACCTGCTGGGCCGCTCGCTGCACACCAACCGGATCAGCGACGAGTCCTGGTCCCAGTACGGGGATTCCTGGCCCGCGGCGCACAAGTTCGGCGCGTACGACCGCGGTACCCCGATCGGGATCACCAGCTCGTTCGACACCGAGATCGCGGTACCCGGCGGCGCTGTCCTGCCGATGGGAGCGGTCGACGGCGTCGGGGTCCGTGCCGACCGCACCCGCCGCGGGGTCCTCACCGCGATGATGGCGGTGCAGCTCGAGGACTTCGTCGCGCGCGGAATCCCGCTGGCCGCCCTGCACGCCAGTGAACCGACCATCTACGGCCGGTTCGGCTACGGCTCGGCCGCGCTCGGCAAGACCGTGTGGCTGCCCAGGCCCGCGGCCCGGCTCCACGACCGCGTGCCGGCGGCCGGTGACGTCCGGATGCTCACGCCCGAGGAAGCCGTGAAGGAGATTCCGGGGCTGTACCAGCGGATCGGGCTGCACCGGGCCGGGATGATCGGCCGGCCCGCCGAGTGGTGGCCGATCGCGCACGACCGCCTCGTCGGCCCGACGGGCAGCTACGTCGCGGCCGTCCACAGTGGACCCGACGGCGACGACGGGTTCGTCGTGTACGACACGGTGGACCGCCGCACGCTGGAGTCGCCGAACGAAGGAGCCGTGCTGAAGGTCCGGGAGCTGCACACCGCCGACCCGGTCGCGCGGGCGGCGCTCTGGCGGTTCCTGCTGTCGATCGACCTCGTCTCCGGGGTGCGCGCCCGCTACCGCCCGGTCGACGAGCCGCTGGCCCTGATGCTGGCCGACCACCGGCACGCCCAGACCACCGACGTCGACGACGACCTGTGGCTGCGGCCGGTCGACGTCGCGGCCGCGCTCGCCACCCGCACCTATCGGGCGGCCGATCCGGTCGTGCTGGCGGTGACCGACCGCATGCTGCCGGCCAACACCGGGCACTACGAGGTCACCCCCGAGGGGGCGAGCCGCACGGACGCCGCCGCGGACCTGGCCCTCGACGTCGACACCCTCGGCATGCTCTACCTCGGGCAGTGGAGCGCGACGGGGCTGGCGCAGGCCGGCCGGATCGAGGTCCGCGACCCGGCCGCGGCGGCCCGCGCCGACGAGCTGTTCACCACCGTCGCCGCGCCGTGGTGCGGCACTTTCTTCTGACTAGGAGCCGGGGAGGGCCTTGAGGAGCCGCTCGACCGAGTTGCCGAGGTTCCACCGCTCGGCCAGCTCGGCGACGCGGTCCGGGTCGGCGGGCGTCGCGGGGACGGTGTCGGGGCGGGACTGCTCCACCGGCGCGTCGACGGCTACCCGGACCACGGTCGGCGCGACGGCGAGGTAGTCGGCCGCGTCGGACAGGCGCAGCCGCGTCTTGAGCGGGACGCGGGGATCGCTCGCGGCCGATGCCTCCAGGAGCGCGTCGAGCGAGCCGAACTGGGTGATCAGCTTGGCCGCGGTCTTCTCGCCGATGCCGGCGACGCCGGGCAGCCCGTCGGAGGGGTCGCCGCGCATCATGGACATGTCCGCGTACGCCGGGCCGGCCGTCTCGCGGGGGAGGCTGTAGCGCTCGGCGATCTCGGCCGGGCCGAGCACCTCGGCCTTGGCCCAGCCCTTGCCGACGTAGATCACCGACGTCGGGGTCGGCTCGGTGCGCACCAGCTGGAACAGGTCCCGGTCCCCGGTGATCACCTCGACCGGGTCCTTCTTCTCGCGGGTGGCGAGCGCGCCGATGACGTCGTCGGCCTCGTAGCCGGCCGCCTCCGCGGTGGCGAACCCGAACGCCTCCAGCAGGTCGAGGATGATCGGCACCTGCGGCGTGAGGGTGTCGGGCACCTCTTCGACGTCGGGGTTGCCGCTGTCGGTCTCTTCGGCCACCCGGTGCGCCTTGTAGCTGGGCAGCAGGTCGGTGCGGAACTTCGGCCGCCAGTCCGCGTCGAGGCAGCACACGAGCCGGGCCGGGTGCCGGTCGGTGAGGATCCGCGCGATCGTGTCGGCGAACCCGCGCACGGCGTTGACCTGCGTCCCGTCGGCGGCGCGCATCGAGTCGGGCAGGGCGAAGAACGAACGGAAGTACAGGCTCGCGGAGTCGAGCAGGGCAAGGGGTCCGGTCACCCGCACAGCCTGCCACGCCGGGCGCGCGCCCGGGGCCTGCCACGCGCACGCGGCCGCCGCAGCGGTGCCCGGGAGTCCGTGAATGGCACATCGAGGAAACTCGAGTTTCCTCGATGTGCCATTCACGGCTGGGACGGCCGGGGGAGTGGGGAGCCGTGTCACCCGGACCGGCATGTCGTGGGCCCGGGCGGGTGGACCGCCTGGCCCGGCCCACTAGGCTCGGCCTCATGTCGCGCCGTTCCCTCCACACGCCCGCCCCCGACGCCGCTGCCCTTCGCGCCCGGCTGGACCGCGCCCGCGCCGCCGCGGCCGCCGCGGACACCGATGCCCTGCTGATCGCGCCCGGCTCCGACCTGCGCTACCTCATCGGCCAGGCCGGCGGTTCGTTCGAGCGCCTCACCACCCTCGTCGTCCCGGCCGACGGCACGCCCGCGCTGGTCGTGCCGAAGCTGGAGGCGCCCGGTTACGCCGACGTCCCGGCCGACGAGCTCGGCGTCGAGCTGCTCACCTGGGTGGACGGCGACGACCCGTACGCCCTCGTCGCGGACCGGCTGGGCAAGCCCGGCCGCGTCGCGGTCAGCGACTTCACCCCGGCCCTGCACGTCCTGGCCCTGCGGACCGCGCTCGGCGCGGCCGAGCAGACCCTCGCCGGGCCGGTGGTGCGGGAGCTGCGGATGCGCAAGGACGCCGCGGAGATCGCGTCGCTGCGGGACGCCGGCGCGGCCATCGACCGGGTGCACGCCCGGGTCCACGAGTGGCTGCGGCCCGGCCGCACCGAGGCGGAGGTCGGCGCCGACATCGCCGCGGCCATCGTCGAGGAGGGCCACGTCCAGGCCGACTTCGTGATCGTCGGGTCCGGCCCGAACGGGGCGAGCCCGCACCACGACGTCTCCGGCCGCGTCATCGAGAAGGGTGACGTCGTGGTCGTCGACATCGGCGGCCCGCTGCCGGCCGGCTACAACTCCGACTCCACCCGCACCTACGCGGTCGGCACGCCGCGGGACGCCGACGTCGCCGAGACGTACGCGGTGCTGCAGCGGGCCCAGGCCGCCGCGGTGGCCGCGGTCAAGCCGGGGGTCACGGCCGAGGCGGTCGACGCGGCCGCCCGCGACGTCATCGCCGAGGCCGGGTTCGGCGAGTACTTCATCCACCGCACCGGCCACGGCATCGGCTTGGACGTGCACGAGGAGCCGTACATCATCGCCGGCAACGCGCTGCGGCTGGAGCCGGGCATGGCCTTCAGCGTCGAGCCGGGCATCTACCAGCCGGGCCGGTGGGGCGCCCGGATCGAGGACATCGTGATCGTCACCGGAGACGGCGTCGAGTCCGTCAACAACCAGCCGCACGAGCTCGTCGTGCTGGACGCATGACACCCGGCGGCCTGGAGCCGCTGGACCAGTCGATCGTCCAGGAGCTCGCGGCCGACGGGCGGCGCAGCTTCACCGACCTCGCCGAGCGGGTCGGGCTGTCGGTGTCGGCGGTGCACCAGCGGGTGCGCCGCCTCGAGCAGCGCGGGGTCATCCTCGGCTACACCACGCGGCTCGACGGCGAGCAGATCGGGCTGCCCCTGACGGCGCTCATCTCGCTGACGCCGAACGACCCGGGGGCGCCGGACGACTACCCGCAGCGGATCCAGCACATCAAGGAGATCGAGTCGTGCTACTCCGTGGCCGGCGACGAGTCCTACATCCTGCTGGTGCGCGTCCAGTCGCCGCTGGCCCTGGAGGACCTGCTGCGCCGGATCCGGGAGGCCGCGAAGGTGTCGACGAGGACCACGGTGGTGCTCTCTACGCCGTTCGAGGGACGTTCGCCGACGTTCTGACGCCGGGTCTCCGCCCGGCGGCCGGGTCACTGGTACGGTAAAAGGTATGGCAACACGTAAGGTGACTCTTTCGCTGGACAGTGGCGCCTTGGAATTCGCCGAACGCGCCGCGAAAGCACACGGGATCTCGGTCTCGTCCTGGCTGTCGAAGGCGGCCCGGCGCGAGGCGGTTCGCACGGGCTACACCCCGCAGAAGCCGGAGCCGGTCGTCGCGGAGTTCGACGAGGCCGAGCTCGCGGCGGCGGAGAAGGATCTGCGTGCGCAGGGGTGAAGTCTGGACGTATCACCCCCCGACCGAACCGGCCCGGCAGCGCACCGTGGTGCTGCTGTCCTCGGACGGGGTGAACGAGTCCGAGCGCCCCTGGCTGCTCGGCACCGAACTCCTGGAACGCGACCCGCAGGACATCCTCGGGGTGGCGATCGACGCCCGGTACTGGGTCTCGACGCTCAACCTGACCCGGCTCTACCGGCCGTGGTTCGACGAGCGCATCGCCGAGATCGACCTGGACGTCCAGGAGCGCATCGACATCGCCCTGCGAGCGGCCCTCGATCTTTAACTGTATAACGGCCTATACCACTCGGCACGGTCGAAAAACAGCGGTCCCGTTGAGCACACACGTCACCCCTTAAACCCGCCCAGAGCGAGGTGAGTCAGCGCGCCACGACCTCCGGGGCCGGGTGGAGTTTTCCGTCCGCACCCGCGAGGCAGGACGCGTTGCCGTCGCGGACCGCGATGAACTCCGTCAGGCAGTTCGCGATCGCCGCGTGGCCGGCGGCGTTGGGGTGGAACGACTCCTGGAGTGCGTGCCCCGCCCGGTCGGCCTGACCGAGGTCCGCCAGCTGGAGCGTGAGCCGCGTGAACCACTCGGTCGCCGGGTTGGCGCCGCCGCTGCACGCCTCGTGCTTCGCCCCGGCCTTCGCCAGGTCGAGGAACCGCGCGCCGGTTTGCTGGGCGGCCGCCTTGAGGCCGGAGGAGAGCACTCCGATCCCGGTCTGGGAGATCCATCGCAGGTCTTCGACGCGAAAGGGGCAGCCGTTGAGGCTGCGCAGGTCTTCCGGGACGTCCGGTCCGATGGGGGCGGCGTAGGACTGGAGGATCAGCTGGTAGTCCGCCGGGACGTACCCGGCGGAGGCCAGTACTTTCTTCACGTCCGAGACGGCGGTGGCGACCTTCGGCACCATCGCGTCCACTTTGGACTGCCAGGTCTGCTTGAGCGCGGTGCTGCACGGCGGGCCGCCGACGTTGAACCAGGCCTTGAAGCAGTCGGTGACCTGGTTGGAGAACTTCGGTTCGTCGTTGGCGCCGACCGCGATCACGACCGCGGCGACGCGGTGGTCCTTGACCAGCGCGGCGAGCTGCTGCGCCTGTGACGGTTCCGTCCACTGCTTGACGTCGCCGAGGGCGACCTGTTCGGCGGGCGCGCCGGAGCAGCCGAGGTTGACGTGGGCGGTGATGCCGGGGGCGGTGATCTTGTCGACGAAGGCGTTGGGGGAGCGGTGGCACCAGTTGCCGCCCTGGCCGTTGGTGGTGGCGGTGTACTGGCCGGCGCCTTCGCCGGAGACGGTGCTGTCGCCCATCGCGACGATGGTGAGCGGTCCGGTGCCGGGTGGACCCTGGCGGGGTTGCGGTTGTCCGGTTTTGCTTTCGGAGCCGAAGAAGACGAAGAAGCCGGCCAGCAGGGCTACGCACGCGAGGACCAAGGCTCCCCAGTACCACTTGAGACGTCGCATCGTCGTCGAGTCTACGGATCAGTGGTCGGACGGGTGTGCGTCACCGGTCACGCCGAGCGTGCGATGGCTCGGCGGGGGACCAGCTCGACGGGCAGTTCCCGGACGCCGAAGATCATCGGTGAGGGGTAGCCGACCTGGACGCCGTCGCGGACGCGGATGTCGGTGAAGCGGTCCAGGAGCTGTTCGAAGACCACTCGTCCTTCGAGCCGGGCCAGGGGTGCGCCGAGGCAGAAGTGGACGCCGCCGCCGAAGGCGAGGTTGGGTTCCTTGCGGGGGCGGGGGTCGAACTCGGTCGGGCGGGTGTGGTGGCGTGGGTCGCGGTTGGCGCCGAGGACCCAGGGGGTGACCATCGACTTGGCGGGGATGGTGACGCCGCCGAGGTCGACGTCGGTGGTGCTGATCCGCAGCAGGCGCATGATCGGGGGCCGGTGGCGGGTGACCTCTTCGAGGAGGCTGGGCACGAGGCCGGGGTCGCGGCGGACCGCGGCGGCGGCGTCGGGGAACTCGTGCAGGGACAGCACGGTGTTGCCGAGCATCATGGTGGTGGTGATGTGGCCGGCGGCCAGCAGCAGGGACGCGAAGTTGAGCACTTCGTGGTCGGCGAGGCGTTCGCCGTCGACTTCGGCGTGGGCGAGGGCGCTGAAGAGGTCGTCTTCGGGGTCGCGGCGCCGTTGGGCGAGCAGGGCGGAGAGGTAGGCGTCCATGACCTCGGTGAGGGAGGTGCCGTCTTCCTGGGGGGCGCCGCCGCCGAGCAGGGCGTCGGCCCAGCCGCGGTAGAGGGCGCGGTCTTCGGGTGGGATGCCGATCAGGTCGCCGATGACCGCGACGGGGAGTGCGTAGGCGAGGTCGCGGATGAGGTCGGGGTCGTCCCGCTCGGCCATTTCGGTGATGAGGGTGTCGGTGGCGGTCACGATCCGCGGTTCGAGGTCGGCGACGACCTTGGGGGTGAATGCCTTGCTGACCAGTTTCCGCAGCCGGTGGTGGACGGGCGGGTCGACGGCCGCCATATTGCCGCGGACGGCTTCGGCGGTGTCGGGGAGCAGCAATCCGGGGTCGGAGGAGAATGTCTGGTGATCGGTGAAAATGCGGCGGACGTCGGCGTGCCGGAATACGTGCCAGGTATCGTCGTCATCGGCGACGACGGGGTGGTTCTCGCGCATTTCGTCGACCCACGCGAACAGTGCGGATCCGCCGTCTTCCAGGGATGGTGGGCGGACTTCGGGCGAGTTCATCCCGCGGCTCCTCAGCTGAAACCAATTTCCTCGTAAGGAAGACGATCACTCGTTGACATTGAACAGGTTATTTGCGTTACCGGTTGGGCGTCAACAAGAAAAGGTGCGGATATTCGTCAACCAAATGGGCTTGTCGATCAACTTTCGATGTGAATCCGGCGAGAGCGGGCATCTCGCGCGATTCCGGCGAAGCGCTAACCGGCCTCGGTGAGGTCGGTGGTCGCCGCCAGTTCGGCGGCGACGTCCGCGATCACCGGGACCGCCGGGTTGTCGTGGCCCGGCACCCACACCAGTTCGGTCCGGGCGACGTCGTCCTCGAGCGGGACGAACGCCACGCCGCTGCGTCGCAGGCTGTGTGACGAGCGGGTCAGCCGGGTCACCCCGACCCCGGCCGCGACGAGGCCGAGCAGTCCCTGCACGGTGGCGGCGCGCTGGACGACGCGTGGGGTGAAGCCGGCGGCGGCGAAGTCGGCGTCGTAGCTGCGGTGCCAGGGTTCCCAGCTGCCGCGCGGGGTCAGGACCCACGGTTCTCCGGCCAGGTCGGCCAGTGTCAGTGAGGCGCGGGCGGCGAGCGGGTGGTCGGCCGGGAGGACGGCGCACACCTCCTCGGTCAGCAGTGTCCGGGAGGCCAGGCCGTCGACCAGTGGTGGCCGGGTGAACGCGAGGTCGAACCGGCCTTCGCGCAGGCCGTCGACGAGCTCGGCGATCGATGCCTCGGCGGTGGTGACGGCGAGGTCGGGGAACCGCTCGCGGACCGCGCGGACGATCGGGGGCAGGAGGTAGTTCGCCGTGGTGGTGAGGAACGCGAGCCGCGCGCGGCCGATCTCGCCGCGTACCGCGCGTCCGAGTGTCGCGACGGCGTCGTCGGCGCGGGCGAGGACGGCGCGGGCCTCCGGCAGGAAGAGCTCTCCGACGGCGGTGAGGCGGGTTCCGCGTGCGTCGCGGTCGAACAGCCGCGCGCCGAGGCTTCGTTCGAGGACGGTGATCTGCTGGGAGAGCGACTGTTGTGCGATGTGCAGGCCGGCGGCGGCGCGCGTGAAGCTGGTTTCGTCGGCGACGGCGACGAAGTAGCGGAACTGCCGGAGCTCGGGGGTCACAGGCTGGGACTGTAGCCCTGGCAGGAGATCGGTGTTGGCGGTGCGGTGGTGATCGTCCGCAGGATGGCGGGGAGGAAACCACTGGGAGGAACGCGAAGATGACGAACACCGACGGCCGCGTCTGGCTGATCACCGGCTGCTCGGCCGGGTTCGGGCAGGAGATCGCGCTGGCCGCATTGGCCGCGGGTGACCGGGTGCTGGCGACCGCGCGGCGGCCGGAGACCCTGGCCGACCTGCTCGCACGGGGCGGGGACCGGGTCCGGACCGCCGCGCTGGATGTCACGGACGCCGGGCAGGTCGACGCGGCGGTGAAGACGGCGCTCGAGGAGTTCGGCCGGATCGACGTCGTGGTCAACAACGCCGGCAACGGTTCGGTCGGCGCGGTCGAGGAGCTGACGCTCGAAGAGCTGCGCGCGTTGATGGAGGTGATGTTCTTCGGCGCGGTCGCGGTGACGAAGGCCGTGCTGCCGCACCTGCGTGCCCAGGGCAGCGGCACGGTCGTGCAGATCAGCTCGATGGGCGGGCAGCTGTCGATGCCCGGCTTCGGTGCGTACTCCGCGGCGAAATATGCGTTGGAGGGCATTTCGGAGGCGCTCGCCGAAGAGGTGAAGCCGTTCGGCGTGAAGGTGCTGATCGTGGAGCCGGGCGCGTTCCGCACGGAGTTCGGCGGCGGCCGGATGCACCGCTCCCGCACGATCGACGCGTACGCGGTGTCGACGTCGGGCACGCGGGACGCGGTCGAGTCCATGGACGGCACCCAGCCCGGCGACCCCGCCAAGGCAGCCGCGGCGATCGTCCGCGCGGTCGGCAGCGACGACGCCCCGCTGCACCTCGCGCTGGGCGCGGACGCCGTGGCGGCGATCCGGGCCCAGCACCAGGCGCTCGCGGCGGACCTGGCCGCCTGGGAGGAGATCAGCCGGGCGACCGCGCTGGATTAGGCGGGGTCCTGCAGCAGGCCGAGGACGTTGCCGTCGGCGTCGGTGAAGGTCGCGACCTGGCGGCCGTTGCCGACGTCCTTGGGCTCGTCCTTGACCTTGCCGCCCGCGGCGGTCACCTCGGCGAGCTTCGCCTGGATGTCGGCGACGTGCCAGTAGGTCACCGGGCCGGTCATGCCCTGCTGCGCGCCGTTCGGGACGAGGCCGATGTGCTGGCCTTCGGTGTCGTAGCCGACGTAGTAGGGCGCGTCGGCCTGGGGTTCGATGCCGAGCAGCGCCGTGTAGACGGCCTTGGCGGCGGCCACGTCGGTGACGGGGTGCAGGACGGTCTTGATCCCCTGGGTGCTCATCGGTGCTCCTGAAGTCGTCGGTGCGGTACGGCGACGACGCTATTCCGGGCCACTGACCAGCGCTTCTCGATTCCTGATCGGTTAGTCCAGCAGTGCGGTGAGCACTCCGTCGAGGAGGCGGACGCGGCGGTCGGCGATGTTGTGGACCTCGTCGTCGTGGGTCGCGACGATCACCGCGGCGCCTTCTTCGGCGCACCGGCGCAGCAGCCGCAGGACCCGGGGGGTCGAGCCCGCGTCCAGGTGCGCGGTCGGTTCGTCGGTCAGCAGCACCCTCGGCCGGCCGGCGACCGCGCGGGCCAGCGCGACCCGTTGCTGCTGCCCGAACGACACTTCCAGGGGGTAGCGGTCGCCGAGCTCGCCGATGCCCAGCTCGTCGAGCAGTTCGGTGACGCGCGCGTCGATGTCGGCGTTCGACGGCCGCGGGATGTCCGAGCGCAGCCGCAGCGGGAGGGCGACGTTCTCCGCGATCGTCAGCTCGTTGGCCAGTCCGAGCGCCTGGGGCAGCACGGCGCAGGTGTGCCAGGGGGGTGCGCCGCTTATCGGGACGCCGTCCAGCAGCACGCACCCGGAGTCGGGGGAGTCGAACCCGCACAGCAGCGCCAGGAGCGCGCTCTTGCCCGAGCCGGACCGGCCCGACACCGTGACGAGCTCGCCGGCGGCGACGCGCAGCTCCAGCCCGCGCAGCACCTCGATGTCGCCGCTGGGGTGGGCGAAGCTGCGGCGCAGCCCGACGGCTTCCAGCATGGACGGCTCGGCTTGGGCGGTCATGGTCGCGGCTCCCGTTGTTCGACGCCTTCGAGGGTGCCCTTGTGCAGCCGGGCCACGCGCGCGCCGAGGTCGATGAGGCGTTCGTCGTGTGAGGCGACCAGGACCGCGAAGTCCTGGTCCACCAGGTACTGCAGGGTGTCCAGCACGAGGTCGGCCGATGCCTCGTCGAGCTGGGACGTCGGCTCGTCGGCCAGGATGACCGTCGAGCGGGCGGCGAGCACGCACCCGAACGCGAGCCGTTGCTGCTGCCCGCCCGAGAGCGCGGAGATCTTCCAGTCGCCGGTGCCGTGCAGGCCGAGCTGCCCGAGGATGTCGTCGGGGTTGCAGTCGGTCCCGGCGGCTTCGGCCGCGGCCCGCAGGTTCTCGGCCACCGAAAGGTAGCCGAGCAGGTTGTCGGACGGGTTCTGGAACACCAGCCCCAGGTGGTGGCGCCGCAGTGCGCGTCGTTCGCGGTGCCTGAGCTTGCGGACGTCGGCGCCCTGGAAGGTCAGGGTGCCGCGCACGGGTTGTTCGAACAGGCCCAGCACGCGCAGCAGTGTCGACTTCCCGGAGCCGGAGGGCCCGGCGAAGACGGTCATGCCGCGGGCGGGCACGTCGAAGCTGACGTCGTCGACGCCGGTGACGACCCCGGCCGGCGTCGGGTAGTCGACGCCGATGCCGCGCAGGGAGAAGATCGGTTTGTCAGGCACGGATCAGCTCCGCGGTCCGGGCGGTGCGCACCGAGCGCACCGCGATCCAGCCGGCCAGGCCCACCACGAGCACGCCGATGGCCAGCACGGTCAGCACGAACGGCAGCGGGTCGGGCAGCTCGGAGCGGGGTGCGAGGAAGGTCGCCGGGTCGAACCGCGGCACCGACAGCCCCGCCACCGAGATCCCGCACACCACCCCGACGACGATGGCCAGCCCGCTCAGGGCGCCCAGCTCCATCAGGTGGCTCGCCAGCAGCGTCCGTGGCCGCATGCCCATCCGCAGCACCAGTGCCCCGGCGAGGGCGTTCTGGCGCCGCCGGACCTCGACCGCCACCAGCAGCGCGAGGATCGCCACGAGCCCGAGGACCGCGCCGAGCAGGGCCACGAACGAGAACGTCCACGAGACGACGAAGAACGGCAGTCCGTCCAGCGCGGTTTCGCGGCTGATCCGGTTCGGGATGAACACGCCCGCGGCGCGCAACGCGGCGGTCGCGTCGGCCATCGACGCGCCGGTCAGGACGCTCCACTTCGGGACCCGGTCCAGCTGGCCGTGGTCGAGCGCGGTGCGGGAGACGACGTAGCCGGGCGAGGTGCCGATCATCGGGAACACCGGCAGGTCGGCGACCGTGACGGCGTCGCGGAGCCCGTCGGGCAGCTGCGCCATCTGCTTGGCGGTGTGGCCGACGCGGAGCACCGGCGTGCCCTTGGGGTCCGGTTGCGAGATCTGCCGCAGCAGCCCCTCGAGGTCGTCGGCCGGGACGTCGCCGACGGCGGCGCCCTTGGTGAACGTCGCGGGGTCGACCACCAGCACGACGCCGCCGGTGCCGGTCAGCTCCCCGACGACGGTGCTGTCGCCGGCGAGGGCGGCGGGCATCGCGACGTCGCCCATCCCGATCGGGCTGTCGGTGTCGAGGCGGGCGTTGCCGCCGACGAAGATCGCCGACTTCGTGTCGAGCGCGTCCTCCTGGCCGTCGGCGATGCCGATGCCGGTGGCCAGCGTGCCGATGGCGAGGGTGCCGATGACCAGGACGCCGGTCACCGGGGCGCGGGCGCCGGCGAGCCGGCGGATCGCCAGCTGCAGCGCCGGGCGCGACCAGAGCCGGGCGCGGTGGGAGGCGTGCAGGGCCAGCCACGCCAGCCGCGCGGTCAGCAGGCCGACGGTCAGCACGACGAACACCGGGTAGGTCAGGGCCAGCGGATCGACCTGGGGTAATGGATTTCCGAGGCGGGAGCCGGTGCTGTAGTGGGCCAGGCGGGTCCAGCCGAGCCACGCCATGCCGGCCGTCGCGAGCTCCCACGGGAAGTACCCGAGCAGCCGCAGCCGGTTGCCGCCGCGGCGGATGCGGCCGAGTTCGAACTCCCGGTGCGCCCGGACGGCGACGACCAGGGCCAGCAGGGCGAGCGACACCAGCAGCACGCCCGCCGCGACGACGCCGGCGCGCAGCTCCTCCTCGGGGTCGGGTGTGCCGGGTGGCCCGTACACGCCGAGCAGCAGCCGGGCCGCGACCGCGCCGAGGGCGCCGCCGAGCAGGATCGGCAGGCCCAGTTCGGCGACGGCGAGGCCGCCGAGGGCGCCGGGGCCGCTGCCGCGGGCCGACAGCAGCCGCAGCTGCGCGTGGCGCCGCTGGTACCACTGGAGGGCGACGGTGCCGAGGCCGGCGCAGCCGACCAGGACGCTGATCAGCGCGAGCGGCAGGATCGAGACGAACACGTTGTCCTGGGCCTGGCGGGCGATCTGCACCGAGCGGTCGAAGGTGGGGACGTCGGCGGCGACCAGGTTCCCGAGTCCTTGGGCGGTGAGGTCCGCGCGGACGTCGGCGATGAGGTCGCGGGAGCGCTGCAGCAGGTCCTCGGCGGCGCTGAGCGTGGTCGGTGCCGGTTCGTAGAACGAGATGTGGAAGTACTGCATCGTCGGCAGGCCGATGGCCTTGACGGTGTCGGCGAAGGTCTTGTCGTCGGTGGCGAAGACGATCGAGTCGATGGGGTCGTTGGCGAGCCGGTCGACGACGGCGCCGGACTGCTGGGAGCACCACCACCGCGGCGGCGGGTCGAGCAGGTCGCGGTAGATGCCGGTGACCGGCGGCAGGACGTCGCCCCGGATGCTGGGCTTGGCGCCGACGCCGATGTGCTCGCCGTCGGCCAGGACGTTGCCCAGCCACAGGCCCGGCGCGCGCGTGCCCTGCTGGAGCGCCAGGTTGTCCAGACCTGCCTGGCCGCGGGAGGCGAGCCGGACCTTGTAGCCCGGGCCGCCGTCGAACTGCGTGCCGAGCAGGACGGTCGTGTACTGGCCGACGACCGGGGCGCCGAAGCCGTGCGCGGGCGCGTGGCGCTGCACCGCGCCGGTCACGGCCGGGATGTCCTTGACGGGGATGTTTCCCTTGCCGAACACCGGGCCGTAGCTGTCGGGGCAGGTGATCCCGGTCTGGTAGGCGATCGTCGCGCCGCCGGCGGCGGAGGCCTGCAGGACCGCGGCGGTGCCGAGGAAACAGGCGAGCAGTGAGGTCACCGCCGCGACGATCAGCGTGAGCGGGCTGGAGAGGGCGGCCTTCGGTGCCGCACGCCACGGCTTGGTCACTCTGCGCTGTCCAATCTTCCCCCAGTTCACCCGCATGGACGCGCACGCTACCGGCAAACCGCAGGAGTTGGCACCTTTTTGTAGTCGATTGTTGCTCACTCGGCGTCATCTCCCGTCGAAACGACGATCGAGCAACGCGTGCGGCCATCCGGCCGGTTTAGTGGTCTAGACCTTGACGCCGATATTGGTCTGATCCAATCCTGAAGACGTTCTCGCCGTGTTACGCCGCGGCACGGCTTCCGCCGGCACTGGAGCGCAGATGCGTCGACGCAGACCTTTCTCCCGAATGTCCGTTTTGCTGGCCATGGCAGCGGTTTCCACCGGTTCACTGGTGACCACCGCCGGGACCGCCCAAGCCGCCACGCCGCTGCCCGCGCACGTCTTCGCGCCGTACTTCGAAGCCTGGACCGGCGAAAGCCCCGCCGCGCTGGCGCAGCAGTCGGGTGCCAAGCACCTCACGATGGCCTTCATCCAGGCCGCCACCAAGGGTTCCTGCACCGTTTACTGGAACGGCGACACCGGGATGCCGATCGCGAACTCCACGTTCGGCTCGGACATCGCCACCATCCGTTCCCGCGGCGGCGACGTCATCCCGTCCTTCGGTGGCTACACCGCCGACAACACCGGCACCGAAATCGCCGACAGCTGCACCACTGTGGATTCGATCGCCGCCGCCTACGAGTCGGTGATCACCACCTACGACGTCCCGCGCCTCGACATGGACATCGAGGACAATTCACTGACCAACTCCGCCGGGATCGACCGGCGCAACAAGGCCATCAAGAAGGTCCAGGACTGGGCCGCGGCGTCCGGGCGGTCGCTGCAGATCTCCTACACCCTGCCCACGACCACCCGCGGCCTCGCCGACAGCGGCCTGGCCGTGCTGCGCAACGCCGTCTCCAACGGCACCCGCGTCGACGTCGTGAACATGATGACCTTCGACTACTACGACAACGCCGCCCACCAGATGGCCACCGACACCCAGACCTCGGCCACCGGGCTCGTCTCCCAGCTCGGCGCCCTGTACCCGGGCAAGACGCAGGCGCAGCTGTGGGCGATGGTCGGGATCACCGAGATGATCGGCGTCGACGACTTCGGCCCGGCCGAGACGTTCACGACCGCCGACGCGGCCACCGTCTACAACTGGGCGGTCTCGAAGGGCATCAACGAGCTGTCGTTCTGGGCCCTGCAACGCGACAACGGCAGCTGCCCCGGCGGCGCGGCCGCGGACAACTGCTCCGGCATCGCCCAGGACACGTGGTTCTTCAGCCACGCCTTCGCGCCGTTCACCGGCGGCACGACCGTGCCCGGCAACGACTTCTCGCTCGCCGCGAACCCGTCCTCGGCCGCCGTCGACCCGGGCGGCTCGGCCACCGCGACCGTCACCACCGCCGTCACGTCCGGCTCCGCGCAGCAGGTGACGTTGTCGGTGACCGGCGCCCCCGCCGGCGTCACGGCGTCGGTCAGCCCCGGGTCGGTGACGGCGGGCGGCAGCGCGACGCTGTCGGTGAGCACCACGTCGGCGGCGGTCCCCGGGGTCTACCCGCTGACCGTCACCGGTGCTGCGGCGTCGGCGAGCCACAGCGCGACCTTCACCCTCACCGTCAAGGGCACCCCGCCCGCGGGTGGCGTCGTCAACGGCGGGTTCGAGACCGGCGTGCTGAGCCCGTGGAGCGCCGCGGGTGACGCGATCGTCGCGTCCCCGGCCCACTCCGGGACCCACGCGCTGCAGGTGGTGCCCACCTCCTCGGCCACCGGTGAGGCCGCGCAGAACGTCACGCTCGCGCCGAACCACGCCTACACCCTCAAGGCCTGGGTGCAGGGCAGCTACGCCTACCTCGGGGTCCGGGGCGGCGCGAACGCCAGCACGTGGACCTCGAGCAGCGGCTGGACCCAGCTGTCGGTGCCGTTCACGACCGGCGCGTCCGGCGCGGTGACGGTGTACGTCCACGGCTGGTACGGCCAAAGTGCCCTCTACGCCGACGACTTCACCCTCGGCTGATCCTTTCGGCGGCGGCCCGGTTGCGCAATGCGGAGGTTGGCCGGGCCGCCCTCGGCCGAAAGACTCACGGGGAGATCTTTCGGCCCCCCGAGGAGGACCTGATGCCGCACATCCCGCTCGACCCGCAGCTGCCGGGGATTTCGGCGCTCTTCGCCTACCGGCCGGAGACCGCGGCGCCGCTCGGGCAGCTGGCCCAGGTCCTGCTGCGCGGCCCCAGCACCCTCACCGTCGGGGAGCGCGAGCTGATCGCGACGGTCGTGTCCAACGGCAACGAGTGCCGGTTCTGCACCGGCAGCCACGCCGCGGCGGCGGCCGAGACGATCGAAGGCGGCCGGGCCGTCGTCGACGCCGCGTGCGGCGGGATCGACGATGCCCCCGTGTCGGCCAAGCTCAAAGCGCTGCTGCGGATCGCGCTGGCCGTGCGGGAAACGGGCCGCGCGGTCACCGAAGAGCTGGTCGCCGCGGCCCGCGCCGAGGGGGCGACCGACACCGAGCTGCACGACACGGTCCTGCTCGCGGCGTCGTTCTGCCTGTTCAACCGGTACGTCGACGGCCTGGCCACGGTCGTGCCGGACGACCAGGCCGTCTTCGACCAGATCGGCAAGCAGCTGGCCGCGAACGGCTACGCCCGCTAAGGCACCAGCACCATCCGGCCCGGGCGGGTCCAGGCGGTGCCCGCGTCGAGCAGCGGGACACGTTCGTAGTCGACGGTGAGCGTCCCGGCGATCGCGTGTCCCACCACCGTGAGAAGTGCTTCGCGGCGCCGGCCGGTGTCGAGCTCGTTGTTCGTGTAGCCGTGGATGTGCAGCGACCGGCTGCGCAGCACGGCCGAGGACACCGGGAACTCGTCGCCGGCCGCGCTGCCGAGGTTCACCAGCCGTCCGCCCGGGCGCAGCGTGCGCAGCGCCGCCGCGGCCGGGATCCCGGACACCGGGTCGATCACGAGGTCGGCCGGGACATCGCCGAACCGCCGGGCCAGCGAGTCGGCGTCGTCGTCCTCCGACAGCTTGACGACGCTGTCCGCGCCGAGCCGCCGGGCCCGTTCCAGCGCGGCGTCGGACCGCGCGCAGGCGACGACGTGCCCGGCCCCGGCCACGCGGGCCAGCTGCACAGCCGACTGGCCGACCACACCGCCGGCGCCGAGCACCAGCACGGTCTCACCCGGGACGAGGTTTCCCTTGGCCGTCAAGCACATCCAGGCCGCGACGGCCGACAGTCCGAGCGCCGCGACGAGCGCGTGGTCCGCCCCCGCCGGCAGCACCACCAGGTCGGCGGGCGCGACCACGGCGTGCTCGGCCATGCTGCCGTCCCCCGGCCGCATGCCCGCGGTGGTGGCGAACCAGACCGCGGTCCCGGCCGGTTCGGTCGGCGTCGGGCGCGTCAGCACGCCGACCCCCTGGACCCCCGGCACATACGGCGTCCCCGGCTGCCCGAAGTAGGACGTGCCGGACGCGCAGAGCAGGTCGAGCGGCGTGATCGGGGCCGCGGTGACGCTCACCGCGACCTCGTGCGCCCCGGGCTCGGGCACCGGCCGGTCGGCCACCACCGGGGGAGCGCCCGCCGCCCGGATCTCCGCCGCGCGCACCGGCGTCAGACGGGCTGGAGGACGAAGTCGTAGCGCGCCTCGAGCCACGGCTCGGCCGATTCGCCACCGTCGGGCGTCGGCCCGGGGTCGCGGTGCTCGAAGGACACGACCAGCTCCTGCTTGGTGCCGAACACGACGTCGCTGTCGAGGTACTCGGCGCCTTCCTCGAACAGGTGCGTGATCAGCGGCTCGTAGCCGGCCGCGTTGATCAGGAAGTGCACGTGGGCCGGCCGGAAGTGGCTGATGTCGGTGCCGCCGATGAGCTCGCCGACCGGGCCGTCCATCGGGATCGAGTAGCCCTTGGGCGCGATCGTGCGCAGGCAGTAGGTCCCGTCGGCGCGCGTGGCGTACTTCGCGCGCAGCCGGGCTTCGTCGATGTCCGGGATCTGCGACTCGTACGCGCCTTCTTCGTCGGCCTGCCAGACGTCGAGGATGGCGCCGCCGACGGGGGAGCCATCGAGGCCGCGGACGGTGCCGGTGACGTAGAGCGGCGTGCCGGGCAGGCCGTCGGACATGTCGCCGCCGAACTCCTGCTCCGGCGAGCCGTCGATGTGGAACGGGCCGAGCACGGTGGCCGGGGTCGCCTTGGCGTCGAAGGCGTGGTTCATCTGCACGACCAGCATGCTCAGGCCGAGCACGTCGGAGGCGAGGATGAACTCCTCGCGCTTCTCGTCGCTGATCTGCCCGGTCTCGGTCAGCCACCGCATGGCGGCCATCCACTCGGTCTCGCTCAGCCGCACCTCGCGGGCGAAGGCGTGCAGGTGCCGGACGAGGGCGGCCATGACCTCCGCCGTCCGCGGGTCGTGCGCGCTCGACCAGCGCTGCGCGGCGAGCTCGGTGATGTTGTCCTCGGTGACGAGCTGCATCGGCGTTCCTCTCAGCGTTGCGGGTCCGGGGGGACCGGCCGGTTGTTCAGGTCTACCGACAGGAAGATGTCGTTCGCGACCGGGTGGCGCAGCTCTTCGGCGAGCTGGCCGATGAGCCCGGCGGTGCGGGCCAGCAGCGCGAACCCGCGCAGCAGCTCCAGCGGCAGCCCGAGATCGGCCAGCGCGGCCCCGCAGACACCGGCACCGTTGAGCGGCAGCGTCTTCCCGAGCACCTGCGGGTGTACGCGGCCGATGGCGGCGAACAGCTCCAGGTGCGGGCCGCGCAGGCCTTCCTCGGCGGCGATCTCGAACAGCCGCCGGGTCCGCGGGTCGCCGTCCTTGTGCACGTGGTGCCCGAGCCCGGGGACGAACTTCTTTTCGGCCCGGCGGGTTTCGACGGTCGTCAGGGCGAGTGCATCCCAGCCGGCCTCGTCGGTCGGCACGTCTTCGGTGGCGGCCAGGACGTCGTGCAGGAACCGGCCGCAGTCCTCGGTGACGCCGAGGAAGCGCGACCCGCCGCCGAGCAGGCCGGCGGCGAGCGCGCCCTGGACCGAGTCGGGCGCGGACAGGTACGTCAGCCGGGTGACGATCGCGGTCGGGGTGAAGCCGTGGTCGGCCAGCGCCGCCAGCACCGCTTCGAACACCCGGGTTTCCCCTGGGGACGGACGGCGTTGCGTGGCCAGCCAGAAGGCCAGCTCGCCGAAGCCGACGGTGCCCATGACGTCCTCGGCGAGGTCCTGGCCGAGCAGGGTGATCTTGTCCTTCGTGGACGATCCGAGTGCGGTTTCGTAAGTGGGGTCAGTCATCCGTGGTCTCCGTGAGCCAGGCGCGCAGTTCGGCGCCGTGTTCGTCGAGCTCCGGCGGGGGCAGCCGGTAGGCGGCGGGGGTCGCGGAGAACCGGATCGGGTGGCGGGTCGTGGGGACGGCCCGGTCGCCGTCGCCGACCTCGACGATCGGCTCGAGCCCGAAGCGCTCGGCCATCGCGAAGCCGCCGTCGATGGTGTTGATCGGTCCACACGGGACGCCGACGTTCGTCAGCGCGTCGAACCACTCCACCGCACCGCGTTCCTTGAGCCGCTCGACCAGGACCGGCCTGAGCTCTTCGCGGTTCTTGGTGCGGTCGGCGTTGCGGGCGAACCGCGGGTCGTCCGGGACCTCGGGCAGGCCGAGGACCTCGCACAGCCGGCGGAACTGCCCGTCGTTGGCCGCGGCGACGATCAGGTCGTGGTCGGCGGTGGGCAACGGCTCGTAGGGGAAGACGCTGGGGTGCGCGTTGCCCATCCGGTACGGCACCACCCCGCCGGCGGCGTAGGCCGAGCTGTGGTTGACCAGCCCGGTCAGGGCCGAGGACAGCAGGTTGACCTCGACGTGCTGCCCTTCGCCGGTCGCGTCGCGGTGGCGCAGGGCGGCGAGGATGCCGATCACCGCGTGGTTGCCGGCCATGACGTCGAACACCGAGATCCCGGCGCGGAACGGCGGGCCGTCCGGGTCGCCGGTCAGGCTCATCAGTCCCGAGATCGCCTGCACCATCAGGTCGTAACCGGGCACGTGCCGGCCTTCACCGGAGCCGAAGCCGCTGATGGAGGCGTAGACGGTGCCGGGATTGGCCGTCTTGACGGAGTCGTAGTCCAAGCCGTACTTGGCCAGGCCGCCGGGCTTGAAGTTCTCGATCACCACGTCGGCGCGGGTCGCCAGCTCGCGGGCGACGGCGGCGTCGGCCTCCTCGCGCAGGTCGAGCGCGATGGACCGCTTCCCGCGGTTCACGCCGAGGTAGTACGTCGAGACGTCCCCGCGCACCGGCGGCATCCATGTGCGCGTCTCGTCGCCCTGCGGTCCCTCGACCTTGACGACCTCGGCGCCCAGGTCCGCGAGCAGCATCGTGGCGTAGGGCCCGGCGAGCACCCGGGAGAAGTCCGCGACCAGCAGCCCGGACAACGGGCCGGCAGCGCTGTTTTCCACCCGGTCCTCACTTCCTGTCCGTCTGACGGACTTGTGTCCGCAGTTTGCCCCGGAGTGCCGTGGCGGTCAAGACACCGCGGGCACGGTCACGTGCGGGACGTCGTGCAGCCGCGCGAAGTCGGCGCTGATCTCCCCGGCGGCCTGCAGCAGCAGCGGCAGGTGGTGCTCCAGGAGCCGTTCGACCGGCGTCTCGGCGGCGTGGCAGTTGACGTTGACCCCGGCGATCACCCGGCCGGACCCGTCGCGCAGCGGCGCGGCCACCGAGCGGATGCCCAGCGCGAGCTGCTCGTCGGTGAGCGCCCAGCCGCGGGCGCGGACCTCGCGCAGCTCGGCGTCGCGCTCGGCCCGGTCCGGCTGCCAACGCGGGACGAGCCCGGAGCGGGTCGGCTCGGCCAGCACCGCGTCCAGCTCGCCGGGGGCCAGTGCGGCGAGCTGGACTTTGCCCAGCGACGTCGGCAAAGCCGGGAAGCGGGTGCCGATCTGCACGGTGAGCCCGACGATCTTCGGCACCGCGACCCGGGCGACGTAGACGATGTCGGAACCGTCGAGCTGGGCGATCGAACACGACTCGTTCGTGCGTTCGACCAGGCGTTCCAGGTGCGGCCGGGCGACGTCCCACAGGCCTTGCGAGCGCACGTAGGCGACGCCGAGGTCGAGCACGCGCGGAGTCAGGGCGTAGCCGCGGCCGCCGGCGCGGACGTACCCGAGCTCTTCCAGGGTGAGCAGGATCCGGCGCGCGGTCGGGCGGGCCAGGCCGGCGGCCGTGGCCACCTCGGCCAGGGTCAGCTCCGGCCGGTGCGGCCCGAACGCCGTGATCACCTCGAGCCCGCGCGCCAGCGCTTCGATGAAGTCGGGACCCGTTCCCTCGCGTGGCATGCGCGGCCTCCCTCTCGCAGTCGTGCCCGCAGCGTAGCGGCGGGCATTGACACCGGCTCGGCACTGGGCAAAGGTGACTTCACCCTGTGAGTGTCCGCAGAGCGGACGAGTGTACGCAACCGGAGGAAGCGATGACCGGATCGATCGTCCTGCGGGGCGGCACGGTGCTGACCCTCGACGACACCCACCGGGTGCTGCCCGGCGAAGACGTCCTGGTCACCGGCGACAAGATCGCCGCGATCGGGCCCGCGCTGGAGGTCCCGGCGGGCACGACCGAGATCGATGCCGCCGGCGGCATCGTCATGCCGGGCATGATCGACACGCACCGGCACCTGTGGCAGACGGCCATGCGCGGCTACGGCGCCGACTGGACGCTCACGCAGTACTTCGTCTGGTACTACCTCGAGTGGGGCAAGGTGTTCCGCCCCGAAGACATCCACGCGGGCAACGTCCTCGGCGCGTGGGAAGCGCTCGAAGCGGGCGTCACGACCACAGTGGACTGGTCCCACGGCCTGCAGACGACACAGCACGCCGACGCGGCGGCCGACGCGCTCGAAGCCGTGCCCGGCCGGTTCGTCCTGGCCTACGGCAACATCCAGGACGCCCCGGCGACGTGGACCGGCACCCCCGAGTTCCGCGACTTCGTCGCGCGTCGCACGGGCGGCGACCTGGGCTTCCAGCTCGCGTTCGACGTCACCGGCGACCCGGCGTTCCCCGAGAAACCGGCCTTCGAGGTGGCGCGCGAGCTGGGCGTGCCGGTGACCACGCACGCGGGCGTCTGGGGCGCGACCGGCGACGACGGCATCAAGCTGATGCACGACCACGGGTTCATGACCCCCGAGACGGTCTACGTCCACAGCGCGTCCCTGTCGGCGGACTCCTACCACCGGATCGCGGCGACGGGCGGGTCGGCGTCCGTCTCGACGGAGAGCGAGCAGAGCGCGGGCCAGGGCTACCCGTCCACCTGGGCACTGCGGCAGTACGGGATCCCGGTGTCGCTGTCGATGGACACGTCGGTCTGGTGGAGCGGCGACCTGTTCTCGGCGATGCGCACGACGCTGGGCGCGGACCGCTCGCGCGAGCACCTGGAGGCGCACGCGAAGGGCGAAACGGTGACGCACGCGGCGCTGCGGGCGGAGCAGGTGGTGGAGTGGGCCACCCGCGGCGGCGCGGCGGCGTTGGGCCGCTCGGACATCGGCAGCCTCGAGGTGGGCAAGAAGGCGGACGTGGTGCTGCTGAAGAACGAGCACTCGCCGGTGTCGTTCCCGCTGCTGAACCCGTACGGCCACGTGGCGTTCCAGGCCCAGCGCGGCGACGTCCACACGGTCCTGGTCGACGGTCGCGTGGTCAAGCGCGACGGCCGCCTGGTGGACGTGGACCTCCCGGCGGTCCGCCGCCAGGTGGAGTCGACGGTCGAGCACCTGCGCGGGCAGCTGGGCGAGGAGGCGTGGACGAAGGGGATGAACCCGGACGTCCCGGAGGCGAAGATCCTCGACAACCCGTACACGTACACGACGTACCAGAGCGACACCACCCACGGCGGCTGAGCTAGCGTGGCGCGGTGGTCCAGGTCTTCATCCAGCCCGCCTACGGCACCGCGGACGCCCGCCGGTACGGGGCGGAGTCGCTGGAGAACACCGTCGACTTCCGCGCCTACGCAGACCTTCTCGCCCCGGCCGACCTCGCCCGCCTGACCGCGCTGCACCGCGGCGGCCGGGCGCGGTTCTGGGGCGCCAAGGACAAGTACGACCGCCGGATGGACACCGTGGGCACCGGCGACGTCGTGCTGTTCACCGGCCGCAAGCACGTCCAGGCCACCGCCGAAGTGGGACACGGCTTCCGCAACCCCGCCTTCGCGCGGCGGCTGTGGAACCCGGATCCCGGGAAGTGCTTGTTCAGCAACGTCTACAGCCTGCGTCACTACCGGCGCATCGGGATGGCCTACGAAGAGATCTGGGCGTTGCCCGGCTTCACCGCCGGCGACCACTTCATGGGCCTGCGCTTCCTCGACGACACGAAGTCGGCCGCGGTCCTGGCGTTGCTCGGTTCCATCCCCGCGAGCTGACGGAATTCAGCCGCCTCGGGACTATCGTTCGCGGTGGCCGTCGACGAGGAACTCCGGCGTTCCGTGGATCGCCCGGGCGGCGCGGGCGAGCGGGATCGTGGCCGCCTCCAGCTCCGGGGTGACCGCGATGTGGCGCACCCAGCCGTGGTCGGTCAGCTTGATGCCGGTGGGAGTCCCGCGGAACGCTGTACGGTCGTCGCCGGACCGCCCGCGGCTGCCGTGGGAAAAGCTCCGGACCCGGCCGGTGCCCAGGAGGGCGGCCGCTTCTTCGAGGGTGATCCAGCGGAGGTTCGTCGACGGCGGGCCTTCCCCCGTCTCGTCGTCGTACTGAAGCATGCGGCCTTCGGCGAGGACTTCGTCCGCGGCGGCCACGAAGGCGAGGTAGTCCCGCGGGTCGGCGCGACGGGTCCACAGCTCCCGTTCCCTGGCCACGCGGGGATCGAGGGTCACCTCCAAGACGCCGTCCCGCCGTGAGAAGGAGCGCACCAGGCCCGCCGCGAGCAGGTCGAGCACCTCCTCCCGGGACAGGAGCTGCCGGCCGATGCGGGCGACCCGGCGGGAAAGCCGGCGGTGGCCGAGGTAGCCGGCCGCGACGAGAGCGGCGCCGACGAGCAGGACGACCGTGCCCACGACGAGGACGACGCCCGCGTCGGTCAGCAGGACGAGCAAGAGACCGCTGAAGCCGCCGACGACCGTGGTCACCATGGCGAACATGGTCAAGAGGATCGTGATGAAAGCCGGCGTCGCGGAGCCGGTGACACGCTCCCGGATCAGGGACGCGGAAAGGCTCACGCCCAGCGCCACGACGTTCAGGACGCCGATTCCCCACAGTGCCCACAACACCGGCATGGCGCCTCCCCAGGTTCGGTCCGTCCAGGATGCGCCTGAATCGGACACGGCGTCAAGACTCGATGTCTGGACACAGTGTCCGGACTTGTCGTCCGGCTACGATGACGGCGATCACTTCCCGTACGTGGAGACGCCGATGCCCTCAGTCACCCGGCCCGCCGCCGGCAAGCGCCAGGACCGCCGAGCCGAGCTGGAACGACGCCTGTTCGCGGCCACCGAGGACCTCGTCGGGGCGGGCACCGGCTTCACCGAGCTCAGCGTCGAACGGCTGGCCGCGGCGGCCGGCATCTCCCGCTCGACGTTCTACGTCCACTTCGAGGACAAGGGCGACCTCGTCCGGCGGCTGGCCACGACCGTGCTGAGCGAGCTGCGTGATGTGGCGGGCGCCTGGTGGGAGACGGCGGAGCACGCCGACCGGGCCGGGCTGACCACGGCCGTCACGGCGATCGTGGGCGTCTACCGCCGGCGAGCGGCGGCATTCACGATCATCACCGAAACCGCGGCCTACGACCCGACGGTCGCCGACGAGCTGCGCACGCTGATGCAGTCGATCATCGACACCACCCGGCAGGCGATCGAACGCGGCCAGGCCGCCGGCGTGATGCGCCCGGTGGTGCCGGCCGAGACGGCCGCGGTCCTCACGTGGATGGTCGAACGCGCGGGCTATCAGCTCGTCCGCGGCGCCGACCCGGCACGCGACGCCACGGTCATCGAAGTCCTCACCGACATCATCCGGACGACGCTCTACACCGCCGCGCCCTGACCGGTCCCGGGCGTTCGGTGTCGTCGAAGATGGCCGGGAGAAGCATGTTCGCGACGACCCCCAGGTGCGCCGCGACGTCTTCCCCGGTCCCGAAGGTAGCCATCCGTCGCGTGTCGTGGCGAGTCACAGGGTGCACAGTGAGACCCCGCGGCGGTTTCGTTGTGACCAGTGATCCGGCGTCACAGCGAACCGAGGATCCGCATGGCCAGCCACAGTTCGTGCTTGGCGCTGGGCGCGTGCAGCAGGGAACGGCCGAGGACCTGTTCGATTCTGGTCAGCCGCTTGCGCGTGGCCGGCGCGGAGATGGCGAGGGCCGCGGCGGTGGCCGGAAGCCGGGTGTCGGCACGTAGCCAGGCCCGTACCGTTTCCAAGCCGTTCGGCAGATCGGCCCGCTCGAGCGGGTGGAGCTGGGATCGTGCCCAGACGCTCGCCGCCGGGGTGCCCAGCAATCCGTCGAGGGTGGCCGGGCGCGGCGGTGTGGTGCTCGCGTGGTGGGCGGAGTGCAGCCGCAGCGCGAGCCAGGCGGCCGACTGGTCGGACACGTGGGTGAGGTCCACCCCGAGCAGGCCGTCGAGCAGGTGCAGACGGGCGGTGAGGGTGTTGCGGTGGATCTTGAGGTGGCGGCTCGCGCCGGTCTCGAAGATGAGCCAGGAGTTCAAGGTGGCCAGGAGCTCCTCGGCACCGGGGTCGGCGCGCCGTGCCGGGGTGTAGGACAGGCATGGGGCCAGGAAACCGGTGGCCCAGGCGTGTCCGCGGGGGTCGATGAGCGGCGTGAGGTCGGTGTGCCGGTCGAACCGGGCGTACCCGCCGGGCACGCCGCGGGCCACCGCCAAGGCGTGGAACGCCTGCTCGTAGCCGATCGCGGTCTCGCGCAGCGGCAGCTCTTCGCCGGCGCCGACCCTGGACTCGGGGACTCGTTCGGCGATCACCCTGTCCAGCCGGGTGGCGCTGTGGTCGCGGCCCGGCGGCACCAGCGCGATCAGGTGGTGCGGGTAAACGGGGCAGGGCACGATCCACGCCCGCCCCCGCGCGAAGTGCTCGATCCGGTCCGCCACCAGGTCCCGCCGGCCGGCCGGGCACGCCACGATGTACACCCGGCAGAGGTCGGGCAGCCGGTGCCGCAGCGTCGCGGCGATCCGCCGTGCCGTGGGCACGCTGCCGATCATGAGCAGGTGGAGCACGGCCTCGCGGCTGTGGGCCATGGCCGAGGCGACCCGCTGCCGGGTCTGTTCGGCCTCCTCCACCCGCCAGCACAAGCCGAGCAGGCGGGAGACGTCGGCGAGCAGGACACCGTGCCGGCGGTCTTCCGAGCCGGTGACCATCAGGTATGGCGCTTCGCTGCCGAGACGGACGAGGTCGATGGTGCACGACTCATCGCCGAGCACGGCCGAGGGCGTCCCGCGCCGGTGCATGTCGGCGACCGCGGTGGCGGCCGTGGTCAGAGCTCGGGGGGAGGGGCGGTGCCGGCCCGACGGCACGGTTACGACCTCGCCATCGGTCCCGAGCAGGGCCACCGTCCCTCCGGTCCGCCCGGCGAGCCAATCGAGGATCGCGCCCACTGCACCGGGCCCGGTGGACAGCCGGGCCAGCGCGATGATGTCGCCGGCCCGATCGGCGAAGCCGGCCTCCGCGGCCGCCACCCGTGCCTGGACCACCTGTCGACCCCCTTGACCGCGCGGCTTCGACCGTACTGGGTGGAGGAGGGTTTCCCGCGTGGCACAGGTACATTCGAGAAACGGGAATTGCCGGTTCGGGTCCGCGAACCCGGCCGGACGGCAACGGGGCGCCCGCCGCGCGAATCACGCGTCCGGGCGCCCCGTGCACCACCTGCGGGCGTCAGTCGCCCTGGTTCGCCCACCAGGTCTGGCCGGCTTCGGGCAGCGTCGAGATCGGGTCGTAGTACGGGTAGCGGCGGTTCAACGCCTCCGGGTCCTCCAGCTCGATCCCCGTCCGGTAGTTCTTCGTCCAGTACGAGATCCCGAGCTCACGGTCGTACTCGGCCAGCTGGTGCACCCACCGCTTCCCGACATAAGGCACGTCGCACACGATGCGCGGCGTCGCGTAGCCCGGCAGGTAGCCCATGATCGAGTGCTGCAGTTCCTGCGCCTCGTGCACGGAAACCCGCCAGTGCTCCGCGTTCGGGATCATGTCGCACATGTAGAAGTAGTACGGCAGGATGTTCGCTTCGCCCTGCAGCGCGAAGCACAGGTCCAGCAGCTGCGCCGGCGTCGCGTTGACCCCGCGCATCAGGACGCCCTGGTTGCGGACGTCGCGGACGCCCACGTTCAGCGCCGTCTGGGCCGCCTCCGCCACCAGCGGGGTCACCGACTGGGCGTGGTTCACGTGGGTGTGGATCGCCAGGTTGACGCCGCGGCGCTGGGCCGTCACTGCGACGCGCTCCAAGCCTTCGACGACCTTCGGCTGCAGCCAGTGCTGCGGCAGCGCCGCCAGGGCCTTCGTCGCCAGGCGGATGTCGCGGACCGTGTCGATGTCCATCAGGCGCATCAGGAACGACTCCAGCTGCGGCCACGGCACGTTGGCCACGTCGCCGCCGGAGACCACCACGTCGCGGACGCCCGGGGTCTTCTTCAGGTACGCGATCATCGCGTCCTGGCGGTCGACCGGCTTGAGCGTCAGCTTGTGCTTCTCGACCTGCTCGGTGGAGTTGCCGACCAGGTCCATGCGAGTGCAGTGCCCGCAGTACTGGGGGCAGGTCGAGATCATCTCGGCCAGCACCTTGGTCGGGTAGCGGTGGGTCAGGCCCTCCACGACCCACATCTCCGCCTCGTGCAGCGAGTCGCGCTCCGAGTGCGGGTGGCTCGGCCACGTCGTGTCGCGGTCGCTCTTCACCGGGAGCATGTAGCGGCGGATCGGGTCGGCGTAGAACGCCTCGGTGACCTTCGCCGGGTCGGTGCCCGCCGTCGGCGCCATCGTGTTGATCATCTGCGGCGGCAGCAGCATCGACATGGTCGCCATCTCGCGCTGGTCGGCGAGCAGGTCGTCGTAGAAGCGTTCCTCCAGCAGATCGCCCATCAGGGCGCGCAGCTGCTTGGCGTTGCGGATGCAGTGCACCCGCTGCCACTGGGCGTCACGCCACTCGGCGTCGGTCACTCCGTGCCAGCCGGGGAAGCGGCGCCAGTCGGGTTCCACGAGCTCGGCGCGGGCGTACTCGTAGGGCTGATCGAAGGCGGCGGCAGGCGTCACAGGTTCCTGGGTCGCAGTCACTTGTACTCCTAGTCGTCGGGAACGCGTTAAAATATCCTGTCATAACGTTCTCATGGAGTAAATCTTCCTGCCTTCTGAGGTGTCTTCACCCAGGTGCCGAGGTCGCTTCCACGCCGGGGCAGACTCAAGGACGTGACGGACGAACACACGACGCTCCTGCTCGGCGGACGCGTCTACACCCCCGCCGGCCCGGACGCCACGGCGATGGCGGTCACCGGCGGCACCGTGGTCTGGGTCGGCCAGGACGCCCCGGCCCGCACCCTCCACCCCGGCGCCGAGATCGTCGACCTCGACGGCGCGTTCGTGGCGCCCGCCTTCGTCGACGCCCACGTCCACGCCACCGCCACCGGCCTGCACCTGACCGGCCTCGACCTCACCGCCGTGCGCAGTGGCACCGAGCTGCTGGCCCGCGTGCGCGAGGCCGTCGTCCCCGGGCAGGTCCTGCTCGCCCACGGCTGGGACGAGAGCACCTGGACCGACTCCCGGCTGCCCAGCCGCGCCGAGCTCGACGACGCCGCCGGCGCCACGCCCGTCTACCTCAGCCGCGTCGACGTCCACTCCGCGCTGGTCTCCACCGCCCTCGTCGAGCTGGCCCCGGCCGCCCGCGACGCCGGCGGCTGGTCGCCCGACGGCCCGCTGACCCGCGCCGCCCACCACGCCGTCCGCGCGGCCGTGCGCGCCGCCATTACCCCCGACCAGCGCGAACGCGCCCAGCGCGCGTTCCTCGCCGAGGCCGCGAAGCAGGGGATCGTCAGCGTCCACGAATGCGCCGGCCCCGACATCTCCGGCCGTGACGACCTCGCCGCCCTGCTCGCCCTCGCCGGCCCGGGTCAACCCGAGGTCGTCGGCTACTGGGGCGAGCTCGGCGCCGTCGGCACCGCCCGCGAGCTCGGCGCCCGCGGCCTGGCCGGCGACCTGTTCGTCGACGGCGCCCTCGGCTCCCACACCGCCGCCCTGACGACGCCGTACGCCGACCGCGCCGGCTCCGGCACGCTCTACCTCGACGCCCACCGCATCGGCGAGCATCTGACCGCCTGCACCGAAGCCGGGCTGCAGGCCGGCTTCCACGTCATCGGCGACGCCGCCGTCGCCGAGGTCGTGGAGGGCTTCCGGCTCGCCGAGAAGGAAGTCGGCCAGCGCGCCCTGGCCGCCTGCCACCACCGGCTCGAGCACCTGGAGATGGTCACCGCCGACCAGGCGAAGCTGCTGGCCGGCTGGGGCGCGGTCGCCTCGATGCAGCCGCTGTTCGACGCGCTCTGGGGCGGCGGCGACGGCATGTACGCCGAACGCCTCGGCGACCGGGCCGCCGGGCTCAACCCCTTCTCGACGCTCGCCGCCGAAGGCGTCCTGCTGGCCTTCGGCTCCGACGCGCCGGTGACGCCGCTCGACCCGTGGGCCAGCGTCCGCGCGGCCGCCTACCACCGCACCCCGGGCGCCGGCCTCTCGCCGCGGGCGGCCTTCACCGCCCACACCCGGGCCGGGCACCGCGCCGCCGGGGTCAACGACGGCGTCACCGGCAGCCTCGTCCCCGGCGCACCCGCGCACTACGCGATCTGGGACGCCACCGACCTGGTCGTGGCGACCCCGGACAGCCGCGTGCAGCGCTGGTCCACCGACCCACGCGCCGGCGTCCCACCCCTGCCGCGGCTCGAACCGGACGCCGCCCTGCCGCAATGCCTGCGCACGGTCCGCGCGGGTGACGTCCTCCACGACGCCATCACCTAGAGTTGTCACCCGTGGCAGTCACCGTGGCGGACCCCGAACCGGGCGCCCCGCACCAACCCGCCCCCACCCGGCGGTTCCCGCGTGCCTGGCTGCTGCGCCTGGCCGCGGCGCTGGTGTCCGGGTTCGCCTACTACCTGAGCTTCGCGCCACGCCCGCTGTGGTGGCTCGCGCCGCTGGCGTTCGCCGGGTTCGCGCTGGTGTTGCGCGGCCGGCAGCGCTTCCGGGGCGCGTTCGGCTACGGCTTCGCGTTCGGGTTCGTGTTCTTCCTGCCGCTGCTGACGTGGCTGCTCGACTTCCTCGGCCCCGACTTCGGGCCGTGGCCGTGGCTGGGCCTGTCGTTCGCGCTGGCGCTCTACTACGGGCTCGCGGGCGGCCTCATGACCTGGGTGTCGCGCCTGCCGGCCGGGCCCCTGTGGGCCGCGCTGGTGTTCATCGCGCTCGAGACGCCCCGCGCGTGGTTCCCCTTCGGCGGCTTCCCGTGGGGCCGGGTCGCCTTCAGCCAGCCCGAAGGCGCGTTCCTGCCGCTCGCGTCGATCGGCGGCGCGCCCCTGGTCGGCTTCGCCGTCGTCCTCACCGGGTTCTGCCTCGCCGCGCTCGTCGGCCGGCTCTGGGACGGGCGTGAGGCGCTCGTGGCCGCGCTGCGGACCCGCCCGGCCGTGTTCGCCGCCACCGGCACGCTGCTGCCCGTGGTGGCCGGCCTGGCGCTGTGGCCGGCCGTCGGCACCGGCGCACAGGACGGCGAGCTCACCGTCGCGACCGTGCAGGGCAACGCGCCGGACATCGGGCTGGCGCTGCAGGGCGAACGTACCGTCCTGCGCAACAACACCATCGCCGAGAGCCAGCGGCTGCTCGACGCCATCCACGCCGGCCAGGTCCCGAAACCGGACCTGCTGCTGTGGCCCGAGAGCGCCACCACCGTCACCGGCCCCGACCCGCAGGTCGACCAGCTCATCGCGAACTTCGGCGTGCCCGCGCTGATCGGCGCGATCTACGAGCTGCCCGACCGGCACCTGCAGAACTCGGTCATCGCCTGGGACCCGCACACCGGGCCCGGGCAGCGCTACGCGAAGCAGCAGCTGGTGCCCTTCGGCGAGTACGTGCCCGCGCGGAAGCTCGCCGAGCTCGTCACGCCGTTCCTGGACCAGGAGACCGTCGACATGGTCCCCGGCGACGGCACGAACCAGGCCATGGACGTCGCGGGCACGAAGGTCGGCATGTTCGTCTGCTACGAGGCCGCGTTCGACTACCCCGGCCGCGACGCCGTGCGCGACGGCGCCGAACTGCTCGTCGTGCCGACCAACAACGCCTGGTACGGCGAGAGCGAGATGAGCGTCCAGCAGCTGGCCATGTCGCGGCTGCGGGCGGTCGAACACGGCCGCGCGGTCGTGGTGTCCGCCGTCTCAGGAGTGAGCGCGATCGTCGCCCCCGACGGGACGGTTACCAGCTCAACGGGCCTTTTCACCGCGGATTCCCTGGTCGGGCGCGTCCCGCTGCGGACGCAGACTACGCTGTCGGATCGACTCGGTGCATGGACGGAGTACGGGCTGCTGGCACTGGCGATCGCCGGGGTGGCCGGCGGGCTCGTGCTCCGTTTTCGCACCCGGCGCACCAGCGCCGGCACGGCAGCAGGGGAGACGGCGGACTGACCGCCGGGGATATCGGAGGAGCACGGATGTCGCAGGCGCCGCGGGGGGCCCGGGAAATCGAGCCGGTGCTGGTGGTGATCCCGACGTACAACGAGCGGGAGAACCTCGGCCCGATCCTGGATCGCCTGCACAAGGCACTTCCGGACGTGCACGTGCTCGTGGTGGACGACGGCAGCCCGGACGGCACCGGTGAGCTCGCCGACGAGCGCGCGGCCGCGAACGGGAACATCCACGTGATGCACCGGACCGAGAAGGCCGGGCTGGGCGCGGCCTACATCGCCGGGTTCCGCTGGGGCCTGGCGCGCGAGTACAACACGATCGTCGAGATGGACGCGGACGGCTCGCACGCGCCCGAGGACCTGCCCCGGCTGCTGGACGCCGTCGGCGACGCGGACCTGGCCATCGGGTCGCGGTACGTGCCGGGCGGCAGCGTGGTCAACTGGCCGGTGAAGCGCCAGGTGCTCTCGCGTGGCGCCAACGTCTACTCGCAGATCGCGCTGGGCATGCGGACCCGCGACATCACCGCCGGTTTCCGCGCCTACCGCCGCCCGGTGCTGGAAAAGCTGGCGCTGGACGAGGTCAACTCGCACGGCTACTGCTTCCAGATCGACCTGACGATCCGCACGGCCGAGGCCGGGTTCGAGATCGTCGAGGTGCCGATCACCTTCACCGAGCGCGAGATCGGCGAGTCGAAGATGGACGGCTCGATCATCCGCGAAGCGTTCTTGCGGGTGGCGAAGTGGGGCGCCGAGCGCCGCTGGCAGCAGGTGCGACGGCTGCTCAAGCGCGGCTGAGCCGGGCGGTCACGATCCAGGTCCGGGCGCCCAGGAGCACCCCGTCCGCGGTTTCGTGTGCGGCGAAGGCGTCCCGCAGGCGGGCTACGGACTCACCGTCTCCGCCGGTCAGCAGCTCTTGGACGTCCTTGAGGCCGAGGGCGAACTCGCACGCGGTCGCGGAGTCGGGGCCGTAGCAGACGGGCTCGCGCAGCTCGGTGAACTCGACGTCGCCGAAGCCCGCGGTCCGCAACAGGGCGTCGGTGTGGTCCCGGTCGCCGAGGGAGAAGTGCGGCCCGCTCGGGGGCGGGGCGATGCCGGGGGAGAGCGCATCGTGCAGCACCGAGTACCACTCGTTGCGGGCCCGCTCCTGCCACACGAGCGGCACGAGGCGCCCGCCGGGCCGCAGCGCGCGGGCAAGGTTGGCGAACGCGGCGGGCGGGTCGGCGAAGAACATCGCCCCGAACCGGCTCAGCACGACGTCGAACGCCGCGGCCGGGAACGGGTGCGTCTGGGCGTCGGCGACCTCGAAGCTCGCCCCGCCGAGTTCACGAGCCTTGACGATCGCCTGCTCCGAGACGTCGATGCCGAGCGCCGTCGCGCCCGCCTTGGCAGCTTCGCGGGTGGACTCGCCGGTGCCGCAGCCGACGTCGAGGACGTCCTCGCCCGGCCCGACGGCGGCCGCGGCGCGGAACCGCTCGTTGTGCGGCCGCACCTCGGCGTCGAACAGCGCCGCGAACCGGACCCGGTGTTCATTCATGCGGACTTCTCCCGTCATCGGCCATCATGGGGCCGATGACGACCATCGTGGCCTTTCACGCCCACGCCGACGACCCCGTGGTGCTCAGCGGGGGCACCCTGGCCCGCGCGGCGGCCGACGGGCACCGGGTGGTGGTCGTCGTGGCCACCGACGGCATGGACGCCGAGTACCCGACGCCCCGCTGGCGGGAGCTGGAGGCGAGCGCGGCCATCCTCGGCGTCCGGCGCGTCGTGCACCTCGGGTACGCCGACAGCGGGCACGGGCCCGAGCTGTACCCGGATCCGCCCGGCCGGCAGCGCTTCGCCCGCGCGGACACCGAGGAGGCCGCGCACCGGCTCGCGGCCGTGCTGCACGAGGAAAAGGCCGATCTCCTGCTCGGCTACGACGCAGGCGGCGGCTACGGCCACCGCGACCACGTCAAGGTCCACGAGGTCGCCCGGCGGGCGGCCCGGCTGACCGGGACACGGCTGATGGAAGCGACGATGCCGCGCGAGACCGTCGTCCGGCTCGTCCGGGTGGTCCGCGCGCTGCGGATCCCGTTCCGGTACGACCACGCCGCCTTCGGCGGGCTCTACAGCCCGGCCTCGGCCATCACCCACCGCTTCGACGTGCGGCGGTTCGCCGGGCGCAAGCAGGCGGCGCTGGCCGCGCACGTGTCCGACGTGCGCGGCCGCGGGCGGCTCGCGGCGGTGCTGCGGGTGCTCGTGTGGCTGCCGGCGCCGGTGTTCGCGCTGGTGGCGGGCCACGAGTGGTACGTCGAGGTCAAAGGAACCGGACCCCGATCGCTGCAAGTTTCTGCACGTTCTGGTCGGAGTGGTCGGCGTCAGTGATGACGCCGGCGATGTCGGCGAACGGCAGCACGGTGAACCGGGAAGCGGCACCGAGCTTCTCGGCGCTGGCCAGGACGTAGGTGTCGGCCGCGCGCCGGGCCAGGGTGCGTTTCATCGCGGCTTCGTCGGCGTCGCCGGTGGTGAGCCCGGCGTCGGGGTGGACGCCGGTGACGCCGAGCAGGAAGACGTCGGCGCTGATCGCCTGGGCGGCCTCGGCCGCGGCGGCGCCGCAGGTGACCGCGGAGTGCCGGAACAGGCGCCCGCCCAGCAGGAAGACCTCGACGCCCGCGTGGTCGAGCAGGGCCACGGCGACGGTCGGGCTGTGGGTGACGACGGTGGCCTCGAGGTCTTTCGGCAGGGCCTTGGCGACGGCCAGCGTAGTGGTGCCGCCGTCGAGGATGACCGTCGAGCCGGGCCGGACCAGGCCGGCGGCGGTCGCGGCGACCCGGTCCTTGCCGTCGACGGCGATCGCGGTCCGGCTCGCGTAGTCGGCGATGGCGGGGGAGACGGGCAGCGCTCCGCCGTAGACGCGCTGGCATAGTCCCGCGGCGGCCAGGTCGCGCAGGTCGCGGCGGATGCTGTCCTCCGAGACGCCGAGTTCGGCCGCCACGTCCTTCGCCAGCACCTTGCCGTCGGCCGCGAGCCGGGCGAGCAGCAGGTCACGACGTTCGCCGACCAACATGCACAATCCTCCTTGTTTCTGCCGAGTCGTGCACATTATGGTCGCGGCATGACCTCATCGACAAGCCTGACCCGCACTCTGGCCCGCAACCCGCGGGTCCGGATCACCGACGTCGAAGTGCTGTCGTCGGCCTGGTACGTGCTGCGCCGCACGACGTTCGACTACCAGCACCGCGACGGCCGCTGGACCACCGAGCAGCGGGAGACCTACGACCGCGGCAACGGCGCCACCGTGCTGCTCTACGACGTGGCGGGCGCGACGGTGCTGCTGACGCGCCAGTTCCGCTACCCGGTCTACGTGAACGACCACCCGGACGGGATGTTCCTGGAGGCGGCGGCGGGCCTGCTGGACGCCGACGACGCGGAGACGGCGATCCGCCGCGAGGCGCAGGAGGAGACCGGCGTCCGCATCGGCGAGCTGGAGCACGTGTTCGACGTCTACACGAGCCCGGGCTCGGTGACCGAGCGCCTCCACTGCTACGCGGCGCCGTACGACCCGGCCGACCGCGGCGAGGGCGGCGGCATCGCGGAGGAGGGGGAGGACATCGAGGTGGTCGAGCTGCCGTTCACCGACGCCAAGAAGATGATCGAGACGGGCGAGATCGCGGACGCGAAGACGATCATGATGCTGCAGTGGGCAGCCCTGCGAGGCCCGTTCCGCGACGCACCGGGGTAAGCACGTACCCGGAGGGTCGGGTCACGTACCGGAACGGTCGGTTCGCGTACCTGGAGGGTCGGCCAGGTAACCGACCCTCCAGGTACGCGAGCCGACTCCCTGGGTACGCGAGCCGACCCTCCGGGTACACGAAAGGCCCCCGCGGGGGGAGGTCGCGGGGGCCTTTCCGTTGTGGTGGGAGCGGTGGCTACGGGCCGACGCTCTCGGGGCTTACGCGGACCGGGAGGTCCGCCGGCCCTTCAGCTCGGCGAGACGTTCGTTCAACAGGTCCTCGAGCTCGGGGATCGTGCGCCGCTCGAGCAGCATGTCCCAGTGGGTGCGCGGCGGCTTGACCTTCTTCTGCTCGGGCTGCCCGCCATCCACGATCTCCGACTCGCTGCCGTGCAGGCGGCATTCCCAGACCGTCGGGATCTCGGCGTCGTCGGAGAACGGCACCTCGAACTCGTGGTTCTTGGGGCAGGCGTAACGCACGGTGCGGCGAGGAGCGAGGTCGTGGTTGCGGTCGGTCTCGTAGCTGACCGCTCCCAGCCGGCTTCCACGAAGAACACGGTCGGCCATGATGGGGGTCCTTTCAGTCAGCTCCGGGTGGAGCCTGGGTGTTGCTCACCCTATGCAACGACTTGGGGCCCCCGAGGATTCCCGGGATGCCATGTCGTTGCTCACGATGAGCTGCGTCACCCAACGGCATCAGCTTCCTCTAGTAGGAGGCGTTTCGCGCTTCGGCGTGACGTCAATACGGCCTTCTTAGTGCTGATATCCCCCGGATGGGCTACTAACGCCCACGTCAGGTCAACCGTAACTGACCGTGACGACCAGTAACGGGCCCCAAGTCACCCGATCGGAAGTGGCGGCGACACAATACCTGATAACGCACGGTAGCGTTTTCGGCCTCAAAACCCGCCAAAGCTGAAGATTCAACTACGGATTGTTCGGTATCTGCCACCACAACGGTGTCACCTTCGCGCACGACCTCACCGTCGAGGACCCGCGCGTTGAACCGTCCCGGCAGCCCGCACCAGCACAACACCTCCACCTGAACGGGCTGCAGCTCGTCCGCCAGTTCGAACAGGCGAGCGGCCCCCGGGAACAACCGGCTCCGGAAGTCCGTCGCGATACCGAAGCAGTACACGTCGATCTCGACCTCGTCGGCCAGCTCGGCCAGCTGGTCGACCTGCCCGGGGGAGAGGAACTGCGCCTCGTCCACCACGACGTAGTCCACGTGCTGCCCCCGCGCCCACTCCTGGCGCACCAGGTCCCGCACGTCGGTGTCCTCGCCGACCTCCACCGCCTGCCGGCTCAGCCCGATCCGGCTCGAGATCTGCGGCGCGCCCGAACGGTCGTGGCGCACCAGCACCAGCCCGCGCCGGCCCTGCCGCGCGTGGTTGTGGTCGATCTGCAGCGCCAAGGTCGACTTCCCGCAGTCCATCGGCCCGTAACAGAACTTCAGCCTGCCCACCGGCGGCGTCCCGCGGCGCGAACCGGCCGCGGGCACCGACGAGAGGGCGTCGGTCGGGTCGGGGCCCCCGGCCCGGTCGTTCAACAAGGTCACGACACCCGACCCTATCGGTGTCTGGACAGTCGTTCAGGACCGCCCGGGTGACAACCGATCGTGCCTCGTCACAGCCTCACAAGACTTCCGGCGGCGTGTTGCCCGCCGCCACGATCGCCCGCCGCACCGGCACCAGCCAGACCAGCACCAGACCCGCCGCGAAGAAGATCACCAGCGCGATGATGGCCAGCCGGAACGACCCCGTCGCCTGCCCGACCCCGGCGAACAGCAACGGCCCCAGCCACGACGTCCCGCGCTCACCCACGACGTAGAGCGAGTAGTACTGCGCGTCCTTGCCCGCCGGGATCATCTGGCTGAACAACGACCGCGACAGCGCGTTCGTCCCGCCCAGCACCAGCCCGATCCCGACGGCCACCGCCAGGAACTGCACCAGCTGCTTCGGCTGCACGAAGTACGCCCCCGCCAGCACCACCACCCACAGCACCAGGCTGCCCAGGATCGTCCGCTTCGCCCCGATCCGCCGCGCCACCAGCCCGTGCAGCGTCCCGCCCAGGTACGCGACGAACTGGATCACCAGGATCGTCATGATCAGGACCTCGTTGCCGAAGCCCAGCTCGTCCTTCCCGTACTGCGCCGACACCGTCACCACCGTGTTGATCCCGTCGGTGAAGACCAGGTAGCTGCCCAGGAAGGCCAGCGTCAACGGGTACGCCTTCGCCGCCACGATCGTCTGCCACAGCTCCGCGAAGCCCGACCGCAGCACCGACGTCCCCGGGGCGACGTCGACCGGCGAGTGCCGGCGGGGGAGCGCCCGCACCGCGGGGATGGTGAACAGCGCCCACCACAGCCCCGAGGTCAGGAAGCAGATCTGCACCGCCGTGTCCTTGCTCACCCCGAAGGCGTCGTGGCCGAGGTAGAGCCCCAGCTGCAACACCAGCGCGAGCCCGCCGCCCAGGTACCCGAACGCCCAGCCCTTCGCCGAGATGTCGTCCCGCTCGTCCGGCCCGCCGATGTCGACCAGGAACGAGTAGTAGACGACCAGCGAACCGCCGTAGCCGATGTTCGCGATGATGAACAGCACCACGCCCAGCTGCCAGTCCGAACCGGCGAAGAAGAACATCGCCGCCGAGGCCACCGCACCCAGGAACGCGAACCCGCCCAGGATCCGGCGCTTGTTGTGGCTCCGGTCGGCCACCGCACCCGCGATCGGCAGCACCAGCACCTGCACGACCGTCGCCACCGACAGCAGGTAGCCCCACACCGAACCGGCGGGGAAGTGCAACCCGAACAACGTCACGTCGCAGTGGTCGAGCGTGTCCACCGCACCGGCCGCGTCCACGCACGGGCGGTCCCCGTTAAGGGTGAAGTTCGTTTTCGCGTCCGCCGCCGCGATCGTGCTCATGGAGAGCGCGCCGAACACCGTCGTCGTCGACGAATAGAACGGCGAATTCGCCCAGTCGTAGAAATACCAGCCCCAGCGCTCGCGCTTGGTCGAGCGCGTCCCGGCCAGCGTCATCCACGGCTCCTCATCCTCGAGAACGTCCAGGTCAGCGCGGAGACTACTGGGCCGTAGCGAAGCGGGTGAACGCACCACCGAAACCGTGTCCGGTTCGTCGCTTCGTGATCATCCGCCACTTCCGTGGCAATCACGGTCCGCCATTGACGGCGTGTCGCTGACCAGAGTGAAAGGTGTTTCGTGTGAGACTGAAGCGCGGAGTGTGTCTCTTGTGGCCAAAGAGGCACGCTCCTACTGTGCTCCCATGATCCAGAACCGGAGACGCACCGCCGCGAGAACCCTCCTTCTCGCCATCGCCGCCATGGGTCTGCAGCTCACCGTCCCCGCCGTCGCCTCCGCGGACCCCGCGTCGACGGCCTGGGCCAAGCTCCGCATGTGCGAGTCGAGCGGCCGCTACGCCACCAACACCGGCAACGGCTACTACGGCGCCTACCAGTTCGACCTGCCCACCTGGCGCAGCGTCGGCGGCGCCGGCCGCCCCGACCAGGCCGCCCCCGCCGAACAGGACTACCGGGCCCTCTACCTCTACCGCATGCGCGGCTGGCAACCCTGGCAGTGCGCCGGCATGCTCAAGCTCACCGGCGACGCCGACGCCCGCAGCAAGCGCGTCCCCTCCTACGCCGAAGCCGCCTACATCGGCGGGGGACCGGCCCCCGCACCCACCCCGCCGCCCCCGAGCGGCAAACCGCCGTGGCCCGGCGTCGTCTACGCCTACGGCGACTGCGCCGCCCCGCTCAAGGCCTTCCAGCTCCGCATGAACGCTTTCGGCTACGGCTTCACCGGCACCGGCTGCTACTACGACAAGACCCGCACCGCCGTCCTCGATCTGCAGCGCGCCAACGGCATCAAGGACAGCGGCCTGCTCGGCCCCAAGACCTGGGAAGCCGCCTGGAACGGCAAACCACCCCGCTGACCCTCACGGCTCCTGGGACCGCTGCCAGGAGCCGCGCTCGATCAGCACCTCACGCAGCAGGTCCGGCCGGTCCGTCACGATCCCGTGCACCCCCAGGTCCAGCAACATCCGCATCTCCGCCGGATCGTCGATCGTCCACGTGTGCACCTCGATCCCGGACCGGCCGGCGATCGACAGGAACGCCTTGTCCACCACCCGCAGCGCCCCCTGCCGCACCGGCACCTGCGCCATCGCCCCCAGCACCAGCCGCCCGAGGGGGAGCAGCGGCAGCTTCCCCCGCGCCCAGAGCGCGAACGCCGACCGCGGCCCCATCGCCGTCACCAGCTTCGGCCCCGCCAGCTTCCGCAACCGCACCAGCCGCGCGTCCGAAAACGCCGCCGCCGCCACCCGGTCATGGGCGTTCGTCCGCTCCAGCACCCCGACGAACGGCGCCACCGCCTGATCGGCCTTCACGTCGATGTTGAACCGCGCGTCCGGCAGCTCCTCGAGCACGTCCTCCAGCCGCGACAGCGGAGCCCTCCCGCCGACCTTCACGTTCTTCAGCTGTTCCCACGTCTGCGTCGCGATCGCCCCCGAACCGTCCGTCGTCCGGTCCAGCCGCGCGTCGTGGTGCACCACCACCACACCGTCCGCCGTCGCGTGCACATCCGTCTCCAGGTACCGGTACCCCTCGGCACACGCCCGCCGGAACGCCGGCAGCGAATTCTCCAACCCGTCCAGCTCGTCCAGGTGCCAGCCACGGTGGGCGAAGGCACGGGGGAGCGGATCGGCCAGGTACGGGAACGACGACGGCATCCCCCAAGTGTGCCCTTCCGCCATGACCCCGGCATGAGCAACCGATGGCCAGCTAGGGTCTCCCGGGTGAGGGAAGCCGCCGAACTAGCCCAGCCCGCCCCCGTCGAAACCGTGCCCGCCCGCCGCGGCGCGCCCCGGCACTGCGGCTGGTGCGGACGACGCCTCCCCGAAGGCGGCAACGTCGGCCGCCGCCGCCGGTACTGCGGACAGTCCTGCCGCCAGCGCGCCTACGAACGCCGCACCGCCCTGCAGCGCAGCGGCCTGCCCGAAGACGCCGTCGTCCTCTCGGACGCCGAGATCGCCGCCCTCCAGGACCGCCTCTTCCAGCTCCGCTGCGCGGCCGAAGACATCGTCACCGCCGTCGACGACGGAGCCGACGCGGGGGAGCTACGCGGGCTCGCCCACGAGATCGCCCGCGCCGCCAGGGACCTCGAACAACTCCGCTGACGGTGACGGAAGTCGCAGCCGAACGTCGGGTCGCCCGCCTCAGCCCAACCCGTCCAACGCCCGGTAAGTCCGGTTGCTCGCCGCCGCCGCACGCTGCTCCCGGCCCGTCGCCTCGATGTAGTTCTGACTCGTCGCCAAGCTCGCGTGCCCCAGCAACGCCATGATCTCCGACGCCGTCGCCCCGTCCTCCGCCAACCGCGTCGCGAACGTGTGCCGCAACGCGTGCAGATTCGCCCCCACCGGCACCCGGTCGTGCAACCCCGCCCCGCGATAACACGACTTCACCAGGTACTCCAGCGCACCCCGCCCGATCGGCTCACCCGCCCGGTCCAGCAGCAACGGCGAACCAGGGGAGAACCGCACACTCGGGAACCGCACCCGGCACGACTCCCGGTACCGCTCGATCAGGTCCGCCAGTACCGGCTGCACCGGGATCGACCGATCCCGGCTGCCCTTCCCCTTCACGTGCAACCGCGGCTCACCCTCACGCCCCACCAGCGACCGCGCCGTCAACGCCCGCATCTCCGCCGCCCGCAACCCCGCCACCAGCCCCAGCGCGATCACCAGCACGTCCCGCTCCGGCCACGGGTCCCGCGCCCTCCGCGAACCCGCGGCCGCCGCCGACAGCAGCTGCTCCGGGGTTTCCTCGCCCCGCAACGGTTTCGGCGTCAACGCCGGCGTCCGCGGCCGCGCCACCGCGCCCATCGGGTTGCCGTCCAGCAGCCCGTCCGCCACGCAGAACGTCAGGAACTGGTTCCACGTCGACCAGGCCCGCAGCACCGAGCTCTTCGCGTGCCCGTCCGCGAACACGCCGAACACCGATCTCAGCGCCAGGCCGGTCAGATCGGTGACGTCCAGGTCTTCGGCCGGGCGGGCGAGCTCCAAAACCAGGAGAGTGGTGATCCCGGCGAGGTCACGGCGGTAGGCGTCGGTGGTGTGCGGTGAGTCCTTGCGGGGCCGGCGGGCCGCGAAGAAGGCTTGCTGGGCCTCGGAAACCTTCATGTGGATCTTGTACAGCACACCACCGACAATTCCGGTCGCCGGGTCACCCCCGACATTTCATGCATAATCGCCATTATGCATGAAATGTCGGTTTGGTCCGATCCGACCTCCCGGGGGATCCTGGACTCTCTCGGACGCCGATTCGGGCCCGAATCCGCCCCTCCGGGTGCGTTCACCGGGGATGCGCACATATGTTCGAGCAGCACAGAGGCTGCCTGAGACGCTCTGGGCGATCGTCAGCGAGCCGGCAGCGTCGGACCTTGCCAACTGCCGTCTCGGCGTCGGATCGCCCACCTTAGTTTCGTCACCGTGACGTTTTAGGGTCGAGTGGCGGCGCATCGGATCCACGCCTTCAGGGGATGCTCCTGCGGCCTTCTGAGGGGCACCCTCAGGGGCTCTGGCGTCCGACACGGGAGAACGCCGGAGGAGAAACCTCAGCAGGAGCCGTCCTGACGAACCGAACGCACCTCCCGGGAACCCGGCTTCAGCGCCCCTCCTGGCTCCCCGTCCCAGCACGTCCCCAAGTGCCGATAATGTACATTATGTCAAGTAATCTCAATGCCAGTCGCTGATCGCCACGTCCCTCGGGTCCGGGGCGCCCTCCCCGGTCTCCAGGAGCTGCTTGAGGCTCATCAGGAAGATCGCCCACTTGGTGCTGCAGTGGTGCATGAACTCCACCGGCTCACGCCAGCCTTCGTGCTTGAACAGGACGATCGTGTAGTCGCCACGCTGCTCGATGTCCCAGCGGATCGTCGTCCCGACCCACTCGGGCGGTCCGTCGACGACCTCCCAGCGGACGAGCCGGCCCGGGTCGAGCTCGGTGACCTTCATGTCGAAGCCGCCGGCGGTGAACCGGAACGCGATGACGCCGCCGAGCTCGGTGTCCCCGACCGTCTTCTGGGCCCACCACGCGGAGGGGCTGTCGAGGGTGGTGAGCGCCTCGTAAACCTTCTCCGGTGCGGACTTCTCGATGCCGATGCGGTGCAGGATGTCCATTTTCGTGCCTTTCTAGAGGTTCTTCTGGATGGTTTCGGCGATGCGCTTGATGCGGCGGAGCCGGGCGTCCCAGGCGGCGCCGACGTCGGCGAGCTGGGCGACGGCGCGGGCCAGCTGGGTTTCGTCGACGCGGTACTGCTTCTCGCGGCCGGCGGGTGTCGCGTGCACGAGGCCGACGCGGTCGAGGACGGTGAGGTGTTTCGCGACGGCTTGGCGGGTCACCGGGAGGTGTTCGCTGAGGCTGGTGGCCGTTGCGCTGCCCTGGTTCAGGAGGAGGTCGAGCATCCGGCGGCGGGTGGGGTCGCCGATCGCCGACCAGAGGTCGTCGTCCACGGCGGTGCTCACGAGGTGGCTTCGACCTTGGCGGCGTACGCGGGAATGCGGGGCAGGAAGTGGTCCCAGCCGCTGACGTGGTCGGCGTATTCGGCGGCGATCTTGGCTTCGTCCCAGCCGCGTTCGCGGAAGCCGGTTTCGGTCATCCGGAGCCGGGTGCCGGTGGCGGTCGGCTCGAGTTCGAAGACGACGAGGAACGAGTTGCCCGGTGCGGCGGTCTCCCCCTCGGCGTGGGTCCAGCGGAAGGAGAAGAGTTTCGGGGGTATGGCGTCGACGACGGTGAACTGCACCCAGTTGCCGCCGAAGCCGATGCGGCCTTCTCCCCCGGCTTCGACCGGGTATTCGGCCTCGTCGGGCCACCATTCGCGGAGGTGTTCGGGGCTGCTGACGACGTCGAAGACGACTTCGGGGGTGGCTTCGATGTGGATCTCGCGGTCGAGGGTTCCGTGTTCCATGCCGGCTCCTTGTGCAACGTTTGGTTGCGGGTCACGTTAGCGGGGCCGGCGGCGATGCGCAACCATCGGTTGCATGAAGGTCCTTCTGGACCCAGGCGACGTCGCGCCACGCGCCGTGCTTCCAGCCGACCTTCCGGTAGACGCCCGCCGGCTCGAACCCGAGTGCGCGGTGCAGGCCGGCGCTGGCGTCGTTCGGGAGGGTCATCCCGGCGAAGGCGCGGCAGAAGCCGTTGTCCCGCAGTCGTTCGAACAGCGTCTCGTACAGTGCGCGGCCGGCGCCGGTGCGGTGGCGGCCGTGTTCGAGGTAGATGCTCGTCTCGCACGACCACCGGTAGGCGGCGCGTTCGGCGAAGCGGTGGGCGTAGGCGAATCCGGCGACGTGGCTGTCGTCGTCGAGGACGAACCACGCGTGGGCGTCTTCGATCCGGCGGCCCATTTCGGCGATGGAGGGCGGTTCGTCCTCGAAGGAGATGACGGTGTCGGTGACGTAGGGCGCGTAGATGGCGGCGCAGGCGGCCGCGTCTTCGGGGGTGGCGTCTCTGATCGGCATGGCTCATATGGTAGCCAGAAGTGGTCGTATAGTATCAACCCATGACCGACCCCCTGACTGCTCGCCTGGCCGCCACCGTCCACACGGCACGGACGTCCCACGGTCTTTCGGCGGCCGCGCTGGCCGAGGCGTCCGGGGTGTCGCGCGCGATGATCGGGAAGATCGAGCGGGGTGACGTGCAGCCGACGGCGGCGTTGCTGGCGAAGCTGTCGGCGGCGCTGGGGATGACGTTGTCGGAGCTGATCGCGCGGGCCGAGGGTGACGAGCGGCGGCTGGTGCGCGTGGCCGAGCAGCCGGTGTGGGTGGATCCGGACACCGGGTACCGGCGGCGGGCGGTCTCCCCCGCCGCCGGCCGTCCGCTGGAGCTGGTCGAGATCGAGCTGCCCGCGGGTGCGGAGGTGCCGTTGCTCGCGAGCGCGTTCCTGCACCAGCAGATCTGGGTGCTGGACGGGCACCTGCGCCTCCGGGAGGGCACCGAGGTGCACGAGCTGGACGCCGGCGACTGCCTGCAGCTGGGGACCGCGCCGGAGCGGGTGTTCGCGAACCCGGGGTCGCTCCCCTGCCGGTACCTGGTGGCGCTGGTCCCGCGGGCCACCTGACCAGGTGATCCGGCGTGCCGTCGCGCGCGTAGGCCGCTAGCTTCGCGCCGTGCGTCGTCTGCGGAGGATCTGGTACCAGTGCGCGGAGTTCCTGCTGGTGGTGCTGGGGTTGGGGTGGCTGGTCGCGCCGGACACCGGGCTGGACGTGGTGTTCCTGCTGGCGTGGGACGTGCTGGCGGTGGCGGTGATCGTGACGCGGTTCCTGCGGATCCGCCGCTACCGGCTGGTGGATGACGCGGAGCCGACGTGGTTGCACAGCCTGCTGGGGCGGCGGTCGAGTTTCGCGGCGACGCTGCTGGTGAGCGTGGTCGGGATGTCGGCGGGCCTGCTGATCCTGGCGGCGAACGTGATCGCGGAGGAGGACGACGAGTACGCGTCGGTGCTGCAGATCAGTGCGGTGCCGGCGGTGCTCGCGGCGTGGATCCTGCTGCACTTCGGGTACGCGGACCGGTACGCGCACCTGCACTACCGGGCCGCTCCGGGGCCGGGGCTGCGGTTCCCGGCGACGGAGCGGCCGAACCTGCTGGACTTCGCGTACTTCGCCTTCACCGTGGGGACGTCGTTCGCGACGTCCGATGTGGAGGTTCAGGCGCGGCCGATCCGGTACACGGTGCTGACGCACAGCGTGGTGTCGTTCGTCTACAACACGGCGATCCTGGGGATCGCGGTGGGTGTGATCACCGGGAAATAGTGTCGACGCCGGTGAGGTCGGCCGACAGGGCCCAGAGCCGGGCGGCTTCGCCGGTGTCGATGGCGTAGTCGCGGACGCCGACGCGGTGGCGGACCGCGGTGACGCCGTCTTCGCCGGGGGCGGGCTCGGCGATGTCGCAGTCTTCGAGGTAGACGCCGCCCATGCCGTCGAGCTGGGGTGAGGTGGCGGCCCAGACCTGGGTGGCGGCGCCGGCTTCGGGTGTCTTGAAGTAGTCGGTGGGGTTGCCCTGTTCGTCGAGCCAGCCGTGGGCGTGCCACTCGTCCCGCGGGATGTGGCGCAGGAGGTTGGTCATGATCGAGCCGGGGTGCAGGGCGAAAGCGCGCACGCCGCGGTGGCGGCCGAGCCGGTCGAGGTGGACGGCGAACAGGACGTTGGCGGTCTTGGCCTGGCCGTAGGCGAGCCAGCGGTCGTAGTCGTGTCCGAAGTGGACGTCGTCCCAGCGGATCGGCGAGAAGTGGTGGCCGCGGGAGGAGACGGAGACGACGCGGGCGCCGTCGGCGATGGCCGGCCAGAGGTGGTTGACCAGGGCGAAGTGGCCGAGGTGGTTGGTGGCGAACTGGGCTTCCCAGCCGGGGCCGACGCGGGTTTCGGGGCAGGCCATGATGCCGGCGCTGCCGATGAGGAGGTCGAGGCGGCGGCCGGTGGCGAGGAAGCGGCCGGCGAAGGCGTCGACGCTGTCGAGGTCGGCGAGGTCGAGTTCGTCGATTTCGGTGTTGGCGATCCCGGCGAGGGCTTCCTCGGCCGTGGCGCGCCGGCGGGCGGGGACGATGACGTGGGCGCCGGCGTTGGCGAGGACGCGGGTGGTTTCCAGGCCGATGCCGGAGTAGCCGCCGGTGACGAGGGCGAGCTTGCCGGTCAGGTCGATGCCGGTGAGGACCTCGGCGGCGGTGCTGGTGGCGCCGTAGCCGGAGCCGATCTTGTGTTGGGGCGTGGTCATGGTTGCGACGTTAAGAGCTGGAGTGCGCTCCAGCGCAAGCGCGAGAATGGCGGTGTGGAGCGGGTGCTGGTGCTGGGGTGTGGTGGGTCCGGGAAGTCGGTGTTCGCGCGGCGGCTCGGGGTGCGGACCGGGTTGCCGGTGGTGGAGCTGGACAGCGTGTTCTGGCCGGCGGGGTTGTCGCGGGTGGACTGGGTCGCGCGGCAGCGGGAGCTGGTAGCGGGTCCGCGGTGGGTCCTGGACGGTGACCTCGGCCCGTACGACGTGCTGGAGGTGCGGGCCGGGGTGGCGGACACCGCGGTGCTGCTGAACCTGTCGCCGGTGCGGTGTGCGTGGCGGGCGCTGCGGCGCGGCCGGGAGCGGTGGGACTTCTGGTCGTGGCTGCTGACGTACCGGTGGCGGCACCTGCCGCAGGTGCGGCGGGTGCTCGCGGCGTCCGATGTGGACGTGGTGGAGCTGCGGTCGCCGCGGGCGGTGCGGGAGTTCCTCAGTCGCGCAGGTCGAGTGCTTTGACGGAGGAGTCGAGCCAGGCGGCGAGGAAGCGGTCCGGGGCGAGGTCGCCCGGGGTGTGTCCGATGAGGACGTCGAGGATCGGGTAGTAGGTCAGGGAGGCGACGAGCACGGCCGCGGTCGCTTCCGGGTCGGTGACGCGGGCTCTCCCCTGGTCTCGCAGGGTGGTGATCCAGTCGGTGCCGCGGCGGTACACGGACGCGATGACGCCTTGCCACATGCGCTCGAAGAGGTCGGGGAAGCCGGTGAACTCGCGGATCATCAGGCGGACGAGGTCGCGGTCGGCGGCCAGGAACGCCCAGACGACGTCGGCGAGCACGCGCAGCGCTTCGCGGGGGTCGTCCGGGAGCCGGGCGTCGGCGGTTTCGGTGGCGCGGGCGGCGAGGCGTCCGAGGTTGTCGTGCACGGCCGCTTCCAGGAGGGCGGCCTTCGAGGGGAAGTGCTTGTAGAGCGCGCCGGAGCCGGGGTTGAGGCCGCACGCGGTCTGGATGTCGGCGACGGAGGTCGTGTCGTAGCCGCGGGTGGCGAAGAGGTGGACGGCTTCGTCGAGGATGCGGCGGCGGGTGACGCCGGGGGTTGTTCGCGCCATAAGTGAGAGACTACTCTCTTTCTATGGTGGAAGTGACCGTGGAAGAGACGATGTCGTGCCCGCCGGACGCCTTTCTCGCGCTGGTCATGGACCCGCGGCGGTACGCGGAGGTCGACCCCAAGCTGGGCGCCATCGACTGGGTGCGCCGGGACGGCGATGTCACCGAGTTCCGGTTCCGCTCGGCGCTGCCCGGGCTGGGGCCGGGCCCGAAGATCGTGTCGCGGATGACGCTGACGCCGGGTGAGCGCGTCGACGTCCACCTCCCCGACCGGCCGGAGAACCGGCTGGCCCGGCGGTTCTCGTCGTTCGAAGCGTCTTTCTCGTGCGCGCCGGTGGACGGCGGGATCCGGGTGACGCGGCGGATCGCGTTCGGGTTCGCCGCTCCCCTGCGTCTGCTCGTCGAGCCGGTCCTGCGGCGGAAGCTGCGAGCCGACGTCGAGGCCGAGATCCGGGGTGCGAAGCGGCTCCTGGAGCGTTGACTGAAGCACTGAATCAGTGCTTCACTTCTTGGCGTGCCCTACCGCCGCACCCCGAAGGTCCAGGAACGCCTCGACGCCCAGCGCGAGACGATCGTCGCCGCGGCGACCGAGCAACTCGCCGAGCACGGCTACGCCGGCTGCTCCGTCGCCGCTGTCGCCGAGCGGGCCGGGGTCGCCGTCGGGAGCGTCTACCAGCACTTCCCCACCAAGGCCGACCTCGTCGTGCACGTGTTCCGGCAGGTCGTGACGCGGGAGGTCGAAGCCGTCCGGGCCGCGTCCGCGCAGCCCGGTGAGCCCGCCGAGCGGGTGCTGGCGGTGTTCGAGACGTTCGCCCAGCGCGCGCTCAAGGCGCCCCGCCAGGCGTACGCCCTGCTGGCCGAGCCGGTCGACGCACGGATCGACGCCGAGCGGCTCGAGTTCCGCCGGGCGTTCACCGAGGTCGTCGCCGAGCACGTCGCGGCCGGGGTGCGCGAAGGCGCGCTGCCGCCGCAGGACGGCCGGCTGACCGCCGCCGCGCTGGTGGGTGCCGCCGCCGAGGTCCTGATCGGCCCGTTGACCAGCGGCAACGCCGGTGACGTCGCCGAGCTCCGCACGTTCGTCGTCCGCGCTCTAGGAGGTTCCGATGTCCGCCACGCATGAGGTCACCAACCAGGTCCCGCCGCTGCAGGGCCACGACGTCGCCGACGACCCCGCGCTGCTGGCCGGGCTGGAGCGGGCCGGGGCGGACTGGGCGTCCGGCGAGCTGCACGAGCTGGGCCGGCTGGCCGGGAGCGAGCAGGCCCAGGAATGGGGGCGGGTGGTCAACGAGAACGAGCCGGTGCTGCGCACGCACGACCGGTACGGCCACCGGATCGACGAGGTCGAGTTCCACCCGTACTGGCACGACCTGATGACCGTCGCGGTGTCCCACGGCCTGCACGGCACGCCGTGGCAGGACCCGCGCGAGGGCGCGCACGCGGCCAGGGCGGCGAAGTTCTACGTCTGGGGCCAGGTCGAGGCCGGGCACAGCTGCCCGATTTCGATGACCTACGCGGCGATCCCGGCGCTGCGGGCCAACCCGGAGCTGGCCGCGCGGTACGAGCCGCTGCTGGCGGCGACCGAGTACGACTTCGGGCTGCGGGAGCCCAGCACCAAGCGGGGCCTGATCGCGGGCATGTCGATGACCGAGAAGCAGGGCGGCTCCGACGTCCGCGCCAACACCACGACGGCGGCACCGGGTGCGGACGGCAGCTACACCCTCGTCGGGCACAAGTGGTTCACCTCGGCGCCGATGTCGGACCTGTTCCTGACGCTGGCCCAGGCACCCGGCGGGCTCTCGTGCTTCCTGCTCCCCCGCGTCCTGCCCGACGGCTCGCGCAACCCGATCCGGCTGCAGCGGCTGAAGGACAAGCTGGGCAACCGCTCCAACGCGTCCTCGGAGATCGAGTACGACCACGCCACCGGCTGGCTCGTCGGCGAGGAGGGCCGCGGGGTCCGCACCATCATCGAGATGGTCAACAACACCCGGCTGGACTGCACGCTCGGCAGCGCGTCCGGCATGCGGCTGGGCGCGGTCCGCGCGATCCACCACGCCACCCACCGGCACGCGTTCGGCAAGGCGCTGGTCGAGCAGCCGCTGATGGCGAACGTGCTCGCGGATCTCGTGATCGAGTCCGAAGCGGCCACCACGGTGGCGATGCGGCTGGCCGCGGCGGGCGACCGGCGCGACGACGAGCAGGAGCAGGCGTTCCGGCGGCTCGGGCTCGCGGTGTCGAAGTACTGGGTGTGCAAGCGGGCGCCCATGCACGCGGCCGAGGCCCTCGAATGCTTCGGCGGCAACGGGTACGTCGAGGAGTCGGGCATGCCGCGGCTCTACCGCGAGGCTCCGCTGTCGTCGATCTGGGAAGGCTCGGGCAACGTCGCCGCGCTGGACGCGTTGCGCGCCATGGGGAAGCAGCCGGAGTCGGTCGCGGCGTTCTTCGCCGAGGTCGAGCAGGCGGCCGGTGGCGACGCGCGGCTGGACGACGCCGTGGACCGCGTCCGCAAGGAGCTGACCGACCTCGACGCGATCGAGTACCGGGCGCGGCGGGTGGTCGAGGCGATGGCGCTGGTGCTGCAGGGATCGCTGCTGGTGCGCCACGGCCACCCGGCGGTCGCGGACGCGTTCTGCGCGTCCCGGTTCGGCGGCGATTGGGGCATCGCGTTCGGCACGCTGCCGGCCGGGGTGGACACCGCCGCGATCATCGACCGCGCCGCGGTGCGCTAGCGGCCGAGTGCGTCGAGCGCTCCGGCGACCGCCGCGGCCTTGAGCTCCTCGACCGGGGCGTCGGGGAACTGCATGCAGACGTCCTGCAGGCCGCCCAGCGCGAGGATCGCGCGCGCCTGCGCCGCGAGGGTGGGCTCGGGGCCGCAGATCAGCACCGTGAGCCGGGTGCGCCAGCCCAGTGCCTTGTCGATGAGCCCCAGGTCGGCCAGCGTGGGCATCTCGGCCAGCAGCATGATCACGTCCGCGCGGTGGCGGTAGTTGAAGTCGAAGAACCCTTCGATCAGCTCCCGCACCGGCGCGTCCCCGCGGGCCTCCTGGTCGAGGAGGAACCGCTCGCCGTCGTCGAGCATGGGCTGGACGATGCTGCGCACGAGCTCGTCGCGCGAGGGGAAGTGGTAGTAGAGCGCGGGCTTGGTGATGCCCAGCCGGTCGGCGATGTCCTGCAGGCTGGTGCGCTGCACCCCTTGGGTCGTGAAGAGGTCGCGCGCGACGTCGAGGATGCGCTGCTTGGTGTCGGAGGGTTTCGGCACGGACCCAGCATAACTGACTTAACGATAGGTAAGGAGCTGTGGTACAACTTACCTACCGTTAAGTCAGGGAGGTACTCATGCGGATTCTCGTCTCGGGCGCCAGCATCGCGGGCCCGGTGCTCGCCTATTGGCTCACCCGCCACGGCTTCGACGTCACGGTCGTCGAACGCGCCCCCGTGCTGCGCAAGACCGGCGGCCACGCCGTCGACCTGTTCCGGCCCGCCATGGACATCACCGAACGGATGGGCGTGCTGCCGCGCGTCGAAGCCCGCAAAACCGGCACCGCCCGGATGACGCTGCACCGCGAAGGCGCGCGCCGCCCGGTGCGGGTGGACCTGTCGAAGATCTACCGCGCCACCTCCGACCGGCACGCCGAGATCATGCGCGACGACCTCAGCGAGATCTACTACGACGCCGGCCGCGACGACGTCGAATACCTCTTCGGCGACTCGATCACCAGCATCTCCCCCGACGGCGACGTCACCTTCGAACACGCCGCGCCGCGCAAGTTCGACATCGTCGTCGGCGCCGACGGGCTGCACTCGAACGTCCGGCGCCTGGTCTTCGGCGAAGAAGCCGGCCTGACGAAGTTCATCGGCGCCTACCTGGCCGTGCTCTCCATGCCCGGCACGACCGGCCTCGGTGACGGCGAAACCGTCCTGCACCTCGGCCCCGGCCGCACCGCCGGCGTCTACAGCGCGCGGCACCTCGACGAAGCCCGGGCGGTGTTCCTGTTCCGCCGCGACGAGCCGCTCGACTACCACCACCGCGACGTCGCGAGGCAGCAGGAGCTGCTGCGCGAGGCCTACGCCGGGATGCATCCGCAGGTCGACGGCTGGCTGGCCGAACTGGCCGGCCCGGGCCCGTTCTACTTCGACTCGATCACCCAGCTCGGGCTCGACTCGTGGTCACGCGGTCGCGTCACGCTCGTCGGCGACGCCGGCTACTGTCCCGGCCCGGCCGTCGGCGGCAGCACCAGCCTCGCGGTGCTCGGCGCCTACGTCCTGGCCGGCGAACTGGCCGCGGCGGGCGGTGACCACGAACGTGCTTTCGCCGCCTACGAAAGCGAAATGGGCGAGCTGGTGCGCAAGAGCCGCGCGTTCGCCGCCGGCGCCGCCCGCAGCCTGATCCCCGCCTCCCGCGCCGGGGTGTGGGCGCTGACCCGCGGCGGCCAGCTCGTCTCGGCCCTGCCGGCCCGCGTCACCACGGCGCTGGCGAAGCTCAACACCGGCGGCGTGCGGATGCACGACTCCATGCGGGTCAAGGACTACGCGGTCACGCCCGTGGGCTGAGCCCGTCGGCGAGGACCGCGACCATCCGCTGGTTGTACTCCAGGTCCTCGCCGCGCACGGGCTGGCAGAGCAGGGCCACGGCGTGCAGGAGGTCCTTCGCGCTGACGTCGGTGCGGACCTCCCCCGCCGCGGCCGCCGCGTCGAGCAGGGCGGCCAGGACCGGTTCCATCCGCTCCATGAAGTAGCCGGGCAGCGCGTCGAACGCCGGATCGCCCGAATGCAGGGCCGCGGCGAACCCCCGCTTCGTGCCGACGAACTCGGTGTAGCGGCGCAGCCACCGTCGCAGCGCTTCGCCCGGCTCGTGTTCGGCGCTCAGCGCCGGTCCCGCCTGGGCCACGACGTCGATCTCGCGCTGCAGCACGGCCGCGACCAGCTCCGCGCGCTGCGGGAAGTGCCGGTAGAGCGTGCCGACGCCGACCCCGGCCAGGTCGGTGATCTCCTTCGCCGGCGCGTCCACCCCCGAGGTGGCGAAGACGCTCTTCGCCGCCTCCAGTAGAGCGTCGACGTTGCGCTGGGCGTCGGCGCGTCGACGTCGCGGCTCTTCGGGCACGGTGCTCCTCCGGGTAGCTAAGCGGAAAGCCTTTCCGTATAGTTGTGGAAAAGCTTTCCGGTTAAGGTTACCCGAGGAGTCCCCATGCAGTACCGCACCCTGGGCCGGACCGGCATCCAGGTCAGCCCCTACGCCCTGGGCACGCTGATGTTCGCCACCCGGATCGGCAACGCCGACCCGGAGGACTCGGCCCGCGTCCTGCACCGGGCCCTCGACGCCGGGATCAACTTCCTCGACACCGCCGACGCCTACGGCGACTCCGAAGACGTCGTCGGCAAAGCCCTGGAAGGCCGCCGCGACGACGTCGTGCTCGCCACCAAGTTCGGCCGCCCGACCGGCGAGGACCCCAACCACCAGGGCGCCTCCCGCCGCTGGATCGTCACCGCCGTCGAGAACTCGCTGCGCCGCCTGCGGACCGACCACATCGACCTCTACCAGCTGCACCGTCCCGACCCCGGCACCGACATCGAAGAGACCCTCGCCGCGCTCACCGACCTCCTGCGCAGCGGCAAGGTCCGCGCGATCGGCGCGTCCGGCACGACGGCGTCGGACATCGTCGAGGCCCAGTGGGCGGCCGCCCGGCACGGCCTGACCGCGTTCCACACCGAGCAGCCCGCCTACTCCCTTCTCAACCGCGGGATCGAACGCGAGATCCTGCCCGCCACCCAGCGCTTCGGCATGGGCACCCTCGTCTGGGGCCCGCTCGGCCAAGGCCTGCTCACCGGCCGCCGGCACGACGAGCTGCGCCGCGCGGGCCTGGTCCGCCACCTCAACGACGAGCGCCGCCTCGACGTCGTCGAGCAGTTCGAAGCGCTCGCGAAAGAAGCCGGACTGCCCATGACCCACCTCGCGATGGCCTTCACCATCGCCCACCCCGGCGTGACCAGCGCCCTGCTGGGCGCCCGCACGATGGCCCACCTCGACGACCTCCTGGCCGGCCTCGACGTCACCCTCTCCGACGACCTGCTCGACCGCATCGACGAGATCGTCCCGCCGGGCACCGACGTCGGCACCCTCGACCAGGCCTACCAGCCTCCCGCGCTGCAGCAGCCGGGATTGCGGCGCCGGCCGCTCGCCGAACGCACCGCGGCCTAAACCGCGCGGAACTTGTCCGCCGCGCCCTGGACCCGCGCCACATACGTCTCCCACCAGGCGGTGTCGCCGATGTCGTCGTGGTCGCCGCCCGCGCGACCGTCGATCAGCTCACGAACGATGTCGGCGTGGCCCGCGTGGTGCCCCGCCTCCGCCGTCACCCGCACGAGCAGCGAGCCGAACGTCGTCCCCCGACGCTCCTCCGGCCACCACGGCACCGACGCCGGCGCGTCCAGCGGCAGCTGCTCGATCGACTCGTCCGAGTGCCGCCACGCCGTCCGGTACAGCTCGACCAGCTCCTCGCGGGTCTCCTCCGCGGTGGCCCACATGTCGGCGCTGTCCCAGATCGACCCGTCCTCGACCCACGGCAGCCGGACCGGGGCCGGGCGGCCGACGCAGTCGCCCAGGTAGCCGAGCTCCCCGCCGGCCAGGTGCTTGACCAGGCCGAGCAGGTTGGTGGCCGTCGGGGTCATCGGGCGGCGGATGTCGTACTCGCTCAACCCGGACAACGACGCGAGCACGCACTCGCGCTTCTCCTGGAGGTACCGGTGCAGATCGGCGGCAATGGCGTCCATGGCCCGCACGCTAGCGCCGGGCACCGACAAAAACCTGACCGACAGAAACAGGGCGGGCGCGCGAGGAGTCAGCACCCGCGCGCCCGCACCCCCAGTGGGCCCGGCGGGAAACCGCCGTTGGGGAGAGGAGACACCGGGGAACGCGCTGGATACCGCGCGATCCCACGAAAATCCCTGTCCAGGCGCGGGTTCACCCCGTGAAGAAGCTCCCGGGAATCAGCCGAGCAGCAGTCCCGGATCGGCCTCCGGCGGCCCCGCGGGCCACCACTCACCGCCCTCGCGCCGGTACGGGTGCCACCGCCCCCGCCGGTCCAGCCGCACCTGCACCTCCCCGGCCGTGCACCGGTTGCGGTCGAACACCGGCTCCTCGTCGGTGACGTCGGCGAGCGCGGCCCGCGCGGCCGCCAGTGCCACCTTCGGCGGTGTCCACGGCGCGTCCAGCACCTCCAGACCCGCGCGGCCGCCGTGCGTCCACGCCGCGACCGCCCGCTCGAACTCGGCCCCCTCGCCCAGCCGTGAAGCCGCGGCGGGGAACTCCGCGGCCAGCCGGACCGTGTCGTGCCGCCGTCCCGGCCACGGCTCACCCGCCAGCATCGCCCGCGCCTGCGTCGCGGCGTGCGCGGCCAACAGAGCGAAGGCCTCCGCCGGCACCCCGGGCGCGGCCGGGATCGACGGCGCCCCCGACGGCCGGAACCCGGCGAGATCCGGCAGCTCTCCCGGCGTCCGGTCCTCGACCACCAGGTCCACGCGCGGCGCCGTGCGGCTCTCCAGCTCTTCGCGGATCTCCCGCTCACCCTTGCCGCGCATCAGCAACAGCACGAACGGGTCCGCGTCCAGCAGCCACGACGCCTGGAACGACAACGCCGCCGCGTGCCGGCACGGCAGCTCCCAGCCCGCGCAGTCGCACTCCGGGTCGAGGTCCCCGATCCCCGGCAGCAAGTGGACGCCGGCGTCGTCGGCCGCCGCCACCAGGTCGTGCGGCATGTCCCGGTCCAGCAGCGCCGCCAGGTGCCCCGCGCGCGAGGCGACCCGGTCGAGGAACCGCGTCCAGTCTGCTTCGGACAGCTCCGCCAGCCGCAGCTCGGTCCGGTACGGGCCGCCGTCGACGTCGTCGACCGCCGCCGCGATCCGGCCCGGGCTCACCGTGATCGGCCCGACCAGCCCGGCCGCGGCGTACTTGCGGCCTTTCTTCAGCTGCCGCAGGTCCAGCGCGGTGTCCTCCATCGCGCTCACCCAGGCCCGCCCCCACCAGGAGCGGGCCGAGCGCCCGCCGGCTCCGAACGCGGGGAACCCGCGTACCGCTTCGTCGCTCATCCGCGGCTCCTCAGCTCGACGAGCTCCGCGAGCTCGGTGTCGGTCAGTTCGGTCAACGCCGCCTCGCCACCGGCCAGCACCGCGTCGGCCAGCGCCCGCTTCTCCCGCAGCATCGCCGCGATCCGGTCCTCGACCGTGCCCTCGGCGACGAGCCGGTGCACCTGCACCGGCCGGGTCTGCCCGATCCGGTACGCCCGGTCGGTCGCCTGGTCTTCGACAGCGGGGTTCCACCAGCGGTCGAAGTGCACGACGTGGTCGGCGCGCGTGAGGTTCAGCCCGGTGCCGGCCGCCTTGAGCGACAACAGGAACACCGGCACCTCGCCCGCCTGGAACCGCTCGACGAGCTCTTCGCGCCGCGCCACCGGCGTGCCGCCGTGCAGCAGCAACGTGCCGATCCCGCGGGCGGCCAGGTGCTGTTCCAGCAGCCGGGCCATGGCGACGTACTGGGTGAACACCAGCACCGCGCCGCCCTCGGCGAGGATCGTGTCCAGCAGCTCGTCGAGCAGCTCCAGCTTCCCCGAACGGCCACCGGGCTCTTTGAGGTACTGCGCCGGGTGGTTGCAGATCTGCTTGAGCGCGGTCAGCAGCTTGACGATCCGGCCGCGCCGCGCCATCCCGTCGCTCGCGGCGATGTCGGCCATCATCTCCCGCACGACCGCCTCGTACAGCGCCGCCTGCTCCGGGCTCAGCGCCACCGGCTGGTCCGTTTCGGTCTTCGCCGGCAGCTCCGGCGCGATCCCGGGGTCGGACTTGCGGCGCCGCAACAGGAACGGCCGCAGCAACCGGCTCAGCCGCTCCGCCGCGGAAGGGTCCCCGGCCTCGATCGGTTTCGCCCACCGCGTCCGGAACTCGCTCAGCGAACCCAGCAGGCCCGGCGCCGACCAGTCGAGGATCGCCCACAGCTCCGAGAGCGTGTTCTCCACCGGCGTGCCGGTCAGCGCCACCCGCGCCGCCGCGGGCACCAGCCGCAGCGCCTTCGCAGTGCCCGAGCGGTGGTTCTTGACGTGCTGGGCCTCGTCGGCGACCAGCAGCCCCCACCGCACCCCGGCCAGCGGCGCGGGATCGGTGCGCAGCGTGCCGTAAGTGGTCAGCACGAACCCTTCGATGTCCTCGAGCGAGCGCGCGCTGCCGTGGAAGCGCCGCACCGGCACACCCGGGGCGAACCGGCGGATCTCGCGTTCCCAGTTGCCCAGCAGCGACGCCGGGCACACGACCAGCGTCGGCCCGGACGCGCGGTGCAGGTGCAGCGCGATCAACGTGACCGTCTTGCCCAGGCCCATGTCGTCGGCGAGACAGCCGCCGAGGCCGAGCCCGGTGATCGTGGCCAGCCACTGCAGCCCGCGCAGCTGGTAGTCCCGCAGCGTCGCGGCCAGCCCGGCCGGCGGCGCCTGGGGTTCCGGCGGCGCGGACAGCCGTTCCCGCAGCCGCGCGAGCCAGCCCTCGGTGACGACCTCGACCGGCTCGCCGTCGACCTCGGTGGTCCCGGTCAGCACCGCGCCCAGCGCGTCGACCGGGGTGAGGGGCTTCAGCGTCCGTTCGCGTGCCTTCGCCGCGAACGCCGGGTCGACCAGCACCCAGCGGTCGCGCAGCCGCACCACCGGACGGCGGGCCTCGGCGAGCACGTCCAGCTCCGCCTCGGTCAGCACCTCACCGCCCAGGGCGAGCTGCCAGTCGAACTCGAGCGCCCGGCCGCCGCCGAAGAACGACGGCAGATCGCCGGGTGCGTCCCCGGCGTTCACTACGGCCCGTGCGGTCAGCGAGCCCACCAGCTCGGCCGGCCAGTGCACGTCGATGCCGACCGCCGCCAGGCGTGGGGCCGCGGCCGCGACGAGCTCGGTCACGTCGTCCCCGCCCAGCGCCAGCACGTCCGGCACGGCCGAGGTGAGCAGCGGGCTCAGCGCCGGCCACACCTGCGCACCCCGGCGCAGCGCCAGCACGACGTCGATGCGCGCCCGCGGCCCGAACCGGCCCGTCTCCCAGAGCTGCGCCGCGTCGGCGACCTGGCCGGGGTCGGCGAGGCTGTGCACCTGGACGACGGCGTGGAAGCGGCCGGCGTCGAAGCCGTCCGGCGCCTCCACCCGCAGCGACACCCGGGTGCCGGAGTCGAGCCCGGCGGCCAGTTCGCCGGCCCAGTCCCGCACGGACTCCGCCCGCTGCGGCGCGACCGCGGCGAACAACCGCGTCCCGGCCGCCTTCGCCGCGGCGGGTGTGCGGGGCAGGGTGTCGGCGACGGCGTCGAGGAACGCCCGCAGCAGGGGACCCGGCGCCCGCTCGTCCACCGGCATCGCGGCCGCGAGGTCCCGCAGCCACGCGGCTTCCGCCGGCTCCAAGGGCCCGACGCGCCAGGCGTCGTGGCCGGCCTCGGTGACCCCTGGCAAGAGCCGGCCCGCCGCGACCAGCCGCAGCGCGGCCTTCGCCGCGGTCGCCCAGAACGCCGTGGCGGGATCGGGATCGGTGGTGCTCAGCAGCTCCGGCAAGCCGTCCACAAGGGACAGCCGGCGCCCGTCGAGCACCAGCCGTCCCGCCCGTGGTGGTTCACCCGGTTCGAAATCGGCGTTCAGTTCCCCAACCTCCCGTATCGGCGCACGGACAACGGCACGAACACGGCCAGCAGCACCAGCGGCCACACCACGGCCATGAGCACGGAGTGCGCGCTCACCCAGGACGTCCCGGCCGCGCCCGGGTTGCCGAACAGCACCCGCGCCGCCGTCACCGTGGAGGACAACGGGTTCCACTCCGCCACGGTTCCCAGCCAGGCCGGCATGGTCGCGGTCGCCACGAACGCGCTGGAGAGGAACCCGAACGGGAACTCCAGCGTCTGCGCGAGCGTCACCATCGACGGATCCGTGGTCAGCAGGCCCAGGTAGATCCCGGCCCACACCAGCGCCGTGCGCAGCAGGAGCAGCAGCCCGAACGCGGCGAGCGTCTCGGCCAGGCTGCCGTGCGGGCGCCAGCCGACGGCGAACCCGCACCCCAGCAGCACGGCCAGCGCGAGGACCGCGTTCACCAGGTCCGCCGCCACCCGCCCGGTGAGCACCGCCGACGGCGCCATCGGCAGCGACCGGAACCGGTCGGTGACGCCCTTGGTGGCGTCGTCGAGCACCGCGATCATCGTGCCCGACAGCCCGAACGCCATGGTCATCGCGAACATCCCCGGCATCAGGAACTCGCGGTACGAACCCCCGCCCGGCACGGTCATCCCGCCACCGAGCAGGTAGGCGAAGATCAGCACCATCAGGATCGGGAACGCCACCACCGTGGCCAGCCGGGCCGGGCGCCGCGCCAGGTGGGCGAGGTACCGCTGGGTGAGCGTCCAGCCGTCTTCGATCGCCCATCTCATCGCGACACCTTCCCCGTCAGCTCCAGGAACACTTCGTCGAGCGTCGGATGCCGCAGGGCGACGTCGGCGACCGCCAGCTCGGCCGCGCCCAGCTCGCGGACGACGTCGGTCAGCATCGACGGTTCGGCCGGCGCGCTGACCCTCAGCTCTTCGGTGACCGGCTCGTCCCCGGTGACCCGGGCCAGCAACGCCGCCGCCGCGTGGACGACGTCCGGGTCGATCAGCGTCAGCTCGATCCGGGTCGCCCCGAGTGAGCCCTTCAGCTCGGCCGGGGTCCCTTCGGCGATGACGCGCCCGTGTTCCACCAGGGAGATGCGGTCGGCCAGCCGGTCGGCCTCCTCCAGGTACTGCGTCGTGAGCAGCACGGTCGTGCCGTCGGCGACCAGGGACCGCACCGCCCGCCAGACCTCGATGCGGCTGCGCGGGTCCAGCCCGGTCGTGGGCTCGTCGAGGAACAGCACCCGCGGGGTCGCGAGCAGGGAGGCGGCGAGGTCGAGGCGCCGCCGCATCCCGCCCGAGTACGCCGACACCGGGTTTGTCCCCGTGTCGGCGAGAGCGAACCGTTCCAGCAGGTCGTCGGCGCGGCGGGTGGCTTCGCGCCGGCCCAGGTGGTGCAGCCGGCCGAACAGCACGAGGTTCTGCCGCCCGGACAGCAGCTCGTCGACCGCGGCCTGCTGGCCGACCAGCCCGATCGCCGAGCGCACTTTCGCCGGTTCGGTGGCGACGTCGAAGCCGGCCACCCGTGCCGTACCGCCGTCGTGGCGCAGCAGGGTGGAGAGCACGCGGACGGCGGTCGTCTTGCCCGCGCCGTTGGGTCCCAGCAGGCCGTGCAGCGTGCCGGCCGTGACGGACAGATCGAACCCGTCGAGGGCGTACGCGTCGCCGTAGCGCTTGCGAAGTCCCTCGGCCTGGATCTGCAGAGTCATCTTCCCCCTTAACTCTGTACTGTGTACGAAGTAGAGGTTAGCACAACTCTGTACGTTGTACGACAATGAGGTGGGCAGAATGAGCCGCGTGAGCACGGAGGACAACGGCGGCAGCGACCCGCGACGCGCGATCGAGCTGCTCTGGGGCGTGGCCGCACCCGCCCGGCGCGGCCCGAAACCGAAGCTGACCACCGCCGACGTCGTCAGCGCGGCGATCACCCTCGGCGACGCCGACGGCATCGACGCGGTCACCATCCGCGGGGTCGCCGAGCACCTCGGCGTCTCCCCCATGACGCTCTACACCTACGTACCCGGCCGGGCCGAGCTGCTCGACCTGATGATCGACCACGCCCACGGCGAGCTGTCCGTCCCCGAGCCCGGCCTCGGCTGGCGGGCGGCCCTGACCGCGCTCGCCGACGACGAATGGGCGCTCTACCACCGGCACCCGTGGCTGCTGCAGGCCACCACCACCCGCTCGGCGCTGGGCCCGAACAGCTTCGCGCGATACGAACACGAGCTGCGCGCGGTCGAGGGCATCGGGCTGGACGACGTCGAGATGGACGCCGTCGTCACCCTGGTCTCCGGCCTGGTGCGGGGCACCGCGCGCAGCTCGCTCGACGCCGCCCGCCTGGTCCGCACCAGCGGGATGACCGACGCGCAGTGGTGGGAGCGCGTCGGCCCGGTCCTGGCCGGCATCCCCGCCGCGGACCCGGCCCACTACCCGCTCGCGTCCCGGGTCGGCACGGCCGCGGGCCAGGCCCACAACGCCGCGTCCGACCCGGCCCACAACTTCCGCTTCGGCCTCGCCCGCGTCCTGGACGGCATCGAAACCCTGATCTCCGCCCGGTCGGAGGGTCGCGAATGACTCATTCCCGGCCTACGAGGTCCCGAATGAGTCATTCGCGACGCTCGCCGCGGTGCCGCGCGTCAGAGCGCCAGCGGTAGCGACGCGGGCCGCCAGGTCCCGCCGTCGGGCGCGCGCGGCACGTCGTCGACGGCCAGCGCGAGATCCGGGAACCGGGCGAACAACCCCGAGAGCGCCACCTCCGTCTCCACCCGCGCGATCGACGCTCCCAGGCAGAAGTGCGGGCCGTGCGAAAAGCCCAGCTGCGGCGACCCCGAGCGCGTGACATCCAGACGGTCGGCGTCGGGGAACGCGCGCGGGTCGCGGTCGGCGGCCACCATCGCGGCCGTCACCCGCTCACCCTCGCGGATCAGGTGCCCGTCGATCTCGACGTCCTCCCGCGCGAACCGCGGCGTGGTCAGTAGTTGCGGGCTGCAGAAGCGCATCAGCTCCTCGACCGCGCCCGGCCACAACGCCGGGTCCGCGCGCAGGGCCGCGAGCTGGTCCGGGTGCCGCAGCAGGGCTTCGACGGCGTTCGCGATCAGGTTCACCGGCGTCTGACCGGCCAGCACGAGGTGCCAGACCAGGGTGACCAGCTCGGTGTCGGTGAGCCGGTCGTCGTCCTCGGCGCGCACGAGGTCACCGATGAGGTCGTCACCCGGTTCGGCCCGGCTGCGCGCCACCGCGTCCTTCGCGCCCTCGATGATCGCCGGGATCGCGGTCGCGAAGTCCGGGCCCACACCGCCGGCGATCACGGCGCCGTACTCCCGCCAGCGCGGCCGGTCGACCTCGGGGATGCCGGCCATCTCGCAGATGACGTCCATCGGCAACGGCCGCGCGAAGTGCGGCACGAGGTCGACGACGCCGTCCTCGGCGTAGCCGGGCAGCTCGTCGAGCAGCCGCTCGGTGAGGGCCACCAGCCGCGGCCGCAGTTGAGCGGCGCGCTTCGGGGTGAACGCCGGTGCCACCAGCCGCCGCAGCCGCAGGTGCTCGGGCCCGTCCTGCTCGGCCATCGTCCGCATGTACTCGAGGCAGTGCTCGGGGATGCCCGGCGGCCGCATGAAGCTTTCGGCCCGGACCTCGAACCGCGGGTCGGCCAGCATCGCGCGTGCCTGGGTGTAGCGGGTCAGCGCCCAGAACGGGCCGAAGCCGGGGATGACGAGCTTGGCCAGCGCGCCGGCCTCCCGCGCCTGGTCGTAGGCGGTGAACGGGTCAGTCAGGACGTTCAGGTCGGTCAGGTCGATCTCGGGGATCATCCGGCACTCCAAATGTTCACATCAGATGTTCTAATCATCTCAGTGGTCACGGTATCTTGATCCACGACACCGCGGCAAGGAGGACGATGGTCAGGCTCAGCAGGACCGAGACCCAGGAACGCAACCGCGCGAAGGTCCTCTCCGCCGCCCGCGACGAGTTCGCCGGACGCGGTTTCCGCGAGGCGAAGATCGACGTCATCGCCGAACGCGCCGAGCTCACCCGCGGCGCGGTCTACTCCAACTTCCCCGGCAAACGCGCCCTGTACTTCGCCGTCCTGGCCGACCTCGCCGAACGCGCACCCAGGCCCGCCACCCCAGCGCCGGACGCCGACGCGGCCGACGTCCTGGCCGCGTTCGCCCGCGCCTGGGTTGCCCGGCTCCCCCTGGCCACCGACAACGACAGCGGCGACGCCCGCCTCGCCCGCGACCTGGTGCCCGAGATCCTCGCCGACGAACACACCCGCCTGCCGTTCGCGCAGCTCATGCGCGTCGACGCCATCCTGCTCGGACTCGCCCTGGAACGACTGCGCCCAGGACGTCGCCTGGTCCGCGTCGCCGAAGCCGCCCTGACCACGCTGCACGGCGCGAGCCAGCTCGCCGCCGCCGCGCCCGGCTTCGGCGAACCGTTCCACATCGTCACCGCCTGCGCCGCACTGCTCGACCTGGACCTCAGCGACGACTGGCCCGCGACCCCGCCGATCACCGGCCAGGCCCGGCCCGCCGACCAGCCGTGGACCCCACCGACGGCCACCGACCTGCTGACCGGCGAACCGTTCCGGCCCGGCGACGGCGTCGTCACCATCCTCGGCCTGCACCGCGCTGCCGCCTTCGAGGAGGCCGTGCGCGCCGGCGCCGACGTCACCGCGGTGCTCGTCACCAGCGACCCCGGCGAACTCGCCCCCTTGGCCCGGCTCACCGTCGCCGACCTGCGCGCCTGCCTCGACCAGGCGATCGCACCCCCGGCCCGGCCCCGGCTCCGGCTCGTCTGCGACCCGGCCGGCGAGCTCGCCGCGGCCGCCGGCGTCACCGCCGTCAGTGACGCCACCGAGACGGCCGTCCGCGTCGAAGCCGGCCGGATCGTCGCGCGCGCCGAGGGCTACGGCGCCTGCCACGCGGCGGCTGTCGGTTCCGGCCCCGGCCGTTCGTCGGGTGGGTGAACCGGCGGAAGGAGCAGCGGTGGACGTCGAGACCGCGCTCGCGGAGGCGTTCCGCGAGGAGTGGGGCCAGGTCGTGGCCACGCTCATCCGGATCACCGGCGACTGGGACCTCGCCGAGGAGTGCGCCCAGGAGGCGTTCGCCCTCGCGCTGCGCACCTGGCCGCGCGACGGTGTCCCGAAGCGGCCCGGCGCCTGGCTGACCACCGCCGCCCGCAACCGCGCCACCGACCGGCTCCGCCGCGAAACCGCCGGCGCCGCCAAGCTCCGGGAGGCCGCCCTGATGCACGTCCCCGAAGAACTCGATCTCGACGACAGCGGCGTCACCGACGACCGTCTGCGGCTCATCTTCACCTGCTGTCACCCGGCTTTGGCCACCGAAGCCCAGGTCGCGCTCGCGCTGCGCACGCTGGCCGGGCTGTCCACCGCCGAGATCGCCCGCGCCTTCCTCGTGCCGGAAGCGACCATGTCCCAGCGGCTGGTGCGGGTGAAGCGCAAGATTCGCAACGCGCGCATCCCGTACCGCGTCCCGCCCGCGCACTTGCTGCCCGAACGCACCGCCGCCGTGCTCGGCGTGCTGTACCTGACGTTCAACGAGGGCTACTCCGCCAGCGCCGGACCCGACCTGCTGCGCCCCGACCTCGCAGCCGAAGCGATCCGGCTCGCCCACGTCCTGGCCCGCCTCATGCCCGACGAACCCGAGGTCCTCGGCCTGCTCGCGCTGATGCTGCTGCAACACGCCCGCCGCGCCACCCGGGCCGGTTCGAACGGTGAACTCGTCCCGCTCGAGGAACAGGACCGCACCCGGTGGGACGCGGGTGAAATCGCCGAAGGCGCCCAGATCCTGGAGACCGCGCTGCGCCGGCGGCACCCCGGGCCGTACCAGATCCAGGCCGCCATCGCCGCCTGCCACGCCACCGCAGCCCGGCCCGCCGACACCGACTGGGCCCAGATCGCCGGCCTCTACGGCGAGCTGCGCAAGCACGTCCCCAGCGCGGTCGTCGAGCTCAACCGGGCCGTCGCGGTCGGCATGGCCGACGGCCCGCTCGCCGGGCTCACGCTGCTCGACGAGCTGACCATGGACGGCTACCACCTGCTGCCCGCCACCCGCGCCGACTTCCTCCGGCGCTTGGGCCGGGACGCCGAAGCCGCCGAGTGGTACGCCAAGGCCCGCGATCTCGCGCCCACCGAGGCCGAGCGCGCCTACCTCACGCGAAGAATTTCGGAAGTGGTGTCGGTCCCGGGCGGGCCCGTTCGTCGGTCGGGCGAACCCCGACCACCGGAGGAAAGCCCATGACCACCCTCGCCGTCCCCGGCGCCACCCTCACCTACGACGTCACCGGCCGTGGTCCGGTGCTGCTGCTGGTCCCCGGCGGCCCCGCCGACGCCGCGGTGTTCACAGCGCTGCGCCCGCTGCTGGCCGAAGACCACACCGTCGTCGCCTACGACCCGCGTGGCCTCTCCCGCAGCCCGCTCGACGGCAAACCCGGGGGCGACACGATCCGCGAGCACGCCGACGACGTCCACCGCCTGCTCGCCGAAGTCGGGCCCGCGGACGTCCTGGCCAGCAGCGGCGGCGCCATCACGATGCTCGACCACGTCCTGCGGCACCCCGGTGACGTCCGCACGGTTGTTTTGCACGAACCTCCGGTCAGCCGTTACCTGCCCGCCGGGGCCCTCGACGGGCCTGACATCCCCGCGCTGTTCCGCGAACAGGGCGTCGGCCCGGCCTTCGCCGCGTTCATGGCGAGCTTGGGCATCGATCCCGCGCCGCCGCTCGACCTGGGCGCCGAAGGCAACTTCGCCTACTTCTTCGGCCACCTCATGCCCGCCACCGGCGCCTACGACCCGGATCTCGACGCGCTGCGGGCGACGTCCGCGCGGCTGGTCGTCGCCGTCGGCGAGAAGTCCACCGGGCAGCTTGCCCACGAAACCGGGCTCGGCCTGGCCGCGGACCTCGGCCTGGCGGCCGAACCGTTCCCGGGCGACCATGGCGGCTTCATGGCCGAGCCGGTCGCCTTCGCCGCGCGCCTGCGCGAAGTACTGGAAGGACGCTGACATGCGGTACCTGCTGATGATCGCCGGCGACGAGACCGCCGAAGAGCACCAGTACGACGGCTGCGACGGCTGGGGCGAAGACCTGGCCCGCCGCGGCAAGATCCACGGCGGAGGCGGCCTGCGCCCGCCGTCGGAAGCCACGACGATCCGCGTCCGCGACGGGGAAGTGCTGCTCACCGACGGGCCGTTCACCGAGGCCAAGGAACAGATCGGCGGCTACGTCGTCCTCGACTGCGACGACCTCGACGAAGCCCTCGAAATCGCGGCCAAGCACCCGGCAGCGACCTACGGCAGTATCGAAGTCCGCCCGATCTTCGTCCCGGAGGAACGCTGATGCCGTCCATCGTGGACCGACCGGCCCAGCGCTACGTCGCCGAGCGCGCCACCGTCGGGATCGACGAGTTCGCGCGCATCGCCGACCGGCTGCCCCCGCTCATCGGCACCTTGGCCGGCAGCGGGATTGCCCCGGCCGGGGCGCCGTTCTTCCGCTACCGCGTGCTGCACCCCGGGATGCGGTTCACCGTCGAGGCCGGCGTCCGGGTCGAAGGCGGGTTCACCCCGGAGGAGCCCGCCTTCGCCGGTGAGCTGCCGGCCGGGAAGTACGTCCTCGACACCTACGTCGGAGCCCCCGACGGCCTGGTCGCCGCCACCGCGGCGGTCCTGGCCTGGGGCGCCGTCGAGGGCGTCGCGTGGGACGTCACGGAAGGTCCCGACGGCGAGGAGTGGGGTGGCCGCCTGGAAGTCCTGCGCACCAACCCACTCGAAGTGGCGGACCCCAACCAGTGGGTCACCGACCTGCTCTTCCGCCTCGCGGACTGATCAGCCGCGGTCGGTGAGCACGGCCGCCACCAGGCAGCCGAACCCGGCCGTGCTCACCACGGCCCGCAGCACGTTCCAGCGCACCCACGCCGTCTCGAAGTTCGCGCGCACCGCCGCGTAGTCGTCGCCACCGGACTCCAGCGCGTTGTTCAGCGGGATGTTCAGCGCCCCGGTGATCAGCAGCATCGCCACCAGGCAAGCGAACCCGGCGATCACCCACGGCCGTGGCCCGGGGTTGAGGAAGATCGCCACGCCCGCCAGCAGCGGCGCGCCCAGGAACGTCAGCATGAAGACCGGGTTGACGATCGCGACGTTGATCCCGCGCATCGCCTCCACGAACGTCTTGTCGTCGCCGCGCGCGATCCCCGGCATCACCGAGCACGCGTAGGCGTAGAACAACCCGGCGATCAACCCGGCCGCGACCAGCGCGGCCACCAGCACCACAGTCGACATCGGTCTCTCCTTCCCCTTCATCGCGTCCAGACCCCGGTGGCCGCCGCGTCCCGCGCGAAGCCGGCGAAGTCCGTCGCCGGCCGCCCCAGCACCCGCTCGACGTCGTGGGTCATCGACTCGTTGCGGCCGTCGAGCACCCGGGCGAACAGCTCGGTCAGCGCCCCGGCCTCTTCTTCCGGCACGCCGTACTCGACCGCCGTGGCGGCGTAGTCCTCCGCGGAAACCGGAACATAGCGGACATCCCGCCCCGACGCGGCCGAAATGTCCGCGGCCGCGTCGGCGAAGCTCAGCAGCCGCGGCCCGGTCAGCTCGTACAGCTGTCCCGTGTGGCCCGGCTCGGTCAGCACCTTCACCGCGACGTCGGCGATGTCGCGGACGTCGACGAACGGTTCGGTGACCGTGCCCGCCGGCAGTGCGATCTCCCCGCCGCGCACGGCGTCGAGCAGGAAGTGCTCGCTGAAGTTCTGCGCGAACCAGCTGCATCGCAGGACCGTCCAGCCGGTGCCGGCGTCGGCGACGATCCGTTCGCACGCCTCGGCTTCCTCCTCGCCGCGGCCGGACAGCAGCACCAGGTGCCCGATGCCGTGCGCCACCGCCAGCTCGGTGAACGCGCGGATGTCAGCGGCCGCCTCGGGCACCACCAGGTCGGGGTAATAGGTCAGGTAAACCGAGCTGACGCCTTCGAGCACCGGCGCCCAGGTCTCGCGGTCACCCCAGTCGAACGGCGGCGCCCCGCGCCGCGACGTGGTCCGCACCGGCAGGCCGCGTTCCCGCAGCCGATCCGCCACGCGACGCCCGGTCTTGCCGGTGCCGCCCACCACCAGGAAGTTCGTTGTCATGGCAGTGAGTCAACCGGTGTTCGGTGAGACTCTCCATAGTTCAAAGCCTCGATCGCATGTTTCAGCGTCTACACTCGGCAGCATGGATCCACTTGCCGCGCTCCTCGACGGCCCCCGCGCCCACGGCGCGTTCCTGCTGCGTTCGGTGCTCACCCCGCCGTGGTCACTGCGTATCGAAGACCAGGCGCCGCTGACCGTGGTGTCGGTCGTGCGCGGCGAAGCGTGGATCGTCCTCGACGACGGCGAGAGCGTCCTGCTGGGCGAAGGCGACGTCGCGATCGCCCGCGGCCCGGACCCGTACCTGGTCGCCGACCACCCGTCGACGCCGCCGCAGGCGCTGATCCTGCCCGGCCAGGAGTGCCGCACCCCCGATGGCGGGCACCTCACCGAGTACGCCGACCTCGGCGTGCGCACGTGGGGCACCGGCGGCCCGGTCGTGCTGCTCACCGGCACGTACGGCATGGAAGGCGAGATCAGCAAGAAGCTCCTGGCCGCGCTGCCGACGCTGATCGTCCTGCGGGCGGCCGACTGGCCGACGCCGCTGGTCGGGCTGCTCGCCACGGAGATCGGCCGGGACGTGCCGGGTCAGGAGGCCGTCCTCGACCGGCTGCTCGATCTGCTGCTGATCGCCGCGCTGCGCACGTGGTTCGACCGGCCCGACACGAGCGCGCCGGCCTGGTACCGCGCGCACGACGATCCGATCGTCGGGCAGGCATTGCGGTTGCTGCAGCACCAGCCCGCCGAGCCGTGGACGGTCGCCAAGCTCGCCGCCAACACCGGCGTCTCCCGGGCCGCACTGGCCCGGCGGTTCGCCACGACGGTGGGCGAGACACCGATGGCCTACCTCACCGGCTGGCGGCTCGCGCTCGCCGCGGACCTGCTGCGCCAGCAACCGGACGCCACGATCGGTTCGGTCGCCCACCAGGTCGGCTACGGCAGCGCGTTCGCCCTCAGCACGGCCTTCAAACGCGAATTCGGCGTCAGCCCGCAGCGGTACCGGACGGCGTGAGCGGCACCGAACTGTGCTCATGGACGATCTTCCAGCCGTCCTCGCCGCGACGGAACCCGACGGTGGAGCGCACCCACATGTCCACATCGGTCCCGTCGGTCATCGTGCCCTTGACCTGGAACAGGTAGTGCGCGAACGCGACATCGCCATCGGCGACGACCTCGAGGTCCTGGACCGTCAGGTCGATCGTGGAGCGGTAGGCCCCGAACCACTCCCGCAGCCGGGCGCGTTCGACGTCCCGGCCGGTGTCGCGCAACGGGCCGAGCGCGTCGAACAGCGTGACGTCCTCGGCGTACTGGGCCACCAGCGTCTCGACGTCCTTCGCCGCCACGGCCGCGACGCGGGCTTCGACGAGCAGTTCGGGGGTCATTTCAGCGCCTCGCCCAGCCGGTCGAGCCAGTCACCCGTGCCCCGCTCGCGCCACGCCGGTTCTTCGGCGCCGTCGAGGAACGTGCCCTGCTCGGTCAGGACCAGGCGGGTGCCCTCGCCTTCGGCGACCAGTTCGACCGTGGTGACCGAGACCGTGGCGAGCACCTTGCCGCCGCTCAGCGTCGAGGAGTAGACGATGCGCTGCTCGGGCACGATGTCGTGGTAGGTCGAGGTGACGGCCAGCGCCGTACCGTCCGAGCCCGTGGCGCCGACGGTTTCCCGGCCGCCGACGCGGAAGTCCAGCTCGTGCGTCCCGTCGGGGACGAACCAGCGCCCCTTGGCGGCCTGGTCCGCCCACGCGGCGAACACGCGAGCCGGGGGAACGGGGTAGGTGCGTTCCAGCGTGAAGGTGGCGTGCGTGACGGTCATGTCGTGCTCCCTTCGGACGTGCCTGGCGGCTCGGCGAGGACGTCGCCGAGCCGGTCGAGCCTGCTTTCCCACGTGGTGCGCTGACCGCCCAGCCAGTGCTCGCCGGCGCGCAGCATCTCCGGCTCGATCCGGCAGGTCCGCACGCGGCCGACCTTCTCCGACCGCACGATCCCGGCGGATTCGAGCACCTGAAGGTGCTGCACCACGGCGGCGAGCGACATGGTCAGCGGCTCGGCGAGCTCACTGACCGACGCCGGCCCGCGCACGAGCCGCTCCACCAGCGCCCGCCGCGTCCGGTCACCCAGGGCGCGGAACACCAGGTCCAGCTCATGGTCAAGCATGTACTTAAGTTATGCCCGCGCTCGCTGATAGTCAAGTAACTACTTAAGCATTGCCGCCACGTCGTCCGGCAGGTTCACGTCCGCCTCCCGCAGGACGGCGAGGGCTCTGACCAGCGCACGCTCGGCGTTGTCGGCGCGACCGGTGCACGTGCGGAGTTCAGTGCCGAGGTTCGTGGTGGTCTCGTGCATGGACCGGACGGTTTGCTCGTGGGCGGCCTGCGCCGCGGCCAGCCGCCGATCGGACTCGGTTCGCGCGCGATCGGCATCCGACCTGGCCCGTTCCTCGGCGGCCTGGTGGGCAGTAGCTGCCTTGGTCAGTTCCTCGCGGGCCACGCCGGCACGGGCTTCGGCCGCGTCGAGACGCTGGGTCGTCGTCTCGGCACGGAGTTCCGCCGCTTCGGCGCGCGAGGTGGCGGCCTGGCTGCGGCCACGTTCTTCGTCGAGGACCTCTCGTACGGCCGTCAGTTCAGCGGTCAGGGTGGCGATCACGGCGGCGCGCTCACCGGCCAGGGCGGCGGTGGCGTCGGCCCGCTCGGCGACCCGCCCGAGTTCGTCCCGCACCGCGGCCAGCTGTCCTTCGGCACGCTGCTGCTCCTGCAGCGCGGCCCGCCGGGCGGCGCGGTCCTCGTCCCGCTCCCGCAAAGCCGCGGCCATCGCCTTCTCGGCGTCGGCCGCGGTCCGTGCGGCCTCATCGGCACTGTCGCGCGCTTGGGCGGCGTCGGCTTCGGCGAGCCCCCGCTGCCGCCGGTGGTCGTCGGCCTCGGCCAAAGCGGCGTCCCGTTCGGCGAGCGCGGTGGCGGTGGCGGCTTCCAGCTGCTGACGCAGGGTCGTGAGCGTCTCGACGAGCCCTCGCGCGGGCTCGAGCACGCGGTCGACCTGCCCGGCGAGCGCGGTGACGGCGGTGTCGTCCAGCGCGGTGTCGCTCTCCCGCAGCGACTCGGCGTCCGACAGGACGGCCTCGGCGTCGCGGCAGGAGAGGTTCCGCCGGCCCCAGGTCTTCCCGTCCTGACAGAACCGAGCCCGGCTCCCCCGCCCCACAGCCGGCGGCAGCGGCGCCCCACAACGCCGGTACTCACAAATCCGCGCCTGACCAGCGTCTTCCGTCATGATTGAGAGTCTATCAAAGCTTCTAATCAGAACTATAAGCAGCTGTTCTAAATTAATAGATAGCTTGAGGACGCTCTGGATTTGGATAAGGTCACATATCCGAACCCAGAACAGGCCAGATGACCGAGGGTGCGATGAGAGGCAGATTTGGGGCCTCGAAAAACTAGGCCCCCCCTGATGTCAACCCAGAGTTGACGCTGCGGTGCGCTTCCGCTCTAGGAGGGACCGCTCGGCCGAGTTGTGGGTCAGCTCGATCGCTGTCGTGTAAGCCGCCACCGCTTCCCCGCGCCTGCCCACCCGATCCAGCAGGTCCGCGCGGATCGCGTGGTACAGCGGGAACCGCGCCAGCTCCAAGCCCTCGACCAGCGCCAACGCGGCACCGGGACCCTCGACCTCGGCGACCGCCACCGCCCGGTTCAGCGCCACCACCGGCGTCGGCGTCGCCGCCAGCAGCTGGTCGTACAACGCCTTGACCTGGGACCAGTCCGTGGGCGCGTCGCTGTGGACGGCCTGGATCGCCGCCTGGATCTGGTACGGGCCCGGCTGGTTGCGGCGCAGGCACCGGCGGACGATCTCCTGGCCCTCGGCGACCAGCTCCGCGTCCCACCCGGCGGGGTCCTGCTCGGCGAGCAGCACCACCGAGCCGTCCGCCCGAGTGCGGGCCGCGCGGCGGGAGTCGATCAGGAGCATCAGCGCCAGCAGGCCCCACACCTCCGGCTCGTCGGGCATCAGCCCGGCCAGGACGCGGGCGAGCCGGATCGCTTCGCGGCACAGGTCGTCGCGGACCAGGTCCTCCCCCGCGCTCGCTGTGTAGCCCTCGTTGAAGATCAGGTACAGCACGCCGAGCACCGCGGACAGCCGCGCGGGCAGGTCGGCGTCCTGCGGGACGCGGTACGGGATGCCCGCGTCGCGGATCTTGTTCTTCGCCCGGACGATCCGCTGGGCCATCGTGGGCTCGGCCACCAGGAACGCGCCGGCGATCTCCGTCGTGGTCAGGCCGCCGAGCAGCCGCAGGGTCAGCGCGACCTGGGTGGGCCGGGCCAGTGCGGGGTGGCAGCAGGTGAAGATCAGCCGGAGCCGTTCGTCGGGCACGGCGCCCTCCTCCACAGGCTCGGTTTCGGCACGCAACAGAGCGGCCTGGGCGTGCTTGTCGTCCCGGGCGGCCTCCCGGCGCAGGCGGTCGATGGCGCGGTTGCGGGCGGTGGTGATGATCCAGCCGGCCGGGCTCGGCGGCACCCCGGTGTCCGGCCACCGCTTGACCGCCTCGGCGAACGCGTCCTGCACGGCTTCCTCGGCGACGTCGATGCTCCCGAAGACCCGCACCAGCACCGACACCGCGCGGCCGTACTCCGCGGTGAAGACGTCCTCGACGCTCATCCGCTGAACGGCCGCACCTCGACCGGCAGCGGCGCGACGGCGTCGGCGAGCCGGCTGCCCCAGGCCAGCGCGGCGTCGAGGTCGGGCGCGGTGATGATCGTGAACCCGCCGAGGTGTTCCTTGCCTTCGGCGAACGGGCCGTCGGTGACGAGCGTGTCGCCGTCACCGGCCCGCAGCACGGTGGCGCTGGACGGCGGGTGCAGCCCACCGGCGAACACCCAGGCCCCGGCCGCTTTGAGGTCGGCGTTCAGGGTGTCGAGCTTCTTCATCACGCCGTCGAGCACCTCCGGCGGCGGCGTGGGCCCGTCGGGCTGGTAGATGCTGAGCAGGTACTGCTTCACGTCGGCTCCTTTCGCTGTCTCGCCCTTCACACGAACGGCGCCCGGCCGGATCGACACGCCTCACCGGAGAAAGTACCTACTTCCCGTAACCTCGGCGCGTGCCCGAGCTCGAACCGGTGACCGACGCCGCCCTCGCCGCGGCGAGCCCGCAAGACCGGCTCGCCCTGCTCGACGAGGCCGCCGCCCGGCACGTCGACGGGCAACGGCCGCCGAACACGCTCAAGGCCTACGCCCAGGACTGGCAGGTGTGGCAGGACTACACCGCCGAAGCCGGGATCCCGCCGCTGGCGGCGTCCATCGGCGCCCTGACCGGGTTCGTCGTCTGGCTCGAACGCGGCCGGACCCTGCGGCCGGACGAACGCGTCGTACCGGAGGTGCCGGAACAAGCCGCCCCGGCAGCGCCGTCGACGATCGAGCGGCGGCTCACCGGCGCGCTCGCCGGGCTGCGGCACCACAAGGTCGTCGTCGACCCCGAAGCGAGCCGCGCCGCGTGGCGAGCGCTGAAGGGCTACCGGCAGCGGCTGGCCCGCGAGGGGATCCAGCGCGGCCGCGGCAAGGCCACCATGGTCACCCTCACCGACCTGCGGGCGATGTCACGAGCCTGCCCGGACACCCTGGCCGGCACCCGCGACCGCGCGATGCTCCTGATCGGCTTCCCCATCGCCGCCCGGTGCTCCGACCTGGCGAACCTGCTGGTCACCGACGTCGAACCGGTCGACGACCGGGGCCTGGCGGTGACCGTGCGGCACGGCAAGAGCACCGGCGACATGGTTGTCCCGCGGCGCGAGAACCCCGACACCGACCCGGTGCGGGCGTGGCACGCGTGGCGCTCGGGGGCCGGGATCACCGAAGGGCCGGCGTTCCGGCGGGTCGACCGGCACGGCAACGTCGGCGAGCCCGCGCTGAGCACGACCGGCGTCAACCAGATCCTCACCCGGGCCGGCGTCCGCGCGGGCCTGCCGTACCCGGTGACCGGGCACTCCCTGCGCTCCGGGTTCGCCACCGAGGCCCGCCGGGCCGGAGCCGACGACCTCGCGATCGCCGACCAGGGGCGCTGGGTGCGTGGCAGCCGCGCGCTGTACGAGTACATCCGCCGGGTCGACCAGTGGAACGACAACGCGGCGGGCGTGCTCGACCTCTGAGTCATCCGGTCAGCCGCGCCCGCGTGGCGCCGACGACCTCGCCGTCGAAGCGGGCGAGCCAGCTGCCGCAGACGCAGCGCACGTAGTCGAGCCGATGGGTGGCGGGCCGGGCCTCGGTCGCCGGCAGTTCGGCGATCGGCCAGCCGCAGCGGGGGCAACGGGTTTCATCCATACCGCCATCGTGGTGTAATGGCTTTATGCACTTCAACCCTTACGGCGGTCCGGCCGCGCTCGTCGCCGCCGACCTGGTGAACGCGGGGTCCGCGAGCGAACTGCTCGACGGGATGGTCCGCAACGGCATGTCCATCGCGGCGCTGACCGACGACGAAGCCACGCGCATCGCCGAGTGGGCCCACCGGCTGCGGCCGGTGTTCGCCGCCGACCCGTCGGCGCGTCCGGATCTGGTGAACGACCTGCTGTCCCGGGCGGCGTGCCGGCCGTCCATCACCACCCACGACGGCAAACCGCCCCACCTGCACTACTCGGCCGAAGACGCCGGCCCGGTCGGGCGCGTGCGCGCCTACACCGCGGGCGGCCTCGCCCACCTCGTGTGCGAGGCCCCGGACCGCCTCGGCATCTGTAGCCGCGAAGGCTGCGAAACGGCGTACGTCGACACCTCGCGCAACGGCCGCCGCCGGTTCTGCTCGACGCGCTGCGCGACCCGCGTGCACGTCGCCGACCACCGGGCCCGGCAGCTCACGGCCTAGCCGAAGACCTCGGCCAGCCACGCCTCCCAGCCTTCGGCATCGACGTCGACCTCGGCGAAGTGGTGCCGTCCGACGCCGATCGGCCAGCCGAAGGCGTTGCGGCCGTAGAAGCGGTAGAGCGCGTCCGCCGTCCGGACGCCGAGGAACTCCGGCGTGACGTAGTCCACGACGCCGTCCTCGCCCCGGACGGCCAGCCGATCCCCGGCTTGGACGTCGTCCGGGACACCGAGCGCTTTCTTCAGCTTGGCGAAGCCGTCGGGCCGGGCGGACGACTCGGGCGCCTCGGTCATCGCGTAGGTGGCGCTGCGGCCGGGGAAGTGCGCGAGATACTCCCCGAGCGAGTGGTAGTAGAACGCCGTGTGCTTGCGGCAGGCGTCGTAGTTGGTGTCCCAGTCCTCGAGGAAGACACCGCGGTGCACGAACTTCAGGTGCGTGGCGTCGCCGCGGGGTTCGAAGGTGTAGTCGAGTTCGTTGAACCAGCCGTCCTTCTCGCACCTCGTCGCGAAGTGCGCACCGGGCTGCCAGGCGGTGACCTCGCCGCCGTAAAAGGTCAGCCCGGTTTCGCGGCCGCCGACCCGCGGCTCGTAGGAGATGGGCCACGACCAGCTCCCGGCCTCGACGGTGACGGCGCGCCAGCACTGTTCCGGCGTTCCCGCCAGCGTGCCCTCGAACCCGACCTCGAACTCTTTCGTCATGGCTGCCTCCTCGATGACCTCTTGCCAAGACGTCAACCGGGGAAGGCCGGATTCGACAGGTGCGGCGAAGCTTTCTCGCCAGGTTTTCCGCGTCAGGCGGAATCCCGGATCACCGCCAGCACGGCATCCGCGAACTCCGCCGGCGCTTCCTGCGGCGCGTTGTGCCCGACACCCGGCAGCATCCGATGCTCGTACGGCCCGGTGAAGTACTCCCGATCCCCGGCCGCGCTCGGGCCGCCGATGCCGTCGGCGTCGCCCTCCAGCACCACCGTCGGCACGGCGATCGGCGGCTCCGCGGCGATCAGCCCCTCCAGCCCGTCGTAACGCGGGTCTCCCGCGGCCAGGCCGAAACGGTGGCGGTAGGAGTGGATCACCACGTCGACGAAGTCCGGGTTGTGCAGGCTCGGCGCGCTCGCGGGGAACGCCGAGGCCGCGCCCGCCCAGGTCGGGGACCACGTGCGCCACAGCAGCTCGCACAGCTCCTCGCGGTTGCGCTCCAGGCCGCGGCGGCCGCGCTCGGAGTGGAAGTAGTACTGGTACCAGTAGGTCCGCTCCCACTCCGGCCGGGTCGGCTCGGCCGCCGAAGCGAGGTGCTGGACGTTGTACCCGTCGACCGACACCAGCCCACGGATCCGCGAAGGCCACAGCGCCGCCGCGAGACAGGCCGCGCGGCCGCCCCAGTCGTAACCCGCGACCACCGCCCGGTCGATCCCGAGCGCGTCCAGGAAGTCGAGCAGGTCCTGGGCGAGCGCCGCCTGCTGGCCGGAGCGAGGCGTGTCCGCGGACCGGAAGCGCGTGCCGCCGAACCCGCGCAGGTACGGCACGAGCACTCGGGCGCCGGTGAGCCGGGCGGCGACCTCGTCGTAGCACCGGACGTCGTACGGGAAGCCGTGCAGCAGCACCACCGGCACCCCGTCCGGTGAACCCGCCTCTTCGTAGGCGATCTCGAGCAGTGGTGTCGTCGTGAGTCCCATGGGCGTGATCCTTCCGGCGGGCGCCTGCTTAGAATCGCAGACATGAGCAAGCGCTTAGTGGTCATGGGGGACTCGTTCACCGAGGGCGTCGGAGACGACGACCCCGCCTCCCCGAACGGCGTGCGGGGCTGGGCCGACCGCGTCGCCGAACAGCTCGCCGCCCGCGAGCCGGGCTTCCGCTACGCCAACCTCGCCATCCGCGGCAAGCTGCTGCCGCAGGTGCTGGGCGAGCAGCTCGAGCCGGGGCTCGCGATGGACCCCGACCTCGTCTCCCTCTACGCCGGCGGCAACGACCTCATGCGGCCCAAAGTCGACATCGACGCGCTGCTGGTGGACTACGAAACCGCCGTCGCCCGGATCCGCGCGACCGGCGCCCGCCTCATCCTGTTCACCGGGGTCGACGGCGTCGAGGACCCGCTGTTCCGCACGATCCGCGGCCGGGTGGCGATCTACAACGAGCTCGTGCGCGGCATCGCGGCCCGCCACGACGCGCTGCTGGTGGACCTGTGGTCGATGCGGCAGCTGTGCGACCGCCGGTTCTGGGCGCCGGACCGCCTGCACCTCAACGCGCTCGGGCACACCGAGGTCGCCATCGAGGTGCTGCGGGTCCTCGGGGTCGAGCACCCGTTGCTCAGCCCGGAGCTGGCGCCGCGCGCGGTGCTGAGCCCGGCCGCGCGCCGCAGCGAGAACCTGCAGTGGGCGCGGGAGCACGCGCTGCCGTGGGTCCGGCGGCGGGTGAAGGGCGAATCCTCCGGGGACACGCTCAGCGCGAAGCGCCCGACGCTGGAGCCGGTGGGCTCAGCGCCGCTGCCCCGCTGACGGGCGGAGGCCGTCGAAGAGGATCGAGACGGCCCGGTCGCGCAGGCGTGCGTCCGGGCCGGCGTACTCGGCGGCCTTCGCGACGCCGATGATGATCGTGATCAGCTCACCCGGGACGAGGTCCTCGCGGACCGCACCGGCGGCCTGGGCCCGGGACAGGAGCACCCCGAGCGCGTCGAGCAGCCGGGCGCCGATCTCGGACTTCTCCTTCGGCACGGTCACCCCGGCGGCGGTGAGCGCCTCGAAGTAGGCGTTCTTCGCGCTGGACATCTCGATCCAGCCGGCGAGGAAGGTGAAGAACGTGGCGCCCGGGTCCGCGGAGCCGGCCGCCGCGACGGCTTCGGCCTCGTCGGCGAACCGGTGCAGCCGGGCGATCAGCACGGCCTCGAGGAGGGCTTCCTTCGTCGGGAAGTGCCGGAACACCGTGCCGATGCCGACGCCGGCGACGCGGGCGACCTCTTCGGTGGGCGCCCCGGTGCCTTTGGCGGCGAACACGCTCTCGGCCGCTTCCAGCACGCGCGCCCGGTTGCGCCGGGCGTCGGCGCGCAGGGGCTTCGTCTCGGCGGGGTCAGCGGTCACCTCCCGATCGTAACGGGGCCTGCTCCGGTAGGGCGTCCAGCAGCCGGGCCAGTGCGCGCGGCACGTGGGAGCGCCAGCCGCCGCCCATGATGCGCCGGGAGACGCGCTCGAACTCGTCGTCCGGGTCGAACCCCTCGTGGCTGAGGAAGAGCCGGGTACCGGTGCCCTCCGGTTCCAGCCGCCAGGTGACCGTCCACCTCGGACCCCACCGGATGCTGAGCTTGCGTTCGGGCTCGACCTCCAGGACCTCGCACGCCACCGGCCCGCCGGCGAACCCGGCCGCCGGCACCGGTTCGGCCAGCAGCTGGAACCGGTGTCCCACCACGGGTCTGATGTCGTTGGGCATGTTGATCCAGCGTTGCAGGAGGTCCGGCTCGGTCAGCGCGCGCCAGACCTTGCGGGCCGGGTGGGCGAGGAACTGGTCGACGTGGATCGCGGTCGGGTCGTCGTCGGTCACAGGTCGTCCTCTTCGTCGAGCAGGTCACGCAGGTTGGCGAGCTTGCTCCGCCAGAACCGCTCGTAGGGCGTGAGCCAGTCGGCGACCTCTTCGAGCGGGGCCGCGTCGAGACGGTAGACGCGGTTGCGGCCCTGCCGCTGCTCGGTGACCAGGCCCGCCTCCCGAAGCACCCGAAGGTGTTCCGACAGGCTGGGCCGGGCCATCTCGAACCGTTCGGCGATCGCACCCGCCGGCATCGGACCGTCCAGCAGCAGCCGCAGGACCTCCCGCCGCGCCGGGCTGGCGAGCGCGGCGAAGACGTCGTCGTTGACCGGCATCAGTTCGGCACGGTGCCGAAGTCCGACGGTTCGAGCAGGCCGAGGGTGTGGCCGTCGAGGTCCTTGAAGGACGTCGCGCGCCCCCACGGCCGCTCGTCCGGGTCGGCCACCTCGACGCCGCCGGCCCGCAGTGCGGCGACGTCGGCGTCGAGGTCGGTGGTCTGCAGCTGGAAGTGCCGCGGACCCGGCTCGATTCCGGTGACCTGCTGGTCGGTCAGCACCACGCCCGTCTGGGCACCCTTCGGGGCGACCATCACGAACCGGCCACCTTCGGGCGTGCGGCGGTCGACGAGCGCTTCGAAGCCGAGCTTGCCGACGTAGAAGTCCCGCGCGCGGGCGTGGTCGGCGACGGGCAGGGTCAGGAACTGCACGTGGGTGATCGTCATGCCCGCGACCTTACGTAGGAGATATCCTACATGTCAACGGGGCTGCCGAACCACCGTTCGAGCGCCGAGCGCAGCGCCTTCCGCTCGGTGTCGTCGGGCTCGGCCGAGCTGGTCGCCCAGGCGACGTACCCGTCGGGGCGGAGGAGCAACGCGGTCGCGTCGACGTCCGCCGCACCCCCGACCAGGTCGACGCGGTCGGTCCAGCCGCTCAGTTCGTCGCCGAGGGAGCCGGTGAAGTCCAGCAGCAGCGGCCGGGCCGTGCGGGTCAGCTCGGCGAGCCGGGTTCCGTCGGCCAGCACGAGGTCGGGGGCCCACCGGCCGTCGAGCGGGTGGTCGGTGCCCGGCTCGTACCGGACGTCCGCGCCGGACATCAGGTCGGCGATGTGCTGCACGGTGCTCGGCAGCCGCAGCAGCTCGCCGAAGAGCTCCCGCAGCGCCGTGACGTCACGACCCGGTGCGATCAGCGCCGACTGGGCTTGGGTGTGCATGACGACGCGCTCGGCGATCGGCCGGCGTTCGCTCTCGTAGGTGTCGAGCAGCCCGGCCGGCGCCCAGCCGTGCAGGTCGGCGGCGAGCTTCCAGCCGAGGGCGACCGCGTCCTGCAGGCCGAGGTTCAGGCCCGGCCCGCCGATCGCGGAGTGGACGTGCGCCGCGTCGCCGACCAGCAGCACCCGGCCGTCGCGGAACCGGTCGGCCAGCCGGGTGTTGCGCCCGCGCAGCCGCCGCAGCAGGTGCGGCCCGTCGCCCTCGGGCGGCCCGATCGGCAGGGCGAAGCCGAGCACGCGCTCGATGCTCGCGCGCTGGTCGTCGAGGGTCATCGGGGGCTCGTCGCCGCTTTCCTCGTCGTCGGTCCATTCCATTGTGGTGACGAGGGTCCGGTTCGGGAACGGCGCGTAGACGAAGAGTCCGGTTTCGGTGCGGTAGTGGAAGAACGGCGGGATGACGCCGTGGCCGGGCACGCTCAGCCCACCGGACGCGGCGTCGACGAATTCCGCCGGGACGGTGGCGTTCGAGGTGAGGGAAAGGGTGCGATCGTCGGTGACGCCGGGGAAGCCGATGCCGGTGAGCTTGCGCGTGACGCTGCGCCCGCCGTCGGCGCCGACGAGGTACCGGGTGGTGAGCCGGCCCAGCCCTTCGGGGCCGGCGACGTCGAGGGTGACGGCGTCGGCGTCCTGGGTCAGGCCGGTGAGCTCGTGGCCGTAGCGGATCTCGACGCCGAGCTCCGCCGCGCGTTCGGCGAGCATCGCCGCGACGCGCCGCTGCGGCACGCCGAGGACGTGCAGCGAGTTGTGCTCGGGAAGGGTCAGGTCCAGGCGCATCGCCCCGAAGACGAACGCGGGAGCGGGCGGGCCGATCGGGCCGGCGAGGCGGTCGTGCAGCCCACGGCGGTCGAGCAGGCGCACGACCTGGCCGACCAGGCCGTTGGCGCGGTTCTCCTCGGTCGGCTCGGGCAGCTGTTCCAGCACGAGCGGGCGGATGCCGGCGAGGGCGAGCTCGCAGGCGAGCATGAGGCCGTTGGGACCGGCCCCGGCGATGACGACGTCTTCCATGGCGGAACTCCTTGCGGTGAAAGGGCATGACGAACAAGCCCGGCGACCCTGCCGGGCGTGGAGCGGAGGGGGTCAATGCGGTTCGGGCAGGCCGGCGGCGAGCCGGCCGAACACGTCCCGGAGCAGGTCTTCCATCGGTAGCGGCGGCTCGGTCCCGAGCCACTGCTGCGTGACGACGTTCAGCGCGGCCGCGACGACGCCCGCGACGAGCTTCGGGTAGACGTCCGTCTCGGCGTCGGTCCCGGTGCGTTCGGCGACGACCCGGGCGATCTCGGCTTCGCCTGCCGCGCCGGCCTTGTGGAACTCGCCCTGCAGCGCGGGTTCCTCGACCATCAGCCGGATCCCGGCGAGCCACGACTGGTCGGGGGCCCGCCCTTCGGTCACCGGCTGGCCGAGGGCGAACCCGGCGAGGGCGGCCGCGGTGACGGCCTCCCAGATCGGCTCGCCGGCCGGCCGCTCCCGCAGGGCCGCGGCGATCGCGCGGGCCCGGTCGTGGTGGCGGGCCACGATGGCCTCGCCCTTGGTGCCGAAGTAGTTGCTGAAGGTCCGGGTGGACACCCCGGCTTCGGCGGCGATGTCTTCGATCCGGACGTGGGCGTAGCCGCGTTCGACGGTCAGCCGGATGGCGGCCCAGCTCAGCGCGATCCGCGTCTCCTGCTTCTTGCGCTCACGCAGCCCTCGGTCGTCCATGGCTTCATGGTAGCCGAACTTGCAGATTCTGCAAAGTTGCAGATCCTGCACTTTGTTCATCACCGACCGGACTAGTTATCGGTCATCGATCGCCGAAACCGTCGACGAGCGTCACACTGTTGTGTGACATCAGTCACCGGAGGTGTTGCGAGATGGTCTTGGGCGACAACGGAGTCACTCACAAGGTGGAACCGGACAGCAAGTCCGGGAAAGTACAGGTACGGCGTGCGGCGCTGGCGAGCGCGATCGGCACGACCATCGAGTGGTACGACTTCTTCCTCTACAACACCGCGGCGGCCTTGGTCTTCCCGCACCTGTTCTTCCCCGCGTCGAGCGCCTACGCGGGCGCGATGCAGTCCTTCGCGACCTACGCGGTCGGCTTCGCCGCGCGCCCGGTCGGGGCCGCGATCTTCGGGCACTGGGGCGACCGGATCGGCCGCAAGACGACGCTGATCGTCACGCTGCTGCTGATGGGCATCTCCTCCGGCATCGTCGGGATGCTGCCCGGCACGGCGGCGATCGGGTTCGCGGCACCGCTGCTCCTGGTGCTGCTGCGGCTGGTCCAGGGCATCGCGATCGGCGGTGAGTGGAGCGGGTCGGTGCTGCTCGCGATGGAGTGGGGCGACCAGAAGAAACGCGGGCTGCTCGGCAGCTTCGCGCAGATCGGCGTGCCGGTCGGGCTGGTGCTCGGCACCGGCGGGATGACGCTGCTCTCGGCGACCCTCTCCCCCGAGGACTTCGACTCCTGGGGCTGGCGGCTGCCGTTCCTGGCGAGCCTGGTCCTCGTCGCGGTCGGCCTGGTGATCCGGCTGAAGATCCTCGAGACGCCGATGTTCGCCAAGCTCGTCAAGAGCGGGCAGACGGCGAAGACACCGGTGCTCGACGCGATCCGTCAGCACTGGCGCGAGATCCTGCTCTCGTCCGGCGTGCGGTTCAGCGAGCAGATGCCGTTCTACCTGTTCACCAGCTACGTGCTGATCTACGTCGTGTCGCGGCACGAGTTCAGCAAGACGTTCGTGCTCAACGCGGTCCTCGTCGGCGCCGCGTGCGAGCTGGCGATGATCCCGTTCTTCTCGACGCTGTCGGACCGCATCGGCCGCAAGCGGGTGTACCTGGCCGGGGCGGTGTTCACCGGCGTGATCGCGTTCCCGTACTTCACGATCCTGGCGCACGGCAACCACGCGCTGGTGTTCGTCGCGGTCGTCGTGTCGTTCATCCCGCACGCGCTGCAGTACGGCCCCCAGGCGGCACTGATCGGCGAGAGCTTCCCGACGCACCTGCGCTACGGCGGCGCGGGGCTGGGCTACCAGCTGGCCTCGGTGTTCGCGGGCGGGCCGGCGCCACTGCTGGCGACGTGGCTGCTGCACACGACGGGGACGCCGTACTCGATTTCGGGCTACATCATCCTGTCGGCGGTGGTCACGATCCTGTGCGTGATCTTCCTGAAGGACCGCTCGAAGGCCGACATCGACGACGTCACCGTGTACCAGCGTTCCTGACCGTTCCTGTTGGCCACCGGCCAGCGCCCCAATGTGGCCTTCGGTGCGCTGATCCCTTTCATGCCTTACGCGGGCGCGTACTCGCCGATCCTCATCGGCTGCACGC
>NZ_JBEZHS010000038.1:0-90169 GCF_040650695.1 Amycolatopsis sp. NPDC048633
CGCGCCGAGCGAACTCCGGTTCCGCCGCTTCGAACTCACGCCACGCCGTCATGCGGTCATGATGGCGGAAAGCGTGCCTTGACAAACCCGACCGCCGGCTGAAGAGACGCTGGGATGAGGGGCGGGGGAGGTCTGGTGACCTCGTGGTCGGCCTGCGCTGCCGGCCGCCGGTTGCTTCGTCGTGAGAGCCTCAGACGCGCTTGAAGAGCAGCGCGCGCTTCACTTCCTGGATCGCCTTCGTCACCTGAATCCCGCGCGGACAAGCGTCCGTGCAGTTGAACGTCGTGCGGCAGCGCCACACACCCTCGCCGTCGTTGAGGATGTCCAACCGCTCCTCGGCCCCCTCATCCCGGGAGTCGAAGATGAACCGGTGCGCGTTCACGATCGCCGCCGGCCCGAAGTAAGACCCGTCGTTCCAATACACCGGGCACGAAGAAGTGCAGCAAGCACAAAGGATGCACTTCGTAGTGTCGTCGAACCGGTCCCGGTCAGCCTGGGACTGGAGACGCTCGCGCGTGGGCTCGGGGCTGTAGTTGATCAGGTACGGCTTGATCGCGCGGTAAGCCTCGAAGAACGGGTCCATGTCGACGTACAGGTCCTTCAACGTCGTCAGGCCCTTGATCGGGGCGATCGTGATCGTTGTCGGCTTGCCGGACGTCGACAGGAGGTCCTTCATCAGGACCTTGCAGGCCAGCCGGTTGATGCCGTTGATCTGCATCGCGTCGGACCCGCACACGCCGTGGGCGCACGACCGGCGGAACGAGAACGTGCCGTCGAGGTAGTCCTTGACGTAGAACAGCAGGTTGAGGAGCCGGTCGGTGCGCTGCGCCGGGACCTCGTACGACTCCCAGTGCGGCTCCGAATCCACCTCCGGGTTGAACCGCAGGATCTTCAGCGTGACCGTGATCGGCGTGTGCTCGTCGGAAGCGGAAGACGAAGGAGCTTCAGCAATAGCAGTCATCAGTACTTCCGCTCCATCGGTTCGTAGCGGGTGAAGGTAACCGGCTTGTAGTCGAGCCGGATGTCCGAAGCGAGGCCGGCACCCTGCTTGTACGCCATGGTGTGCCGCATGAAGTTCGTGTCGTCGCGGGTCGGGTAGTCCTCGCGCGCGTGGCCGCCGCGGGACTCCTTGCGTGCGATCGCGCCCACGATCAGCACCTCGGCCAGCTCCAGCAGGAAGCCGAGCTCGACGGCTTCGAGCAGGTCGGTGTTGTACCGCTTGCCCTTGTCCGCCACGGTGATCCGCTCGTACCGCGCCTTCAGCGCCTGGATGTCGGTCAGCGCCTGCTTCAGCGTGTCCTCGGTGCGGTACACCGACGCGTGCGAGTCCATCGTCTGCTGCATTTCCTTGCGGATGTCGGCGACGCGCTCGTCACCGTGTTCCGACAGCAGGCCGGCCAGCTGCTCCTCCACCAGCGTGGTGGGATCCGAAGGCAGCTCGACGTGCTCGTGCGCCAGCGCGTACTCCGCGGCCGCGATGCCGGCGCGGCGGCCGAACACGTTGATGTCCAGCAGCGAGTTCGTGCCCAGGCGGTTCGAGCCGTGCACGGACACGCACGCGACCTCGCCCGCCGCGTACAGGCCGGGGATGACGTTGTCGTTGTCCCGCAGCGCTTCGCCGTGGATGTTCGTCGGGATGCCGCCCATCACGTAGTGGCAGGTCGGGAACACCGGCACCGGCTCCTTCACCGGGTCGACGCCCAGGTAGGTCCGGGAGAACTCCATGATGTCCGGGAGCTTCGCGTTCAGCGTCTCCTCGGGGATGTGCGTGACGTCCAGGACGACGTAGTCCTTGTTCGGCCCGCACCCGCGGCCCTGCAGCACTTCCTGCACCATCGAGCGCGCCACGATGTCGCGCGGCGCGAGGTCCTTGATGGTGGGGGCGTAGCGCTCCATGAACCGCTCGCCGGACGCGTTGCGCAGGATGCCACCCTCGCCGCGGACGGCTTCGGAGATGAGGATGCCGAGGCCCGCGAGGCCGGTCGGGTGGAACTGGAAGAACTCCATGTCCTCCAGCGGCAGGCCCTTGCGGAAGATGATGCCGAGGCCGTCCCCGGTGAGGGTGTGCGCGTTCGACGTCGTCTTGAAGATCTTGCCCGCGCCGCCGGTGGCCATCACGATCGACTTCGCCTGGAAGACGTGCAGCTCGCCGGTGGCCAGCTCGTAGGCGACGACGCCGGAGGCGACCGGGTTGCCGTTCTCGTCCGGGCTGGTGACGAGGTCGAGCACGTAGAACTCGTTGAAGAACTCCGTGCCGTACTTGACGCAGTTTTGGTACAGCGTCTGGAGGATCATGTGGCCGGTGCGGTCCGCGGCGTAGCAGGCGCGGCGCACCGCGGCCTTGCCGTGGTCGCGCGTGTGCCCGCCGAAGCGGCGCTGGTCGATCTTGCCCTCGGGCGTGCGGTTGAACGGCAGGCCCATCTTCTCGAGGTCGAGGACCGCGTCGATGGCCTCCTTCGCCATGATCTCGGCGGCGTCCTGGTCGACCAGGTAGTCGCCGCCCTTGATCGTGTCGAAGGTGTGCCACTCCCAGTTGTCCTCTTCGACGTTCGCCAGCGCGGCGCACATGCCGCCCTGGGCCGCGCCGGTGTGGGACCGGGTCGGGTAGAGCTTGGTGAGGACCGCGGTGCGGGTGCGCTGACCGGACTCGATGGCCGCGCGCATCCCGGCGCCGCCGGCGCCGACGATCACCACGTCGTACTTGTGGAACTGCATGGTGGGAAGTCTCCGAAGTCAGGTGGAGTCAGTTCGCGGGCATGTTCGGGTCGAAGGTGAAGATCACCATCGTGCCGACGGCCAGGATCAGCGCCATGGACACGTAGAGCACGATCTTCAGCCAGAACCGCGTGCTGTCCTTGCGCGCGTAGTCGTCGATGATGGTGCGCAGCCCGTTGCCGCCGTGGATCTCGGCGAGCCAGAGCATGGCCAGGTCCCAGAACTGCCAGAACGGCGAGGCCCAGCGGCCGGCGACGAAGCCCCAGTTGATCCGGTGCACACCGCCGTCGAGGATGTTCATGATCAGCAGGTGGCCGAGCACCAGGATGATCAGGGCGAGGCCGGAGATCCGCATGAACAGCCAGCTGTAGAGCTCGAAGTTGCTCCGGCGGGCGGCGGGACGCTTCGGCGCGCGGGGGTTCGCGAAGGCGAGGTCGGCCATGTCAGTTACCCCCGAAGAGCGTTTCGACGGTGCGCTTCAGCATGAAGAACGCACCGGGGACCATCACGACGACCCAGACCACGCCGATCACCCAGAGCATGGCCTTCTGCAGCTTCGGGCCCTTCGACCAGAAGTCGACCAGCATGACGCGGATGCCGTTGAGCGCGTGGAACAGCACCGCGCCGACCAGGCCGACCTCCAGGAGGTTGACGATCGGGGTCTTGTAGGTCTCGATGACCTGGTCGTAGGTGTTCGGCGACACGCGCACCAGCGCGGTGTCGAGCACGTGCACGAACAGGAAGAAGAATGTGAGCACGCCGGTGATGCGGTGCAGCACCCAGGACCACATGCCGGGGTCGCCCCGGTAGAAGGTCCCCTGCCGGCGTGAGGCACCCGCCCGATCGCTCGCCCCTGCCTGAGTGGCAGTGCTCGCCGTGGTGGACATCGGTGAACGGCCTCCAACGTCTGACTTGTGCCCGGTGGCCGTGAGGTCCGCAGCCGCCGTGTACGGCGGCAATGTCGAAGTCAACGTCATCGAGCGTGGATGAATCGGATGCTAGACCCGCCCCGGACGGACGGCTCACCTCCGGGTTCCTCTCTGTGATGGACCAGACACCTGGGCGTGCGCCGGTTGTGGGCGCCGTCACAGGCCGAGGGGTCCACTGTGGACGCACCGCGCCGGCTCGCTCGTCCGGCTGACGCCCGATCGGGCGGCGGGCAGCCGGAACGATTCGGAAGGCGCCCCGCCCACCTGCGTCTCACAGGGTGATCGGACTGGTCCACTCCTCGGTCGGACTGGCACACTGAGTCACAGCAAACGGTAATTCGGCCGTCCCGCCAGCTCGGGATTCCGCCGAAAGCAGCACCTGGTGACGTCTTTGATCACGGTGGGTGTGCGACCGGTCGCGCGTGCGACTCGTGAGTAAACGTTTGTGTTACGTAGCGTGCCGTTCCTATGGCGCTTTCCTGTCCGTTGGGTACGGTCTGGCGGTCGACTCGGCAGTGGGCCGGGACGCGCCCTTGACCATCCGCTGGATCAGCGGGGAGGGAGACACACGTTGCGTCGCATGCGTGGAACCGCGCTGGCCGCCGTGGCCATGGCCGGGGTGCTCACCCTGGCCGGGTGCGCCAAGGACTCGAGCGGTGGTAGCAGCAACAACAGCGCCGCGCCTTCGTCGGGCGGTTCGGACTGCGTCACCGCGCAGAAGCCGCCCGCGGCGCCCGCCGCCGCCTCCAGCAGCACCGCCGCCGGCGGCAAGGTCGACGGCAGCAAGCTGAAGATCGGCCTGGCCTTCGACGTCGGCGGCCGGGGTGACGCGTCCTTCAACGACGCCGCCGCCGCGGGCACCGACAAGGCGAAGTCCGACCTGGGCGTGACGACGGTCAACGAGAGCACCGCCAGCGCCAGCGAGGCCGAGTCGGCCAAGCAGCAGCGTCTCGACCAGATGGCCGCCTCGGGCCTGAACCCGATCATCGCGGTCGGCTTCGCCTACGCCGATTCGGTCAAGGCCGTCGCGGCGAAGTACCCGAACACCAAGTTCGCGATCGTCGACGACGACTCGATCACGCTCCCGAACGTCACGCCGCTGGTCTTCGCCGAGGAGCAGGGCTCGTTCCTGGCCGGCGTCGCCGCCGCGTACAAGAGCAAGAGCTGCCACATCGGCTTCGTCGGTGGTGTCAACACCCCGCTGATCCAGAAGTTCGAGGCCGGCTTCCTGCAGGGCGCGAAGACGGTTTCGTCCAAGATCAAGATCGAGGACGAGTACCTCACCCCGGCCGGTGACTTCTCCGGGTTCCAGGACCCGCCGAAGGGCAACGCGAAGGCCGCGGCCGAGATCGCCAAGGGCGCGGACGTCATCTACCACGCCGCCGGCGCCTCCGGTAAGGGCGTGTTCGACGCCGCCAAGGCGAAGAACGTGCTGGCCATCGGGGTCGACTCCGACCAGTACAACCAGAAGACCGTCGAGGCCGACAAGGACGTCATCATCACGTCCATGCTCAAGCGCGTCGACGTCGCGGTGTTCGACTACGTCACCGCGCTCGCCAAGGGTGACCTGACGACCCTGCCGAAGCGGTTCGACCTCAAGGTCGACGGCGTCGGCTACGCCACCTCCGGTGGCAAGGTCGACGACATCAAGGACGTCCTGGACGGCTACAAGGCCCAGATCATCTCGGGCGCGATCACCGTTTCGGACAAGCCGCAGAAGTAACTGACAACGCGGACAGGGCTCGGAGGGGTTTCTCCCCTCCGAGCCCTCACGTGTTTTGACAGAGATGGAACTCTCCCGCCCATGAGCACTGCCGAGGCCCCGGCCGAGGCCGTCCCCGACCGGGGCGTGCCCGCCGTCCAGCTGACCGGGATCACCAAACGTTTCCCTGGCGTGGTGGCCAACTCCGACGTCAACCTCACCGTCGCCGCCGGCGAGGTGCACGCCATCTGTGGCGAGAACGGCGCCGGCAAGTCCACCCTGATGAAGATCCTCTACGGCATGCAGCCGCCGGACGAGGGCACCATCGCGATCAACGGTGACGAGGTGCGGCTGCGCAACCCGCAGGACGCCATCCGCGCCGGCATCGGCATGGTGCACCAGCACTTCATGCTCGCCGACAACCTCACCGTCGGCGAGAACGTCTTCCTCGGCGCCGAGGGCCTGCACGGCATCGGCCGCGCCGCCCGGGCCCGGCTGGCCGAGCTCGCCGAGCGGACCGGCCTGCACGCGAAGCCCGACACCCTGCTCGAGGAGCTGGGCGTCGCCGACCGCCAGCGCGTCGAGATCGTCAAGGTGCTCTACCGCGGGGCGAAGATCATCATCCTGGACGAGCCGACCGCGGTGCTCGTGCCGCAGGAGGTCGACGCGCTGTTCGCGACCGTCCGGGAGATGAAGGCCGACGGGTACACGTTCCTCTTCATCTCGCACAAGCTCGACGAGGTGCGCGCGATCGCCGACACCGTCACGGTGATCCGGCGCGGCACCACGGTCGGCACGGCCGACCCGAAGACCATCACCTCGCGCCAGCTCGCCGAGATGATGGTCGGCTCCGAGCTGCCCAGCCCGGAGACCCGCGAGTCCACCGTCACCGACCGGGCCGTGCTGCGGCTGACCGGGCTGACGCTGGGTGCCGAGGGCTCCGACCGCAACGCGCTCGACGACATCACCTTCACCGTGCGCGCGGGCGAGGTGCTCGGCGTCGCCGGGGTCGAGGGCAACGGCCAGACCGAGCTCGTCGAGACCGTCATGGGCATGCGCAAGGCGTCCGGCGGCACCATCGAGCTGGTCGACGCCGAGGGCAAGGCCCGTGACCTGACGAAGGCCGGCACGCTGGCTCGGCGCGAGGCGGGCATCGGCTACATCGCCGAGGACCGCACCCGGCACAGCCTGCTGCTCACGCAACCGTTGTGGGTCAACCGGATGCTCGGCTACCAGACCCGCGAACCGGTCTCCAAAGGACAGTTGCTCGACATCGCGGGCACCCGCGCGGACACCGAGCGGATCGTGCGCGAGTACGACGTCCGCACGCCGGGGATCGACGTCCCGGCCGCGGCGCTCTCGGGCGGCAACCAGCAGAAGCTGATCGTCGGACGGGAACTGTCCGGCAACCCGGTGCTGCTCATCGCGTCGCACCCGACGCGGGGTGTCGACGTCGGCGCGCAGGCGCTGATCTGGGAGAACATCCGCCAGGCCCGCGCCGCCGGCCTCGCCGTGCTGCTGATCTCGGCCGACCTCGACGAGCTCATCGGCCTGTCCGACACGATCCGCGTCATGCTGCGCGGGCGCCTCGTCACCGAGGCCGACCCCGCCACGGTGACTCCGCAAGAACTGGGTTCGGCGATGACCGGCGCCGGAGAGGGTGACGAAGAATGACCTCCTGGCGCACGAAGTTGCTGCCACCGCTGCTGGCGATCGTGTTCGCCGTGCTGCTGTCGGCGATCGCGCTGATCATCTCGGGGGCCGACCCGCTCGAGGCGTACGGCACGATGATCGGCCAGATGTTCAAGGGGTCGACCGCGGTCGACACCGCGAACCTCGCGACCGTGTACTACCTGTCCGGGCTCGCGGTCGCCATCGGCTTCCAGATGAACCTCTTCAACATCGGTGTCGAGGGCCAGTACCGGTTCGCCGCGGTCGTCGCGGCCATCGCCGGCGGCGCGCTCCAGCTGCCGCCGGTGATCCACACGCTGGTCATCCTCATCGTGGCGGTCGTCGCCGGTGCGGCGTACGCGGCCATCCCGGCGATCCTCAAGGTCACCCGCGGGGTGAGCGAGGTGATCGCGACGATCATGCTGAACTCGATCGTCGGCGGGATCATCGCGTTCCTCATCAACGCCGACCAGTTCGGCGTGCAGCGGGGCAACAACATCGGGACCCGGGAGATCGCGTCGTCCGGCCGGATCCCGGGCATCCCGCTCGGCTCGGGCACGCTGTTCGGGTTCGTCGTCATCGCCGCTCTGGTCGGCGGCGCCTACTGGTTCATGCTCAACCGCACGCGGTTCGGCTTCGAGCTCAAGGCGTCCGGCGAGTCCACCACCGCGGCCGCCGCGGGCGGCGTCAGCGCCAAGAAGATGACGCTGATCGCGATGCTGCTTTCCGGTGGCGTCGCCGGCCTGGTCGCGATGCCGGAGCTGCTCGGCCGCGACTACACCTACGGCATCACCTCGACGCAGATGTACGGCTTCACCGGCATCGCGGTCGCGCTGCTGGGCCGCAACCACCCCGGCGGCATCGCGCTCGGCGCGCTGCTGTGGGCGTTCCTGGACACCTCGGCGGTGTCGCTGGAGCAGATCAACGTGTCCAAGGAGATCGCGACGATCATGCAGGGCATCATCGTGCTGTCGGTCGTCGTGGCGTACGAGGTCGTGCGCCGCGCCGATCTCGCCGCCGAGCAACGGAGAGTGGGCCGCGCACTCAGCGGCAAGAGCGCTTCGGTCGCCGGGGGAGGTGCCGTCTGATGGCCGTCACCGACTTTTCCCGGCCCGACGCGGGCAGTCCCGGCGCCATGCCGGTGCACCGCAAGCGGTCCAAGATCCCCGGCTGGCTCCGCGGGGTCATCTGGGCCGTGATCGCCATCGCCGTCGTCTCGACGGCGTCGTACTCGACCGGCGTCTCCGCGCTGACGTCGTCCAACACCGCGTCGACGGCGTTGCGCTTGGCGCTGCCGATCCTGCTGTGCGCGCTCGGCGGCCTCTGGGCCGAACGCGCGGGCGTGGTGAACATCGGTCTCGAGGGCATGATGATCCTCGGGACCTGGGGCGCCGCCTGGGGTTCGTACTACGGCGGCGCGTGGGTCGGCCTGGTGGCCGCGCTCGTCTTCGGCGCGCTGGGCGGGCTGCTGCACGCGGTGGCGACGGTGACGTTCAACGTCAACCACATCGTCTCCGGTGTCGCGATCAACCTGCTCGGCCTCGGCGTCACGAAGTACCTGGCGAACCTGATCTTCGAGCCGCTGTCGGGCAACCCGCGGCAGTCGCCGGTGGTGCCGAAGTTCGACACCTACTCGGCGAGCGGCCTCTCCGACTGGCTCGGTGACCTCGAGAAGGAACAGCGCGTCGGGATCTCCGACGTCGCGGGCATCCTGCGCGGGCTCGTCACCGAGGTCGCGCCGCTGACGATGATCGCGATCATCCTGGTGCCGGTGAGCTTCTGGGTGCTCTGGCGCACGCGCTTCGGCCTGCGGCTGCGCTCGTGCGGCGAGAACCCGGTGGCCGCGGAGTCCCTCGGGGTCAACGTCTACCGGCACAAGTACATCGCGATGCTGATCTCCGGCGCGCTGGCCGGCATGGGTGGCGCGTCGCTGGTGCTGCTGCGCGGCGGCGCGGACTACCTGGAGAACCAGACGAACGGCCGCGGGTACATCGGCCTCGCGGCGATGATCTTCGGCAACTGGCGGCCGGGCGGCCTGCTCGGCGGCGCGGCGCTGTTCGGCTACGCGGACGGCCTGCAGCTCGCCGGCGGCGGCGAAGCGGTGCTCGCGCTGCTGTACGGCGCGGTGATCCTGCTCGCCGTGATCGTCGTCGTCCAGCTGTTCCGCAAGCAGTGGATCGCGGCCGGGCTCGGCGTCGTCGGCGCCGGGGTGCTGTACTTGATCTACTGGTCCAACGACACGCTGCCGTCGGACCTGATCCCGTACACCGCGCACTTCGTGACGCTGATCGTGCTGGCCGTGGCCTCGCAGCGGCTGCGGCCGCCGAAGGCCGACGGGCAGCCGTACCGGCGGGGTGAGGACTAGTGTCCACAATAGACTGGGACGCCTTGCGTTCTCAGGCCATCGAAGCGGCTTCCCATGCGTACGCGCCTTATTCGAGCCTGCACGTCGGTGTTGCCGGGATCGTCGACGACGGTCGCGTGGTCACCGGGTGCAACGTCGAGAACGCGTCCTACGGGCTCGGGCTGTGTGCGGAGTGCACGATGGCCGGGCAGCTGCGGCTGTCCGGCGGCGGTCGCCTGGTCGCCGTCGCGTGCCGCAGCGGCGCGGGTGACCTGCTGATGCCGTGCGGGCGCTGCCGGCAGATCCTGTTCGAGCTGGGCGGTTCCGCGTGCCTGGTGGACACGCCCAGCGGCATCCTGCCGATGTCGGACGTCCTGCCGGACGCCTTCGGCCCGGACGACCTGCCGTGACGGGCTTCGCGGCGGTCGACGTCATCCGCACGAAGCGCGACGGCGGCCGGCTTTCGGACGAGCAGATCGACTGGGTCGTCGACGCGTACACGCGCGGTGAGGTCGCCGAGGAGCAGATGTCGGCGCTCGCGATGGCGATCTTCTTGCGGGGCATGGATTCCGGCGAGATCTCGCGCTGGACCGGCGCGATGATCTCCTCCGGCGAGCGGCTCTCTTTGAACGTTTCCCGGCCGACGGTGGACAAGCACTCGACCGGCGGGGTCGGCGACAAGATCACGCTGCCGCTGGCACCGCTGGTGGCGGCGTGCGGCGCGGCGGTGCCGCAGCTGTCCGGACGCGGGCTCGGGCACACCGGCGGGACGCTCGACAAGCTGGAGTCGATCCCCGGCTGGCGGGCTTCGCTGTCCACGGCCGAGATTCAGGCCCAGCTGGAGGACGTCGGCGCGGTGGTCTGCGCGGCGACGTCCGGGCTGGCGCCGGCGGACAAGAAGCTCTACGCGCTGCGGGACGTGACGTCCACTGTGGAGTCGATCCCGCTGATCGCCAGCTCGATCATGAGCAAGAAGATCGCGGAAGGCGCGTCCGGGCTGGTCCTGGACGTGAAGTTCGGGTCGGGCGCGTTCATGAAGTCCTTGGAGCAGGCGCGTTCGCTGGCCTCGACGTTGACGTCGATCGGCGTTGACCACGGCGTGCCGACGACGGCGCTGCTGACCGACATGAACGTCCCGCTGGGGCGGGCGGTCGGGAACGCGGTGGAGGTCGCGGAGTCGGTCGACGTCCTGAAGGGCGGCGGTCCCGCCGACGTGGTTTCGCTGACGGTCGCCTTGGCGCGGGAGATGCTGGCCCTGGCCGGAATCTCCACCGACCCGGCAGCGGTGCTGGCTTCCGGCGAGGCGTACGAGACGTGGTGCCGGATGATCTCCGCCCAGGGCGGCGACCCTTCGGCGCCGCTGCCGACGCCGTCGCACGTCCACACGGTTCACGCGCCGGCGTCGGGTGTGCTGGCTTCGCTGGACGCGTACGCGGTGGGCGTCGCGGCGTGGCGGCTGGGCGCGGGCCGGGCCCGCAAGGAGGACCCGGTCCAGGCCGCGGCGGGCGTGCTGTGCCTGGCCAAGCCCGGCGACGCCGTCACCGAGGGTGAGCCGCTCCTGGAACTGCACACGGACACCCCGGAAGCGGTCCCGGCGGCCTTGTCGGCGCTCAACGGAAGCTTCTCGGTCGCTTCGGCGGCTTCCGCGCCGGGTCCGATCGTCCGGGAGACGATCCGCGGCACGGTGTGATGATCATCGCGAAGATGATCACCCGACTGAGTGACGCCCGAGGTCGTATCCCGCGTGATTGAGGCCGTGACTCGCGTGATCAGAGCCGTCACGGCTCCAGTCACGCGAGTTCCGGCTCCGATCACGCGAGTTCCGGGCTGAGACACGAGAAGGCCCCCGCCGGAATCCGGCGGGGGCCTCTTCGTCTGGCTGGGTTACTCCGTGGGCTCTTCCGAGCCTTCGCCCGGCTTGGCCTTGGCGTCAGCCGGCTTCGGCGCGCGGCCGTTGCGCGAGCTGCGACGCGGCTGGCGCGGCGCGGGCGGCGGGGGCGAGATCTGCTGCACGGCCGGGCCGCCGCCGAGCATCAGCTCCGCGAACGTCGCCATCGCCTCGTCGAGCTGGCCGCCGATGCGGCGGACGCTCTCGTCGTTGCTCTTGCGGACCAGCGTGTCGACCGAGTCGGTGTCCGGCTGCTTGGACAGCGTGCCCTCGACTTTGGACAGCCCGGTCTTGAGCGCGCCGTCGAGGTCGCTGATGCCCGACAGGAAGCCGTCCTCCACCTTGTCGAGGCGGCCGGCCATGTCGTCGAGGCGGGTGGTGACCGCTTCGAGCCGGTTGCCCAGCTTCTCCAGGCGGTCCGAGGCGTCGATCATCTCGCCGGTCTCGGTCAGCGCCGTCTTGAGCGCCTCGGTGTTCGCACCGATCCGCTCGCCGGTGACGCGGTCCAGCTCGCCGAGGCGATCCTGCGTCGCGCGGCTCAGCTCGTCGACCTTGCCCCGCAGCTCGTGGTCGGTGTGGTCGACGCGGTCGCGCAGCGACGCCTCGGCCTGCTCGATCCGCTCGCGGACCGGGCCGGACACCGACTGCGGGATCGAGTCGAGCTTCGCGTCCTGCTTGTCGAGGTGGCTGCCGACCTCGTCGATCCGGCGGTGGATGTTCTGGAGCTTGTCCTCGAGTCCGTCCATCCGGCCCGCGACGCCCTCGAAGCGGGCGGCCATGCCGTCGAGCCGACCGTCGAGCTGCGCGAACGGCTTGGCCAGCTTGTCGACGATGCTCTCGACGGCGCGGGTCAGCGCGGCGATCGCGTTGTCCTGGGCCTCGAGGCGGGACATCGTCTCGTCGAGGCGCTCGGCGAGGACGCTGACCTCGGTGCGGTCGGGCATCTCGGACAGCCGCTTGCGGACCGCGCCCAGCGAGTCCACCGGCGCGAGGCGGGCGTAGATGTCGTCGAGCGCGTCGAAGATCTGCTGCTGCTCGCTCTCACGCACTTCGGCCGCGCGCACCAGCATGTTGCGCATCCGGTCGAAGGACGGGGCGGCAATGTGGTTGTCAGTGGTCACTGCTGTGTGTCCTTCGTCGGCGGGGAAATGGAGGGACGTGCCACGAAGCTTAACGATTGCGAAATTGCTGTGCGTATGGCCCCCGTGAAGCGGGTATTACGGAGGCTGCCCCCGGATGGCCGATTCGTCGCATGATCGTCAACGCTGAGCGTTGACCAGAGCCTGAGAGTTACCGCCATGTAGGGGAATGACAACGAGGTTACCGTTGGGGGATGCCTGACGAAAGCCCTGTTCTGACCAGCGAGACACTCCGCCGCGCGCCGAAGGTCCTCCTGCACGACCACCTCGACGGCGGCCTCCGCCCGGCCACGGTCGCCGAGCTCGCCGAAGCCACCGGTTATGCCGGTCTGCCCACCACCGATCCGGCCGAGCTGGGCACGTGGTTCCGCCATGCGGCGGACTCCGGCTCACTCGTGTCCTACCTCGAGACCTTCGCGCACACCTGCGGAGTGATGCAAACGGAGGAATCGCTGGTCAGGGTCGCCGCGGAAGCGGTGGAGGACCTGGCCGCCGACGGCGTCGTCTACGCCGAGGTGCGCTACGCACCGGAGTTGTTCGTCGAACGCGGTCTGTCACTCGATGCGGTGGTTGAGGCTGTCCAAGAGGGGTTCACGGAGGGCACACGGCGAGTGGCCGCGAACGGCGGTTCGATCCGCGTCGGGACGTTGCTCTGCGCGATGCGCCAGCACGCCCGGGCCCTCGAGATCGCGAACCTGGCGGTCCGCTACCGCGACGCCGGCGTCGTCGGGTTCGACATCGCCGGACCCGAAGACGGATTCCCGCCGACCCGCAATCTCGACGCTTTCGAGTATTTGCGGCAGAACAATGCGCATTTCACGATTCATGCGGGCGAAGCGTTCGGACTTCCGTCCATTTGGGAGGCGATTCAGCACTGCGGCGCCGAGCGGCTCGGGCACGGCGTGCGGATCGTCGAGGACGTCAAGACCGACGCGGACGGCACGGTCCACCTTGGACGGTTGGCCGCGTACGTCCGCGACCGCCGGATCCCCCTGGAGATCTGCCCGACGTCGAACGTCCAAACAGGCGCCGCGCGCTCGATCGCCGAGCACCCGATCGGCCTGCTCAAGCGGCTGCGCTTCCGGGTGACCGTGAACACGGACAACCGCCTGATGAGCGGATGCACGATGACCAGCGAATTCGCCGCGCTGCACGAGACCTTCGGGTACGACCTCGACGACTTCCGGTGGTTCACGATCAACGCGATGAAATCCGCCTTCATCGATTTCGACGCCCGGCTCGCGCTGATCGACGACGTCATCAAGCCCGGGTACGCCGCGCTGCGCTGAGGGGCCCGCCGCCGCCCGCTGGGTGCTTGCGGTCCTTAGCCATGCCAACTATCGTTCACCATGTAGGAAGTTGTTCTCAGATATTGAGACGGTGACGACGATGGCGCAGGTCGCGGGCAGTTCGGTCGAGCAGCTACAGGCGAGTTCACGGCGATGGCTCGTCCTCGCGCTCGGCCTTGCCGCGCAGACCGCGAGCTGCTCGTTCCTCTACGGCATCCCGTTCCTGGTCCCGGTCATGCGGGACGCGGAGGGGCTGACGCTGGCCCAGGCCGGCACGGTCGTCGCGGCGCCGAGCATCGGGCTGCTGTTCACCCTGATCGTGTGGGGCGCGGCTGCGGACCGTTACGGAGAGCGTCTGATCATGGCGCTCGGACTGGGGGCCTCGGGGTTACTCCTGGTGTACGCCGGGGTAGGAAGTCACCCGGTCGGGCTTCTCTTTGGTGTGTTCCTGGCGGCCGGAGCGTGCACGGCTTCGGTGAACGCGGCGAGTGGCCGCGTCGTGATGGGCTGGTTCGCGAAGTCCGAGCGCGGGATCGCGATGGGGATCCGCCAGACGGCCCAGCCGCTCGGCGTCGGCGTCGCGGCCCTCGGGCTGCCGCCGCTGGCCGCGCACTTCGGGTTCCGCGCGGCCGTCCTGCTGCCGGCCGGGCTGGCGATCGTCGTCGCGCTGCTGGTGGCGTGGCTGGTCACGGACCCGCCCCGGCCGCCTCGGCCCGCTTCGGGGGAGAAGCCGCCTTCGCCGTACCGGCACGCGACGCTGTGGCGGGTCCACGGCGCGAGCGCGCTACTGGTGGTGCCGCAGTTCGCGGTGTCGGCGTTCGCGCCGGCGTACCTGGTGGCGGTGCAGCACTGGAGCCCGCTGGCGGCGGGCTGGTACCTGGCGGTGGTCCAGATCCTGGGCGCGGCGGGGCGGCTGGGGTCGGGGTGGTGGTCCGACCGCGTCGGCAGCCGGCTGCGCCCGATGCGGCAGCTCGCGGTCTTGAGCTGCTTCGTCATGCTCTTGGTGGCCCTGGGGGACGCTTCGTGGCTCTGGCTGGTGCTGCTGGCGCTGGCGCTCGCCGGGATCATCACGGTCGCCGACAATGGCCTCGGCTTCACGGCGTCGGCGGAGCTGGCGGGCCTGGCGTGGTCGGGCCGCGCGATGGGGACGCAGAACACGGGCCAGAACATCGCGGCCTCGCTGACCCCGCCGCTGCTGGGCTTGGTGATCGGCGACAGCCGGTACGCACTGGCGTTCTGCGTGGCGGCGATCTTCCCGGCGCTGGCGGTGCTGGTGGTCCCGGTCCGCTCGGAACGAGCTTCGGACGACTGACACCCGCCGGCCGCGGGGGCGCCCCCCGTCTCCAGCGTATCGGCCGCCCCGGACGGAAACGGGCTGCCGAAGCGGCCGGTGGGCGGGTTGTCCACAACCGGCCGGGGGTGTGGATCGATCCGGTCGTGCGGGGAGGCCGGGTGTCGTGAAAGGGTCGTTCAGGTCGCCGGACGACATGAACGACCCTTTCATGCCATCCCGGCCCCGGACACGACGAAGGCCGCCTCCCCGATCCTGCGGGAGGCGGCCTTCGCGGCAAAGACTCAGGCGACCGTCAGGCGGTTCTCGAAGCCCTCGACGAGCTTCCGCCACGCGCTCTGCTCCGCGTCGAACGGCGCCGACGGCTCGAGGCGCGTCGGGTCCGGCCGCAGGACGAACGACACCAGCCAGCCCAGGCTTTCGTTGCCCGCCAGTGCCGTCTCGGCCGCGTCGTCGCCCGCCCAGTCCGCCGCGTCCGTGATCAGCTCGACCGCCAGCTCCAGCTGCGTCGGGTCGATCGCCGTCGGGCCCTCCGCGATGTCCGCGTCCAGGCCCGTCAGCACGTACGTGTTCTCGGTGTCGACCTCGACCTCGAGCTCGCCCGCCGTCGCCTTCGCCAGGACCTCGTCCCACGTGGACACGTCCGCGAGGTCCGTGTCGGCCAGGTCCTTGCCGTCGGCCAGGGCCCGCGCGAGTGCCTTCTCCGACGTGAACACGTCGATCTCGCCCTCGCTGCCGAGGAACACCGGCGCGTCGTCGAGGTAGCAGCGCAGCGTATAGTACTCCGCGCCGGACGTGATGATCTTGATCGGGTCGATGCCGACCTCGGCCCAGAAGCCGACCGGGGCGTCGTCCTCGTCTTCGTCCTCGTCGTCCTCGGAGTCCTCGTCGGCGGAGTCGATCGCCTCGAGGTCTTCTTCACCCTCGGCGCCGGCCTCGGCCTCCGCGGACTCCTCGTGGAACGCCGCCAGCTCCTCGGCGGTCTGCTCCAGGATCTTCTCGTCGACGTCCGGCGCGGTCACCAGGCCGTCGATCGCGTCCAGCACGGTGTCCCACTTCTGCGACACCGTCTCGGACAGGTCGTTCCACACCTGCACGCCGACGCCGCCGGTGAACGGGAGGGTGCCCTGGTCGAGCAGCGAGAAGCCCTCGGTCGAGTCGAGGATCTCGTGGACCTCTTCGAGGTCGCAGACGTCGGCGAGCGAGCGCACGATGCCGACGATCTCGGCCAGCTCCGCGATGTGCCAGACGTCCGGCTCTTCGGCGACGAGCTCGGGCACGCCGACGAGGTCGTACGTGTGGTCCTCGTCCGGGATCAGCTCCGGGACGTTCAGCGACGGAACCGCGTCCCACGCCGGGTGGTCCAGCAGGTCGTGCCGCTCGGAGGTGCGCACGAACGCCGCCAGGTGGGCGGCGTCCGGGAACGCGTACAGGTCGTCCTCGTCGCCGAGGAACGCTTCCCACTCCTCGCCGTCCTCCCGCCAGCGCGGCGCCCACAGGGTGACGACGTCACCCTGCGGCAGGCCGAGTTCGATCGGGATGATGTCCTGTGCCATTCCTAAGCCCTCCGGATTACCGCCCGTGTGCGCGCGAGACCGAAAGTATGCCCCGGTCGGTGCGCGGTACCGCGAAGCCTACGGGTTTACCACTCGTGATGCGATCGCCCCTGCCGACTTTGCGACGAGCGGATGGCACGATGGACGCCTGATGACTCTCACAGACCTCCTGCCTGCGGATCCCGACCCCGACGCCCTCTTCGAGGCCTTCACGACCTGGACGGCCGATCGGGGCATCGAGCTGTACCCGGCGCAGGAGGAGGCGGTGATGGAGGTCGTCTCCGGATCGAACGTCATCCTCTCGACGCCGACCGGCTCCGGGAAGAGCCTCGTCGCCGTCGGGGCGCACTTCACCGCGCTCGCCCAAGGCCGCCGCAGCTACTACACCGCGCCCATCAAGGCACTGGTGTCGGAGAAGTTCTTCCAGCTCATCGAGATCTTCGGCGCCGACAGCGTCGGGATGATGACCGGCGACTCCAGCGTCAACCCGGACGCCCCGATCATCTGCTGCACGGCCGAAATCCTGGCGAACATCGCGTTGCGGTTCGGTGCCGCGGCGCCGGTCGGGCAGGTCGTCGCCGACGAGTTCCACTTCTATTCCGAGCCCGACCGCGGCTGGGCGTGGCAGGTGCCGATCCTCGAGCTGCCGAAGGCCCAGTTCGTCCTGATGTCGGCGACCTTGGGCGACGTGTCCTTCTTCGAGAAGGACCTCACCCGCCGCACCGGCAAGCCGACGGCGGTGGTCACGTCGGTGCAGCGCCCGGTGCCGCTGACCTTCCGCTACGCGCTGACCCCGCTGCACGAGACCATGTCCGAGCTGCTCAACGGCGGCCAGGCGCCGGTCTACGTCGTGCACTTCTCGCAGGCCGCGGCCATCGAGCGGGCGCAGACGCTGATGAGCATCAACGTCACGAGCAAGGCCGAGAAGGAAGCCATCGCCGACCTGCTCGGCGACTTCCGCTTCGCCGCCGGGTTCGGCAAGACGCTCTCGCGGCTGGTCCGCCACGGCATCGGCGTGCACCACGCCGGGATGCTGCCGAAGTACCGCCGATTGGTCGAGACCTTGGCCCAGTCGGGGCTGCTCAAGGTGATCTGCGGGACCGACACCCTCGGCGTCGGCATCAACGTACCAATCAGGACAGTGGTCTTCTCCGCGCTGACGAAGTACGACGGCGTCCGCCAGCGCCACCTCAAGGCGCGCGAGTTCCACCAGATCGCCGGCCGCGCCGGACGGGCGGGCTACGACACCGACGGCTACGTCGTCGTGCAGGCGCCCGACCACGTCGTCGAGAACGCGAAGGCCCTGGAGAAGGCGGGCGACGACCCGAAAAAGAAAAAGAAGATCGTCCGGAAGAAGGCGCCGGAGGGCTTCGTCAACTGGACCGAGAGCACGTTCGACCGGCTGATCGCGGCCGAGCCCGAGCCGCTGACGTCCAGCTTCAAGGTGACGCACTCGATGCTGCTCAACGTGATTTCGCGGCCGGGCAACGCATTCGACTCGATGCGGCACCTCCTGGAGGACAACCACGAGGACCGCGCGTCGCAGCGCAAGCTCATCCTGCGCGCCATCGCGATCTACCGCGCGCTGCTCGCCGCCGGCGTCGTCGAACGGCTGCCCGAACCGGGCGAGCAGGGCCGGATCATCCGGCTCACCGTCGACCTGCAGTTCGACTTCGCGCTCAACCAGCCGCTTTCGCCGTTCGCGCTGGCCGCGATCGACCTGTTCGAGCTGGAGTCGCCGAGCTACCCCCTCGACGTCGTGTCCACTGTGGAGTCCACGGTGGACAATCCGCGGCCGGTCCTGTCGCAGCAGCAGTTCAAGGCGCGCGGCGAGGCCGTGAACGCCATGAAGGCCGAAGGCATCGAGTACGACGAGCGGATGGAGCTGCTCGAGAACGTCTCCTACCCGAAGCCGCTGGAGGAGCTGCTGCAGGGCGCGTTCCACAGCTACCGGCAGGGCCACCCGTGGGTCGACGACTACGAGCTCTCGCCGAAGTCCGTGGTGCGCGACATGTACGAGCGCGCGATGAACTTCGTCGAGTACATCGGTTTCTACCAGCTCGCCCGCTCGGAAGGGCTGGTGCTGCGCTACCTCACCGACGTCTACGACTCCCTGCGCCACACGGTGCCGGACGAGGCGAAGACCGAGCCGCTGCAGGACCTCATCGAGTGGCTCGGCGAGCTCGTCCGGCAGGTCGACTCCAGCCTGCTCGACGAATGGGAAGCTTTGCGCCACCCGGACGAAGAAGGCCCGGTGTCGAAGCGACCGCCGTCCGAACCGCCGGCGGTCACGCGCAACGAGCGCGCGTTCCGGGTCCTGGTACGCAACGAGCTGTTCCGCCGGGTCGAGCTGTTCGGGCGGCGGGCGTGGAACGTGCTCGGCGAGCTGGACGCGGCGGCCGGCTGGGACGCCGACGCGTGGGAAGACGCGATCGAGGACTACTTCGAGGAGTACGAGACGCTCGGCACCGGCCCGGACGCGCGCGGCCCGGCGCTGCTGATCATCGAGCAGCAGCCGGACGTCTGGAAGGTCCGCCAGATCTTCGACGACCCGGCGGGCGACCACGACTGGGGCATCAGCGCCGAGATCGACCTGGCGGCGTCCGACGAGGCCGGCGTGGCCGTGGTGCGGGTGACCGAGGTGGGCGCGCACTAGCCCGTTGCGATTTCCTGACTGCTCAGTCATCGTGATCGCGTGGTGGCGACAGTGCGGGAGCACCGGCTCGGCGACGTGCGCTCGACGGTCGTCAGCGGGCCCCGGGAAGCCGCTTTCCGCGCGCTGGGTTCCGCTGCCGCCGCCGACATCCGGACCGTCCTGGCGGGACTGCCGTCGTGGCCGGTCGCCGGACGCGTACGCCGAGCTGACGGCGCTGGCCGAGGGGGCCAGGTCGGCTCGCCGTCGGCGACGGTGGTCGAGAAGGCCGGGGACGAGACCGCGGTGACCATTGTGGCCAGTGGGCTTTCCTGGCACACCAACCACTTCCGCCGGCTGCCGCCGCACCGGGACGCGGCGTCGGAGGAGAGCCTGGACCGGGCGGAGGTGTGCGCGCACCTGGCCCCGGTGGCGCCGGACGCGAAGTGGCTGGTCTCGGCGTTGACCGGTGAGGTGTACCGCAGCGCCACCGGCGGCGACCCGCTGATGACGTTGAGCACCGTGGTGACGGACCTGGCCGACGGCGCGGTGACGGTGGTTCCCCGCGGCGGAGCGCCGTTGCGGGCGCGGGTGGCGGACCTGGCCTCAGGGAACGTCTCCGCCGTGGGCTGAGACCAGGATCGCCCGGGCGTCCTCACCCGCGAACCACAGGCCGATGGCGAACGCCGCCGTCGCCTCCAGCAGGTGCGCCCGGTCGAGGTCGCCGCCGAGGACCGGCGTGCAGCCGACGTCGCGGACCAGCGTGCGGACCGCGTCGAGGGCCGCCGGGTCGTCGCCGCAGAGCGGGACCGTGAGCGTCTTGGGCGGCTTCCGCCAGACGTCGGGCGGGGCCAGGTTGAACGCCTTGACGACGTGCGCGTCCGGGGCGGCGGTCGCGATGCGGGTCGCCACCGGGGTGCCCGGCGGGGGCTCCGTGCCGGTCGGGCCGGGCTGGTTGGTGCAGTCCACCAGGACCTTGCCGCGCAGCGGACCCGCGGCCCCGAGAACCTCGAAGACGGCGTCGGCGGGGACCGCCAGCAGCAGCGCGTCCGCGAAAGCCGCCACCTCGGCCCAGGTTCCGGTGCGGGCGCCGAGCGCCGCCGCCCGGGCGGGGTCGCGGCCGGCCACCATCAGCTCGTGGCCGGCGTTCGCCCAGTGCGGGCTCAGCGCCCTCGCCATCCCGCCCGTGCCGAAGATCCCGATCCGCATGCGTCCTCCTTGTGCTTGGCTGGTACCAGCACGACGGTAGGAACCCGGGAAGGAACCGAACGGTAACCATGGACTTCCTCGCCGACTGCCGGACGCGGCTCGCGTTCGACCTGGTCGCCAACACCTGGAACCCGGTGGTGGTGTGGGCGTTGCGTTTCGGCCCACGCCGTCATGGTGAACTGCGCCGCACGATCGGCGGCATCAGCGCGAAGGTGCTCACGGAAACCCTGCGGCGCCTGGAGTTCGACGGTCTCGTCGAGCGCCGTGAAGGTGCCTACGCCCTCACGTCGTTGGGCTCGAGTTTCCTGGAGCCGATCGAAGGCTTCGGACGGTGGGCGGCTGAGCACGGCGACGACGTCGTCGCCGCTCAAGACCGAGCACGATCAGCATGACCAGGGACAACGCGGGCAGCGGGTAGCCGAGGAGGATCCCCGTGACGACGTCGAACGCGGACGCGCCGACCCCGGCGGCGAACACCCAGGACGGCGCGCCCGGCGGCTTCGCGGCGGGGGACCACGGCGTCTTCTTCCCCGGCTTCGCGATCGAAAGCCACGCCTGGAAGGAAAGCGCGCTCGCCATCAGCGACGCCCCGGCGATCTGCGCCCAGGTCGCGGTGCCGGTGTCGACGGAGGCGCGCAGCGCGGGGGAGAGCAGGAAGATCCCGGCGTAGAGCTGGATGAACGTGAGGGCGAACTTCGTGAGCACCCACCAATACCGGAAGTAGCCCCACGCGGTCGCTCCGGCGAGGAGCAGGCCGGTGAAGGCGGAGACGTTCGCCATCGGGGCGAGCAGGACGGAGTCGAGCCGGTCGGCCATCGCCGTCGCGGCCGGCACGGGGTCCGTGAGGGCCAGGGACATCAGCACGACGAGAGCGAGGGCCTGGCTCATCCAGGCGACGGACGAGACGACGTGCAGCCAGACGACGGCTTGACGCCAGCGAGGGGAAGTCTTCACGCGCTCAAGGCTCGCCGAGCGGCCCCGGCGGCACATCGGGCGCGACCCGGGTTTCGCCCCGGAGCCGCCGAGGCTCGGCCTGCACCCGCCGGAGTACGGCACCGCGCCGGTCGTACCCCCGCGGGAGTAGGGGCCGAAACCCGTAACTCGCGTGATCAGCGGCGGAACTCGCGTGATCGGGCGCGCAACTCGCGTGATCAGAGGGGCATCACGTGTGATTGGAGGGGCATCTCGCGTGATTGGCGGGTCGACACGGCGGGGCGGGCTTGCGGCATCGTGTCGGCTCCGCAATCACGCGAGTCGACCTCTGGATCACGCGTGTCGACCCTCCGGTCACGTGCGGGGTGGGTTTTTGGCCGCCAGGGCCAAGAGGGGGACTGCTGCCGCGGCGTCGGTGATCAGTGTCGAGACCATGCCGGATCTCAGGACCGCGTCCACCGCCGAGGCTTTCGGCTTGCTGTAGCCCAGGGCGATCACCTCCGGGACCGCCGTCAGCTCTTCGTGGCTGATCGCCAGCACGTGGTGGGCCAGCCCCGTCGACAACGCGTTTCCGGACGCGTCGAACAGCCGGGCCGCGACCTCCGCCGTCGCGCCGCGGGCCGAGATCGCCGCGCGCTCGGCCTCGTCCAGCGCGTCGTACACCGTCGACTCGCCCGGCAGCCACGCGCCGATGCTGACCACCGCCTTCGTCAGGTTGCGGAACTGGCCGAACGTCTCCGCGATGCCCGGCTGCCGCCGCAGCGTCTCCGTGGTCCGGCGGTCCGGCAGCACCAGCGGGCCGAAGATCGGGTACGCGTCACCGCCGGACACCGACGTCACGCGGCTGACCGTCTCCACCGAACGGCCGCGCATGTCCATCCCGGCCTGCACCCCGCACAGCTGGACGATCGGGCACCGCGGCAGCGCCCGGATCGCCTCGGTCATCGCGTTCACCGAGCGGGCCCACGAAAGCCCGACGACGTCGTGCGGCCGGACGATCTCCTCCAGCAGCCGCGCCGCCAATGTCCCGATCTTGGCCCGGACGACCTCCCTCGGCTCGCGCTCGGTTGAGCGTTCGAGCACCAGCGCCTGCTTCAGGCCGTACGCCGAGCGGACCTCGTCCGACAGCGCCAGGTCGACCGGCGCCGGCAGCGAGAACTCGACTCTGACCAGGCCGGACTCCATGGCGGTGTCGAGCATGCGAGCCACCTTGAAGCGGCTGACGCCGAACTCGTCGGCGATCTCCAGCTTGGAGCGTCCCTGCACGTAGAAGCGCCGGGCGATGGTGGCCAGCAGCATCGCTTCGGTCAGCGACGACTGCTTCTTGGAGACGCTCATATGAGCACTATAGCCCGAAATCTCCCCGAAAGGTTGACGTAACACCGAGGTCAGTCCTGTAATGCCTTCACATGTTCTCGACGCCATAGGTCAACGCTGCTCATATGAGCGCGAGGAAGGGGCTAGGCATGCGTGCCGCCATCGTCGACCGGCCCGGTGAGATCAGGGTCGGCGAGGTGCCCGATCCAAAACCCGGAGAACGCCAGGTCGTCGTCAAGGTCGGAGCGTGCGGGATCTGCGGGACCGACCTGCACATCGCGGACGGGCACTTCCCGCCCACGCCGTATCCCATCGTCCCCGGGCACGAGTTCGCCGGGGAGATCGTCGAGCTCGGCGCGGACGTGCCGGGCGAGTGGAAGGTCGGCGACCGCGTCGCGGTCGACCCGTCGCTGTTCTGCGGCTACTGCGGCCCGTGCCGTGCCGGCCACGGCAACCTCTGCGCGAACTGGGGCGCCACCGGCGACACCGTCAACGGCGCCTTCGCGGAGTACGTCGCCGTCCCGTCGTCCACCTGCTACCGCATGCCCGACTCGATGACCTGGGAGCAGGGTGCGCTGGTCGAGCCCGTCTCCTGCGCGGTGCACGGCGTGCGCCGCGTCGGCGTCGAAGCCGGAGAGCGCTTCCTCGTGGTCGGGGCCGGCACCATGGGCCTGATCATGCAGCAGCTGCTGCAGCGTTCCGGCGCGCAGGTCACGGTCGTCGACCGCAACGAGGCCCGGCTCCCGCGGGCCACGAGTCTCGGCGCCGTCGCCACCGCGGCCGATGTGAAAGACCTGAACGACGAGAAGTTCGACGTCGCCGTCGACTGCACCGGTGCCGCCCCCGCCATCGAAGCCGCCTTCGACTCGATCCGGCGCGGTGGCCGGCTGCTCGTCTTCGGCGTCGCACCGGCGGAGGCCCGCGTCGCGCTTTCGCCGTTCCGCATCTACAACGACGAGATCACCATCGTCGGCTCGATGGCCGTGCTGCACAGCTTCGGCGCCGCGCTCGACCTCGTCGCGACCGGTGCGATCGACACCGAATCGCTGCTCACGGACAGGTTGCCGCTGGAGCAGTACCCCGAGGCGCTCGCCAAGATGCGCAGCGGCTCGGGCCTCAAGGTGCAAGTACTCCCGGGAGGCGGCCGTGCGTAAGCTCCTCACCCTCTTCGCCGCGACGTCCCTGCTGGCCACCGGGTGCGCCGGGGCCGGCTCGGTCGGCACCGGCGGGAGCACCCTCGTCATCGCGATCGTGTCCAACCCGCAGATGAAGGACGCGATCTCCCTCGCCCCGGAGTTCGAGAAGGCCACGGGGATCAACCTCAAGTTCGTGTCGCTGCCGGAGAACCAGGCGCGCGCGAAGATCACCGCGTCGACCGCCACCGAGGGCGGCGAGTTCGACGTCGTGATGATCAGCAACTACGAGGCACCGCAGTGGGCGGCCAACGGCTGGCTCGAGAACCTCGAGCCGCACATGAAGGCCACCCCGACCTACGACGAAAGCGACTTCATCCCCAGCATCAAGCAGTCGCTGTCGTACCAGGACCAGATGTACGCGGTGCCGTTCTACGGCGAGTCGTCGTTCCTGGCCTACCGCAAGGACCTCTTCGAAAAGGCCGGGATCACCATGCCGGCCAAGCCGACCTGGCAGCAGATCGCCGAGTACGCGGCGAAGCTCGACGACAAGGCCAACGGCGTCGCCGGGATCTGCCTGCGTGGCAAGCCGGGCTGGGGCGAGAGCCTCGCGCCGTTCACGACCGTGGCCAACACCTTCGGCGCGCAGTGGTTCGACAAGGACTGGAACGCCAAGCTGACGTCGCCGGAGTTCAAGGAAGCCGCGAACTTCTACGTCAACCTGATCCGCGACCACGGCGAGGTCGGTGCCTCCAGCGCCGGGTTCTCCGAGTGCGGCACGCGCTACACGCAGGGCAACGCGGCGATGTGGTACGACGCGACGGTCATGGCGGGCACCAACGAGGACCCGTCGAGCAGCAAGATCGTCGGCAAGTCCGGGTACGCGCCGGCGCCGGTCGTCAAGACGCAGGCCAGCGGCTGGCTCTACACCTGGGCGCTGGGCATCCCCAAGGTCGCCAAGGACAAGGACGCGGCCTGGAAGTTCATGGCCTGGATGACCGACAAGGCGTACGTGCAGAAGGTCGGCCAGACCTACGGCTGGAACCGCGTCCCGCCGGGCGTGCGTCAGTCCACCTACGACATTCCCGACTACGCCAAGGCCGCGCAGGCCTACGCGAAGCCCACGCTCGACGGCATCGCGGACGCGAACCAGCAGAAGGCCATGGCGAACCCGGTGCCCTACCCCGGCATCCAGTTCGTCGGCATCCCCGAGTTCCAGGACCTGGGCACCCGGGTGAGCCAGCAGCTGTCGGCGGCCATCGCCGGCCGCGAGTCGGTCGACGACGCCCTGAAGCAGTCCCAGGACTACGCCCAGACGGTGGGCGACTCCTACAAGGCGGTGCAGTGATGTCCACGCTCTCCGTAGACAAGCCCAAGACCCACACGCACTCGAAGGCCGAGGAAAAGAAAGGCCTGAGCACCGCGGCCAAGCGGCGCCTGCCGCTGCTGCCGGCGTTGATCTTCGTGATCGCCGTGACGCAGCTGCCGTTCCTGCTGACCGTGTTCTACTCGTTCCAGTCCTGGAACCTGGTCCGGCCGGGCTCGCGGCACTTCGTCGGCCTGGACAACTACATCGACGTCTTCAGTGACACGACGTTCCTGGTCGCACTGCTCAACACGGTGCTGCTGACCGTCGTCTGCGTGCTCGTCGCGCTGCTGCTCGGCCTCGGCCTGGCGATCCTGCTGGACCGGAAGTTCATGGGCCGCGGCTTCGTCCGGACGTTGCTGATCACGCCGTTCCTCATCCTGCCGGCGGCCGGCGCGCTGCTGTGGAAGACGACGGTGTTCGACCCGACCTACGGGCTGCTGCACTTCGTCTTCGGCACCGACACCGACTGGCTTTCGGAGTTCCCGCTGGCGTCGGTGATGGCGCAGATCGTGTGGCAGTGGACGCCGTTCATGATGCTGCTGATCCTGGCCGGTCTGCAGAGCCAGTCCAAGGAGGTGCTCGAAGCGGCCTCCGTGGACGGTGCGAGCCGGTGGCGCACGTTCGCTTCCATCACGCTGCCGCACCTGTCCCGGTTCCTGCAGCTGGCGACGCTGCTGGGCGCGATCTACATCGTGAACAGCTTCGACGCGATCTTCCTGATGACGCAGGGCGGGCCGGGCGTGGCCAGCACCAACCTGCCGTACTACATCTACCAGCGCGCCTTCGAAGGCTTCGACATCGGCCAGTCCTCGGCGATGGGTGTCATCGTGGTGATCCTGACGATGATCGTCGCGACCTTCGCGCTGCGCTTGATGTTCCGCACCTTCTCGGTGGACGGAGGCATCAAATGACCACCGTCGAAACCCGCCCCTCGGCCGCCACCGCCGCTCCTCCGGCTCGCAAGCCGAAGCGCAAGCTCGGCCCCGGTGCGCTCACCGTTGTCACCTGGGTGATCGCGATCCTGTTCGTCTTCCCGCTGCTGTGGATGATCCTCACGGCGTTCAAGCAGGAGGCCGACGCCTACACCGACCCGCCGAAGCTGTTCTTCAGCCCGACGTTCGACCAGATCGCGAACGTCCTGAAGGGCGGTTTCCTGCCCTACGTGTCGAACTCCGCGTTCGTCACGGTGCTCTCGACGCTGCTGGTGCTGCTGCTCGGCATCCCGGCGGCGTACGCGCTGTCGCTGGCGCCGGTGAAGAAGACGTCGAACGCGCTCGGCTTCTTCCTCTCGACCAAGATGCTGCCGATCGTGGCGGCGATCATCCCGCTGTACATCATCTCCCAGAACACCGAGCTGCTGGACACGGTGTGGGCGCTGGTCATCCTGTACACGTCGATGAACCTGCCGCTGGCCATCTGGATGATGCGGTCGTTCTTCCTCGAGGTGCCGCACGAGATGATCGAGGCGGGCCGGATCGACGGCGCGAACCTGCCGACGCTGCTGCGCAAGATCATCATGCCGGTGGTCGCGCCCGGGATCGCGGCGACCGCGCTGATCTGCGTCATCTTCTCCTGGACCGAGTTCTTCTACGCGGTCAACCTGACGGCGGCCCGCGCCGGCACGGTGCCGGTGTTCCTCGTCGGGTTCATCACCAGTGAGGGCCTGTACTGGGCCCAGCTTTCCGCCGCCGCGCTGCTGGCCTCGCTGCCGGTGATGATCGTCGGCTGGATCGCGCAGAACCACCTCGTCCGGGGTCTGTCGATGGGAGCGGTGAAGTAGTCATGGCGGGAGTCAGTTACGAACAGGCGTCACGGATCTACCCCGGCACGAACGAGGTGCGGGCGGTCGACAAGCTCGACCTCGCGGTGCCGGACGGCGAGTTCCTGGTCCTGGTCGGGCCGTCGGGCTCGGGCAAGTCGACGGCGCTGCGGATGCTCGCCGGGCTGGAGGACGTCGACGAGGGCGCCATCCACATCGGCGAGCGCGACGTCACGAGCCTGCCGCCGAAGGACCGGGACATCGCGATGGTGTTCCAGTCCTACGCGCTGTACCCGCACATGACGGTCGCCGACAACATGGGCTTCGCGCTCAAGCTGCGTGGACTGTCCAAAGCGGACATCGACGCGAAGGTGGCCGAGGCCGCGAAGATGCTCGACCTGTCGAAGTTCCTGGACCGCAAGCCGAAGGCGTTGTCCGGCGGCCAGCGGCAGCGCGTCGCGATGGGCCGGGCGATCGTCCGCGAGCCCAGCGTGTTCCTGATGGACGAGCCACTGTCCAACCTGGACGCGAAGCTGCGGGTGGAGACCCGGGCGAACATCGCCCAGCTGCAACGCCGGCTCCGGACGACGACGATCTACGTCACGCACGACCAGGTCGAGGCGATGACGATGGGCGACCGCGTGGCCGTGCTCAAGGACGGTGTCCTGCAGCAGTGCGCGTCGCCGCGGGAGCTGTACGAAAACCCGACGAACTCGTTCGTGGCGGGGTTCATCGGCTCGCCGGCGATGAACCTGGCGACGTTGCCGCTGGCCGAAGGCGGCGTCAAGCTCGGTGACGTCGTCCTGCCGCTGCCGCGCTCGGTGGTGGCCGCGGCGGGCGACCTGCGCGAGGTCGTCTTCGGCGTCCGCCCGGAGTCGCTGGAGCTGGTCTCCGAAGGCGGCTTCGAGCTGGTGGTCGAGCTGGTCGAGGAGCTGGGCGCGGACGCGTACCTGCACGGCAAGGTGGGCGACGACCGCTTCGTCGTCCGCGTCGACGGCCGCACCCCGCCCCGGATGGGCGACAACGTCCGGGTCGGTCTGCGCGGCGAAGGCGAGACCCACGCGTTCAGCCCGGAGACGACGCTCCGGCTCTCCTGAACGCGGCAGGCAACGGCCACCTCGCGAGAACCCCTTACCCGCGAGGTGGCCGTTCTCTTGCTACTCCTGCAGCGAGAGGGCCTGGCTGGGGCAGACGTGCACCGCTTCGCGGGCCTTCTCGACCAGCTCACCCTCGGGCGTCTCGTTCAGGACGATGACCGTGCCGTCGTCTTCGCTCTGGTCGAACAGCTCGGGCTCGGTCAGCACGCACTGGCCGGCGCCGACGCACTTGCCGGTGTCCGCGATGATCTTCATGGTTCTCTCCTGTGGTGGGATGGCAGTTCGATCTCTACCAGGTCACCGGCAGCCGGTACAGGCCGTAGATGTTCGCGTCGTCCTTGAAGGGCAGATCGTCGACGTCCGCGCCCAGCGCCAGGGTCGGGATGCGGCGGAAGAGCGTGTCGAACACGATCTGCAGCTCCATCCGGGCCAGGTTCTGGCCGAGGCACTGGTGCGGGCCGAAGCCGAACGCCACGTGGTGGCGCGCGCCGCGCTCGATGTCCAGCTCGTCGGCGTTCTCGAACGCCCGCGGGTCGCGGTTCGCCGCGTAGCCCAGCGCCAGGACACCCTCGCCGGCGCGGATCAGCTGCCCGCCGACCTCGACGTCCTCGACGCACAGCCGCGCGGTGGCGGCGTCGACGATCGTCCAGTAGCGCAGCATCTCCTCGACGGCGTCGAGCGTCTTGCCCGGGTCGGCCGTGATCGCCGCGAGCTGCTCCGGGTTGCGGAGGAACGCCACGGTGGACAGCGAGATCATGTTCGCCGTCGTCTCGTGCCCGGCCACCAGCAGCAGGAACCCGGTCGCGGCCAGCTGCTCCCGCCGATAGGTGCCGTCCTCGCGGAGCTTGACGATCTGCCGCCCGAGCAGGTCGTCCGGCGGGTTGTCCTCCTTCTTCGCGATGAGGTCGGCCATGTACCCGCGGATGGTGTCGAACGCCGCGCGCCGCTCCTCCGGCGACGTCGAGCGCTTGATCAGCTTTGCTGTGTGGATCTGGAAGAAGTCGTGGTCGGCGTAGGGCACGCCGAGCATCTCGCAGATCACCAGCGACGGCACCGCCAGTGACAGCGTCTCGACCAGGTCGCCGGGGTTCGGGCCGGCCAGCAGCGCGTCGACCTGGCCGTCGACGATCTCCTGGATCCGCGGCCGCAGCGCCTCCATCCGGCGCACGGTGAACTCGCCGAGCACGGCCTTGCGGGCCGGCCCGTGCTCGGGCGCGTCCATGGTGATCATGGTGCGCTCGTCGCCCTGCCGCCGGAACCCGCCCTTGACCAGCTGCGGGAAGTCCGGGTGCTGCCGGTCGGCGCTGAACCGCCGGTCGTTCAGCACGGTCCGGACGTCCTCCAGCCGGGTGACCACCCAGGCCTGGCCGCCGTCGGGCAGCCGCACCCGCGTGACGGCGTCCTCCTCACGGATCTCCTCGTACGCCGGCGGCGGCGCGAACGGGCACGTGCGGGTCATCGGGAATTCGTGGACCGCGGTCATGGCGTTCTCCTCACCAGGTGACGGGCAGGCAATAGAGGCCGAAGATCGACGAGTCGTGCTTGAACGGCAGCTGGTCGACGGGCACGGCCAGCTTCAGCTCCGGGAGACGGCGGAAGAGCGTGTCGAACACGATCTGCAGCTCCATCCGGGCCAGGTTCTGGCCGAGGCACTGGTGCGGGCCGAAGCCGAACGCGACGTGGTGGCGCGCGCCGCGCTCCAGGTCCAGCTCGTCCGGGTTGTCGAACGCCTCCGGGTCGCGGTTGCCGGAGTAGCTCAGCCCGAGCACGCCCTCGCCTTCGCGGATCAGCTGCCCGCCGATCTCGAGGTCCTCGGTGGCGACGCGCGACGTCGCGAACTCGGCGATCGTGAAGTACCGCAGCAGCTCCTCGACGGCGTCGAGCGTCTTGCCGGGGTCGTTCTTGATGATCGCGAGCTGGTCCGGGTTCTCCAGCAGCGCGACCGTGCCCAGCGAAATCATGTTCGCCGTCGTCTCGTGACCCGCGATGAGCAGCAGGAACGCCAGGGACACGAGCGAGTCGTGGTCGGCTTCGCCGTGCTCTTCGCGCTGCTTGGCGATCTGGCGGCTGAGCAGGTCGTCGGCCGGCTCTTTCTCCTTGGTGGAGACGAGCTGGTCGAGGTAGGACTGCAGCTCGTCGACGGCCTTGATCCGGTCGTCCTGCTCGACGTCCCGGTTGAGCAGGGTCGAGCTGCGGACCTGGAAGAAGTCGTGGTCGGCGTACGGGACGCCGAGCAGTTCGCAGATGACCAGCGACGGCACCGGCAGGCTCAGCGCGGTGACCAGGTCGGCGGGCTGCGGGCCGGCCAGGATCGCGTCGATGTGCTCGTCGACGATCTGCTGGATGCGCGGCTGGAGCGCCTTCATCCGCTTGACCGTGAACTCGCCCACGACCTCGCGCCGGGCCGCGCCGTGCTCCGGCGGGTCCATGTTGATCAGCGACGCGGTGAAGTTGGTCCGCCGCACCGGCCGGCCCTGCTTGGTCAGGAACGGGAAGCCGGGGTTGAACCGGTCGGAGCTGAACCGCGGGTCGGTGAGCATCTGCCGGACGTCCTCGAGCCGGGTGATCGCCCACGCCTCCTGGCCGGACTGCAGCCCGACGCGCTGGACCGGCCCGGCTTCGCGCAGCCTCTCGTACGCCGCCGGCGGGGCGAACGGGCAGGTGCGGTCCAGCGGGAAGACATCGTCCTTCGTGGTGGTTTCGGCGACTTCGGTCATATCGGGCCCCCTAAAAACGGACTTACAGTATGCGGAGGAATACATTCCGGTTCTACAATCCAACGTACCGAAGCGGACGGAAGTCGTCCACTAGCTAACGGGTGACTCGGTCGAGCCCGAGTGTGTGGCCGCTTGACCATGCGAGAATCACCTCGCGCGATCCAGCGAGAGGCGAACGGCATGACGGCAGACCCCGAGACCACCCTGCGGGCGGACGCGCGGCGCAACCGCGACCAGATCCTGGCCGCCGCGAAGACCATCTTCGCCGTCTCCGGTCCCGAGGTGCCGATGGAGGAGATCGCCCGCGCGGCCGGCGTCGGCGTCGGCACGCTGTACCGCCGGTTCCCGGACCGGGACGCGCTGGTCCGCGCGGTCGCGATGGACAACTTCGAGCGGGTGCTGATCGACGCGAAGGTGATCGCCGCCGAGGAGACGTCGGCGTGGAGCGCGCTTTCGCGGCTGCTGCGGCAGTCGGTGGAGCTGCAGCTGAGCGTCCAGCTGGCGATGGTGTCGCCGCGGGCGCTGGTGATCCTGAAGAACGACCCGGAGGTCCGCCGGCTGCGCGACGAGATCCTGGTGGTCCTGGACGAGTTCGTCGCCGGCGCGAAGGCCGAGGGAAAGCTGCGGCTCGACGTCGGCTCGGGCGACATCGCGATCCTGTTCGCGACGCTCTTGCGGCAGGTGCGCGCGAAGTCCCCGGACGTGGCGGAGCTGGCGGCCCGCCGGTGCGTCGGGATCATGATCGACGGGCTCAGCGCGCGGCCGGGCACGGAGCTCCCGGGGCGTCCGATCACGTCGCACGATCTGGACCCCATGACCGAGCACAGCTGATTCTTTGGTTTCCGTGTTAAGGTTCCGCCTCGTTCTGCCGAATTCGGGTTGCGGGCGGGAAAATGCGACGAAGAATACTGGCCGTGGTGTTGACGATTCCCTTCCTGGTGATCGCCGGCTGCGGTGACGGCCCGGCCGGCGGCACCTCGTCGCCCGCTCCTGTTTCGACGGCGCTGCCCAGCACGTCGTCCGCTTCTGCGTCCTCGGTTTCGCAGGCGCCTTCCTCGGCGTCTTCCCGTGCTGCGGTACCAACTCCCACGCCCCCGTCGACGACGCCGGTGCGCAGCTGCCGCAGTCCCGAGTTCTCGACGTCCGAAGCCGACGGCGGCTGGTCGGACGGCGGCTACTACGTCCACAACAACATGTGGAACGCCGACGAAGCGGGCCCGGAAACGCTGCGCGCGTGCGCGTACGACAACTGGTACGTCGAATCCACCCAGCCCGACTCGACGTCGGTGAAAACCTATCCGAACGTGCACAAGGACATCAACGACCAGAACGGGAAACCGTTCAACGACTATTCGGTGATCAAGACGACGTTCGCCGGCCGCGGCCCGGGCGTGGGCATCTACGACGTGGCGTACGACCTGTGGCTGAACGGCGTGGGCGACGGCGACGGCGTCAGCGAGCTGATGGTGTGGACGGAGAACCTGAAGCAGCAGCCATCAGGCGACAAGCTGGCAACGTACACAGCGGGAGGCTCGACGTACGACGTCTGGGCGGACGACGACGGGTACGTGGCGTTCGTTTCCCGCGCGACGCAGTACTCGGGGAGCCTCGATCTGAAGGCGATGATCGCGTTCGCGATCGGGAAGGGTTTCATTCCGCCCAACCCGACGGTGAACCAGATCGGCTACGGGATCGAGTTCTGCTCGACCGGTGGGGGCAGGGCGAGGTTCACGCTGACGGACTTCTCGGTGACGATGAGCTAGCGGGCGTACCGCTGGATGGTGCGCGGGGAGGGCCTCAGCAGCGGCCACCCCACGACGGCGTCGACAACCCCGAGCGCGACGGCGATCAGCGGCATCATCATGAAGACGAAGATCCCGAAGGTGATCTGGATGTCTCCGTCCGCCTGAGGCTCGGACCAGGTCAGACCCCCGCTGTAGAAGAAAAAGAAGAGCGGGAGCACGACGACCGAGACGCTGCCGCCGCAGAGTGGGCCGACGGACATGGCACCGCCCGGGTGGTGCCCGACCTCGACCCACGCCGGTGCGAACACCAGCGCGATGCCGGACATGAGCAGAAGGACGGCGCTGAACATGCCGAACATGACGGAGATGCCGTTGGTCGCGGAGTGGCTCGTCGGCAGGCTGTATCCGAGAACGGGAACGGCTACGCACATGGCCAGCGCGACGAGGGTGGTCACACCGCCGAGGAGCGGTAGCGTGCGCCGGATTTTGGTGGCCAGACGGGGCGGGAGCCAGACGTAGGTCCGCGGGTCCATCGGGAAATGGGTCATGATCAGTTGTTGACCCGCCAGTCGCCGGGGTGCGACATGGTCGTGGTGTTCGTCCGTTCCCATCGGTCGCCGAGAGCGTCGACCTTGGCCTGAATGGAGTTCTGCTCGGTTTCGATCACGTCCAGCAGTGCCTCGATCGCGATGATGGTGCCGCCGATCGCGGGAACGGCCACAGGTCGCATCGAGGTCCAAGCTGAGGTAGCGGCCGCCCTGGGCGCTGCCGCTCACCTGACCGCCACTGCTTTCCGCGGAGACGACGCCGAGGCCAACGGAGGATATTCGGGTCGAGAACTGTTCCAGTTCGCGTCTCACCGCGTCGTCCAGCAGGAGGACGTCCTGGGCGGTGAGTGGGGTTTCGTCCGCGTTCCCCCGGACTGGTGAAGGCGGGTTCTCCTGGACTTCTCGGGCTCGCTGCGCCAGCGCTTCGACGGTCGCCGCGTTGGCTGCGGTCAGCACGCCCGAGTGCAGGCCACGCGGGTCGACCTTGCTCTTCCAGTCTTCGGTGAGCCTGACCTGCCGGACCTCGCCGTCGGGCGAGACGATCACCGTCACGACCGAATCTCCGTCGCGGCCCGTGGGCCCGCTCGGCTCCGGTTCGCCTTCCGGCGACTGCGCTGGGGTCTCGCCGTCGTCCCAGAGGTCGGTTTCCGCCTCGAACGCCCACTCTTCGTCGTCCGGCACCTGCACCCTCCCCGATGCGTCACGCTCCGTACCTGGCAGGGACTGTACCGGTGATCGAGGTGGGCGCGTCAGCCGAAGCGCGTGAACACGACGGAGGCCACCACCCGGGTTCGTCCGGGTGGTGGCCTCCGTGGTCAGGAACTCAGACGCCCAGCGGGTGCCAGACCGTCTTCGCCTCCAGGTACCGCCGCAGGCGGCCCAAGTCCGGGGCCGATGTCCAGTCCGGTTCAGCCTCGGGGACCGTCAGCACCCGCTTCACCGTGTTCGCCGCTTCGCGCGCCAATTCCGGACGATCCGACGGCTGCGCGCCCGTCGGATCCAGTGCGTTCACGTCGCCGTGGGACGCCAGCCATGAGCCCAGCTCCGACGCCCGCCCCGTGAGGATGTTCACCACTCCGCCCGGGACGTCCGATGTCGCCAGGACCTCCGACAGCGTGATCGCCGGCAGGGGCCTTTCCGCGCTCGAGACCACCACCGCCGTCGAGCCCGTGGCCAGGACCGGGGCCAGCACGCTGACCAGGCCCAGCAGCGACGACTGCTGCGGCGCCAGGATGCCCACCACGCCGGTCGGCTCCGGGACCGTGAACGAGAAGTACGGGCCCGAGACCGGGTTGGCCGACCCCAGGACGGACGCGATCTTGTCCGTCCAGCCCGCGTACCAGACCCAGCGGTCGATGGCCGCGTCCACAATGGACTCGGCCTTCTTCGCGGCCAGGCCCTCCGATGCCGAAACCTCGGCGATGAACTGGTCGCGCCGGCCTTCCAGGACCTCGGCCACCCGGTAGAGCACCTGGCCGCGGTTGTACGCCGTCGCCGCGGACCAGCCCGGGAATGCCTTGCGGGCCGCGACCACCGCGTCGCGGACGTCCTTGCGGGACGCGTGGGCCGCGTTCGCCAGGAACTTGCCCTTCGCGTCCGTCACCGGGTAGACCCGGCCGGACTCCGAACGCGGGAACTTGCCGCCGACGTACAGCTTGTACGTCTTCGCGACGGAAATCCGATCAGACATCGAGGTACGCCTCCAGCCCGGTGCGGCCGCCTTCGCGCCCGAAGCCGGATTCCTGGTAGCCGCCGAACGGTGCGGCGGGGTCGAAGCGGTTGAAGGTGTTGGCCCAGACCACGCCGGCGCGCAGCTGGTTCGCCATCCACAGGATCCGGGAGCCCTTTTCGGTCCAGATGCCGGCCGAAAGCCCGTACGGCGTGTTGTTGGCCTTCGAGACGGCCTCGTCCGGCGTGCGGAACGTCAGCACCGACAGCACCGGACCGAAGATCTCCTCGCGCGCGATCCGCATCGACTGGTGGACGTTCGCGAACACCGTCGGGGCGAAGAAGAACCCGCGCTCCGGCATCGGGCACGGGCTGGTCCAGCGCTGCGCGCCCTCGGCGTCACCGGACTCGACGAGCCCGCGGATCTTCGCCAGCTGCTCGGCCGAGTTGATCGCGCCGACGTCGGTGTTCTTGTCCAGCGGGTCGCCGACGCGCAGCGTCGAGACGCGGTAGCGGAGCTTCTCCAGCACCTCTTCGGCGACGGACTCCTGCACCAGCAGCCGCGAGCCCGCGCAGCAGACGTGGCCCTGGTTGAAGAAGATGCCGTTGACGATGCCTTCGATGGCCTGGTCGAGCGGCGCGTCCTCGAACACGATGTTCGCCGCCTTGCCGCCCAGCTCCAGCGTGAGCTTCTTCGGCGTGCCCGCGACCTGGCGCTGGATCGCCTTGCCGACCTCGGTGGAGCCGGTGAAGGCGATCTTGTCGATGTCGGGGTGCTCCACAATGGACGCACCGATGTCGCCGGCGCCCGGCAGGATGTTCACCACGCCCGGCGGCAGCTCGGCCTGCTGGCAGATTTCGGCGAACACCAACGCGGTCAGCGGCGTCGTCTCCGCCGGCTTCAGCACCACGGTGTTGCCGGTGGCCAGCGCCGGCGCGATCTTCCACGCCAGCATCAGCAGCGGGAAGTTCCACGGGATGATCTGCCCCGCGACACCCAGGGGACGCGGCGAAGGCCCGTAGCCCGCGTACTCCAGCTTGTCCGCCCAGCCCGCGTGGTAGAAGAAGTGCGCCGCCGCGGTCGGGATGTCGGAGTCGCGCGACTCCTTGATCGGCTTGCCGTTGTCGAGGCTCTCCAGCACCGCCAGCTCGCGCGAGCGCTCCTGGATCAGCCGTGCGATGCGGAACAGGTACTTCGCACGCTCGCTGCCCGGCATCTTCGACCACACCGAGCTGTAAGCCTTGCGCGCGGCCTTGACCGCGATGTCCACATCGGACTTCGACGCGGTGCCGACCTCGGCCAGGACCTCTTCGGTGGCGGGGTTGATCGTCTTGAGCGGCTCACCCGAGCCGTCGACGAACTCGCCGTTGACGAACGGCTTGTAGTGGTCCTTCAGGTTCGCGATGGCGCGCGACTCCGGCGCCGGTGCGTACTCGAAAACAGGCATCAGTCCACCGTCACGTAGTCGGGGCCGCTGTAGTGGCCGTCCACCTGGGTGCGGCGCTGCAGCAGCAGGTCGTTGAGCAGGCTGGACGCGCCGAAGCGGAACAGGTCCGGGCTCAGCCACTGCTCGCCGGCGACCTCGTGCACGGCGACCAGGTACTTGATCGCGTCCTTCGTGGTCCGGATGCCGCCGGCGGGCTTGACGCCGCGCAGCTCGCCGGTCGTCACGTGCCAGTCGTGGACCGCCTGCAGCATGATGTGCGTGACCGGCAGCGTCGCGGCGGGGGAGACCTTCCCGGTGGACGTCTTGATGAAGTCGCCGCCGGCCAGCAGCCCCAGCCACGACGCGCGCCGCACGTTGTCGTAGGTCGCCAGCTCGCCGGTCTCGAGGATGACCTTCAGGTGGGCGTCGCCGCAGGCGGCCTTGATGGCCTGGATCTCCTCGAAGACGTCCATGTAGCGGCCTTCGAGGAAGGCGCCGCGGTCGATCACCATGTCGACCTCGTGCGCGCCCGCGTCGACGGCGATCTTCGTGTCGGCCAGCTTGATCTCCCGCGAAGTGCGCCCGGCGGGGAAGCCGGTCGCGACGCTGGCGACGTGCACACCGCTGCCCTTGAGCGCTTCGACGGCGGTGGCGACCATGTCCGGGTACACGCAGACGGCGGCGACGCGCGGAGTGTCCTGGCGTTCGGGGTCGGGGCGGACGGCCTTCGCGGCGAGCGCCCGGACCTTGCCGCGGGTGTCGGCGCCCTCCAGCGTGGTCAGGTCGACCATGGAGATGGCGGTGTCGATGGCCCACCGCTTGGCGTCCTTCTTGATGCTGCGCGTGCCGAGGCCCGCCGCGCGCTGCTCGACGCCGACCTGGTCGACACCGGGCAGCCCGAGCAGGAAGCGGCGCAGGCTCGCGTCGTCGCGAGTCGCGTCCACCAGCGGTGCCGGGGTGGCCGGCGCCGCTGACGTGCTGGTCGTGGCTGTCATGGGCCTGAGTCTAGGCGGCGGGTCCGACAACGCGAGCCCCCATTGGTTGTGACGCTGGGTGCGTTACGCGTCACAACGCCGAGGTCAGGACCCTTCGATCTGCGGCGGCTCGACCCGCTTCGCCGGCTTCCGGTAAACGACCACGCCGCCCCAGAACGCCAGCCCGTTGATCTTCACCGTCGGCGCCGTCGCCGGTGCCGGCGGGGCGCCCGACTTGTCCTCCATCACGAACCCGCCCATGAACCCGATCCCCGTCACGTCGACGTTGATGTCGTCCGGGACCGTGATCTGGATGCCGCCCATGATCGCGACCGCGGTGATCGTGCAGTTCCGGTCCGCGAAGCGGGCCTGGCGCAGGTCGATCTCCGCGCCGCCCCAGAACGCGAAGCTGTTGTGCTGCGGTGGGAGGACCCAGCTGCCCTTGCGGACCGCCCCCGACAGCACGCCGATCGACACCGGGCTGCCCGGGTGGCCGCCGATGCGCTGGTCGGGGAAGCCCAGGGCCCGGGTCGTCGCCGGCTCGATCGCCGCCGAGGTCGACGGCAGGTCCGCCGTCACCGGTTTGAGCTCGCCGAGCGTCTTCGCCCCGTAGATCGTCGAAAGCCGCTCTTCCAGCTCGTTGACGGTGATCCGCCCTTCCGAGAGGGCGTTGTGCAGCACCTGCGCGACGCGCTCGCGGTCCGCGTCGGAAGCCCTCATCTGGTCGGGCGTCAGTTCGCTCACCCGGCGGAGCTTAGCGGCGAAAACCACCCTCTGTGTCCATCTTCTGGAGGACACTTCCCGGATGGGATCACCAACGGTCGAATTTCCGGACGGCGTCCAGGTCCGCGGTCGCGGGCTGGGGCGCCCGCGGCCGGACGAACCGGAGCCGGACTTCGGGCTCTACCTGGGGACGAGCCGGCTGCGGCGCAAGCACGGCGGGGGCATCACCTGGCCGCACGAATGGATCACCTGGCCGGACTTCCTGCTGCCCGTCAAGCCCGCCGAGGCACGCCGGCAGATCAAGGCCGTCCACGAACGAGCCAAGACCGAAACCGTCGAAGTCGCCTGCTACGGCGGTGCCGGGCGGACCGGCACGGTGCTGTCCTGCCTGGCGATCCTCTCCGGCGTCCCGGCCGGCGAAGCCATCGCCTGGGTGCGGGAGCACTACAACGAACGAGCGGTCGAAACGCCCTGGCAGCGCGGCTGGGTGAAAAGGTTCGCGGGACGGCTAGATTGACCCGCATGGATGTGCACGTCGTCGATCACCCCCTCGCGAAGGCCCGGCTCTCCACGATGCGCGACGCGCGCACGGACAGCGCCGCGTTCCGGGCCGCGCTGCACGAGCTGACCGTCATGCTGGTCTACGAAGCCACGCGCGACGTGCCGGTCAAGACCGAGCGGATCCACACGCCGGTCGCGCGCACCGAGGGCTACAAGCTGGCCAAGCCGCCGCTGCTCGTCCCGGTGCTGCGGGCCGGCCTCGGCATGGCCGACCAGGCGCACAAGCTGATCCCGGACGCGCAGATGGGCTTCGTCGGCCTCGCGCGCGACGAGGAAACCCTCAAGCCGACGCCGTACCTCGAATCGCTGCCGGAGTCGCTCGCCGACCGGCCGGTGCTGGTGCTCGACCCGATGCTCGCCACCGGCGGCTCGATGGAGTACACGATCCGGCTGCTCACCGACCGCGGCGCCGACGACGTCACGGCCATCTGCGCGCTGGCCGCGCCGGAAGGCTTGGCGCACCTGGAAAAGACCGGCCTGCCGGTCCGCGTCGTCACCGCCAGCATCGACGAGCGCCTCAACGACTCGGGCTTCATCGTCCCGGGCCTCGGCGACGCGGGTGACCGCCAGTACGGCGCCGTCTAAGCCTTGCCCGTCCTGAAGTGGCGGTGGGTGGCCGCGGCCGCCGGGGTGGTCGCGGTCGTCACGGCCGGATTGCTGTGGCTGCTGCTGGGCTGGTCCGGGTCGCCGGACGCGCCGGTGCGCATCGACGCCGTCAAGACGGCGTTCGGCATCGGCGCCGGCGCGGGCGGTGTCTTCGCGCTGTGGCTGGCGACGCGGCGCCAGCGCACGCTGGAGCTGCAGCTGGCCGAGACGACCCGCGTCGCCGGCGTGACCGAACGCGACCTCGAGGAGCGGCGGGTCACCGAGCTGTACACGAAGGCCGTCGAGCAGCTCGGCAGCGACAAGGCGCCGATGCGGTTCGGTGGGCTCTACGCGCTGGAGCGGCTCGGGCAGGACAACCCGAAGCAGCGCCAGACGATCGTGAACGTGCTGTGCGCGTACCTGCGGATGCCGTTCAAGCCCCCGGACGTGGGACTCAAAGGCAGTGCGGCACGCGACCTGGACGACAGCCCCGAGGAGAGTGAGCTCCTCGTCCGGCTCGCCGTGCAGGAGCTGCTCAAGACGCACCTGAGCCACGACGCGGCGGGCTACTGGCCGGGGATGTCGATCGACCTGCAGCGAGCCACGCTCGTCGACTTCCGGCTGAGCGGGTGCACCCTGGCCGCCGCCGACTTCAGCCGCGCCCGGTTCGTCGGTCAGCTCCACATCCGCGGCACGCACTTCGCCCGCCAGGCGGGGTTCTACGGCACCGAGTTCCGTGACATCGCGAACTTCGACCGGTCGGTCTTCGAGGAAGGCGCTTTCTTTTCCCGGGCGCACTTCGCCGGCAGCGTCCGCTTCACCCGCATCCGATCCGGGGGCCGGTTCGAGTTTTCGCGCACGGTCTTCGAAGAGGGGGCCGACTTCGAAGGCGGCGAACACCAGGAGCTCGACCTGTCCGACGCGCGGTTCCCTCAGGACGGCACCAAGTAGAGCTCCTGCCGCCCGAGCGTCGGCGCGTCGAGCGTCCAGTGCGCGAGCGCGTCCGGCGGCGGTGAAGGCAACCTGCGCAGCACCAGGTCCGGCCGCCGCGGGTGGACGTCGAAGTCGAAGAACGCGTAGTCCACGCGCAATGCGGCCCGCAGCCAGCGGTTGCCGGCGCCGCGGGCCTCGATGGCCGCCGGGAGCAGGCCGCGGTCGGCGAAGACGTCGACGATCGCGCACTCGCACGTGTAGGCCAGCACACCGATCTCCCCGGCGCTGCCGACGACGCGTGACCCGGCCAGCGCGTGGAGGTCGCGGCCGATCTCGGCGTACTTCGCGGTCGAGGCGTAGTTCGAAGTGAGCGGCGCGAACTCGCGCGGCAGTCCCGGCGCCGCGTACGCGAGCACGCTCGCGGCCACCAGCGCGAGGACGGTGCCGGTCGCGATCCGGCTCGAAGCCGCCCAGGCGCAGGCGAACAGCGTCGCCGCGGTGATCCCCGGGCCGTAGTACCAGTGGTACGGCGGAACCGTCAGCAGCACGTACATCCCGTGGTAGAGCACGCCGCCCAGGGCCAGGAGCGCGAACGGCCGGAGCGCCGGTGACCGCCGGAGGGCGAAGGGCACGACCGTGAGCGGGAGGAAGGACAGCACCGTCACGAACGAATCGGTGCGGGCGTAGAAGAGCGGGCCGTTCCCGAAGTCCCAGTCGCCCCAAGCCCGTTGCGCACCTTGCAGCGTCTTGATCACGAACGTGTCGGGCACCGCCGCGCCGAGCACGACCCAGCTGAAGGCGAACCACGGCACGGCGACGAGCAAGACGCCGAGCACGGCCCGTCCGGAAGGCAGCGAGAAACCCAGGACCACGGCGAAGATCAGCAGGTCCAGCCGCACGAGCGCGAGGGCGCCGGCGGCCGGCCCGAAGGCGAGCGGCCGCCGCTCGACGGCGAACACCGTCACCCACCCCAGCACCGCCGCTCCCAGCGCGACCTCCAGCCCGATCGACGAGAGCAGCAGCGGGTTGACCGTCAGTGCCGCGAACGCCAGCGCCGGGAACCAGCGCGGCAACGCCGTGCCGAGCCGGCGCAGGGCGAGGACGAGCCCGACCTGGCAGAGCACGTACAGCACTCCGGCCGCGAAGACGGCGTCGCGCACCACGAAGGTCAGGGCGGCCAGGGCGAGGACGTTCGCCGGTGACGTCGCGGAGTTCGACGTCGCGTCGGCCAGCAGTCCCCAGTGCCCGTGGAACGCGAGGTTGCGCGCGTAGGCGAGCGTGATGAACGTGTCGTCGACGAGGTGCGGCCGGGCCAGCAGGAACACCGCCGCCGACACGCACGCGACCGCCGCGGGCAGCCGCCAGGGCCGGGTCTGGTTGTCCGTGGTCCGGACCTGTTCCATGATCACGACCGGAAGTGGCCGTCCGGTTCGCGAAAGTTGTGCGCAACATCCCGGCCGGTGCCGGCCACTGAAGGGTGTGACCAGCCATGCGACGGGGGCGCCGGTGGACGATCGGGCGCTGTGGGACCAGGCTTCCGACGGCGACGAAGCGGCCTTCGGCGAGCTGTTCGAACGGCACGCCGAAGCCGTCTGGAACCACGCCTACCGGCTGACCGGCTCGTGGTCCGCAGCCGAGGACCTCACGTCGAACACCTTCCTGACCGCCTGGCGGCGCCGCGCCGACGTGACGCTGATCCGGGACAGCGCCCTGCCGTGGCTCTACACGGTGGCCGGCAACGCCGCCCGCGACGAGTACCGCGGCGCGAGACGGCGGCTGCGGCTGCTCCACAAGATCCCGGACCCACCGGTGGTGTCGGACCACGCCGACGCGGTGGCCGCGCGGATCGACGGCGAGCAGCGGCTGCGCGAGATCGTGGAAGCCGTGCGGACGCTGCCGAAGGCGCAGCGCGCCGTCGTCGAGCTGTGCCTGCTCGGCGACCTGAGCATCGCCGACGCCGCCGAACTGCTGGCCGTCGCCGAGGTCACCGTCCGCGCCCACCTGTCCCGGGCCCGCACCCGGCTGCGCACGCTGCTGGAGGAGAAATGAGCGACGACCTGCGAGGACTCCCACCGCGGCGAGCGCTGCCGGACGACGTCCGCGACCGGCTGCGCGCCGAAGTCCGCCAGGGCATCGCGCGACCGCGCCGGACCAAGCACGTCTGGTACGCCGCCGCGGCCGCGGTGCTGGTCCTGGCCGCGGGCGCGGTCGTCGTGACGCGGCAGCTGCGGCAGCCCGCCGAGGTGCCGCCCGCGGTCACCGGCGGGCTGACGCTCGACGCCGAGCTCGCGACCTCGGCGCTGGACCGCTGCTGGGCCGCGGTCCAGGCGGCGGGCAAGACCGATCGGGTGCCTCCGCGCGCGGACTGGGTCCCGCTGTTCACCGAGGAGCTGGGCGGGGACGCGGTGGTCGCGGCCACCGCCGCGGGGAAGCCGATGTTCTGCGAGACGACCGGGACGACCGTGACCCTGTCGGATCCGGGAGCCACGCCCGCGTACGCGGCGGGCACGCGGTCCGGGCTGCTGCTGCACAGCGCGACCGGGCTGGCGGCCGGGGTCGTCGACCCGGCTTGGCCGAAGGCGAGCCTCGCGGCGTCGACGCTCCGCTCGTCGAGCGGGAACGACCTCGAGTTCTCGCCGGTCAGCCACCAGTTCGTGGCGCTCACCCGCACCGGACCGGACCGGACGCGGCTCGCGATCATCGACGGTGGGTCGGGCCCGCCCCGGAAGGTGGACCTGCCGCCCGCGCCGACGCCCCTGCTCTCGGTGACCGACCGCCCGGACGCGGCCGACCGCACCTCCCCGGCGGGGCGGGCGCTGGGCGACTGCCTCGCCGACGCCGACGAGGTGATCCCGGACGCCGCGGCCTACCGGCCCGGACCACTGGTGGCGGAAGACGGCTACCAGGTCGTCATGGGTCGCCGGGGCGACCGGGTGATCGTCTGCACGCGGGAGCCGGACTACCGGCGGCCGGGGAAGACGCAGGCCCGCGCCTACCCCGACCTCGTCGGCAACCGGCAGGTCCCGGCCCGCGTCCTGTCGGTGAGCACGCTCGGCAGCACCGAATCGGGAGCGGCGCCGGGGAAGGCCCGCATGCCGTACGCCGTGGTGTTGCCCGCCTCGGCGACCGCGGCGGGCTTCGAGTTCGGCGCCGGCGGCGGCGCCGACCTGGTGGTCACCGACGGCATGGCGCTCGCCTGGGTGCCGAGGAGCGTCGCCGTGACGCCGGAGGTGAAGGTGCGCGTCCGGGCGTGGGACGCGAAGGACAACCTCGTCTACGACGGGTGGTTGCCGTTGTACTGAGGCCGCAGCCAGCCGGAGGCGTTCGCGCGCAGGGCGGTTTCGTACGAGTCCGTGACGTCGAACTCCTCCGGCAGGTTGCCGGTCAGCTCGAGCGAGACGAGCCCGTGCACGAAGGCCCAGCAGCCGACCGCGACCGTCTCGGGCGGGACGTCGAGGAAGACGCCGTCGGCGATGGCCTTCCGGATGATCGCTTCCAGGGGCTCGAGGGTCTTCCTGGCCAGCTTCTCGGCGTCTTCGTTGGGCTCGAACCCGGGCACCGACCTGGTGAACATGATCCCGTACAGGTTGGGGTCGGCGAGCGCGCTGGTGCGGTAGGCGCTGCCGAGCGCGACGAGGTCCTCGACCGGGTCGCCGGTCAGCACGGTGCCCGCCATCCGGGCGCCGAACCGGCGGAAACCTTCGGTGTAGAGCGCGTTCACCAGATCGGGTTTGCTGCCGAAGAGGGAGTACACGGCGGTGGTCGACGTCCCGGCGTCGGCGGCGAGCTTCCGCAGGGAAAGCGCCTTCGGCCCGTCCTCGGCGATCAGCTCGCCGGCGCGGTCGAGCAGCTTCAGCCGGAGGGCTTCGTCATGAGTCCGTGGTCGAGCCATGCACACAGCGTATCGGAACGCTGTTATTTTTGACCAGAACGAGGATTTGACCTGGAGTGCACTCCAGGTCGTAGTGTCGAGCTCATGAGCTACTCGATAGCGGAAGCCGCGCGACGTAGCGGACTGTCCATCGACACTCTCCGGTACTACGAGCGCATCAAACTGCTCGACCCGCCCGCACGGGACACCGCGGGCCGCCGGGCCTACTCCGACGACGACCTCGGCTGGCTGGGGTTCCTGACCAAGCTGCGCACCACCGGGATGCCCATCAAGAGCATGCGCGAGTACGCGTCGCTGCGCCGCCACGGCGTCGCCAGCGCGGGCCGCCGCAAGGCCCTGCTGGTGGACCAGCGGCGGTCGGTCGCCGAGCGGATCGCCGAGCTGCAGGGCTGCCTCGACATCCTGGACTACAAGATCGAGAACTACGAACGAGTCGAGCAGAAAGTGCTCGGCATCGAACCCGGCAGGGAGGAGATTTCCGCGTGAAGACCAGGAAGCTGGGCGGCCTGGAGGTCAGCGCCCAGGGGCTCGGCTGCATGGGGATGAGCCAGGCCTACGGCGTCCGCGACAACGACGAAGAGTCGATCGCGACGATCCACCGGGCCCTCGACCTCGGGGTCACGCTGCTCGACACCGCGAACGTCTACGCGGACGGCGTCAACGAGGAACTGGTGGGCCGCGCGATCGCCGGCCGCCGCGACGAGGTCGTGCTCGCGACGAAGTTCGGCATCGTGTGGACCGACGGCGCGATGGGCGCCCGCGGTGACGCCGAGTACGTCAAGCAGTCGTGCGACGAGTCGCTGCGCCGGCTCGGCGTCGACCACATCGACCTGTACTACCAGCACCGCGTCGACCCGGGCACGCCGATCGAGGAGACCTGGGGTGCGCTGGCTTCGCTCGTCGAAGCCGGGAAGATCCGGTACGCCGGGATTTCCGAAGCGAGCGCGGCGACGATCCGCGCCGCGCACGCGGTGCACCCGGTCACGGCGTTGCAGAGCGAATGGTCGCTGTGGACCCGGGGCATCGAGGGCGAAATCCTGGACACGTGCCGGGAGCTCGGCATCGGCGTGGTGCCCTTCTCGCCGCTGGGCCGCGGTTTCCTGACGGGCGCGGTGAAGTCGGTCGCGGACCTGCCGGAGGACGACATGCGCCGCGGCCTGCCGCGGTTCGCCGAGGGCAACTTCGAGCGCAACATGGCGATCGTCGACGCGCTGCGCGAGCTGGCGGAGGCCAAGGGCGTCACGGCGGGGCAGCTGGCGCTCGCGTGGGTGCAGGCGCAGGGCGAGGACGTCGTGCCGATCCCGGGGACGAAGCGCCGCAAGTACCTCGAGGAGAACGCGGCGGCGGCATCGCTGGAGCTGACCGCGGACGACCTGGCGGCCATCGCGGCGGCCGCGCCCTCCGACGCCGTCGCGGGGGAGCGCTACCCGGAGCGGCTGGCCCGCGCCGCCGGCAAATGAGCAACTCCCTCTGAGCCTTTTCTGAGATCTCCGGAGCAGGCTCGGCGCCGATCAAGGTCGGTGCCGAGCCTCAGGAGGTCATTGTGGAGGAAGTGCTCGATTATCTGGTCGTCGGGGCCGGACCGGCGGGGTTGCAGCTGGGGCAGGCCCTCGGCCACGCCGGCCACCGGTACCTGGTGCTGGAGGCCGGCTCCGCGCCCGGCCACTTCTTCGAGACCTTCCCCCGGCACCGGACGCTCATCTCCATCAACAAGAAGCACACCGGGTACTCGGACCCCGAGCTGCGCATGCGGATGGACTGGAACTCGATCCTCGCCGAACCCGAGAGCGGCGACGACGCGCTCGTCTTCACGAACTACAGCGACCTGCTCTTCCCGGACGCCCCGGACTTCCTGCGCTACCTCGCCGACTACGCGGAGAAGCACCAGGTCAAGGTCCGTTACGACACCCGGGTGACGCGCATCCGCCGCGACCCGGAAAGCGCTCTCTTCGTCCTCGCCGCCGGTGACGACGAGTTCAAGGCGCACCGGCTGATCATGGCCTCCGGCGTCACGAAGCCGTACATCCCGCAGTTCCCCGGCGTCGAGCTGATCGACCAGTACGTGGACGTGGACGTCGACCCGAAGAGCTTCACCGACCAGCGCGTCCTGGTGCTGGGCAAGGGGAACTCCGCCTTCGAGACCGCCGACAACCTCATCGAGACCGCCGCGGTAGTGCACGTCGGCGGCCCGCGGCCGGTGAAGCTCGCCTGGCGCACCCACTTCGTCGGCCACCTCCGCGCCTACAACGCGGGCATCCTCGACATGTACCAGCTCAAGCTCCAGCACGCGATCCTCGACGGCGACGTCCGCGAGATCCGCAAGGACGCCGACGGCTACCACGTCAAGTTCTCCTTCGCCCGCGCCGACGAGGTCATCAAGGAGATCCGCTACGACCGCGTGATCGGCTGCACCGGCTTCCGGTTCGACGCGTCGCTGTTCGACGAGGACTGCCGCCCCCAGCTCACGATCAACGACCGCTTCCCGGCGCAGACGCCGGACTGGGAGTCGGTCAACGTGCCCGGCCTCTACTTCGCCGGCACGATCACGCAGGTCCGCGACTTCAAGAAGGCCACCAGCGCGTTCATCCACGGCTTCCGCTACGGCGTCCGCGCGCTGGCCAAGGTCTTGAACGAGCGCCACCACGACACCCCGTGGCCGAGCACCGAGCTGCCCGCCAAACCGGACGCGATGACCGACGCCGTGATCACCCGGATCAACCGGACCTCCGCGCTGTACCAGCAGTTCGGCTTCCTCGGCGACGCCCTCCTCGTGGACGGCGACACCGCGCGCTACCTCGAAGAGGTGCCGGTCGACCGGGTCCTCCGAGATCAGCCGGAGGACGCCTACGTCGTCACCCTCGACTACGGCCCCGACCACGACAAGATCGACCCGTTCGACTTCGTCGCGCGCGCCGCCCAGGACCAGGCCAACGACAGCGGCGAGGGCCACTACCTGCACCCGATCGTCCGGCACTACCGCCGCGGCGAGCTCGTCGCGACCCACCACGTCACCGAGAACCTCGAGAACGAATGGGACAAAGAGGTGCACGTCGAACCGCTGACCGCGTTCTTCTCGCGGGAGCTGTGATGCGCACGGTCGCGGAGTTCGAGGCGGCGGCCCGGCAGCGCCTCGACCCGGTGCACTACGACTACTTCGCGGGCGGTGCGCAGGAGGAGCTCACCCTGGCCGACAACGAAGCCGCGTACAAACGGCTGAAGCTGTTGCCCCGGGTGCTGCGCGGCAGCGACAAACGGGACCTCTCGATCGAGCTGCTCGGGACGTCGTCCTCGATGCCGATCCTGGTCGCGCCCACGGCGTTCCACCGGCTCGCGCACGCCGACGGCGAGCTCGCGACCGCCCGGGCGGCGGCGCGCGCGGGGACGATCATGATCGTCAGCATGGCCGCCACCACGGCGATCGAGGACATCGCCGCGGCGGGGCGCGAGGTCGCGCCGGACCCGGGCCTGTGGTTCCAGCTCTACCTGCAGCCCGACCTGGAGTTCACCGAGGCGATCGTGCGCCGGGCCGAAAACGCCGGCGTCAAGGCGTTCGTGGTCACCGTCGACTCGCCGGTGCTCGGCCGCCGTGAGCGCGACGACCGCAACGACTTCCACGACCTGCCGTCGGGACTCGCCGTCGAGAACCTGCGCGACATCGGCGAGAACCGCAGTGGTGGCAACACCAGCCACGTCCGCGAGATCGTCATGTCCGCCGGGCTGAGCTGGGACCACATCGCGTGGCTGCGGGGCAAGACCAAGCTCCCGGTGCTGATCAAGGGTGTGCTCCACGCCGAGGACGCGCGCCTGGCGGTGCACCACGGCGTCGCCGGGATCGTCGTGTCCAACCACGGCGGCCGCCAGCTCGACACCGTGCCCGCCACGATCGACGTGCTGCCCGAGATCGCGTCGGCCGTCGGCGGGGCGATCCCGGTGCTGGTCGACGGCGGGATCCGCCGCGGCACCGACGTCGTCAAGGCGCTGGCCCTCGGCGCGGCCGCGGTCGGCGTCGGCCGCCCGGTCGTGTGGGGGCTGGCCGCGGGCGGGCGCGAAGGCGTCACGCAGGTGCTCGAGCTGCTGCGGGACGACTTCGACCAGGCGCTGGCCATGTGCGGCGGCCGGCACCCGGCCGATCTCACCCCGGACCAGGTGCGGCGATGATCGGGAAAGCGCTTGCGGCGGCCGTGGCCGTGACGGCGCCGGCCTGGCTGCCCGCCCGGGTCGTCGCGCTGCGGATGAAGATCTTCTCGCTGGTCAACGGCCAGGACACGGTGACGATCCCGGGGGAGCAGGTCGGCGTCGAAGACTTCCGGCGCGTCTACGCCGACCCGGCGGCGAACGGCCGCAGCCGCGGCGCCGCGTTGTCCGACCTGTTCTGGTACTGGCTCGCGCCCGGGCCCGAGGTGCACCAGGAGCACCTCGAAGCCGGGCCGCGCTACGACGAGGTCGCCAAGTGCACCCGGCACATCCTGATCCGGTCCAAAAAGGACTCCGAGGAGCTGGCCCGCCGCGTGGCCGCCCACGTCCTGGACGGTGTGCGGCCCGGGCTCGCCCGGTTCCGCGACGAGATGATGCCGATCTGGGCCGAGCTCTACTACGAGCTGGTGTTCGACGAGCCCTGCCCGCCCGAGGCGCGCGACCTCATCGTGGGGCACGCCGACGACGTCGTCTCGGCGCTGAAGTGCGTGCGGCCGCGGAACATGCGCCGCCGGGCCCGGCTGACGAAGTACCTGCGGCGGCGCCTTCCCGACGTCCCGCACCCGCTGCCGCAGTCCCTGACCCCGGAGGAGCAGGCCTACTACCTGCAGGGCACGTTCTTCAACACCGCCGTCGTGCAGATGTCCGAGGCGATGGCGCACCTGCTGATGATCGTCGCGCAGCGCCCGGACGTGCAGCGGCGGCTCGTCGAGCACCCGGACGACGACGCCTACCTGGACCGGGTCATCGACGAGGGGCTGCGCGAGTACCCCCTGTTCGGCATCGCGCACCGGATCTCCACCGCCGACATCGACCTGGCGGACCTGACCATCCCGGCGGGCACGGTGCTGTGCTTCAGCTACCCGGGCTTCGCGGCCCAGACCGCGAAGGACGAGTTCATCCCGTTCGGCGTCGCGCAGAACCGCGCCTGCCCGGCCCGCGGGCTGGCCCCGCCGACGATGCGGGTCGTGACGCGCGAGGTCCTGCGCCGGTTCAGCCTCGCCTCGACGGCCGGGCACACGCGCTCGATCCCCAACCGCGGCCCGGCGCTGCTCACGCCCCGCGGTGCCCGCCGCAAGCGGGCGCCCTTGGTGTGGCTCGCGGTCCGCGACCGCTGGGAGGACGTCTGGCGCAGCTTCGCCCAGCTCGTCTTCGGCACGTACATGGTGCTCGACGCCCGGAAGCAAGCCCTCTGCTCGACCTACTTCGCCGGAGGCGACCGATGAGCCCGTCCGAAGCGGCACCGTTGTTCTTCCTCGCGGTCGTGGTGATCCTCCTGGTGGTCCGGGTGGTCTGCATGATCGCGGTCAAGCTCGGCCAGCCACCGGTCGTCGGCGAGATGGTCGCCGGGGTGCTGCTCGGCCCCTCGCTGTTCGGGCTCCTCCTGCCCGGCGTCCAGGCGGCGGTGTTCCCGGACGGCATCAAGTCCCTGCTCTACGTCGGTGGCCAGATCGGCCTGGTCATCTACATGTTCGGGGCGGGCTACGAGTTCAACCTGCAGAGCATCCGGAAGTCGAAGAAGTCGGTCGCGGCGATCTCCTCGGCCGGGACGCTGGTGCCGCTGGTCCTCGGGATCGGGGTCGCGGTCCTCGGCACGTCGTGGGTCGGCATCGGCAAGGAAGGCGTCTCGCTGGTGACGTCGGCCGCGTTCGTCGGGGTGGCGATCGCGATCACGGCGTTCCCGATGATGGTGCGGATCATCACCGAGCGCGGGATCGGCTCGACGAAGTTCGGCTCGCTGGCCCTGGCCTGCGGCGCGCTCGACGACGTCCTCGCGTGGCTGCTGCTGGCGGTCGTGCTGGGGATGCACGCCGGGTCGCTGGGACCGATCGCGCTCGCGCTCGGCGGCGGGTTGCTGTTCGCGTTGCTGGTGTTCATCGTCGGGCGCCGGCTCCTGACCCGGCTGATGGGCAGTGCCCGGGTGAGCGTCGACCAGCGGGTGCTCATCACTGCGATGACGCTGTTCGCGGCCGCCTGGTTCACCGACACGATCGGGCTGTACGCGGTGTTCGGCGCGTTCACCGTCGGGGTGGCGTTCCCCCGCGGCGCGGCCTCCGACGCCGTGCTCGCGAAGATCATGCCGATCGGGTCGATCGTGTTCGTTCCGCTCTTCTTCACCTATTCCGGCCTGAACACCCGGTTCGCGTTGCTCGCCGACCCGAAGCTGCTCGCGTTCGCGCTGATCACAGTGGTGGTCGCGATCGTGGGCAAGCTGGGCGCGTCCTGGGGCGCGGCCCGGCTGGCGGGGGAGCCGCCGGCGATCGCGACGCGTGTCGGCGTGCTCGTCAACGCCCGCGGGCTGATGCAGCTGATCGCGCTCAACGTCGGGCTCGCCGCCGGGATCGTCTCGCCGGCGTTGTTCACGGTGCTGGTGCTGGTCGCGCTGGTGACCACCATCATGACCGCGCCGGTGCTCAGCTGGCTCGACCGGCGGGACGCGCGCAAGGGGAGCACCGAGGTGCTCCTGATGGCCGAGCCGGTCCCGGTTACCGGGAAAAGTTGATAGTTCAATTTCGGAAAATCACTGCCAGTATGGGTACGTGCACGATGGGGCGACGAAACCGAGAGTGCTCCTGGTCGAGGACGACCGGGAACTGGCGGGCATGCTCGCCGAGCTGCTCGCGGACGAAGGCTACGAAACCGACGAGGCGCACGACGGGCAGCGAGGTCTGCACCTCGGGCTCACCGGGCAGTACGACGTGATGATCATCGACCGCCGCCTCCCGGTGCTGGACGGCCTCGAACTGCTCGCCCGCCTGCGCGCGCAGGCGGTGACCACGCGGGTCCTGGTGCTCTCGGCGCTGGGCGAGCTCGCCGACCGCGTCGGCGGGCTCGACGCCGGCGCCGACGACTACCTCGTCAAGCCGTTCGAGGCCGAGGAGCTGCTGGCCCGGCTGCGGGCGCTCGGTCGGCGGGACATGGAGGGCGCGGAGTGCCTCCCGCTCGGCGCGGCCGCCCTCGACCTGCAGCGGCACGAGGTCGTGCTGCCGCGCGGCGAGCGGATCACGCTGTCCGGGCGGGAGTTCGAGCTGCTGCGGACGCTCGCGCAGCGGCCCAAGGCGATCCACCCGCGGGCGTCGCTGCGGACGAACGTTTTCGCCGACTCGACCGGTGAGTCCATTGTGGACACCTATGTGTACTACCTGCGGCGCAAGCTCGGCCGCGACGTCGTCCGGACCGTGCACGGCCTCGGCTACCAGCTCGGCGCCGTATGAGACCCGACCCGGAGGAGCGGGCCCTGCGGCGGGCGCGGTGGGCGATCACCGCGCAGATCGCCGTGGTGGTGTCGATGCTGGTGGCGGTCGCGGGCGGGATCGCCTACGCGATGATGTTGTCCCGGCAGCACGCGGAGGCCGACCGGACCCTGAGCCGGACGATCGAGCTCGGCCCCGCGGCGACGCCGCCCGGCTGCGTCTGGCTGTTCACCCCGGCGTCGCACGCGCCTTCGGGACCGCCGCCGGCCGGGATGCCGCTCCCGGCGCTGACGGCGTCGGTGCCGGTGCCCGGCGACGTCCACACGGAACGCCGGCCGATCGGCGGGATGACGTACACGATCCGCGTGGAGAACCGCGACGGCGTGGTCTCCCAGGCGTTCTTCGAGGAGGTCTACCAGATCCAGGACCGTTCGGCGCTGGTGTCCGGGCTGGTCGTCGCCGAGGTGCTCGCCCTGCTGGCGGCGGTGCTGTGCGGCCGGGTGCTGGCCTGCCGGGCGATCCGGCCACTGGCCGACGCGCTGCGGCGGCAGCGGACGTTCGTCGCGGACGCGTCCCACGAGCTGCGCGCCCCGCTGACCCGGCTGCACACGCGGGCGCAGCTGCTGGCCCGGCGCGCGACCGGCCGCGACGCGGACGACCTCGAGCAGCTGGTCCGTGGCACCCGGGAGCTCGGCGAAGTCGTCGAGGACCTGTTGTTGTCGGCGCAGGCGTGCGACCGGCCGGAGTTCGAACCGGTGGAACTGGGCGTCCTCGCCGAGGAGGCGGTCGCGGCGGAGGCGGTGCGCGCGGGGGCGAGCCAGGTCCGGCTCGCGGTGTCCCGGGAGCGGCGCCCGTACGTCGTCCAGGGCGTCCCGACGGCGTTGCGGCGCGTGCTTTCGGCGTTGCTGGACAACGCCTTGGGCCACACCCCACCGGGCGGCTCGATCGAGGTGTGGCTGGGCGTGCCGGACGAAAGGCACGTGGAGCTGCGAGTCCGCGACACGGGCATCGGCTTCCCGGCGGCGGACGCGGACCGCATCTTCGAGCGTTTCGCCCGAGGCTCCGACGGCGACGGCCGCCGCTTCGGCCTGGGCCTGGCACTGGTCCGCGAAGTGGTGACGGGCCACGGCGGCACGATCGCGGCGGCATCCCGCCCGGGCGCGGGAGCGACCTTCACCCTCCGGCTGCTCCGCGCCGACCCCGCGTGATCAGAGCCGGAACTCGCGTGACGGAACCCGGATCTCGCGTGATCGGGGCCGGAACTCGCGAGTTCCGGCCCCAATCACGCGGGTCACGTCTTCAATCACGCGAGATCGGTGTCAGGCCAGCAGGGCCTGGACCGCCGCGGGGGCGTCGGCGATCGCGACCGGGTTCTGCTCGCGCGTTGCGAGGCTGCGGACCGTGACGTTGCCGGCCGCCCAGTCCTCCTGGCCGATGATCACCACTGCGGCCGCGCCCGCCTTGTCCGCGCGGGTCAGCTCCTTGCCCAGCTTGCGGTGCTCGATCGGCGTCGACGTCCGGAGCCCCGCGGTGCGCAGCGACGCCGCCACCGAGCGGGCCGCGTCCGAAAGGTCCTCGGTCACCGGGATCACCATGACGTCGACCTCGCTGCGCGGGGCCGGCGTCAGGCCGTGCGTCTCGAGGAAGTCGATCAGCGTGACGTCGCCCATGCCGAACCCGATGCCCGGGATCTGCTGCGGCGTGAACATCGACGCGAGGTCGCTGTAGCGGCCGCCGCCGAACAGCGCGCGGCGGTTTTCCGGCGAGGTGTCGAAGACCTCGAACACCGTCGACGTGTAGTACGCCAGCCCGCGCACGATGATCGGCTCGTACTTCACCAACGACCCGGCGCTGCTGTTCAGCACGCGAACCAGGTTCGACTGCTCCCGCACCTCGGCCGGCAGCTCGTCGAGCAGGGCCTCGCCCGCGTCGAGCGTCTCGGCCAGCTTCTCGAACTGCTTGTCCGAGAGCCCGATCTCCGCGGCGCTCTCGGCCAGCTTCTCGCGCGGGTACTTCTCCCACCGGTCGACGAGCGCGAACACCTGGGCCAGGTGGTCCTCGGACACGCCGGCGACGTCGGTCAGCGCCGACGTCAGCAGGTTCCGGTCGTTGACGCGCAGCACGAACATGTCCGGCGTCGCGCCCAGCGCGGCCATCATGTCGTGGACCAGCTCGAAGATCTCGATCTCGCAGTTGGCGCTGTCCGAGCCGAAGATGTCCGCGTTGATCTGCCAGTGCTCGCGCACGCGGCCGCGCTGCGGCGCCTCGTACCGGTGGCAGTTCGGGTGGCTGTACCAGCGGACGGGGAACGACAGCGACTTCGCGCTCCCGGCGATCATCCGCGCCACCGACGGCGTCATCTCCGGGCGCAGCGCCAGCCGCCGCCCGCCCTTGTCGGTGAGGGTGTACAGCTGCTTGTCGGCGAGCTCCTGCCCGGACTTCCGCTCGTAGATCTCGGCCGATTCGAGGATCGGGCCGTCGTAGCGGAGGAAGCCGCGGCGCTCGAGGACGTCGTAGAGATGACCGAAGACCTGCGTGCGGACGGACATTTCGGCGGGCAGGAAGTCCCGGGTCCCCTTGTAGGGCGCGGTCGGCAGGTATTCAGGCACGTCACCCAGCTTAACGACCGGTGCTCAGGCGAAGGCGACCCCGTACGCCGTGAGCAGCGTGCCCGCGGCCAGCAGCACCGCCCCGACCGACGTGACGCGGCCGCCGAGCTTGCCCTTGTTCGGGATCAGGTGCAGGAAGAAGCCGCCGGACTGGGCGAGGATCCCGAAGAGCAGCAGGAAGCAGGTGACCCACAGGGTGGTGTCGGACAGGGTCGTCCGGCTGAGGATCTGCAGCGCGACGAGGGCGAGGATCAGCAGGACACCGGCGTGCGCGTGGCCGGCGCGGAACATCGCGCGCTGGTGGTCGGTGAGCTTCCGGTCGCGCAGGACGCCCATGAGGGCGTAGCCGCCGTACATGACGGTGGGGAGCGAGACCAGGGCGATCACGGTGAAGAGCTGGACAGGTCCGTGCATCGGGGGACTCCTTCGAGGTGGGTGCGGCGAGCGTAACACTGTTTTAAAACGGTGTCACCAAACCGGGCATTCCCCGATCGGGGAACTAGGCTTCGCGGCCCTGGGTCAGCACCAAAAGCGGGTTTCGCAGCGCGGCGAGCGAAGCGAGCGGGTCACCTTCGACGACGAGCACGTCCGCCGCCAAGCCCGGCTCGAGCCGGCCGGTCACGTCGGCGAGACCCAGCCCCGCCGCGGAGTCGCAGGTGGCGATCTCCAAGATCCGCCGCCGCGGGAACCCCAGCCACTCGTACAGCTCCAGCGCGCCCACCGGGTCGTCGAACACCGACCCCGGCAACCCCGCGTCGGTCCCCGCGAGCAGCCGGACCCCGTGCTCCTCCAGCCACGGCAGCCGTCCGTACATCGCCTGCGCGACGTCGTCGCCGAGCTTCTCGACGATCACCCGCCAGTTGCGGCTGCTCGTCGAACACGCCGAGATGCCGTCGGCGGCCATCCGCTTCGCGACGGGCTCGCGGCGGTCGAACTCGCGCGGCCCGGTCAGGAAGCTGCAGTGCTCGACCGTCGACACGCCGGCCGACACCGCCGCCTCGATCGCGTCCGCGCCGTGGGCGTGCGCCGCCACCGGGAGCCCGTGGGACGCCGCGTGCGCGACCACCACCGAAAGCTGCCGGGCGTCGAACTGGGACTCCCACATGTCCGCGCCGCCCTCGGTGATCTGGCCGCCGCTGGCCATCACCTTGATCACGTCCGCGCCCGCCGCCGCGTTCGCGTCGATCAGCGCGCGGATTTCGCCGTCCGAAGCGACCGAACCACCGAAGAAGTGGCAGTGTCCGTCCGGGACGGTGATCGGCGGCCCCGAGACCAGCAGCCGGGGCGCTACCGAACCGTCGAACGACCGGCGGACCGCCGCGCCCAGGTGGTCGCGGTCGCCGAGGTCCCGCACCGTCGTGACGCCGCTGCGCAGCATCGAAGAAAGCCGCGAACGCGCGCCCTCCAGAAGATCGCCGGCCTGGAAATGCGCCAGCATCTCGCGGGAAGCGTCGAAAGCCAGGTGCACGTGGACGTTGAACAGCCCGGCCAGCGCGGTGCCGGTGGGGAAGTCGTGCCGCGTCGCGTCCGGCGCCGCCCGCGCGACGACGTCCGCGCGCGGACCGGCCGCCACGATCACCCCGTCGCGCACCAGCACGGCGCCGTCGCCGACCGGCGCCGACGGCCGCGGCAGCACCCGGCCCGCGGTGATCAGGGTGTCCACGTCACGCCCCGCTCTCCATCGCCGCCGACAGCGCCAGCAGCGGCCGGACGTCCGATTCCATGTCGTCGGCCGGCCCGGGCAGGACCTGCTTGGCGTGGCCGTCGCTCTCCTCGCCGGCCGCGTGCCGCGCCAGCGCCGTCTTCAACGCGGCCGCGGCGGCACCGGGATCGGTCGCGACGACCTCGCCGAAGTTCGCGGCCAGGTACGGCGACAGCTGCACCAGGCCGTCCCGGATCTCGATCACCCGGCGGTAGTGCACGCGGTGGATGCTGCGCGGGGAAAGGCGTTCGACCCGCCGGCGCGGTGGCGTCCGCAGCACGATGCTGGGGAACGCCTGGACCAGGACCGTCCACAAGGGACCGAGCGCGTGGTGTTCGCGGCGGTGCTGGCGGCGGCGGCGCAACGCCGAAACCCGCGCCCGCACACCGGGGTAGGTGACGCCGAGCAGGAACAGCATCCCGCCGATGATCACGAACGGCACCCCGAGCAGCAGCAGGACCTTGACGACCGGGCCGAACGCCCACGCCACCACGATGTACAGCGCGCGGAAGATGCTGCCCGCGGCCGCGCAGGCCATGCCGGCCGCGCCCAGCTGCAGGCCGATCCGCAGGTTCCGGTCGGCCACCCGCAGGTAGCGCACGATCCAGGCGGTGCACGCGATCAGGCCGTAGATCAGGTACAGCCCGGCGCCGAGGTAGAACACCGCGACCCCGGAGTCGTGGATCGTCGACGGCCCGAGCGGGAGCCCGCGCAGCTCCGGCGGCGTCAGGGCCATCGCGACGACCATCAGCGTGATCGCCGCGGCCAACGGCACCAGCTCCACCGTCACCCGGCGGTAGCGCCGCGGGCCCAGTGCCGAGCCGAGGAAGAAGATCACCAGCGCGCACACGGCGCACGCCAGCAGCGCGTTGTTGGCGACGCGCGACGCACCGAGGCCGAAGACCGCGTCGACCTCGTCGGAAACCACTTCCTGCTGCAGCAGGAACGCCGCGGCGAAGCCGGCGATGCAGGCCGTGACGGCCCAGTTCGGCACCGTCGGCGCGCGTTGCACCTGGTAGATCCGCCACGCCAGTGCGGCGGCGAACAGCACCATCGCGATCAGGTTCACGGGGCTGAAAAGTGTGCTCACAACCACCCTTGGTGATCGCCGAGCGCCCCCTGGATCCGGCGGAGATCCCGGTCAGCGGCACGCCGCGGGATCGTGTAGTTCAGGACCGACGCCCACTCGAGGATGATGGTGGCGACGGTCTCGGCTTCCCACTCGTGCGCGTCATCGTAGGACGTCCGGCGCAGTGCGCGGTGTACTGCATCCGGGTCAAGATCGGGAGCGGGCCCGCGCAGGAAGTCCGCCGGCTCGGCGTCGCCGTGCGGGTGGTGGTCGGCCAGCATGTGCCCGAGCTCGTGCAGGATGATGTGGTCCTGGTGGGATTTCGTCGTCTCGGCCTGGTAGAAGATGTAGTCCGCGGCCGACGTCGCGATCCAGCAGCCGAACGGCCCCGGCACTTCCAGCGGGTAGGGCATCAGCCGGATCGGCTTCCCCCGTTGGTCCCCCAGCCGCGCGCACAGCACTTCGACGTCGAGCGGCGGGCCGATGTCGAGCTGCTTCAGCAGCTTCCGGCACCGGCGGCGCAGCTCCCGTTCCTTCATCGCGCGGCGTCCTCCGGGTTTCGGCCTTCGCGTTCGGCCCGTTCGTAGCGCTCCACCAGCTCCAGCAGGTCCATCACCTGCCGTCGCCCCTGCGGCGAGAGCTCTTGCGCCCGCATCGCCATCAGTTGCGCTTCCCCGGCCGGGGGCGCGGCCGCCTCTTCGTCGAAGAAGTACGTGACGGGCACGCCGAACAGCTTCGCCAGTGCCTCAACATAGTGGATCTTCGGGTTGACGCGCTTGCCCGTGGCCAGCTGCTGCAGGTAGGCGGGCGACATCGCCGGCCCGCCGGCCCGCTCGACGGCGGCCGAGATCTCCCGGTAGCTGTGCGGCGCGCGGCCGTCCACCCGAGCGGCCTCGATCAGGGCGCTCAGGCGTTCCGCGAAAGTGCGTTCCCGTGCCATACCCGCCCCCTAGGTTTCCACCGTGAAAATTCTAGCCGGGAAACCACTGTACGCACATGTTGACAGCTATCGTATGCAGTGGTTTACAGTTGACGCGCCTCTCGTCTTGCTCTCCGTACCCTGGGGGTGTACGGAACCGCAAGACGAGAGGCCGTCGTGTCCGCCGACTCGTCATGATCCGCGGTCTGTAGTACGCTTCGGTTGCCAAGGTCGAACGCTCTCGTGGCGATCCCTTGGCCACGGCCTGTTGCCGGAGGTCGACCCCCAGGGCTTCCGGTGACAGGCCCCTTACTTTTTCCGAACATCGAGTTCAGGACATCAGCGTCGCGGCCAGCGTGCCGCCCAGCTCGGTGCACGCTTCGAGGGTCTTCTTGTCCGGGTCGCCCGTGGTGACGACCGGGTCCGCCACCTTCTCCCAGGCCAGGCCGGTGGTGATCGCGAGCAGCTGGCGTTCCGTCCCCGACGTGTCGCTGTTGCCGTGGATCCAGTACCCGAAGGGGCGGCCGCGCGTGGCGTCCAGGCACGGGTAGTAGACGGTGTCGAAGAAGTGCTTCAGCGCACCGCTCATGCTGCCCAGGTTCGCCGGCGTGCCCAGCAGGTAGCCGTCCGCCTCGAGGACGTCGGGGACGGTGGCGGCCAGCGCCGCCCGGCGGACCACCTCCACCCCCTCGATGTCCGGGTGCGTCGCGCCGGCCAGCACCGCCTCGAACAGCGCCTGCGTCGACGGCGACGGCGTGTGGTGCACGATCAGCAGCCTCGGCATCAGGCGAGCAGTTCCTCGACGGCGGTCCGCACCGCGCGCAGCCGGGCGGCCGCGGCATCGCGCGCCTCCGCCAGCGAACCCGTCACCGGCGCCACGACCTGCAGGTACGCCTTCAGCTTCGGCTCGGTGCCGGACGGCCGCACGACCACTCGCAGCCCTTCGCCGGTGAGCCGCAGCACGTCCGCGTCCGGCAGCAGGTCCTCCAGTGTCACCTCGGTGCCGCCCAGCTCGGCCGGCGGTGTCTCCCGCACCTTCGCCATCAGCTGCCCGCGGACGGCAAGATCGGTGACCCGCAGCGAAACCTGGTCGGTGAGGTGGACGCCGTGGCGCCGCGCGAGCTCGTCCAGCACGTCCAGCGGCGTGCGGCCCTCGGCCTTCAGGCGCGCGGTGTAGCCGGCCGCCAGTGTCGCGGCGGCGATGCCGTCCTTGTCCCGCACGAAACCCGGGTTCACGCAGAGGCCGAGCGCTTCTTCGTAGGCGAACACGAGCCCTTCGCCCGCGCGGACCAGCCACTTGAACCCGGTCAGCGTCTCGGCGTAGCGGGCGCCCTCGGCCTTCGCGATCTCGCCGAGCATCGACGACGAGACGATCGTCGTCGCGACCAGCGGGTCCGGCAGGAGGGTGCGGTCCACTGTGGACAGAATGTACGAGCCGAGCAGCACGCCGGTCTCGTCGCCGCGCAGCATCCGCCACTCGCCGCCGGCGTCCCGCACGCCCAGCGCGCACCGGTCGGCGTCCGGGTCGAGCGCGACGGCCAGGTCGGCGTCCACATCGGACGCGAGCGCCAGCAGCAGGTCGGTCGCGCCCGGCTCTTCCGGGTTCGGGAACGACACGGTCGGGAAGTCGGGGTCCGGCGCGGCCTGGTCGCCGACCAGGTGAAGGTCGGTGAACCCGGCCCGCTCGAATGCGGCGTGCAGCGTGTCGGCGCCGACACCGTGCAACGCGGTCGCGGCCACGCGCACCGTGCGCTCCTGGCCGAGCGGCAGGGTCGCGACCTCGTCGAGGTAGCGGTCCAGCAGGTCGACGACCTCGGCGCCGGGCGCCCGCGGCACGTCCACCGCGGCGGGCGCGGCCTGGATGGCCCGCTCGATCTCGCCGTCGGACGGCGGCACGATCTGCCCGCCGGTCGCGTCGTAGAGCTTGTACCCGTTGTCCGCCGGGGGGTTGTGCGACGCGGTGATCTGGATCCCGGCCACCGCGCCGAGGTGCCCGACGGCGAACGCGAGCACCGGCGTCGGCAGGGGCTTCGGGAAGACCTTGACGTCGAAGCCCGCCGCGGTGAGCACCTCGGCGGCCGCGGTCGCGAAGGCTTCCGAGCCGTGCCGCGCGTCCCGGCCGATGACGACCAGCGCGCCCGCGTGCCCGTGTGCCTTCAGCCACTCCGCGACCCCGGCCGTCGTGCGCGTGACGACGGCGACGTTCATACCGTTCGGCCCGGCGCGCACCGGCCCGCGCAGGCCGGCGGTGCCGAACTCCAGGGGCCCGGCCAGCCGGTCGGCCAGCTCGGCGGCGGCACCGGCGTCGCCACCCAGCGCGCGGGCGAGGACGTCCTGCAGTTCGGCGCGGGTGCTGTCGTCCGGGTCGTCGGCGATCCAGCGGAACGCGGCGTCACGCAGCGTGGAGGTCAAAGTCACCGCGTCAGCCTACGGGCTAAGGTCGGGGGAGTGCGCTTGCTCTTCACCTCACTGGGGTCCTTCGGTCACACGTTCCCGCTCGTCCCGCTGGCGGTCGCCGCGCGCGACGCGGGCCACGACGTCGTCTTCGCCACGTCGGAAGACTTCCTGCCACAACTGACGAAAGCCGGGCTCGAGACGGCGTCCGCCGGGCTCGCGATCCGCGACGCCTTCGGCCGGGCGTTCGCCGAGAACGGCCCGCCCGGCCCGCGGCGCCCGCCCGGCGAGATCCCGCCGGAGGTGCTGGGGCCGATCGTCGCGAAGGTGTTCGGCGAGCTGATGCCGCAGCGGTTCGTGGCGGACCTGCTGCCGCTGTTCTCGCGTTTGCGGCCGGACCTGGTGGTGAGCGAGTCCGGCAACTCGGGCGGCGCGTTCGCCGCGATGAAAGCCGGGATCCCGGTGGTGGCCCACGGTTTCGGCCGGGTGTCGGGCGACGACCCGATGGTGACGAAGATCCGCGACGCGATCCGCGAGCACGGCGCGTCGCTGGGCATCGAGGTGGGCGAGGACCTGGCGTTCGCAGGGCCGTTCATCGACATCTGCCCGGAGTCGGTGCAGGATCCCGGTTTCCTGGCGCGTACTACGCGCGTCCCGCTGCGCCCGGTCGGCTGGAGCGAGCCCGGTGAGCTGCCGGCGGGCGTGCTGGACAAGCGGCGTCCGCTGGTCTACCTGACGCTCGGCACGGCGATGGGCCACGCGGGCGTGCTGGGCGCGGCGATCGCCGGTCTGTCCGGGTTGGACGTCGACGTCCTGGTCGCCACCGGCCCGACGGTCGACCCGGCGGCGCTCGGCGAGGTCCCGGCCAACGTGCGGCTCGAGACGTGGGTCCCGCAGTCGGAGCTGCTGCCGCACGTGGACCTGGTGGTCCACCACGGCGGCAGCGGCACGACGCTCGGCGCGTTCGGCGCGGGCCTCCCGCAGCTGCTCCTGCCGCAGGGCGCGGACCAGTTCAGCAACGCGGACGCGGTCGTGGCGGCCGGCGTCGGCTCGCGGCTGCTCGCCGCCGACGTCACGGCGGACGCCGTCGCCTCGAAGGCCCGCACCTTGCTCACGGACACCGCGGTCGCCGACGCGACCCGGCAGCTCGCGGCCGAGGTCGCGGCCATGCCGTCCCCGGCCGAGGTCGCCGCCCAGCTCCCGACCCTGGCCTGAAGCGCCCCAATGCGGCCTTCGGTGCGTCAGACGCACCGAAGGCCGCATTGGGTGCGTCAGACGCAACCAAGGCCACATTGGGGCGCTTGCGTCAGGCGCGGGTGACGAGGTCGCGGAGCAGGGAGCCCATCTGGGTCGCCGCCGCGCGGCCCGCTTCCAGGACCTCTTCGTGGTTCAGCGGCTCGCCGGTCATGCCCGCCGCCAGGTTCGTCACCAGCGACAGGCCGAACACCTCGACGCCGGCCGCGCGGGCCGCGATCGCCTCCAGGACCGTCGACATGCCGACGAGGTCAGCGCCCAGCGTGCGCAGCATGTGGATCTCCGCCGGCGTCTCGAAGTGCGGCCCGGTCAGGCCCGCGTAGACGCCTTCCTCGAGCGACGGGTCGATCTCGCGGGCGATCCCGCGCAGCCGCGCCGAGTACAGGTCGGTCAGGTCGACGAAGTTCGCGCCGACGATCGGCGAGCGCGCGGTCAGGTTCAGGTGGTCGGAGATCAGCACCGGCTGACCCACCCGGAACCCCTGGCGCAGCCCGCCCGCCGCGTTCGTGAGCAGCACCGTCCGGACGCCGGCCGCCGCGGCGGTGCGCACGTTGTGCACCACCGGGTCGATGCCCTTGCCCTCGTAGAAGTGCGTCCGCCCGAGCATGACCAGGACGTTCTTGTCGCCGATCTTCAGGGAGCGGATGGTGCCGCCGTGGCCCACCGCGCCGGGCGTGGTGAAGCCGGGCAGTTCGGCGAACGGGATCTCCGTCTCGCACTCCCCGATGACGTCCGCCGCCGGGCGCCAGCCCGATCCCAGGACCACCGCGATGTCGTGCGCGTCCACGCCGGTGCGCTTGGCGATGGCGGCCGCGGCCTCGTGTTCACTCATGCGAGGGAGCGTATCCGGACGCTTCTCACCACGAGGAACACCACCAGCCCGAACGGCGAGAGGAAGATCGTCAACACCAGGATCGGGCTCACGATCCACGGTGAGATCTCCCGCGCCCGGCCTTCGAAGTACATCCACCGCGCGATGAACAGGTCGAACGCGATGAGGTGCGCCCAGACGAGCCCGGCGCCCCACGGCGTGGCCAGCAGCGTCTGCAGCACGCCCAGGTCGGGCCGGAGCATCGCCCGCCCCCACTCGCCGAAGTGCGGCAGCGCGAGCCCGAAGTAGCAGACGAGCGGCAGCAGCGGCACCCACGGCGACGCCATGATCCGGGCCGTCCACCGCCACTTCGGCAGCAGGATCATCAGCGCCCAGAACGGCGTCGCCAGCGGGAACGCCCAGGAGAACAGCGCCTGGGTCATCGGACCCGCACCCGCACGGCGGCGAACGCGCCCAGCGCGACCCCGGCCACGAGCAGGGCGAACGCGCCCAGCGTCGCCGCGTCCGGGTGCACGATCGACTGCGCCCGCAGCGCCTGCCAGGTGACCAGCGCGGTCAGTCCCGCGTATCCGGCCGCGCCGACGAGGACGAGCCGCGTGCGGACGACGTCGTCACGCAGCCGGGTGAAGCGCGGGGCCAGTGCCGTGAGCGCGAGGGCCAGCAAAGGCAGCAGCTGCAGGGCGTGCATCCCGACGAAGTGCGGGATCCGCAGGTCGCCGGCGACCGTGCTCCAGCCCAGGATCGGCAGGCTGGGGCCGCCGTCTTCGAGTCCGACGGTGTGCGCGCCGACCATGTCCGGGGTGCCGCCCGTCTTCCACTGCGCGAGCTGCTGCGCGGTCGGGTTCGTCATCAGGATGCCCAGGGAGATCCCCACGAGCGACAGGACGGCGCCGGCGCGCACGGCCCAGAAGCTCGCCCGGTCTTCGAGCTTGGTGAACATCACCAGCACGGTCAGCACGAGCGTCGCGACCCACAGCCCCATGATCATCTTGCCCATGACGTTGTAGATCGTGGCGTCCAGCGGGGTCGCGTTGTTGAAGTGGCTCGCCCGGCCGCGCGCGGCCTGGAACACGAGCAGCACGTACTCGGCGGCGAAGATCAGCACCAGGAAGTCCGTCAGCCGGCTCGCCGTGCGCCGGAACCGCGGCAGCAGCGAGACGAGCCAGCTCCAGGTGGCGAAGTAGAGCGCGCCGGAGACGGCGAACTTGAGCGGTTTCGCCCAGATCGGTGCGCCTTCGAGTGTCCGCTGGTCGACGATCAGCGCGGCGACGCACAGCACCGCCACCACCCCCAGGGTGGCGGCCGCGAGTGCGGACGGCCGGTGCCACCCGCGCGTTCTGCTCCGGACGTCGGCAAGGATGGTCATGGTTCCTCCCAGAAACGGATAGTCAAGCTCTCCGTTATGGGAAGTTAAACTATCCATACTGAGAAGTCTTCAGGGTTGACCCGGAGCCCGACCCTGGGATCGGAGCGGATGCGCATGCGGATGGCCGAACTGAGCGCCGAGTCGGGCGTGCCGGTCGCGACCGTCAAGTACTACCTGCGCGAAGGCCTGCTCCCGCCGGGCGAGCGCACGAGCCCCAACCAGGCCCGGTACTCGGCGGAGCACGTCCAGCGGCTCCGGCTGGTCAAGGCACTGACGGAGGTCGGCGGCCTGCCGCTGGCCTCGGTCGGCGCCGTCCTGCAGGCGATCGACGGCAGCGCCACCCCGCACGAGACGATGGGCGTCGTCCAGGAAGAGCTGGCAGGCGACCCGCCGAAGGTGTCCGAGGAAGCCGCCGAGTGGGCGGCAGCGCTCCTGCAGGACCTCTCCCGCCGCCACGGCTGGAAGTGGCACGGGCTGGAGAGCCGGGCGGTCGGCAACCTGGTCGCCGCACTCGCGACGGCGAAGGAGCTCGGGCACGAGAAGCTCGCCGAGCGGCTGGACGAGTACTGCGTGCTGGCGTTGCGCGTGGCGCGGCTGGACGTCGAGGTCGTGACGGGGCTGACGTCGTTCGACAAGATCATCGAGGCCGGCCTGGTCGCCACGGTCCTGGGCGACCGGATCTTCACCGGCCTGCGCCACCTCGCGCAGGAGCTCGTGTCCTTCGAGGTCCTGAACCGGGCGCCTTAGTCCGAGACCTGCAGCGTGGCCGCGACGCGGTCGAAGACGTCCGCCTGGCCCGCGGTCTCCTGCTCGGCCGGCACGGTGACCGACAGGATCCACAGGCTCGTGCCGGCCTGGACCAGCTTCATGAACGTCACGCGGGTGCCCCCGCTGCCGTCGGCCTGGGGGGCCGTGCTGCCCTCGACCAGGCGGGAGGTCACCGTGGCGCTCTTGCCGTCAGCCGACATCGACGGCGGGGAGAGCTCGAACGGGCTGCCCGCGTAGGACCCCCGCAGCCAGGTGACGTAGTCCTCGTAGCTGTCGGACTGGTCGAAGTACTTCGCCAGCCGCTCCAGGCGCAGCGACCGGCGCCCGTCCGGCGAGACGTACTGGACCACCAGGCTCAGCCCGAACTTGGTGTTGTGCGGGGCGGAGAACCGCGGCCAGCCCTCCGGCACGTCGAGGCTGTACTGCCCGCCGTCGCCGTTCACGTAGCTGCCGTTGCCGGTCTGGGGCACCAGCGTCGGCGGCGGGACCTGGGTCGGCCCGTTCGAGGTGCCCGCCGGTTCGGCCGCCGGGGGCAGCAGCGACTGCCCGCCGACCGTCCTGGCCAGCGCGAACCCGCCGCCCGCGGCCAACAGGAAGAGCAGGATGGCCACGGCGACGAGCACGGCGGTCGCCTGCGCGGTCCGGCGCCCGGCCACCCGCGGCGGTGCGACGAACAGGGTCGCCGGCTCCGGCAAAGGCGAGGGTGACGGCGAAGGCGGCGGCGCGGGGGTGGGCGGCCGCAGGAACGGCAGCGGGCCCGGGTCGGTGGCGAGCTCGCTGCTCGACCCCTCGGCCTTCTTCTCCGCCTTCTCGGGCAGGACGGTCTTGATCACCTGGGTGTCGGTGGCGTCCGGCTGCGCGGACGTCTTCTTGCCGTCCGGGGTGCGGAACAGGTCCGGCCCGAACAGGTCCAGCGGCGTCTTCGTCTGCAGCGGGTACAGCCGGCGCCGGACTTCGCGCAGCGTGATCCGCCGGCCCGGCTCCTTCTTCATCAGCGCGGAGATGACGTCGGCCAGCGGACCGGCCTTCGGCTTGGGCACCTTGCCGTTGACGACCTTGCCGACGGTTTCCAGCGGGTCGCCGTCGGCGTCGTACGGCGGCGCGCCCTCGACCGCGGCGAACAGCGTCGCGCCGAGACCCCAGAGGTCGGCGGCCGGCGTGACGGCGCCGCCGGAGGCGACCTCCGGCGCGATGTAGGCGGGGGAGCCGAGCATGATCCCGGTGCGGGTCATGGTCGCCTCGGAGACGTTGCGCGCGATGCCGAAGTCGGTCAGCTTGATCCGGCCGTCGCTGGCGACCAGGACGTTGCCCGGCTTGACGTCGCGGTGGGTGATCCCGGCGGCGTGCGCGGCCTCCAGCGCGGACGCCACGGCGATGCCGACCGCGGCGGCCTGCTCGACGGTCAGCGGCCCGTGGTCGCGCAGGATGTGCGCCAGGCTGCGCGAGGGCAGCAGCTCCATGACCACGAACGGCTGGTCGTCCTCGCGGGCGACGTCGTGCAGGATGATCACGTTCGGGTGAGACAGGACGGCGATCGCGCGGGCCTCGCGCAGGGTCCGCTCCCGCAGCTCGTCCGCCTGCGACGACGGGATGCCGGGCGGGACCTTCATCTCCTTGACGGCGACCTGGCGGTGCAGGAACTCGTCGTACGCCGACCAGACGGTGCCCATCGACCCGGAGCCCAGCACCGAGCGCAGCCGGTAGCGACCGGCGACCAGTCGTGTCTCTTCGCTGGAGGGGGGCACCCCCTGATTGTGTCGTACCGGGCCGGCCCTTATCTGCCTAGGGGCGCGACTAGAGTCACAGGTCGGACGCGGCCCGTGCCTCTACCATCACTGGGTATGACTGAAGTGGCCGGTCCGGAGTCAGCGCCGATCTCCGAACTCGACCTCGCGGCCGAGTTCCCCCAGGCGACGCGCGAGCAGTGGCAAGAGCTCGTGGCCGGGGTGCTGCGCAAGAGCGGCAGGTTGCCCGAGGACTTCACGGGCGCCCCCGAGAGCAAGCTCGTCACGCGGACCTACGACGGGATCGAGATCCAGCCGCTGTACACGGCCGAAGACGTCCCCGGCGACTCCGGGTTCCCGGGGCTGCCGCCGTTCGTGCGCGGCGCGCGCCCGGAAGGCCAGGTCAGCACGGGCTGGGACGTCCGGGCCCGGTTCACCGGCGACGACGCCCGCGAGGTCAACCGCGCGATCCTGGCCGACCTCGAAGGCGGTGTGACGTCGATCTGGCTGTCGGTCCCGCCCGCGTCGATCGCCGACGCGCTCAACGAGGTCTACCTCGACCTGGCGCCGGTGGTCCTGGACGTGGGCGCCGACTACGAAGCCGCCGCCGGCGCGCTGTTCGACTTGTTCGACGAGCGGGAGATCCCGGCGAGCGAAGCCACCGCGGTGCTGGGGGCCGACCCGATCGGGCTCGCGGCGCGCACCGGCTCGGCCGTCGAACTCGAACCGGCCGCCGCGCTCGCCGCGCGTGTCGCCGGGAAGTACCCGAAGGTGCGCACGATCGTCGCCGACGGCCTGCCCTTCCACGAGGCCGGCGGGTCGGACGCGCAGGAGCTGGGCGCGCTGGTCGCCGCCGGCGTCACCTACCTGCGTTCGCTGACGGACGCGGGCCTCGACGCCGAAGCCGCGGCCGGTCAGCTCGAGTTCCGGATCGCCGCGACCGCCGACCAGTTCTCCACCATCGCGAAGCTGCGCGCGGCCCGCCGCCTGTGGGCGCGCGTCGCCGAGGTGTGCGGCTTCTCCTCGCCGATGCGCCAGCACGCCGTGACGTCGCCGGCGATGCTGACCCGGCGTGACCCCTGGGTGAACATGCTGCGCACGACGGTCGCCTGCTTCGGCGCGGGCGTCGGCGGCGCCGACTCGGTCACCGTGCTGCCGTTCGACGCCGCGATCGGCCGTCCCGACGCGTTCTCCGCGCGGATCGCCCGCAACACCCACGCCGTGCTGCTGGAGGAGTCCAAGCTGGCCGGCGTGGTCGACCCGGCGGGCGGCTCCTGGTACGTCGAGAAGCTGACCGACGACCTCGCGCACGCGGCCTGGGCCGAGTTCACCGCCATCGAGGGCGCGGGTGGCCTGGTCGCGGAGCTGTCGTCCGGCGCACTGGCCGAGCGGCTGGCTTCGACGTGGGAGAAGCGCTCTTCGCGGATCGCCACGCGGCGCGACCCGCTCACCGGCGTCAGCGAGTTCCCGAACCTGGCCGAGAAGCCGGTGGTCCGGACGCCGGTGGAGTCCACTGTGGAAGGTGGGCTGCCGCGGCACCGGTACGCCGAAGGTTTCGAAGCGCTGCGGGACGCCTCCGACGCGTACCTCGCCTCGACCGGCGCGCGGCCGAAGATCTTCCTGGCCACGCTGGGCCCGGTCGCCGCGCACACCGCGCGCGCCGGCTTCGCCGCCAACCTGTTCCAGGCGGGCGGGGTCGAAGCCGTCAACCCGGGCGCGACCGACGACCTGCCCGGCGCCTTCTCGGAATCCGGCGCGAAGATCGCCTGCATCTGCGGCACCGACGACGCCTACGCGGCTTCCGCGGCCGACGTCGCCGCGTCCCTCGGAGCCGAATACGTACTACTGGCGGGCAAGGGCTCGTACGACGGCGTGGACGGCAACGTCTTCGCCGGCTGCGACGCCCTCGAAGTCCTGAACGGCCTGCACGCCAAGCTGGGAGTCACCCGATGAGCATCCCGAACTTCGCCGGCCTCGATCTCGGCACACCGCCGCCCGCCGACCGCGAGGCCTGGGCGCGCGCGGTGCAGGAAGCCACGGGCAAGGGCCCGGACGCGCTGGCCTGGGAGACGCCCGAGGGCATCGGCGTCAAGCCGGTCTACACCGCCGCCGACCTGTCCGATGTGGACTTCCTGGACACGTACCCCGGCATCGCGCCCTTCCTGCGCGGCCCGTACCCGACGATGTACGTCAACCAGCCGTGGACCATCCGCCAGTACGCCGGGTTCTCCACCGCCGAGGAGTCCAACGCCTTCTACCGCCGCAACCTCGCGGCCGGGCAGAAGGGCCTGTCGGTCGCCTTCGACCTGGCCACCCACCGCGGCTACGACTCCGACCACCCGCGCGTCTCCGGCGACGTCGGCATGGCGGGCGTCGCCATCGACTCCATCTACGACATGCGCCAGCTCTTCGACGGCATCCCGCTCGACAAGATGTCGGTGTCGATGACGATGAACGGCGCGGTGCTGCCGGTACTGGCGCTCTACGTGGTCGCGGCCGAGGAGCAAGGGGTCAAACCCGAGCAGCTCGCGGGGACCATCCAGAACGACATCCTCAAAGAGTTCATGGTCCGCAACACCTACATCTACCCGCCGCAGCCGTCGATGCGGGTCATCTCCGACATCTTCTCCTACACCTCGCAGCACATGCCGAAGTACAACTCGATCTCCATCTCCGGCTACCACATGCAGGAAGCCGGGGCGACGGCCGATCTGGAGCTGGCCTACACGCTCGCCGACGGCGTCGAGTACATCCGCGCGGGCACCGAAGCCGGGCTGGACGTCGACAAGTTCGCGCCGCGGCTGTCGTTCTTCTGGGCGATCGGCATGAACTTCTTCATGGAGGTCGCGAAGCTCCGCGCGGCCCGGCTGATCTGGGCGAAGCTGGTCAAGGGCTTCGACCCGAAGTCGCAGAAGTCGCTCTCGCTGCGGACGCACTCCCAGACGTCCGGCTGGTCGCTGACCGCGCAGGACGTCTACAACAACGTCGTCCGCACGTGTGTCGAGGCGATGGCCGCGACCCAGGGGCACACGCAGTCGCTGCACACCAACGCCCTCGACGAAGCCCTCGCCCTGCCGACGGACTTCTCCGCGCGGATCGCCCGCAACACGCAGCTGCTGCTGCAGCAGGAGTCCGGCACCACGCGCGTGATCGACCCGTGGGGCGGCAGCGCCTTCGTGGAGAAGCTGACCTACGACCTCGCGCGCAAGGCGTGGGGGCACATCAGCGAGGTCGAGCAGGCCGGCGGCATGGCCAAGGCGATCGACGCGGGCATCCCCAAGCTGCGCATCGAGGAGGCCGCGGCCCGCACCCAGGCCCGGATCGACTCGGGCCGGCAACCGGTGATCGGCGTCAACAAGTACCAGGTCACCAGCGACGAAGACATCGAAGTGCTCAAAGTGGACAACGCGGGCGTCCGGACGCAGCAGCTCGAGAAACTGCGGCGGCTGCGCTCCGAACGCGACTCCGCGGCCACTGAGGACGCGTTGCGGCGGCTCACCGAGGGCGCCGGAAACGGTGGCAACCTGCTGGAGCTGGGCATCAACGCGGCCCGCGCGAAGGCCACCGTCGGGGAGATCTCGGACGCGCTGGAGAAGCTCTGGGGCCGGCACTCCGGCCAGATCCGGACGATTTCGGGCGTCTACCGCGAAGAGGTGGGTAAGTCGCAGAACGTCGAGCAGGCCCGTCAGCTGGTCGAAGAGTTCGCCGCGGAGGAAGGGCGCCGGCCCCGCATCCTCGTCGCGAAGATGGGCCAGGACGGCCATGACCGCGGCCAGAAGGTGATCGCCACCGGCTTCGCGGACATCGGCTTCGACGTCGACGTCGGCCCGCTGTTCTCCACGCCGGCCGAGGTGGCGCGGCAGGCGATCGAGGCGGACGTCCACGTCGTCGGGGTGTCCTCGTTGGCCGCCGGGCACCTCTCGCTGGTCCCGGCGCTGCGGCACGAGCTCGCCGAGCTGGGCCGCGAGGACATCATGGTCGTGGTCGGCGGCGTCATCCCGCCGCAGGACTACCCGGCGCTGCGCGAGGCCGGCGCGGCGGCGATCTTCGGGCCCGGCACGGTGCTCGCGGACGCGGCCATCGACCTGCTCGGCCAGCTGACGGCGCAGGAGTCCTGACCCTTGCCGCGCAAGATCGACGTCACCGCCTACGCCAAGGGCGTGCTGGCTGGGGACCGCGGCACGCTGTCGAAGGCGATCACGCTGGTCGAGTCGCAGCGGGAGGACCACCGGGCTCAGGCGCAGGAGCTTTTGGTCGAGCTGCTGCCTTCGTCCGGTGGCGCGCGGCGCATCGGCATCACGGGGGTACCCGGTGTCGGCAAGTCGACATTCATCGACCAGCTGGGCACGGACCTGACCTCGGCTGGGCATCGGGTCGCGGTGCTGGCGGTCGACCCGTCGTCGACGCGCACCGGCGGGTCGATCCTCGGCGACAAGACCCGGATGGCGCGCCTGGCGGTCGACGAACGGGCGTTCATCCGGCCGTCGCCGACGTCCGGGACCTTGGGCGGCGTCGCGCGGGCGACCCGCGAGACGATCGTGCTGATGGAAGCCGCCGGCTACGACACCGTGCTCGTCGAGACCGTCGGGGTTGGACAGTCCGAAGTGACCGTTGCGAACATGGTGGACTGCTTCCTCTTCCTGACGCTGGCGCGCACCGGCGACCAGCTCCAGGGCATCAAGAAAGGTGTGCTGGAGCTCGCCGACGTCATCGCCGTCAACAAAGCGGACGGCGACCACGAAAGGGACGCTCGGCGCGCGGCCCGCGAGCTTTCGGGTGCGCTTCGGATGATCTACGGGCCCGAAGCGTCGTGGACGCCGCCGGTGCTGACCTGCAGCGGCCTGCACAACCTGCGGCTCGACGAGGTCTGGGGCGCGATCGAGCAGCACCGCGACACGCTCACGGCGTCCGGCGAGCTCGACGACCGCCGCCGCCGGCAGCAGGTCGACTGGACGTGGGCGATGGTTCGCGAACAACTGCTGAGTCGCCTGGCGGCACATCCGGACGTGCGAACGGTCGTTCCCGACGTCGAACGGGCGGTGCGGGACGGTGAACTGACGGCTACCCTCGGTGCTCAGCGGATCCTCGACGCGTTCGGTCCACCGCGTGGGGGCTGACGCGCCGGGCGATCCGCGGGAGAATGCCTGGTCGTGGCGAAGGGATGACATGGCGAAACTGCGGGGTCTGGTCCTGGTCGGGGTGCTGGGCGCGGTGCTGTTCACCGCGTCGCCGGCGTTCGCCGAGCCGGTGCGTCCGGCCGCCGTCTCGGTGACGGTGGCGCACGCGTCCGTCGCGCTGGTCCCCGTGCAGACCACGCCCGATCCCGGACCGGTCCTCGACCCGGCCCAGACGGACAAGGCGAACACCGAAAAGACGAAGAACAAGCTGATCGCGGGCGTGGTCGCGGTGGCGTTGCTCGGCATCGTCATCTGGGGCAGGCGGATCCGTTCGAAGAAGGCGAAGAGTTCGTGAGGCCTTCGGCTTTGCCGAACTACTGCACGCCGTTCAACGCAGATCCGGTACCGGCCATCTAGGACGGCCGTTTTCGAGGCGCGCGTTGCCGCCTGCATGGTGCACGATCGTCTGCAAATGCGTACGACAGATCGATCGGCACGTTGCGTGACCCCAGCCGCTGCCCGGGTTACCCGTGTTGCGGGAGGAGGTGCGGCGTGACGGTGCTCGACTCACGACCGGACGTTCCAGGCGACCCCCATGGGCGCATCATCAACCCCATGGAGGGGTCCGAGGCGCTCATTTCCGAAGCCGGCGTAACCATGGCTCCCGTGGAGGACCTTGGTGCGGGCCGTGGCCCGTTCTGGCTCGATGACTGGCTGCGTGCGAACGCGACCGACGTGCTCGCCTGGCGCCGGCACATCCACGCGCACCCGGAGCTGTCACGGCACGAGTTCGCGACCACGGAGCTGGTCGTCACGCTGCTGCGCTCCGTCGGGCTCAAGCCGTGGGTGCTGCCCGGCGGCACCGGCGTCGTCTGCGACATCGGCAGCGGCGAGCGGTGCGTGGCGCTGCGCGCGGACATGGACGCCCTGCCGCTCATCGAGGCGACCGGGCTGCCCTACGCCTCGACCGTCGAGGGCGCGGCCCACATGTGCGGCCACGACGCCCACACGGCGATCCTGCTCGGCGCGGCCCGCGCCCTGGCCGGGGCGCCGGAGCTGCCCGGCCGCGTGCGGCTGATCTTCCAGCCCGCCGAGGAGGTCATGCCCGGCGGCGCGCTGGACATGATCGCGGCGGGCGCGCTGGACGGCGTCGAGCGGATCTACGGCCTGCACGTGGACCCGCGGCTCGAGGTGGGCCGCGTCGGGATGCGCGTCGGCGCGCTGACGTCGGCGGCGGACCTGATCGAACTGCGGCTGACCTCGCCGGGCGGTCACACGTCCCGGCCGCACCTGACGGCCGACCTGGTCCACGCGCTGGGCACGGTGATCACGTCGCTGCCGGCAGTGCTCTCGCGCCGCGTCGACCCGCGGTCGGGAACGGTGCTGGTGTGGGGCGCGGTCCACGCGGGCCAGGCGGCCAACGCGGTCCCGCAGGACGGCGTCCTGCGCGGGACGCTGCGCACGGCGGACCACGAGGTCTGGACGGCCCTGGAGCCGCTGGTGGCGTCGTCGGTCGAGTCGCTGCTGGCGCCGACCGGAGTGGGCTTCTCGCTGGACTACCGCCGCGGAGTCCCGCCGGTAGTCTCGGACGCGGACTCGACGGCCCTGATGCGCGCGGGCGTCGACGCGGCCCTGGGCGAAGAGGCGGCGGCCGGCACGGAACAGTCGTCCGGCGGCGAGGACTTCGGCTGGTACCTGGAGCACGTCCAGGGAGCCTTCGCCCGGCTGGGCGTTTGGTCCGGTTCGCCGGAACCCCAGTCCGACATCCACCGCCCCACGTTCATCCTCGACGAACGCGCCCTGCTGTGCGGCGTCCGAACCCTGGTCCACACAGCCCTAACCTCCCTCGCCTGACGAGTTCCGGCTCCAATCACGCGAGTTCCGTCCTCAAGCACGCGAGTTCGGAGTTACGCACACAAGTTGTCCACAGGATGACCGAGTTATCCACAGTTCGAGAATGAGGCTCTTCCCTTGACCGGCGAAGGGCCTCATTCTCGTTGATGTGATCACTTGGGGAGGACGACACGGAGCCGTCTCACGCCGCGAGGCCGACGAGGTCTTGGGGCGGCGAGCGGTGCTCGAAGGGCTGGCGACCGGCGTGCTCGCGCAGCCATGGCGCGGCGTGGTCATCCACGCGGCAGACGCGCTCAATCTCGCTACCCGGGCCCAGGCCGCATTGATCGCGGTGGGTCCGCCCGCCGCCCTGTCTGGTGCAACTTCTCTTGCTCTGCATGGGATTTCGGCGATCAACGACACCGCCGTGCATCTCACCGTGCCCTATGCCCGGCGAGTGGAGTCGAGGCCCGGGTTGGTCATCCACCGAGCCGAATTCACGGAGTTCGACGTGGTCGAACTCGACGGGCTGACGGTGTTCTCGCTCGACCTCGCCCTCGCCGATTTCCTCTGCGACGGTGACAAGCGAACGGCCTTCGCCGCGCTCGAACAGGCCATGCGCGGGCTGTCGGCCGACCACTGCCAGAGGCTTCGCGACAACGTCCGCGACCGGGTTTTGGACCGCCGGAGCAAGCGAGGTATCCACAGGGCGCAGATGCTCCTGGCGCTCGCCACGGGCAAGGCCGAATCGCCGCCTGAGAGCATCCTCCGGCTCGTCGTGGTCGAGGCCGGGTTCCCGATGCCGGAGGCACAGTTCGAGATCACCGACATCAACGACCGCAAGTTGTACGTGCTCGACATCGCCTGGCCCGCGCTCCGCATCGCCCTGGAGTACGACGGCTTCGCGGCTCATGAGGATCGGCAGGAACGGGACGCCGAACGCGACCAGCGGTTGGCTGGCCGGGGATGGGTCACGATCCGGGCGACCGCGGCTGATCTCCGGGATCCGAGTCGGGTGCTCGCCGAACTGGAAACTTGCTTCGCCCGACGAGCGGCGTAACTCGCGTGATCGAGCCCGTCACCTGCGTGATTGGAGACGTAACTCGCGTGATTGGAGGCGGAACCGGTTAGCCGGTGATGCCGGAGCAGGGGCGGGTGCGTAGGTCGTCGACGTAGTCGGCGGGGGCACCGGCGGCCTCGGCCGCGTCGGCCAGGACGCCCAGGTAACGGGCTGAGGGTAGGCCGCCTTCGTAGGCGTCCAGGACGTAGAGCCAGGCCAGGGTCGAGCCGTCCATCGTTTGGACCCGGAGGCGGATTTTGCTGTGTATCCCCAGCTCGCCGCCTTCCCACCGGTCCAGGCCCGTCTCGTCCAGGGACGTCACGTCGTACAACACGACGAAGACCCGGGATCCCGGGTCCTCGACGATCGTCGCCAGGGCACCTTCCCAGCCGAGGTCCTCGCCGCCGAAGGTCAGGCGCCACCCCTCCAGCCAGCCGCTGCCGGCCATCGGAGAGTGCGGCGCGCGCTCCAGCATCTGGGCGGGCTCCATGTTCGATCCGTACGCGGCATACAACGGCACGCCGACAGCGTAGCGACCCCGCGCTGACCCGAGTGGACGCACTCGCCGTGTTCGCCCACTTCAGTGTCCGGTCACCTTCGCCGCGTACGGTGAGTGCACCGCACGCACGCACTCCGAGGAGGACCCAGGTGACCAGGATCGTGATCATGGGCGGGGGCCCGGCCGGCTACGAAGCCGCGCTGGTCGCAGCCCAGCACGGGGCCGACGTCACGATCGTCGAACGGGACGGCCTGGGTGGCGCGTGCGTCCTCTACGACTGCGTTCCTTCGAAGACGTTCATCGCGAGCTCCGGCGCGCTGGCGAAGATGCACGACCTCGGCGAGCTCGGCATCAACACCGACATGGCCGACACGAGCATCGACCTCCCGACCGTCCACGGCCGGGTGAAGGGCCTCGCGCTCGCCCAGTCCGCCGACATCCGCGCCCGCGTTCAGCGCGAAGGCGTCCGCGTCGTCATCGGCGAAGCCCGCTTCTGCGACGAAGAGCCCGGCCTCGCGACCCACAAGGTCGCCGTGACCACCGCCGAGGGCACCGAGAAGCTGCCCGCCGACGTCGTCCTGATCGCCACCGGCGCCACCCCGCGCGTCCTGCCCGGCGCGGTGCCCGACGGCGAGCGCATCCTCGACTGGCGCCAGCTCTACGAGCTCGAGGAGCTGCCCGAGCACCTCGCCGTGATCGGCTCGGGCGTCACCGGCGCCGAGTTCGCGTCCGCCTACACCGAGATGGGCGTCAAGGTCACCGTCGTCTCCAGCCGCGACCGCGTCCTCCCGCACGAGGACGCCGACGCCGCCGCGGTGCTCGAAGAGGTCTTCTCGCAGCGCGGCACGACCGTCGCGAAGCAGGCGCGCGCCGACCGCGTCGAGCGCACCGAAAAGGGCGTCGAGATCTTCCTCGCCGACGGCCGCGTGATCGAAGCCAGCCACGCGCTGATGACCGTCGGGTCGGTCCCGAACACCAAGGACGTCGGCCTCGACAAGGTCGGCATCTCGCCCGGCCCCGGCGGGTTCATCACCGTCGACCGCGTTTCGCGCACCTCCGTTCCCGGGATCTACGCCGCCGGCGACTGCACCGGCGTGCTCATGCTGGCCTCGGTGGCGAGCATGCAGGGCCGCATCGCGATGTGGCACGCGCTGGGCGAGGGCGTCGCGCCGATCAAGCTCAAGACCGTCGCCGCCAACGTGTTCACCCACCCGGAGATCGCCACCGTCGGCATCAGCCAGCACGCGATCGACTCCGGCGAGGTGCCCGCGCGCACCATCATGCTGCCCCTGGCCACCAATGCGCGCGCGAAGATGGAGGGCCTCCGCCGAGGCTTCGTGAAGCTGTTCTGCCGCCCCGCCACCGGCGTGGTCGTCGGTGGAGTCGTCGTGGCGCCGCAGGCGAGCGAGCTCATCCTTCCCATCGCGCTCGCCGTCCAGAACCAGCTCACAGTGGACCACCTGGCACTGACATTTTCGGTGTACCCGTCGCTCTCGGGCTCGATCACCGAGGCCGGGCGCCAGCTCATGCGTCACGACGATCTCGACTGACGAAGCACGCAACCCCGCCGTATCCCGTCGCGTCTTGTCGGTTGTACGGCTGAAGGACGCGAAGGGTGCGAAGGTGCGCAAGACGGTGGTTTTCGTTGTGGCAGCGGTGATCGGGGCGACGGCGCTGGCGGGGCCGGCGATGGCGCAGCAGAGCGCCAGTCCCGCGCCCGCGCCGGCCAAGGGCAAGGTCCAGCTCAACGTCAACACCGCGATCAACCAGACGCTCGTGGACAAGTACGTCCGCGACGCGCCGAACGTCGCGCTGGCGAAGTGCGAAGGCGCTTCGCCGACGTTCTCGTCGCCGGCGCTGACCTTCTCCAACTACATCCCGGGCCCGTTCATGGGCGTCGACGCGAACATCAGCGCCGACGTCGCGCTCAAGCCGGGCACGCCGGCCGGGACGTACCCGCTGACCGTGACCTGCGCCGGCCAGACGTACAGCACCCAGTTCTCGGTGCCCGCGCCGCAGGTTTCGAAGGTGCCTTCCGGCGCCGCGAAAGCCGGCGACGGCAGCATGGCCGGCTGAATCCACGACCCAGGAAACCCGCCTCGAAGCCACGCTCCGGGGTGGTTTTTTCTTGCGGTTCCCGGCGGATTGTTTCGCGACACGTTCGTGACCTTCGGGCGCAACCTTCCCCAGGTAGAGACGTCTTTGGGTACATAAGCAAGCGGACGAAGCCGGTGCAGGGGGAACTGCGACCGGTGTCCGTATCTTTGCTTGTCAATCCATTCCACAGGGGAGAAAAGAATGAAGAAGACTGCCGTCGTCGCGGGTGTCGCCACGGCTTTCCTCGTCCTCGCGCCCGGCGCGGCGCTCGCAAGCACGTCGCCGACGCCCACCACCACGCCCACCACCGCCCAGCCGCCGGACGAAAACGGCCCGCAGACCCGGATCTCCCGCCAGCTGACGCTGTCGCCGGGCAAGGCCCTGCCGGGTGCGCGGGTGAACTTCGTCTTCGGGTGCTCGACCCGCCCGTACGAGAAGGTCAGCGTGCGGTCGGCGGCGCTCGTCGCCGACAGCCCCGGCTTCGCGTTCGGCACCGTCAAGGACGTCAAGCCCGGCAAATACGCCGTGACGCTGCACTGCGGCCCGGAGACCTCGACCGCGTCGCTCGAGGTGCTCGCGGCCAAGAGCCCGGCCACCAAGCAGGTCACCAAGGTGCCGGCGGGCGCGCCGCAGACCGGCGGCACGGACGGCCCGGCCGACGACTCGGGCGCGCCGCTCGCGGCCGCGGCGGCCATGGGCGTCCTCGCGCTCGGCGGCAGTGGTCTCGTGCTGGCCCGGCGGGCCCGGCGCCGCTGACCCGGCATCCGGTGCGGAGGTAGCGTCTGGGCGGCCCAACCGATCGGGCCGCCCGGACGTGTAAACCCGCAGGAAAGCACGAGGGGGAGAGCATGATCACGAGCAGACGGGGCTACCTGATCGCGCTGGTGGTGGCGCTGCTGGCCGCGCTGGTGGTGCTGGCGCTGACGCTCGGCGGCGGGACCGAACCGCCGGCCGCGCAGCCGCCACCCGCCCAGCCGGTCGCGGTGGACCCGCAGCCGACGGCCGGCGGCCAGGCCGCCGACGCCGTCGCCGCGCTGCCGAAGTCCGACCCGGTCTCGGTCGACATCCCGAAGATCGGCGCGCACTCTTCGCTCGTTCCGCTGGGGGTCAACGCGGACGACACGATCCAGGTGCCGCCGGTGACCACGCCGCTGCAGGCGGGCTGGTACACCTACGCGCCGACGCCGGGCGAGGTCGGCCCGGCCGTCGTTCTCGGGCACGTCGACGGCAACCACCAGAAGGGCATCTTCTACCGGCTCAAGGAGCTGGCCGCCGGCGACCGCGTCTCGATCGCGCGCAAGGACGGGACGACGGCACTCTTCGAAGTGACGAAGGTGCATCAGGTGCCGAAGCAGGACTTCGAGAAGGAAGGCGTGTACGACGACACGGCCGGTCCTGAGCTGCGGCTGATCACCTGCGGCGGCGTCTTCGACCGGAGCGCGCACAACTACGTCGACAACATCGTGGTCTACGCCCGCCTGGTCCGGAGCTGATTTCCGGTTTTGTCGGACCCACCGTGGCCTGCTCGGCTGGGACGACTGACCGGGGCGCCGGTCCCGGACCGCGTTCACCGCCCGTCCGCGCCCGGGCCGGTTCCGTGGTGGGGAGCCCTTCGGCCCTGGTTTTGTCGGACCCCGGTGGTTCACTGTGTCAGCCGTCACCCGAGACGGCGCCGACGAGGGTAGGGAGCCGACATGTTGTTCCGCGACGAGCCATGGCCCGAAGGGACACCCAGCTGGGTGGACCTGATGGTGCCCGACCAGGCGAAAGCGGTCGCCTTCTACGGCGGCCTGCTCGGCTGGGACGTGCAGGCGGGCGGTGAGGAGACCGGCTTCTACGGCATGGCGATGCTGCACGGGCGGCCGGTCGCCGGGATCGGCCAGACCCCACCGGGTCAGGAGATGCCCGCGGTGTGGACGACCTACCTGTCGGTGTCCGATGTGGACAAGGCGGCGTCGGCGATCACCGAAGCCGGCGGTCAGGTCGTCGTGCCGGTGATGGACGTGCTGAAGGAAGGCCGGATGGCCGTCGCGGTCGACCCGGGCGGTGCGGCCTTCGGTCTCTGGGAACCCGGCAACCACACCGGCACGCAGGTGACGGCGGCACCGGGCACGTCGGCCTGGAACGAGTGCATGAGCCGGGACTACCCGGCGGCCAAGGCGTTCTACGAGAACGTCTTCGGGTACGGCTTCGAAGACGTCTCCAGTGACGGCTTCATGTACTCGGTGCTGCTGCTGGACGGCCGTCCGGTCGGCGGGATCGGCGGCATGCCCGCCGAGGTCCCGGCGGAGGTGCCGTCGAACTGGTCGGCGTACTTCTGGGTGGCCGACGCCGACGCGAGCGCGGCCAAGGCGGTCGAGCTCGGCGGCCAGGTCCTGGGCGAGCCCTTCGACTCGCCGCACGGCAGGCAGGTGCGGCTCGTCGACGACCAGGGCGTGCCCTTCCTGGTCATCGCACCCAACGAGCAGTCCGGCAAGCCGGAGGGCTGGGACGACTGAGTGGCGGGCCGAGGGCACCGAGTGCCCCCGGCCCCGGCCGGTCAGTCCTCGTCGGAGACCCAGTCGAAGGTCTTCGTCACGGCCTTCTTCCAGTTGCGGTACTCGGATTCGCGGCGGGAGTCGTCCATCGACGGGTCCCACTGCTTGTCCTGGGCCCAGTTGGTGCGAATGTCGTCTTCGGACTTCCAGAACCCGACGGCGAGGCCGGCGGCGTACGCGGCGCCCAGCGCGGTGGTCTCGTTGACCACCGGGCGGACCACCGGCACACCGAGGATGTCGGCCTGGAACTGCATGAGCAGCTCGTTGACGACCATCCCGCCGTCGACCTTGAGCGCCTTCAGCGGGACTCCGGAGTCGGCGTTCATCGCGTCGAGCACCTCGCGCGTCTGGAAGGCCGTCGCCTCCAGGACCGCGCGGGCCAGGTGGCCCTTGTTGACGAACCGGGTGAGCCCGACGATCGCGCCGCGAGCGTCGGACCGCCAGTAAGGAGCGAACAGACCCGAGAACGCCGGGACGAAGTACGCGCCACCGTTGTCCTCGACGCTGCGCGCGTGCTCCTCGATCTCGGCCGCGGTCCCGATCATGCCGAGGTTGTCGCGCAGCCACTGCACGAGCGAACCGGTCACCGCGATGGAGCCTTCCAGCGCGTAGATCGTGTCGTTCGAGCCGATCTTGTAGCAGACCGTGGTGAGCAGCCCGTTCTGCGACATCACCTTTTCGGTGCCGGTGTTGAGCAGCATGAAGTTGCCGGTGCCGTAGGTGTTCTTGGCCTCGCCGGGCGAAAGGCAGGCCTGGCCGAACGTCGCGGCCTGCTGGTCGCCCAGGATGCCCGCGATCGGCACGCCGGCCAGCGCGCCCTTCTCGCGGACCTTGCCGTACTCCTCGGACGAGGAGCGGATCTCCGGCAGCATCGAAAGGGGGATGCCCATCTCACCGGCGATCTCGGCGTCCCACTGCAGGGTGTCGAGGTCCATCAGCATGGTGCGCGACGCGTTGGTCGGGTCGGTGACGTGCACGCCGCCGTCGGCCCCGCCGGTCATGTTCCACAGCACCCAGGTGTCCATGTTGCCGAAGATCAGGTCACCGGCTTCGGCCTTCTCGCGGGCACCGTCGACGTTGTCGAGGATCCACTTGATCTTCGGCCCGGAGAAGTACGTCGCGAGCGGCAGGCCGACCTTGTCGCGGTAGCGCTCCTGGCCGCCGCCGAGGTTGCCGAGCTCGGTGACGATCTTGTCGGTGCGGGTGTCCTGCCAGACGATCGCGTTGTACACCGGCTTGCCGGTCGTCTTGTCCCAGACCAGCGCCGTTTCGCGCTGGTTGGTGATGCCGACGGCAACGATGTCCTTCGCGGTCAGGTCGGCCTTGGCCAGCGCGCCCGCGGCGACCCGGCGCGTGTTCTCCCAGATCTCCTCGGCGTTGTGCTCGACCCAGCCGGCCTTCGGGAAGATCTGCTCGTGCTCACGCTGGTCGACCGAGACCACGCGGCCTTCGTGGTTGAAGATCATGCACCGGGTCGACGTGGTGCCCTGGTCGATCGCGGCTACGTACGAAGTCATGTGTGCTCCAGGAATTCGAAAGGTTCGGCGATCAGGTCAGGTTGTGCACGACGAGGTACAGGAGCGCGGCCAGCGCGCCACCGGCCAGCGGGCCGACGACCGGGATCCACGAGTAGCCCCAGTTGGCGTTCGCCTTGTTCTTGATCGGCAGCAGGAACGCGTACGCGATGCGCGGTCCGAGGTCACGTGCCGGGTTGATGGCGTAGCCCGTCGGCCCGCCGAGCGAGGTACCGATCACGAGCACCACGAACGAGACGCCCGCGTAGCCGAGTGCGGAGTTGCCGAAGTTCGGGGTGCCGCCGTCGCCGACGGTGACCACCGGGCTGAGCAGGATCCAGGCCACCAGGACGAAGGTGCCGATGATCTCGGTGACGAGGTTCCACGCCCGGTTCGGGATCTGCGGTGCGGTGGAGAAGATCCCGAGGGTGTTCTCGGGCTCGGGGTGGTCGTCGAACTGCAGCTTGTAGGTCGCCCAGCAGAGCACGGCGCCGATGATCGCGCCGGCCATCTGACCGATGAAGTAGAACGGGACGTCGGCCCAGGGGGTCTTGTCGGCGATGGCGAGCCCGAGGGTCACCGCCGGGTTGAGGTGCGCCCCGCTGGGCGCGGCGATGCTGGCGCCGGTGAAGACGGCGAAGGCCCAGCCGAAGTTGATGAACAGGAACCCGGCGTTGTGACCGTTGTTCTTACGGAGCACGTGGTTCGCGACCACACCGTTGCCGAGCAGGATCAGCGCGGCCGTTCCCAGTAGTTCCCAGACGATTATTGCCCCAGCACTCACCGCTGCACCTCCACACTGGACACTCTGCGCAGGGTCGATCACGGCGTGCCACGGCACCGTTGCCGACCCACGTTCGCGCGACGTTACCGGGGCGTAGAAGCGGATACCAAGCTCCGGCTAGCCGAAACTTTCACCGATCAGGCGGATTGGTGAACCAGCGGCACAGCAAGATCGCGGAGGGTTACGCCACAAGTGTCATCCGTGGACGGGCGGAGGATCACCAGGTCGTGCGATGCTGGAACCCTCGCCAGCACGAGGAGGAGTGTCACGTGGCCAGTGCGCAGCACGCAGCGGAGACGAACCCGGCTCGACTGGGCCCGGCCAAGCGGGAACAGACCTGGCAGCGGCTGGGCAGCGAGACCTTCGACGTCGTCATCATCGGCGGCGGCGTGGTCGGCGCGGGTACGGCGCTGGACGCCGCGACGCGCGGGCTGCGGGTCGCGCTCGTCGAAGCCCGCGACCTCGCTTCGGGGACGTCGAGCCGGTCGAGCAAGCTCTTCCACGGCGGCCTGCGGTACCTGGAACAGCTCGAGTTCGGCCTGGTCCGGGAAGCGCTGCGCGAACGTGAGCTGATGCTGACGACCCTCGCGCCGCACCTGGTCAAGCCGGTCAGCTTCCTCTACCCGCTGACGCGCCGCGTGTGGGAACGGCCGTACACCGCCGCCGGCCTGCTGATGTACGACACGATGGGCGGCGCCCGCAGCGTCCCGGGCCAGAAGCACCTCACCCGCGCGGGCGCGCTGCGGATGGTGCCGGCGCTCAAGCGGTCCGCGCTGATCGGCGGGATCCGCTACTACGACGCGCAGTCCGACGACGCCCGCCACACGATGACGGTGGCGCGGACGGCGGCGCACTACGGCGCGGTCGTGCGGACGTCGACCCAGGTCGTCGGGTTCCTGCGCGAGGCCGACCGCGTGTCCGGCGTGCGCGTGCGCGACGTCGAGGACGGCCGCGAGACGGAGATCTCGGCGGCCGCGGTGATCAACTGCACCGGCGTGTGGACCGACGAGCTGCAACGGCTCTCCGGCGGCCGCGGGCGGTTCCGCGTGCGCGCCAGCAAGGGCGTGCACATCGTCGTGCCGCGCGACCGGATCGTCTCGGAGTCGGGGATGATCCTGCGCACCGAGAAGTCGGTGCTGTTCGTGATCCCGTGGCGCAACCACTGGATCGTGGGGACGACGGACACGGACTGGAACCTGGACCTCGCGCACCCGGCGGCGACGAAGCACGACATCGACTACCTGCTGGAGCACGTCAACAGCGTCCTGGCGACGCCGCTGACGCACGACGACATCGAAGGCGTGTACGCGGGGCTTCGCCCGTTGCTGGCGGGGGAGAGCGAAGAGACGTCGAAGCTTTCGCGCGAGCACGCGGTGGCGCGGGTGGCGCCGGGCCTGGTCGCGATCGCGGGCGGCAAGTACACGACCTACCGGGTGATGGCGGCGGACGCCGTCGACGCCGCGGCGGTCGACCTGCCGGGCCGCTCGCAGCCGTCGATCACGGACAAGGTCCCGCTGATCGGCGCGGACGGCTACCACGCGCTGGTCAACCAGGCCGACCACCTGGCCGCGGAGCACGGCCTGCACCCCTACCGGGTGAGGCACCTGCTGGACCGCTACGGCTCGCTGGTGCACGAGGTGCTGGCGCTCGCCGAGGGCCGCCCGGAGCTGCTCAAGCCGATCGAGCACGCGCCGGACTACCTCGGCGTCGAGGTGGTGTACGCGGCTTCGCACGAGGGGGCGCTGCACCTGGAGGACGTCCTGGCCCGCCGGACGCGCATCTCGATCGAGTACGCCCACCGCGGGGTGGACTGCGCCGAGCAGGTGGCGGCGCTGGTCGGCGAGGTCCTCGGCTGGTCGCCCGAAACGGTGAAGCGCGAGATCGAGGTCTACAACGCCCGGGTGGAGGCGGAGCGCGAGTCCCAGTCCCAGCCGAGCGACGAAGCGGCGGACGCCCTGCGGTCGGCGGCCCCGGAGGCCCGGGCGGGCATCACGGAGCCGGTGAGCTGAGGAGCGTCAGGAGGTCCGGTGCCAGCGGATCAGGCGCTCGCCGGTCGGCGCCCGGTCCGCTTCCGGGCCGACCAGGGTGAACCCGCAGCGTTCCGCCACGATCGCCGACGCCTCGTTGCTCTCCTCGTAGCGGTAGCTCACCTCGGTCAGCTCGAGGCCGCCGAAGCCGAAGCGCAAGGCCGCGTTCAACGCCGTCGTCGCGATGCCCTTGCCGCGCTCGGTCGGGTGGACCCAGACCGTCGCCTCCGCGTACGCGACGTCGAGATTCAGTTCGCGTAGGCCCACCTCGCCCAGCAACCTGCCCGACGTCGGTTCCGCGATCGCCCACGAGCAGCGCTCGTCGCCCGCCCACTGGGCCGCGCGCAGCGCCACGTACTCCGTGGCCTCGTCGAGGGTGCGCAGGCGGTAGTTCAGCACGTACTTGCGGTGCGTCGGATCGGCGAACGCCTCCATGAGCAGCGGCCGGTCGTCCAGATGCCGGTCGGCGCGCAGCTGGCGCAGGTAGTAGGTGCCCGCGTTGATCTCCACCGCTTCCACTCCGCCCAGCCTAGCCAGGCCGGGAGCACGCCGCTCCCGGCCCGGCCGTCAAGGCTCAGCGGAGCGAGTAACGCCACACGACCGGGCGGCCGCCGTACGTCGACGGATCCCGGTCGGACACCACGCCCGCGATCGTCCCGTCGTCACCCACCGTCTTCGCGTAGCCGGCGGTGAACCCGGCGAGGGGCAGCGAGCCCATCGCACGCCCGTTCAGCCACACCGACAGGGGACCCAGCGGGCCGGTCGGATCGGGCCTGGTGCCGTAACCGACGATCAGGCCGTACCGGTTGATCCCGAACGTCGTGCTCGAGGACGGCAGGACGCCCGGCTGCCCGGGGGAACGCCACCACACGCCTTCGCCGCTGAGCCAGTCGGATGCCCCGTAGCTCCCGGTGACCTGGCCGTTCCGGATGCCGGCAGCGTTGAGGTACGCCGCCCCCGGCGGGGCCGTGAGCTGCTCGAACACGCCGTCACGCCAGATGAACGAGTTCGGGAACGAGTTCACCAGGAGCGCGCCGTCGTCATCGAGGTCCGCGGCGTACATGAAGGGCAGCCCGGTGATCAGCACCGGGTGCGCACGGTCTTCGGCGCGCCAGAGCAGCACCGCCCTCGCGCCACCGTTGTTCGGCTGTGCGTCGGCGACGACGTCGCCGCGTTCGTTCAGCGCCACCGCCCGCAAGCTCGCCCAGTCGCCCGGCGCCAGCAGCATCTCGTACTCGCCGTGGTCGAGCAGGAAGGGCTGCGTCCGAGTCCCGAACATGTCGATGGCTTGGCCGAGGACCGTCCCGTCGGAGTTCTCGTCCACGACTTCGCCGGACGGGTAGTCCCCGGGCGCCGGGTGGAGGGTGGGCTGGCCCTTCGACCAGGTCACGACGTGGGAAGTCCCGTCCAGCCAGAGGTTCCCGGCGTACCCGCCGTGGCTGTCGGTGCCGCGGACCCACCCGGTCGCGTCGGAGTAGCCGGGGGGCAAGGCCAGCGGGTCGGCTTCCCAGTGGCCGATGGCGGCCTGCGCGGGCTGCGCGAGTGTGGTGGCGAGCAGTGCCCCCGCGGCGACGGCGAGTGCTCTGGTTCTGAGTTTCATGCGTTCCTCCCCTTTTCGACGTCACCAGCACGCGTGACCCTGGGGAGGGGTTTAGGCCGGGATCGCCGGGACCTGGGCGTTCACCGCGGTGCCGCCGCCGGGCGAGCTCTCGATCGAGAGCGTCCCCGCCACCCGCCGGACGCGTTGGCGCATCGCCTCCAGGCCGAACCCGGTGCCCTCGCCCCGGTCGCCGGGGCGGAAGCCGACGCCGTCGTCGACGACGTCGAGCAGCACCAGGTCGTCCGAATAGGACAGGGTCACCGCGATCCGCGACGCCTTCGCGTGCTTTTCCGCGTTCGCCAGCGCCTCTTGGGCGACGCGGTAGAGCGTCTCCTCCAGGTCGGGCAGCAGGGGGCGCGCGTCTCCGGTCGTCTCCGTCCGAACCGCGACCCCGGACGTCCCGGCGACCCGCCGGGCCAGCCGGGAAAGCGCTTCCGGGAGCTGGGCCGAGACCAGTGGTTCCGGCCGCAGCGCCTGCACCGCGCGACGCGCTTCGCCGAGACTCTCCCGGGCAAGCACCCGGACCTGCTCCAACCGCCGTTCCCGGTCCGGGCCGTCCGCCGCCTGCAGCTGCGTGACGATCCCGGTCAGGCCCTGGGCGAGGGTGTCGTGGATTTCGCGGGCCATCCGCTGCCGTTCGTCGAGCACGCCGGCTTCCCGGGCGCGGCCGACGAGCTGCGCGTGCAGGTCCGCGTTCTCCTGGAGCGCGGCTTCCAGCCGGACGGTCGCCTTCCGCCGCTGCTCGCTCTCCGCGCCGACGAACCACGCGGCGTACAGCAGCGGGCCGGCCATCGACAGGACCAGCACCCAGGTCGGGCTGCGCGAGTCCGGGTCGGCGGCCAGCAGCGGCAGCGTCGCCGTCGCGGCCACCGCGAAGAACCCCCATCGCGCCGGGAAGAGCACGAAGGCGAGCGGGTAGCCGAAGGACGCAAAGCCCATGAACGTGTCGTTGCGCGCCACCAGCACCGTCGCGACCGCGAGCACCCCGGCGTAGTAGCCCGCGACCAGCCACGGGTGCGTCCGCCGGTGCGGGAACAGCGGGATCAGCAGCGGCACCCACACCGCCGCGACCACGACGAGGACCCAGGTGGCGCCCGGGAGTCCGGGGCCCCAGATCGTGCACGCGGCGAGCCCGGCCAGGCCGACGCCGGTGAAGATCGGCCCCGCCACCCGCTCGCCTCGGACGTCCAGCACGCCCGGAACCACGCCCATCACGGGGTGATTCTCGCAGGCTCAGCGCCGACGGCGGGCCCCGGCGAGCATCGCGACCACCAGTGGCAGCGCGATCGAGATGATCAGCAGCCGGCCGCGGGACAGGATGAGCACCACGACCGCGAGGGCGATCGCGATCGGGACCGCGCTGCGGGTCAGGAAAAGCGAGAGCCCGCCGCCGCCGGACATGACCGGCACCTGCGGCGCGGCGGCCCCGTTGAGCAGCGCGCTCGGCCGCGGCGAAGGCAGGTCGTCGAACAGCGGCACGAGCTCGCTGACCCGCTTGGCCGCGGTGACCTTCGCCGAGCGGGTGCCGAACTCGTCGATGTCGAGACGTCCGGAGCGGACGTGCTCTTCGAGGACGTCCAGGGCGTCCTGGCGTTCGGCGTCACTCAACCGGATGTCGCTCACGGCGGGATCAGCGGTCCAGGCCACGCCGGTGGTCGCGGAAGGAGTCGCGCAGCTCGCGCCGGCGCTCCCGGTCGCGCAGGTGCCGGTCGTGGCGGTCGCTGTGGTCGTGGTGGGGGTGGTGGTTGTGGTGCCCGGCGTGGCCCCACATCGACCGGCCGAAGATGCTCAGCCCGATCGGGACGAGGATCAGCGTGCCGTGCACGACGCCGGTGGCGATCAGCGCGATCACCGCGATCCAGACCAGCGGGACGAACGCGGCGACGAACCGCTGCGGGCCGGTCCAGCCCTCCGGCGAATTCGGGTGCCGCGGCGCGGGCTGGGCTTCCTGCGCCGGCGCGGAGGCCGCGACGGCCTGCGGCGCGTCGTCGTAGCGGGGGTGCGGCGCGGGCAGGTCCGCGAAGATGTCGACGAGCTCACCGCGCGTCTTCGCCGCGGTGATCCGCGCCGAGCGCTCGCCGTACTCATCGATGTCGATCCGCCCCGCGCTCATGTGCTCACCGAGCGCGGACAGCGCGGACTCGCGGTTCTGGTCGCTGATCCGCAGCTGCGGAGACGGGACTTCGGTCACCTTGTCGATGGTAGGCCGCCTCGGGGGCGGCCCACCACGACATCTGTAACGAACTGTCCTACTTGATCTCGAGAAGCTGCGTGCCCTGCGTCACGGCGGCGCCGACCTCGACCGAAAGGCCGGTGACGGTGCCCGCTTTGTGCGCGGTGACCGGGTTCTCCATCTTCATCGCCTCGAGGACGACGATCAGCTCACCGGCTTCGACCGTTTGGCCCTCTTCGACGGCGACCTTGACGATGGTGCCCTGCATCGGCGCGGTGACGGCGTCGCCGCTCACGGCGGCCTTGCCACCGCCGGCGCGCTTGCGCGGCTTGGCCTTGACGGCGGTGCCGCCACCGCCGCCGCCTTCGAGCGCGAACCCGCCGGGCAGCGACACTTCGAGACGACGCCCGCCGACCTCGACGACGACGTTCTGCCGCGGCTCTTCTTCGGCGGCCTCGACGTCCGGCGCCACGAACGGCTCGATCTGGTTGTCGAACTCCGTCTCGATCCAGCGCGTGTGCACGCTGAAGCCGTTCTCGTCGCCGATGAACGCGGGGTCGTCGACGATCACGCGGTCGAACGGCAGCACCGTCGCCATGCCCTCGACGACCATCTCGGCCAGGGCGCGGCGGCTGCGTTCGAGGGCGTTGTTGCGGTCCGAACCGGTGACGATCAGCTTCGCCAGCATCGAGTCGAACTGCCCGCCGATCACGCTGCCGGACTCGACACCGGAGTCGACGCGCACGCCCGGCCCGCTCGGCGCGACGAACTTCGTCACCGTGCCCGGCGCGGGCAGGAAGCCGCGGCCGGCGTCCTCGCCGTTGATGCGGAACTCGATCGAGTGGCCGCGGGGTTCGGGGTCTTCGGTGATCCGCAGCTTCTCGCCGCGCGCGATGCGGAACATCTCGCGGACGAGGTCCAGGCCGGTGGTCTCCTCGGAGACCGGGTGCTCGACCTGCAGCCGCGTGTTGACCTCGAGGAAGGAGATGGTGCCGTCGGTGGCGACGAGGTATTCGACCGTGCCGGCGCCGTAGTACCCGGCTTCCTTGCAGATCGCCTTCGCCGACTCGTGGATGCGCTTGCGCTGCTCGTCGGACAGGAAGGGCGCGGGCGCCTCCTCGACGAGCTTCTGGTGCCGGCGCTGCAGCGAGCAGTCGCGGGTGCCGACGACGATCGCGGTGCCGTGCTGGTCGGCCAGCACCTGCGCCTCGACGTGCCGCGGCTTGTCCAGGTAGCGCTCGACGAAGCACTCGCCGCGACCGAACGCGGCCACCGCTTCGCGCGTCGCCGACTCGAACAGCTCAGGGATCTCTTCGCGGGTGCGCGCGACCTTCAGGCCGCGGCCGCCGCCGCCGAACGCGGCCTTGATGGCCACCGGCAGGCCGTACTCGTCGGCGAACGCGACGATCTCGTCGGCGTCCTTGGCCGGCTCCTTCGTGCCCGGCACCAGCGGCGCGCCCGCGCGCAGGGCGATGTGGCGCGCGGTGACCTTGTCGCCGAGGTCGCGGATGGCCTGCGGGCTCGGCCCGATCCAGGTCAGCCCGGCGTCGAGGACGGCCTGGGCGAAGTCCGCGTTCTCGGAGAGGAAGCCGTAGCCCGGGTGCACCGAGTCGGCGCCCGAGCGCTTGGCGGCGTCGAGCAGCTTGTCGGAGTTCAGGTAGCTCTCGGCCGCCGTGGTGCCGCCGAGCGCGAAGGCTTCGTCGGCCAGGCGCACGTGCGGTGCGTCGCGATCCGGATCGGCGTACACCGCCACGCTGGTCAAGCCAGCGTCCTTGGCGGCTCTGATCACGCGTACCGCGATCTCGCCCCGGTTGGCGACCAGGATCTTGGTCACCGGTCCACCGGTGGATTCGCCGACCTGCTCGGCCACCCCGCACCTCCTGCGTCCCGACAGCTGCATTGCTGACCGCCTTCGCGGTACGGGGGAGTCTACGGACCTGTCGTCGGGAGTCTCTGGAGTGAGAGCTGAACCACGCTCAGACGTGGTGGCGCAGCTCCTGGGGCAGCGGCGAGTCCAGCACGATGACGTCGTACGGGTTCGCCGCGTGGACCTTCGGCAGGTGCTCGGTGTTCACCAGCACCCACGGCTGGTGCTCGCCGCAGCAGTCGATCAGCCGGTCGAGCGCGGTGAACGCGACCAGGGCGGTGCGGCCGTCCGGCGTGCGGCGCAGCTCGATCGACGCGCCTTCGGTCTCGGCGCTGGCCGGCCCGGTCGGCAGGTAGAGGGCGGGGGGAAGGTTCGGGTTCGTCACCCGGACAACATAGACGGACACGTTCCGCTACCCCGGGTTGCCTCCGCCGGGTGCACGGCCGGGGGATTTCAGCCACACCCCGCCGGGCCGCTGCCCACACACAGTCGCGACGCGGCTTACGCTCTGTCTCATGCGGACTTCGGCGGCGCGGACGCCCCGGTCGGCGCTGCTCACCGCGGTGCTGGCCGCGGTGATTGCCGTCGGCGCGATCGCCGCGGTGTTCCTGCTCCGGCCTCGGCCGGAGCAGCCCGCCGGCGCGGCCGAGCCCGCGGCCGCCCCGGTGACCCCGGTGGTGACCTGCGGCGGCGGCCCGTGCCGCCAGGTCGCGGCGATGACGGTCGGCGGGACGCCGGTGGTGCTGCTGACCGACGCGGCGGGCAGTTCGGCGCGGGTGCAGGTCGGGCCGGAGCCGGGCACGGTGTTCGAGCTGTCGATCGCCCAGCTGGGCGTGCGGCTGGACCAGAACTCGCTGCGCTGCATCGACGGCGCGGCACCCACGTGCCTGGTCCGCGGCGACGTCGGCGACCAGGGCAAGGCGGGGTACGGCGAACTGCTCGTCGCGAGCGGGGGAGTGTGGCGCGCGCCGGGCAAGCCGTACTTCGCGGACGCGGGGACGCTGTCGCTCTACGACGTCACGGCCGACGGCCGCCCGGACGTGATCGTGGTCCGCCACGACTGCCGGGGAGCGGAGCCGGGCACGGCCCAGTGCGACGTGGCGCCGGTGCTCGGCCAGGTGTACGACCTGACGGGCAAGACGCTGGGCTGCACGCGCCGGTACACGGCGCCGTCGGACCTGCGCGGCTGGCCGGACATCCGCCTGACCCGTGCCGACCTGCGCGCCTGCCCCTGAAACGCCGTGAAGGGCACCTTCAGGAGCCGCCCTGGGCCTGCAAAGACCCGTCGGA
>NZ_JBEZHS010000039.1:0-86497 GCF_040650695.1 Amycolatopsis sp. NPDC048633
GTAGAGCGCCGGGTGCGGGTCACGCGGGTCGCCGCCGGTCAAGGTCACCACGATCAACGGCATTCCGGCAGGTTCCGGACCGCGCGGGCCCGGTGGTGCTGTCCATGCCGGTGACCGCCCCGGCCGCTACCATCGCTTCCCGGGTGTGATCGGGAGCGGAAGGCGGGCAGGCGTGGACGTGGCGAGTCCGACGCGCGCCGCTGCCCCGGAACCCGCGCCCGCGAAACCCGCCCGGCCGCTGCTGCGCTGGGGCATCCACGCCGGCTGGGTGGTGCTGCTGGCGCTGGCCACCGAACTGCGCGTCGGCCGCTTCGGCTTCCACCCCTCCGACCAGGGCTTCATCCTCGCCCAGGCGTGGCGCGTGCTGCACGGCGAGGTCCCGCACGCCGACATCATCTCCGCCCGCCCGCTCGGGTCCGCGGTGCTGCACGTCGCCGACTACGCCCTGCCGATGCCGCTGTTCTTCGGGTCGAGCTTCCTCTCGATGATCGAGATCATCGTCGCCACCATCGCCTTCGCCACGCTCGTCACCCGCCGCCGGGTGCTCGAGTGGGGCCCGGGCATGACCGCGATGGTCGCGGCGGCGTCGCTGATCAACCTCAACGCCTTCCCGCTGATGGCCTGGCACACCGTCGACGGCATCGCGCTCACCGCGTGCGGCGCGTGGGCGCTCGACGCCGGCCTGAGCGGAGACCGCGCGTTCGCCCGGCGCGGCGGGCTGGTGCTGCTCGGCTGCGCGGTGTTCGTCAAGCAGAGCTTCGCGCTCGCCGCGGTGATCGGTGTCCTGTGGCTGCTGCTGCACCCGGCCACCCGCGCGGGTGCGCTGCGGACCGCGCGTTGGTGGCGGCGCCTCGTCCTCGACCTCCTCGCGCTCGGCGCGCCCGGGCTCGTGTACGTGGCGTGGGTGAGCCTCGGCGGCGGGTTCGCCGAAATGGTCGAGCAGCTGACCGGCGGTGTGCCCGCGTACGGCGAACGGCTGCTCGGGCTCTGGCTCGAAGACCCCGAAGTGCTGACGCAGGCACCGTTCCGGGAGCTGAGCTTCTTCGCCGCGATCGCCGTCGTGCTGCTGGCCGTCCGGCTGCCCGGCGACCGGCTCGGCGCGGCCGGGCGGGCCGCGTCCTGGGTGCTCGTGCTCGCCGGGGCCGCGGCGGTCGTCTGGACGGTCGTCGACGGCCGGTTCACCGGCTCCTCGCGCTGGGCCGACGTGCTGTGGTGGATCGTCGCGGTCAGCGTGCCGGTCAACGCGGCCGTGCGGCGGCGGGTGCCGTGGGCCGGGCTGCTCGTGCTCGCGACCGGGTTCATGACCAGCCTGTCGTGGGGCAACGACACGCCGACGCTGCTCACCGGCACCCTCGCGCTGACGGCGTTGCTGCTGCTGAGCCACGTCGTCCCGCCGCGGCCGCGGCTCGCGCGCCGCTGGGTGACCGCGACGGCGGGCCTCACCGCGGTGGCGGTGTGCGGCTGGGTCGTCGTCGCGCGCCACGACCAGGCGGCCTACCTCGACCTCGGGCACGACCGGCTGACCGCGGACCTCGGCGACGTCAGCCCGGCGATGTCCGGCATCCGCACCAACCCCTCGACCTTCACCTACGTCCGGCAGATCCGCGACTGCGTCGGCCGCTTCCCGGCCCCGCGGACGGCGGTCCTGCCGGACAACGCGTTCGCCTACCCCGCGTTCGGCCTGCGCAACCCGTTCCCGCTGGAGTGGCCGCTGCCGCTGGAGATCGTCGGCGACGCGCCCCAGCGGATGCTCGCGGAAGCCGACGAGCTGAACCGCGAAGGCGGCTACCTGGTGCTGTTCCAGACGGTGCCGACGCGGCTGCTGGCGACCGGCGGCCCGGTGCCGGCGGCGGTCCCGGCCGACACGCCGGTGTTCACCTACCTGGGCCTGGAGAAGGCGATCCAAGACCGGCTCACGGGCCGCGTGGTCACCTGCGGCAGCTTCGTCGGGAAGTACGCGCCCTAGTTCTGCTCGCCCCGAACCAGCTCGAGCAGGCTCTCCGGGACGTCGTCGCCGAACAGGCTTTCGAGCAGGACAGCGTCGTCCACGGGAGTCGCGCTGCGGACGAACATGGTCTCCTCGTAGGCGGCGATGCCGGCTTCGACGTCGCCGGGGTGCGCGGCGAGGGCCTGACCGAGCTCCGCGCCGTCGAGCATGGCCAGGTTCGCGCCCTCGCCGTTCGGAGCTGTGAGGTGCGCGGCGTCGCCGAGGAGGGTCACGCCCGGCACGCGGTCCCACCGGAGCCCGACCGGCAGCGTGTAGTGCGGACGCAGGACCGGGGCGGTGTCGCCTTCGGTGATCAACGCCGTGAGCTCCGGCGCCCAGCCGTCGAACTCTTCCACGATCCGCGCCGCGGCCGCCGCCGGGTCGGTGAAGTCGATGGCGGCGAACCAGTCCAGCGGCCGGGCGAGCGCCACGTAGGTGTGCACGGTGTCGCCGCTTTCCCGGTGGGCGTTGATCCCGTCGTCCGGCGAGCCGCCGTGCGCGACCATCGACCCGCCGCCGACCGCCTTCGCGGTCTCGGGGTGACGGGAGTCGGCGAGGAACAGGTACGTCTCGACGAACGCCGTACCTTCGTACTCCGGAGTGGCGTCGGTGAGCAGCGGCCGGACCTTCGACCAGGCGCCGTCCGCGCCGACGAGCAGATCCGTGACGACGCCGGCGCCGTCCGCGAAGGTCACTTCGTGGCGGCCGTCGCCGAGGGTGCGGACACCGCTGACCTTGTGCCCCCACCGGACCGTGCCCTCCGGGAGCGCGTCGAGCAGCATGCGGCGCAGCTCGCCGCGTTGCACTTCGGGACGGCCTCCCGTGCCGTCGTCGGTCTTCTCGTACAGCAGGTTCCCGTCCTGGTCGAGGATCCGCATCGCCTGGCGGCCTTCGAGGATGAGCTCGCGGAACTCGGCGGCCAGGCCGGTGGCCTCGACGGCGAGCTGCCCGTTGTAGTCGTGGATGTCGAGCATCCCGCCCTGCATGCGCGCCATCGGCGACGGCTCGGCCTCGTAGACCGTGGCGGCGATGCCGTGGACGTGCAGGACCCGGGCCAGGGTGAGGCCACCGAGGCCGGCGCCGATGATCGTGACGTTCATGGATGCTCCTTCGGTTCGTTTCGCGACCACCGAAGAGTGGCGCGGGCCCCTGGTGCGGGCCGCACACCGCGCTGGCACGCCCCTGGCACCCGCTGTCAGTCGGCCAGCAGGTCGTCCGGGCTGCCGTTCGCCAGCGCCGCCAGGACGTCCAGCGCCGCGGCCAGCGTCTCGACCGGCGGAGCCGACACCGCGATCCGCACGGCGTTGGGCGCGTGCCCGGGTAGCACCGCGAACGCCGCCGCCGGGGACAACGCGATGCCGCGCCGGGCCGCCGCCGCGACGAACGTCTCCGCCCGCCACTGCTCCGGCAGCTCGAACCAGCGGTGGTAGGACGCCGCGTCGCCCCGCAGTCCCGGCAGCTTCTCGGCGACCACCGCCGCCCGCACGGCGGCGTCCCGGCGTTTCGCGGCTTCGACGTCGGCGAGGGTGCCCGTGACGATCCACTGCGTCGCCGCTTCGACGGCGAAGCGCGACGCGGCCCAGGCGCCCGACCGCACCGACGACGCCAGCCGCGCGGTCCAGGACGGCGGCGCCACCAGGAATCCCGCCGTCAGGCCGGGCGCGACGCGCTTGGACAGGCTGTCGACGAAGACCGTCCGTTCCGGCGCGTACGCGGCGAACGGCCGGACGTCGTCGCGCAGGAACGTGTAGATGCCGTCTTCGATGACGGGCAGGTCCAGCCGGGCGACGACGCGGGCCAGCTCCTCCCGCCGCCGCGGGGGCATGGTCGTGCCGAGCGGGTTGTGCAGCGTCGGCTGGACGTAGAGGGCGCGCACCGGTCCGGCCGCGGCCAGGGCGTCCGGGTCCAGGCCGTGCTCGTCGGTCTCGACCGGGACCAGCTCCACGCCGAGCCGGGTGGAAAGGGCCTTCACGACCGGGTAGGTCAGGGACTCCACCGCGAGCCGCTCCCCCACCGGCACGAACGCGGCGATCGCGGCCGCGATGGCCTGCCTTCCGTTGCCGGTGAACAGGACGGTCGCCGGGTCCGGCCGCCAGTCGCCGCGGGTGAGCAGCGTGGCGGCGGCTTCCCGGGCGGCGGGGGTGCCCGCGGCGCCGATCGGGTGCAGGGCCGCGGTGAGGACGTCGTCGCGCAGCAGGGGTTCGAGCGCTTTGGCGAGCCGCGCGCTCTGGTCGGGCAGGACGGCGAAGTTGAGCTCGAGGTCGACGCGGGCGTCCCCGGGTTCGGCGAGCGCGGGCTCGGGCGGCGGCTTCGCGGCCCGTACGAACGTGCCGCGCCCGACCTCGCCGACGGCCAGCCCCCGCCGGACGAGCTCCCCGTAGACGCGGGCGGCGGTGGAGTTCGCGATCCCGTGCTGCCGCGCGAATCGACGCTGCGGCGGGAGCCGGTCGCCGGGCCGCAGCCGGCCGGCTTCGATGTCGGCGGCGAGGGCGTCCGCGACGACGCGGTAGTCGTCCATGTCCACCTTCCCGCCTTCGATCGCTCCTGAGCATGATCCCAGCCCGCCGGCTCTGCCTTCACCAGCGCCCCAATGTGGCCTTCGGTGCGTTCAACGCACCCAAGGCGGCCTTCGGTGCGTTCAACGCAACCAAGGCCACATTGGGGCGCTTGGGCCCGCGACGCCATCCCCTGTGCCTGGCGTGTCGGGCCGCTAGATTGGCCGTGGAGGTGCCATGACCGACAAGACCTGGGCCGAAGTCGACGACTACCTCAGCGGGGCGCTGCTCTCCCCCGATCCGGTGCTCGACGACGCGCTCGCCGACTCGGCCGCCGCCGGGCTGCCGCGCATCGCCGTCGCCCCCAACCAGGGCAAGCTGCTGCACCTGCTGGCCCGCCAGGCCGGGGCCCGCTCGATCCTGGAGATCGGCACGCTCGGCGGGTACAGCACGATCTGGCTGGCCCGCGCGCTCCCGGCCGGCGGCAAGCTCGTGACCTGCGAGTACGAGCCCAAGCACGCCGAGGTCGCCCGGGCCAACCTGGCCCGCGCGGGCTTCGGCGAGGACGTCGTCGAGATCAAGGTCGGCGCCGCGCTCGACACGCTGCCGGCGCTGACCGGGCCGTTCGACTTCGTCTTCGTCGACGCCGACAAGCGCAACCTCGCGAACTACGTGCGCGCGGCGCTGGAGCTGTCGCGGCCGGGCACGACGATCGTCGTCGACAACGTCGTCCGGCAGGGCCGGGTGACCGACGCGGCGAGCACCGACCCGGACGTCATCGGCGTGCGGGAGATGTTCGCCGTCCTCGCCGCCGAACCGCGGCTGGACGCGACCGCCGTCCAGACCGTGGGCGGCAAGGGGCACGACGGGTTCGTGCTGGGCCTCGTGCGCTGACTCACCGCGGCGGCCGCACCACCGGCGGCGGGCCCACGGCGATCTTCCGGGCCGGCCCGCCCTGGTGCGCCGCCGCCATGAACCCGCGCCAGATGTCGGCCGGGACGACGTCGCCGGTGAGCTTCGCGCCGGTCGCGTCCTTCAGCCGGCGGTCGTCGTCGGAGCCGATCCAGACCGCGGTCGCCAGCTGCGGGGTGTAGCCGACGGCCCAGGCGTCCTGGTTGTCCGGGCTGCTGCCGTGCTCGGCCTCGCCGGTGCGCAACGCGGCCCCGCTGCCGTCGGCCAGGGTGCCGGTGACGTCCTGGGCGATGCGGCGGCTCTCGTCGCCGTCTTCGTCGAACGCGGGGCGCGCGGTGTCGGTGTGCTCCCAGATGACCTTGCCGCTCTCGTCCCGCACCTTCGCCACCAGGTGCGGGGTGGTGCGGCTGCCGTCCGCGGCGAAGGTGGCGTAGGCGCCGGCCAGGTCGAGCGGCCGCAGCGGGTACCGGCCGATCGCGATGCCCGGCCCGATGAGGAAGCCGTCCTTCTCGCGCATCGTCGGCGTGCCGTCGACGGTCTCGGGGACGCCCGCCTGCCGCGCGGTCTCGCTCAGCACGTCCGGGCCGAGTTTCTTCGCCAGGGCGACGAACGGGCCGTCGGCGTGCGCCTGCATCGCCGTGCGCGGCGTGCACTTGGGGCCGCAGACGTCCGGGTACTTGAACTTTTCGCCGAGGAACTCCTGTTCTTCGGGCGCCGGGACCGGCACGTCCGGGCCGTAGCCGCGGCGCAGGGCGGCGGCGAGGGTGAACGGGTAGAACGCCGAGCCCGCCGCGTGCGGGGTGCTCGCGTAGTCGCGGACGCCCTGGTCGCCACCCTGGTAGACGCGGACGGCGCCGGTCTTCGGGTCGACGGCGACCACCGCGCCCCGGAACTCCTTCGGCTCGCCCTTCAGCCTGTCCTGCAACGTCTTCTTCGCGGCGTCCTGCATGCCGTGGTCCAGCGTGGTCTCGACCGTCATGTTCCCCTGCTGGAGCCGGCCGAGCGGGAAGCCGTCCTGTTCGAGCTCGGCCAGGACCTGCTGCTTGACGTGGAACTCGTCGTAGGTGACCTTGCCGGCCCGGGTCTCCGACGGCGGCTGGACCTCGGCGCCGGGGTAGGCCATCGGTTCGTCGTTCTGCACGTATCCGCGGCCCTTGAGCTTGTCGCGCACGTACTCCCAGCGCCGGGCGGCGTGGGCGTCGCCGGAGGCGGCCGGGTCGTGCACCGACGGCGACTGGATCATCCCGGCGAGGAAGGCGGCTTCGCTCCAGGTGATCGAGTCGTCGAGCTTCTTGCCGAAGTAGGCGTTCATCGCCGCGGCCGGCCCGAACGTGCCGCGGCCGAAGGAGATGATGTTGACGTAGCTCTCGAAGATCTGTTCCTTGCTCTGCTCCTGGGTGATCTTCGTGGACAGGACGAGCTCGGCGAACTTGCGGCCGAGCGTCGCGTCGTCGTCACCGGTGGACTTCTTGATGTACTGCTGGGTGATCCCGGACCCGCCGCCGACGCCGGTGAGGAACGCGCGGCCTATGCCGGTCGGGTCGAAGCCCTGGTTGTCCCAGAAGGTCGGGTCCTCGGTGGCGATGATCGCGTCGCGCAGCTTCGCGGGCACCTGCGGGTAGGGCACGAAAGTCCGGTCGCCGTCGGCCGGGATGACCTTGAGCAGCGTCGACCCGTCCGAGTAGTTCAGGACGACGGTCTTGTCGAGCCCGTCGAGGACCTCTTGCGGGCTGCGGACGTCGAGCACGAGGTAGGCGACCCAGAAGGCGATCAGCGGGACGCCGACCAGCAGCCCGAAGCTCCAGTAGCCGATCCGCCGGATCCGCCGCCACCGCCGTCGGCGCGGGGTGTCCGGCTTCGGGTCTTCTTCCGCTATTTCCTCGGTCGGCAAGGTCACGAATGGATGACGGCCGAACGGGTGAGAAGGTTCTGTGGAGAACTAACGAGGTTGTTCGAATCCTGTCAAGACGGGTTCAAGCCAGGAACGCGCGCAGGAGCGACGCCGTGCCTTCGATGTGCTCCGCCATGGCCTGGCGGGCCGCGGGGGCGTCGCCGGCCAGGATCGCGTCGACGATCGCCTCGTGCTGGGCGTTCGAGTGCTCGAGGTTGGGCGGGAGCAGCGGGATCCGGTCGAGCAGCTGGTTGACGCGGGTGCGGGCATCGGCCATCGCCGTGGTCAGCGAGCCGGACGCCGTCACCTCCGCGATCGCGAGGTGCAGGCGGGAGTCCTTGCGGCGGTAGTCGTCGAGCTCCGCGCCGGCGGCTTCGGCGAGCGTGCCGGTGAGGTGCCGGCGGTCGGCCGGGCTCAGCGAGCGGGCGGCGGCCATCTCCGCGGCGCCCGTCTCGAGGACGTAGCGGAGGCTCAGCGCGTCCTCCAGCGCGACGGGTTCGACCTTGCCTCCAGGTGACCGATCCGGCGGTCCGGGCAGCGTGTCGTTCACGAACGTGCCGCCGTAGCGCCCTCGCCGTGACTCGACGTAACCGGCGTCGGAGAGGGCGCGGATGGCTTCGCGGAGCGTGACGCGGCTGACCCCGAGACGCTCGGCGAGCTCGCGTTCCGACGGCAGCCGCTCCCCCGCGCCGACCACGCCGAGGCGGATGGCCTGGAGCAGCCGCTCGACGGTCTCCTCGAAGGCGTTGCCCGCGCGGACCGGCCGGAACAGCGCTTCACCGGCATTCACCACCGAGGTCGGTTCCATCCCGCGAGTTTAGGCCGCCGCGCGGGGTCCACCCCCGGCGCGGCGCACCTTCGGAGTGGCCACGGACGGTCGCTGTCGGTGACAATGGTGTTCGCGGGCGGAAAAACCGGTGGAACCGGACGGCCACGGTCGGCGACGATGGAGCCACTGACACCGAACGACGCAGGGGGCGATCCGGTGCACTTCTTGATGGCCGAGGATCTGGTTCACGAGCGAGAGAACGAGCTGCGCCACGGCGTGCGCAACCGCCCGCCGGGCAGAGCGACGCCGAGCCGCAGCCCGGGATCGAGAAAGCAGCAGCTGGGCTGGCGCCTGGTCGAGGTGGGGTTGAAGCTGGCGGTGGAGGACGAGGACCGGCGGAACTGACCCGTCGTCAGCACTCGATGACGTTCACCGCCAGGCCGCCCCGAGCCGTCTCCTTGTACTTCACGCTCATGTCCGCGCCCGTCTCGCGCATCGTCTTGATCGCCTTGTCCAGCGTCACCACGTGACTGCCGTCGCCGCGCATGGCCATGCGGGCCGCGTGGATCGCCTTCGACGCCCCCACCGCGTTGCGCTCGATGCACGGGATCTGCACCAGCCCGCCCACCGGGTCGCACGTCAGGCCGAGGTGGTGCTCCACCCCGATCTCCGCCGCGTTCTCCACCTGGGCCGGTGAGCCGCCGAGGACTTCGGTCAGCCCCGCCGCCGCCATCGCGGACGCCGAGCCGACCTCGCCCTGGCAGCCGACCTCGGCGCCGGAGATCGAGCCCGTCTGCTTGAGGATCGAGCCGATCGCGGCCGCCGTCAGCATGAACGTCACGATGCCGTCGTCCGACGAGTGCCGGATGAACCGCTGGTAGTAGTGCAGGACCGCCGGGATGATCCCCGCGGCGCCGTTGGTCGGCGCGGTGACCACTCGGCCGCCCGCGGCGTTCTCTTCGTTGACGGCGAGGGCGTAGAGGCTGACCCAGTCCATCGCGTACAGCGGATCGCCGACGCCGTCCTCGGCGAGCAGCTTCTCGTGCAGCGAACGCGCCCGCCGCGGCACCTTCAGGCCGCCCGGCAGGACGCCTTCGTGCGTGCAGCCGTTGCGGACGCACTCCGCCATGACCGCCCAGATCGCCAGGAGCCCGTCCCGGACCTCCGCACGAGTGCGCCACGACAGCTCGTTGGCCATCATGATCTCGCTGATCGGCAACCCCGTCGCGGCGCAGTGCCCGAGCAGGTCCGCGCCCGTGCGGAACGGGTACGGCACCGGCGTCGAATCCTCGACGAACACCGCGTCCGTCTCGTACGACTCGTCGCGGACGAAGCCGCCGCCGACCGAGTAGTACGTGCGCTCGATCAGCAGCGAGCCCGCCGCGTCGAACGCGCGGAAGACCATGCCGTTCGGGTGCGCCGGCAGGGACTTGCGCCGGTGCATCGTGAGGTCGTTGTCCTCGTCGAACGCGATCTCGTGCGTCCCGGCCAGCCGCAGCCGGCCGGACTCGCGGATTTCCGCGACGCGAACCGGCACGGTGTCGGTGTCGATCTCTTCGGGACGCTCACCCGAAAGCCCGAGCAAGACGGCTTTGTCGCTGCCGTGGCCGAACCCGGTCGCGCCGAGCGAACCGAACAGCTCGGCCTGCACCCGCGCGGTCTTCCCGAGATCGTCGCCGAGTCCGTCCGCAAAGGTCCGTGCGGCCCGCATCGGCCCGACGGTGTGGGAGCTCGACGGGCCGATGCCGATGGAAAACAGGTCGAAGACGCTGATCGCCATTGATCTGCCCCTTCCTATCGCGCCAGCAGGGAGCTGGCTTCTTGCGCGGCCGGGCCCTGGTCGGCGAGGTGCCGCAGGTTCTCCGGCAGCTCCTCCCCACGGTAGCCCTTGGTCTGCGCGTACAGCCGTCCCGCGCGGTACGAGGAACGCACGAGCGGTCCCGCCATGACACCGGCGAAGCCCATCGCCTCGGCGGCCTTGGAATGCTCGACGAACTCCTCCGGCTTCACCCACCGATCCACCGGATGATGCCGCGGCGAGGGACGCAGGTACTGCGTGATCGTCAAGATCTCGCAACCCGCGTCGACCAGATCCTGCATCGCCGGAGCGACCTCGTCCGGGGTCTCACCCATACCCAGGATCAGATTGGACTTCGTCACCAGCCCGAACTCACGGGCCTTGGTGATGACCTCGAGCGAACGCGCGTACCGGAACCCGGGACGGATCCGCTTGAAGATCCGCGGCACCGTTTCGACGTTGTGGGCAAGGACTTCCGGCCGCGACCCGAAGACCTCGGCCAGCTGAGCGGGGTCGGCGTTGAAGTCCGGAATCAGCAACTCGACACCAGTGCCCGGGTTCAAGTCGTGGATCTGACGCACGGTCTCGGCGTAGAGCCACGCACCGCCGTCGTCCAGATCATCGCGAGCGACACCGGTCACCGTGGAGTACCGCAAGCCCATGGCCTGCACGGACTCCGCGACCTTCCGCGGCTCGGTCCGGTCCAGCTCAGCCGGCTTACCCGTGTCGATCTGACAGAAATCACACCGACGCGTGCACTGATCACCACCGATGAGGAACGTCGCCTCACGGTCTTCCCAGCACTCATAGATGTTGGGACAACCGGCCTCTTCACACACCGTGTGCAGACCCTCACGACGCACGAGACCCTTGAGTTCGGTGAACTCCGGCCCCATCCGCACCCGCGTCTTGATCCACGGCGGCTTCTTCTCGATCGGCGTCTCACTGTTGCGGACTTCCAGACGCAGCAGCTTCCGGCCTTCGGGCAGCGCGCTCACCGGGACAGGTCCGCGTACAGCGGGTGCTTCTTGGCCAGCGTCTCGACGCGGTCGCGCAGCTTCGAACGCAGGGCGTCGTCGAAGTCCGGTTTGAGGGCCTCGGCGATGACGTCGGCGACCTCGGTGAAGTCCCCGGCCTGGAAGCCGCGGGTGGCCAGCGCCGGGGTGCCGATCCGCAGGCCGGAGGTGATCATCGGCGGGCGCGGGTCGAACGGCACGGCGTTGCGGTTGACCGTGATGCCGACCTCGTGGAGCCGGTCCTCGGCCTGCTGACCGTCCAGAGTGGACTGGACGAGGTCGACCAGGACCAGGTGGACGTCGGTGCCACCGGTCAGCACGCGCACACCGGCGTCGGCACAATCCGACTGGGACAAGCGCGAAGCCAGGATCCGGGAGCCCTCCAAGGTGCGCTGCTGGCGCTCCTTGAACTCCTCGCTCGCGGCGATCTTCAGCGCGACGGCCTTGGCCGCGATGACGTGTTCGAGCGGCCCGCCCTGCTGTCCCGGGAACACCGCCGAGTTGATCTTCTTCGCCAGCTCCTGGCGGCAGAGGATGAGGCCGCCGCGCGGGCCGCCGAGGGTCTTGTGCGTGGTCGTGGTGACGATGTCGGCGTGCGGCACCGGCGACGGGTGCAGCCCGGTCGCGACCAGCCCGGCGAAGTGCGCCATGTCGACCATCAGGCGAGCGTCGACCAGGTCGGCGATGCGGCGGAACTCGGCGAAGTCGAGCTGACGCGGGTACGCCGACCAGCCGGCGATGATCAGCTTCGGCTTGTGCTCGACGGCGAGGCGCTCGATCTCGGCCAGGTCGACGATGCCGGTCTCTTTGTCGACGTGGTAGGCGACGACGTTGTAGAGCTTGCCCGAGAAATTGATCTTCATCCCGTGCGTCAGGTGGCCGCCGTGCGCCAGGTCGAGGCCGAGGATGGTGTCGCCGGGCTTGAGCACGGCGAACATCGCGGCGGCGTTGGCCTGGGCGCCCGAGTGCGGCTGCACGTTGGCGTGCTCGGCGCCGAACAGGGCCTTCGCGCGGTCGATCGCGAGCTGCTCGACGACGTCGACGTGCTCACAACCGCCGTAATAGCGGCGGCCCGGGTAACCCTCGGCGTACTTGTTGGTCAGCACCGAACCCTGCGCCTCGAGCACGCCCACCGGGGCGAAGTTCTCGGAGGCGATCATCTCCAGGGTGGACTGCTGGCGGTTCAGTTCGTCGGCGACGGCCGCAGCGACCTCGGGGTCGACTTCGGACAGGTGCTGGTCGAACGTCGTCATCAGTTCTCCTGGGTGAGCGCGGCGTACGCGGCGGCGTCGAGCAGTTCGGGCACGTCCCCGGTCAGACGCACCTTCAGCAGCCAGCCTTCCGTGTACGGGTCGGAGTTGATGACCTCGGGGGTGTCCGCTGTGGTGCCGTTCACCTCGACGACCTCGCCGGAGACCGGCGCGTACAGCTCGCTGACCGACTTGGTCGACTCGACCTCGCCGAACACCTCGCCCGCGGTGATCGCCGAGCCGGCCTCGGGCAGCTGGACGAACACGATGTCACCGAGCGACTCGGCGGCGAAGGCGGTGATGCCGACGGTGGCGACGCCGTCGGCGACGCTCAGCCACTCGTGTTCCTTGGTGTACTTCAGGTTCTCGGGGATGCTCATGGTGAAAGTCCTTTACGCGCGGGAGTAGAAGGGCAGGGCGACGACCTCGACGGGCTCGATCCTGCCCCGGATGTCGACGGAAAGTTCGGTGCCGGGCTCGGCGTACGCCCGATCGACGTACGCCATGGCGATCGGGTAACCCAGCGTGGGCGACAGCGCCCCACTGGTGACCTCGCCGATCTCGGTTCCCTCGGCCAGCAGCTTGTAACCGTGACGCGGAGCGCGACGGCCAGCTCCGCGAAGGCCCACCCGCACTCGCGGAACGTCAGCTTTGGACCGTTCCTCCAGCGCCGCGCGGCCGACGAAGTCGCCCGGCTTCTCGAACTTCACGACACGCCCGAGCCCGGCTTCGAACGGGCTCTGGTCGAGCGTGAGTTCGTTGCCGTACAACGGCATTCCGGCTTCGAGACGCAGCGTGTCGCGGCAGGCGAGTCCGGCCGGGACGAGGCCGTGTGACTCGCCCGCTTCCATGAGCAGCCGCCAGACCGCCGGGGCCTCGTCGGCCGGGACGAACAGCTCGAAGCCGTCCTCGCCGGTGTAGCCGGTGCGGGCGAGGAGGATCTCGTGGCCCTTCACGACCGCCGGGACGCTGGCGTAGTACTTCAGCGCGCCCAGGTCGGCGTCGGTGACGGCGCCGAGGATTTCCACGGCCTTCGGGCCCTGGACGGCGATCAGCGCGGTCGTCTCGGACCGGTCGTCGACCACCGCGTCGAAGCCCGCGACCCGCTCGGCCAGCGCGTCGGCGACGACCTTCGCGTTGCCCGCGTTCGCGACGACCAGGTAGTGCTCGTCGGCGAGCCGGTAGACGACCAGGTCGTCGAGCACGCCGCCGTCGGCGTCGCAGATCATCGTGTAGCGCGCCCGGCCCGGCTTGACCCCGGTGAGGTTGCCGACCAGCGCGAAGTCCAGGACGTCGGCGGCTTGCTTGCCGGTGACGTGGATTTCGGCCATGTGCGAGAGGTCGAACAGCCCGGCCGCCTCGCGGACGGCCTTGTGCTCGGCCAGCTCGCTGGCGTAGCGGACCGGCATGGACCAGCCGGCGAAGTCGGTGAACAGCGCACCGAGTCCCTTGTGGACGCCGTGCAGCGAGGTTTCCTTCGACACTGGGTTTCAGCCTTCGTAAGCGTTGAGGGGCGGGCAGGAGCACACGAGGTTACGGTCACCGCGGGCGCCGTCGATCCGCCGCACCGGCGGCCAGTACTTGTTCTTGCGCGACACCCCGGCCGGGTACACCGCCAGCTCGCGGTCGTAGGGCTTGTCCCACTCGCCGACCAGCGTCTCGGCGGTGTGCGGCGCCCCGCGCAGCGGTGACTCGTCGGCACTCCACTTACCGGAAGCGACCTCGTCGATCTCGGCGCGGATGGCGATCATCGCGGCGACGAACCGGTCGATCTCGCCCAGGTCCTCGGACTCGGTCGGCTCGACCATCAGCGTGCCCGCGACCGGGAACGACATGGTCGGCGCGTGGAAGCCGTAGTCGATGAGCCGCTTCGCGACGTCGTCGACCGTCACGCCGGTCTCCTTGGTGATCTGCCGCAGGTCGAGGATGCACTCGTGCGCGACCAGGCCGTCCTGGCCCGTGTAGAGCACCGGGTAGTGCGGCGCGAGCCGCGAGGCGACGTAGTTCGCGGCCAGCACGGCGACCTTGGTGGCCGCGGTCAGGCCGGGCGCGCCCATCATCCGGACGTAGGCCCACGAGATCGGCAGGATCGACGCCGAGCCGTACGGCGCGCCGCTGATCGGGCCGACACCGGTCGCCGGGCCGGCCTGGTCCAGCAGCGGGTGGTTCGGCAGGTACGGCGCCAGGTGCGCGCGCACCGCGACCGGGCCGACGCCGGGGCCGCCACCGCCGTGCGGGATGCAGAAGGTCTTGTGCAGGTTCAGGTGCGAGACGTCGCCGCCGAACTCGCCCGGCTTGGCCAGGCCCAGCAGGGCGTTGAGGTTCGCGCCGTCGACGTACACCTGGCCGCCGCCGTCGTGGACGATCTTCGCCAGCTCGTCGATCGAGTGCTCGTAGACGCCGTGCGTGGACGGGTAGGTGACCATGATCGCGGCGAGCGTGTCCTGGTGGGCGTCCACCTTGGACCGCAGGTCGGCCAGGTCGACGTTGCCCTCGTCGGTGCACTTCACGACGACCACGCGCATCCCGGCGAGCACCGCCGAAGCGGCGTTGGTGCCGTGCGCCGACGACGGGATCAGGCAGACGTCGCGGGCCTCGTCGCCGTTCGCGCGGTGGTACGCGCGGATGGCCAGCAGCCCGGCCAGCTCGCCCTGGCTGCCCGCGTTCGGCTGCAGCGACACCTGGTCGTAGCCGGTGACCTCGGCCAGCCAGTCCGCGAGCTGCCCCACGAGCGTGTGGTAGCCCTCGGCGTCTTCCGCCGGGGCGAACGGGTGGATGCCGGCGAACTCGCGCCAGCTGATCGGCTCCATCTCGGTGGTGGCGTTGAGCTTCATCGTGCAGGAGCCGAGCGGGATCATGCCGCGGTCGAGCGCGTAGTCCTGGTCGGACAAGCGGCGCAGGTAGCGCAGCATCGCCGTCTCGGAGCGGTGGGTGCCGAAGACCTCGTGGCCCATGAAGCCGCTCTCGCGGGCCAGGCCGTTCGGCAGCGCGACGCCGTCTTGGACGTCGGCCTCGACTCCGAAGGCCTTCAGAACCTTCGCGGTGATAGCGGGCGTGCTGATCTCGTCGAAGGCGACACGCACGTGGTCGGCGTCGACGTGACCGAGGTTGATGCCGGCCTCGCGGGCAGCCGCGTGGACCTCGGCGGCCTGACCCGGGACGCGCGCGACGACGGTGTCGAAGAAGGACTCGTGCACGACCTCGACGCCGGTCTTCCGGAGAGCGTCCGCGAAGCCCGCGGCCAGGCCGTGGACACGCTGGGCGATCCGCTTGAGGCCGTCCGGACCGTGGTAGACCGCGTACATCGCGGCCAGCACGGCGGGCAGGACCTGCGCGGTGCAGATGTTGGACGTCGCCTTCTCGCGGCGGATGTGCTGCTCACGCGTCTGCAGCGCCAGCCGATAGGCGGAGTTGCCGTCGGCGTCGACCGAGACACCGACCAGGCGCCCCGGCAGCGAGCGCTCGAGTCCGGCGCGGACCGACATGAACCCGGCGTGCGGGCCGCCGTAACCGAGCGGGACGCCGAAGCGCTGCGTCGACCCGGCGGCGACGTCGGCGCCGAACTCGCCCGGCGCGGTGATCAGGGTGAGGGCGAGCAGGTCGGCGGCGACGGTGAACAGCGCGCCCGCGGCCTTCGCCGACTCGGAAATCGCGTGGTAGAAGCCGCGGCCGCGCAGCACGCCGGACGCGCCGGGGTACTGGACGACCACGCCGAAGAAGTCGTCCGGCAGGCCGGTGAGCAGGTCGCGGACCTCGACCTCGATGCCCAGCGCCTCGACGCGGGTCCGCACGACGGCGATGGTCTGCGGCAGGCACTCGGCGTCGAGCACGACCTTGTTCGACTTGGACTTGGACGCGCGGCGCATCAGCGTGACGGCTTCGGCGACGGCGGTCGACTCGTCCAGCAGGGACGCGTTCGCGGTGGCCAGGCCGGTGAGATCGGAAACCATGGTCTGGAAGTTGAGCAGCGCTTCGAGCCGGCCCTGGGAGATCTCCGGCTGGTAGGGCGTGTACGCGGTGTACCAAGCCGGGTTCTCGAGGACGTTGCGGCGGATCACGCCGGGGGTGACGGTGTCGGAGTAGCCGAGGCCGATCATCTGCGTCATCGGGCGGTTGTGCGCGGCGAGGGCGCGCAGCTCCGCGGTGGCGTCCTCTTCGGACGCGGCGGGCGGGAGCCGCAGGTCACGGGTGGCGCGGATGGCGGTCGGCACGGCCGCGCCGACGAGGGCGTCCAGGCTTCCGTAGCCGCACTCGGCCAGCATCTTCGCGCGTTCGGCCTCGGACGGGCCGATGTGGCGGGCGTCGAACTGCGTAGAAGTGATGGGAGCTCCTCGGGCCGGGCACACGGGTGCGCTGGGAACTCCCCCTCTGTCATGGCACCTGAGAGTTTCACCGTGCTGCTCGAGTAGACACAGCACGGCTTTCACCTTGGGTGAGGCGCGGGTGCGCCTGCTTTCCAGAGTGGCCTCGCGCGAAGCGGTAGCAGGTACCTGAGAGATTCCGGGGAGTTTGCTCCTTCGGTGCCCCACCGACTTCGTGAGGGCTCTCCCGCCTCGGCTCAACGGCCCGATCTGCAGTTGTGGCGGCTACGGTACCTGCCGCCTCCGAGGTCCGTCTACTTCACCGGGCCAACGCCACATCACTCTTCGAGTCCGCCTCGATCGGCGACCCGCCGCACGACCCGGCCGGCCAGTGCCGGCGGCCGCCGGACCCGGCCCGAGGGCAGGACCAGGCGTTTCAGCGGCCCGCCCAGGGGCACCGGCGGGTGGCCGGCCCCCAGCAGCACCTGCTCGACGATCTGCTCGGCGAGCCACGCCACCGAGTCGTTGAGCCGGTCCAGCGACGGATCGTCGCCGTCGAAGACGTCCTCGTCGTCGAGCGTGACCTCGAAGTACGCGCAGCCCGGTGGTACCCCGGACGACACCGCCTGCTCGATCGCGCGTGCCCCGGCCAAGGGGTCCGCGAACCCGGCTTCGAGCAGCGGCTCGCGGTAAATACGCGCTGCCCGCTCGCGCATGCGGGGGCCGTAGCGGACGACGACCGGGAGCCGTCCGGTCAGGTCGGGCACGGCCAGGCCGTGCAGCAGCATGATCGGCGGCACCGTGTGCACCAGCCGCGGCGCGGGCTCGGCCAGCTCGCGGGCGGTGATCCGGACGCGGTCGGCCATCGCGTCCGGGAGGCCGAAGTAGCGGAAGTCGACGTTGCCGAACCCGAGGCCGTCGGCGACCAGCGACGCCAGCAGCTCGCCGTACCCCCAGATCGGCGACAGCACCACGACCGGCGGCGCGGCGACGACCGGCGACGGCACGGGCGGGCGCGTCGCCTCCTGCTCGGGCACCTGGATCACCAGCCGCGGCGGCTCGTGCCAGTCGTGCACCTCGGCGACCCGCCAGTAGAGCCCGAGCGGCCGCCACAGCTCGCCGAGGACGTCGTGCTCGAGGATCCGGCGCACCTCGGCGTCGTCGTGGGGGAAGTCCCGGGGCGCCACGACGCCGACGTAGTGGTGGTAGGTCACGCGGACCTCGTCACCGCGGGTCGCGGAGCGGATCCGCATCTCCCAGTCGGTCGGCGACGCGGCGATGAGGTTGGCCACCTGCGTGCCGGGCGAGGAGTAGACGAGCGCCGTGGCCTGCCGGAGGAACTGCCCGGCCTGGTCGATGCCCTCGCGCAGCGCCTTCGCGGCCTGCGCGACGTGCACCGGGCTCGCGAGGCTTTCGGGCAGCACGCCGGCGACGCGCAGCAGCTCGGCCTCGCCGAGCCCGGTGACCTCGGCGAGCTCGGCCCAGTGGTCGAAGACGGTCACCTTCGGCGCGTGCCGGTGCTCGATCCAGCTGCGCAGCGTCGACGTCGGGACCCCGATGCGGCGCGCGGCCTCGTCCAGGGAAAGCCCCCGCGCCCGGATGCCGGTCCGGACCGCTTCCGCCCACTCGTCGGCGCGCCAGTGCGTCACCTCACAAAGCTAACGAAACCCGCTAGCTTTGCGCAGGGACAAATCGCCCAGGCCGGCCCGACGCTGGTGACCATGACCACCACCGTGATCGCCCTCATCCTGATCGTCGGCACGCTGACCTTCGCCGCCGGCGCCTTCCTCGCCGCCGAGGTGGCCACCCGCATCCTGCGGCGGCGCGAACGTCAGCTCTCCGAAGAGCGCAAGACCCTCAACGCGGCCTGGAAGTACCTGCGGGAGGTGTACGGCGTGCGGAAACCCGGGGAGAAGAAGACGCGCCGTTAGAGCGGGGTGACGTACGCGCCGGAGATGCCGCCGTCGACCAGGAACTGCGAGGCCGTGATGAAGCTGGCGTCGTCGCTGGCCAGGAAGGCCACCGCCGCCGCGATCTCCTCGGGCTCGGCGAACCGGCCGACCGGTACGTGCACCAGCCGCCGCGCCGCGCGTTCCGGGTCCTTCGCGAACAGCTCCTTGAGCAGCGGCGTGTTCACCGGCCCCGGGCACAGCGCGTTGACCCGGATGTTCTCCCGCGCGAACTGGATGCCCAGCTCGCGGCTCATCGCGAGCACACCGCCCTTGGACGCGGTGTAGGAGATCTGCGACGTCGCCGCGCCCATCACCGCGACGAACGACGCCGTGTTGATGATCGAGCCCTTGCCCTGGCGCTGCATGTGCGGCAGGACGGCCTTGCAGCAGTGGAACACCGACGTCAGGTTGACGCGCTGCACGCGGTCCCATGCTTCGATGCCGGTGGTGAGGATGGAGTCGTCCTCCGGCGGCGAGATGCCGGCGTTGTTGAACGCGACGTCGACCGAGCCGAACTGCTCGACCGTGCTGTGGAACAGGTTCTCGACCTGCTCGGCGTCGGTGACGTCGGTCTGGATGAACGCGCCGCCGACCTCGTCCGCGGCCGCCTTGCCGACGGCCGGCGTCAGGTCCGCGATGACGACCTTCGCGCCTTCGCTCGCCAGCCGGCGGGCCGAGGCGAGCCCGATGCCGCTCGCGCCGCCGGTGATCACCGCGACGCGGCCTTCGAAACGCTGGACCATTACTCCTCCGTGCTGAGAAAGACGTTCTTGGTTTCGGTGAACGCCGCCGCGGCGTCGGGGCCCAGCTCGCGGCCGAGGCCGGACTGCTTGAAGCCGCCGAACGGCGTCCAGTAGCGCACCGAAGAGTGCGAGTTCACCGACAGGTTGCCGGCTTCGACACCACGCGCCACCCGCCACGCGCGGCCGGCGTCGCGGGTCCAGATCGACCCGGACAGGCCGTACTCGGTGGCATTCGCCATCCGGACCGCGTCGGCCTCTTCGGCGAACGGCACGACGGCGACGACCGGGCCGAAGACCTCGTCCGCCGCGGCCGGGTGCCGCAGGTCGGGCGGGGTGAGGACGGTCGGCGGGAACCAGAAGCCGTCGCCTTCCGGCGCGGTGCCGCGGAAGGCGACCGGCGCGTCGTCCGGTACGTAGGAGGCGACCTTCTCGCGGTGCGCGGCGGAGATCAGCGGGCCCATCTCGGTCTTCTCGTCGCCGGGGTCGCCGACGACGACGCCGTGCACCGCGGGTTCGAGCAGCTCCATGAAGCGGTCGTACGCGCTCGCCTGCACCAGGATCAGGGAACGCGCGCAGCAGTCCTGGCCCGCGTTGTCGAAGACGCCGTAGGGCGCGGTCGCCGCGGCCTTTTCCAGGTCGGAGTCGGCGAAGACGATGTTTGCGTTCTTGCCGCCCAGCTCGAGCGTCACGCGCTTCACCTGGGCCGCGCAGCCGGCCATGATCTGCTTGCCGACCTCGGTGGAACCGGTGAAGACGACCTTGCGCACGCCCGGGTGGTCCACGAACCGTTGTCCCACCACGGATCCCTTGCCGGGCAGCACCTGGAAGACGTCCTCGGGGATGCCTGCCTCGCGGGCCAGCTCGCCGAGCCGGATCGCGGTCAACGGCGTCAGCTCGGCGGGCTTGAGGACGACGGTGTTGCCGGCGGCGAGCGCGGGTGCGAAGCCCCAGCCGGCGATCGGCATCGGGAAGTTCCACGGCACGATCACGCCGACCACGCCCAGGGGCTCCTGGAAGGTGACGTTGACGCCGCCGGGCACCGGGATCTGCTTGCCGACCAGGCGTTCCGGCGCGGCGGAGTAGTAATTGAGGACGTCGCGGACGTTGCCCGCTTCCCAGCGGGCGTTGCCGATCGTGTGCCCGGAGTTGGCGACCTCCAGCCGCGCGAGGTTTTCGATGTCGGCCTCGACGGCGTCGGCGAAGCGGCGCAGCAGGCGCGCGCGGTCGCCGGGGGTGACGTCGCGCCACGCCGGGAACGCCGCCCGGGCGCGGGCGATCGCCGCGTCCGTCTCCTCGGCGCTGGTCAGCGGGACCCTCCGCACCACCTCCTCGGTGGCGGGGTTCAGGACGTCGAAGCTGCTGGTCATGCCCTCTCCTTGCTCGCGTCGACGAGGGCCGCGAAGAGCCGTACGTCGTCGCTGTCCTGCTCGGGGTGCCACTGCACGCCCAGGGTGAACTCGCCGGGTACTTCCGCGGCTTCGATGGTGCCGTCGGCGGCCCAGCCGACCGGTTCCAGGCCGTCGCCGAGCCGGTCGATCGCCTGGTGGTGGTAGCAAAGTGTCTTGGTTTCCGAGCCGAGGATCGCCGCCGCCCGGCTGCCGTCGGCGAGCGTGACGGTGCCCCGGCCGAACGTCGCGAGCGCGGGCTGGTGCTCGGTGGTGCCCGCGCTTTCGGGCAGGTGCTGGGCGAGCGTGCCGCCGAGGGCGACGCTCATCACCTGCAGGCCGCGGCACACGCCGAGGACCGGCTTCCCCTGCCGCCGCGCGGCGGCGAACAGGCCGAACTCGAACGCGTCGCGGTTCGGGCGGGTGTAGGTCGCGGGGTGCTGCTCCTGGCCGTAGCGCTGCGGCTCGACGTCGGCGCCGCCGGTGAGCACCAGTCCGTCCACTGTGGACACGAGCCGGTCGTACGCGTCGCTGACCGGTGGCAGCAGCACCGGGATGCCGCCCGCGGCGACGACGCAGTCGACGTACACGCGGTGCAACAGCGCGACTTCCGTCTCCCAGACGAGGAACTTGGCGGGCTCGAGGTAGGTGGTGAGTCCGATAACCGGCCGGCCGTTAGAGGCGCTCGAAGCCACGAACCCGCTCCCAGTCGGTGACGGCGGCGTTGTAGGCGTCCACCTCGATCTTCGCCGCGTTCAGGTAGTGCTCGACGACGTCCTCGCCGAACGCTCCGCGCGCCAGCTCGCTGCCGGCGAGCGCCGCGGCGGCTTCGGGCAGCGTGGTCGGCACCGTGTCCCGGCCGGAGTGGTAGGCGTTGCCGGTGAAGGGTTCTTCCAGCTCCAGCTCGTTCTCGATGCCGTGCAGGCCGGCGGCGATCAGCGCGGCGACGGCGAGGTACGGGTTGACGTCCCCGCCCGGCACGCGGTTCTCGACGCGCAGCGACTCGCCGTGGCCGACGACGCGCAGCGCGCAGGTGCGGTTGTCGGTGCCCCACGCGATCGCGGTCGGCGCGAAGCTGCCGGGCACGAACCGCTTGTAGGAGTTGATGTTCGGGGCGAGGAAGTACGTCAGCTCGTGCAGCCCGGCGAGCTGGCCGGCGAGGAACTGCTCCATGAGCGTCGAGAAGCCGTGGTCGTGCTCGCCCGCCAGGACGGCGCGGCCCTCGGTGGAGCGCAGGCTGATGTGGATGTGGCAGGAGTTGCCCTCGCGCTCGTTGTACTTCGCCATGAACGTGAGGCTCTTGCCCTCCTGCGCCGCGATCTCCTTGGCGCCGTTCTTGTAGACGCTGTGGTTGTCGCAGGTGCTCAGGGCATCGGTGAAGCGGAAGGCGATCTCCTGCTGGCCGGGGTTGCACTCGCCCTTGGCGGACTCCGGGTAGAGCCCGGCGCCGGCCATGTCGTTGCGGATGCGGCGCAGCAGCGGCTCCAGCCGCGCGGTGCCGAGCATGGAGTAGTCGACGTTGTACTGGTTGGCGGGCTTGAGGCCGTGGTAGCGCTTGTCCCAGGCGGCTTCGTAGGTGTCGTCGAAGACGATGAACTCGAGCTCGGTCCCGACGTAGGCGGCGAGCCCGCGCTCGGCGAGGCGCTCGAGCTGGCGGCGCAAGATCTGGCGCGGCGACACCGACACCGGCCCGCCCTGCACGCGCTCGACGTCGGCCAGCACCAGCGCGGTGCCCTCCTGCCACGGGACCTCGCGCAGGGTTTCGAGGTCGGGGCGCAGCACGAAGTCGCCGTAGCCGCTGTCCCAGGAGGAGAGCGCGTAGCCGTCGACGGTGTTCATGTCGACGTCCACGGCCAGGAGGTAGTTGCAGGCCTCGGTGGCGTGCCCGACGACCTCGTCCAGGAAGTACTCGGCCGAGCAGCGCTTGCCCTGGAGCCTGCCCTGCATGTCCGTGATCGCGACGAGCACGGTGTCGATCGTGCCCGCGTCCACGCGCGCCCGGAGCTCGTCGAGCGTGAGCATGCCTCGTCTGCGTGCCATCAGCCGCCCCAAAGGTTTGATGCGAATCCTTTGCGGCTTCTTCCTACCCGGTGACGCCGGACGGGTCAACCGGAACAAAGGTATTTTCTTGAGCCATTGGATCGACCGCCGGTATGCGCCGTTTGCCCGGCTGAGAAGTCCCTGTGAATTCCGCGCGAAGGGAGGAATCCGGGGTACTCCTTCGTTGTACGGGCAGGAGAGGTGAGATCGATGACCACATTCACGCAGCAGAGCACGATCGGACGGCAGCAGGCGCGACCCCAGCTGCCCACCCTGCCCACCGGCTGGCCGATCGGTTCCTACGAGTCCTACGAGCAGGCGCAGCGCGCGGTCGACCACCTCGCGGGCGCGGAGTTCCCGGTCACCGACGTCACGATCGTGGGCGTCGAGCCCATGCTCGTCGAGCGCATCGCGGGCAAGATGTCCTGGGGCAAGGTGCTGGGCAGCGCGGCGACGTCCGGCGCGATGTTCGGTCTGTTCCTCGGGTTGGTGCTCAGCCTGCTGAACCCGGGCGCAGGGATGATCCCGATCGTGATCGGCCTCGTCGCCGGTCTGGGGTTCAACCTGCTGTTCGGCGCACTCGGCTACGCGGCCAACCGCAACAAGCGCGGCTTCATCTCCCAGAGCCAGCTGGTGGCTCGGCGGTATGACGTCCTGTCCCAGCCCCGCAACGCCGAGAAGGGCCGCGCGTTGCTGGCGGACCTCGCGGCCCGGAGCGCGTTCGGCCACTGACGCGCGGAAACCTCGAAGGCCATCTCCCCTGGGAGGTGGCCTTCGCCGCGTCCAGGGTCCGGCGCCAAGCGCCCCAATGTGGCCTTGGTTGCATCAGACGCACCGAAGGGCCCCTTGGGTGCGTTCAACGCACCGAAGGCCACATTGGGGCGCTTGCCCGGCTGTGGACAACTCGCGCGGGAGGCGCCGGAACTGTCGGTGTCCGCCGGTAGCGTGGAAAACGGGGGCTGCTCAGGTGCCCGAGGAGACCGTCGGTGCGTCGGGGATCTCCGCCGGGTCCGGTGACCCCGCCCGCCGGCCCGCGCGCAGCAGGTCGCCCCAGCCGCCCCGGTCGTACCGCGCCGGCGGTGTCTGCGCCAGGAACTCCCGCAGGATCTCCAGGAACCGGCGAGGGTCGGACCGGTGCGGGAAGTGGCCCGCGCCCTCGAACAGCACCAGCCTGCTGCCCGGCATCGCCTGGTGCGCGCGCCGCGCGTGGCCGCTCGGCACGACCCGGTCGTCCGTCCCCCACACCAGCAGCGTCGGGATCCCCTCGGTCAGGTAGCAGCGGTCCAGCATGTTGACCACCTGGCCGCGCCAGTCGACGACCGAACGCAGGGTGCGCAGGAACGCCGAACGCGTGCTCGGCTCGAGCAGCCGGACGTAACGGGTCACCACGTAGTCGAGGTCCGGGCCCAGCCCCAGCCCTTCGGACACCCGCAGCAGCCCGGCGAGCCCGCGCAGCGCCGTCAACGCCGGCCGCGTGCCCAGCAGCGGAAGCACCAGCCCCGCGCCCGGCGCGGCGGCCAGCCGCAGCAGCGGGTGCACGCTCGCCCCGACGCCGCCCGAGCCGACCAGGACGAGCCGTTCGCAGCGTTCCGGGAACTGGTAGGCGAACTGCATCGCGACACCGCCGCCGAGCGAGTGCCCGACCACGGTGACCCGGTCGACGTCGAGAGTGGTCAGCAGGTCGCGCATGCCGCACGCGTAGGCCGCGACGGAGTAGTCCGCGCGTGGCTTGGCCGAGGCACCGTGGCCGAGCAGGTCGGGCGCGATCACCGTGTGGTCGGCCGAGAGCGAGGCCAGCAGCTCCAGCCACGTCGCCGAGTCGTCGCCGATGCCGTGCAGGAACAGCAGGGCCGGCCCGCGCCCGGCCATCCGGTAGGCGCGTTCGTACCCGTGGACGACCCGGGTGCGCGGGGCGAAAGGGTCCGTGAGTGGCACATGTCCAGCTCAGCACGCCCGCGTTTCGCGCACGTTGGGACCGGGTGAACACCGCGAGCGGCGAAAGATCGAAGACCGCCCCCGGATCGAGTCCGGAGGCGGCCTTCGTCGCGTCAGGAGCGGCCCCGACCTCCGCTCCTGATGGCTTCTACCTGGTCGGCGTCGCCGTCGGCGGCGTGGTCGTCGCAGGCGTCGTCGTGGGCGCGGGCGTCGTCGTGGCCGACGGTGTACCCGACGGGGACGGCGGCACCGTCACCTTCGGGATCGCCGCGCTGAACGGCACCCCCGCGTTCTCGCGGCAGGCCGAGCGGTACCCGTTGTAGCCGTTGTAGTTGCCCTGGTCGTCGGTGACGCCCTGCTCGATCTTCGGCCGCGGGAACCGGTTGTCTTCGCCGATCTTCTCCTTGCTGCCGCTCGACCGCTCGCAGCCGTAGCGGGTCAGCGTGATCGGCCGGCCCTGTTCGTCGTAGAGGTAGACCTCCGTCAGCGGCTTGCCCTCGGCGTCGAACGCGTAGACGTTCTCGATCTCGTGGTTGCCGTAGCTCAGCTGGTCGTTGCCGTACCGGTCGGACGACGACGGGTAGTACGACGGCGAGCTCGAGTACGAGTTCCGGTTCGAGATCAGGTCGACCGCGGCACCGAACCCGCCCAGGATGCCGCCGATGACGAACGCCGAGATCGGCACGGCCACCCACAGCAGCCGCCGGTCGCGCCCCAGCCGCGGGCCCACCCACACGGCCGCGCCGCCCGCGACGAGCAGGAACGGCAGCAGCAGCACGGCGTCGCGCGCGCGCAGCATGAGCAACAGCCCGAAGGCGACCAGCACGAAGGCACACACGATCCACCACGCCGGCTTCAGCGAAGCGAGGTAGTTCAGCGCCTTTCCGGAATCCTCCTGACGGCGCCCCTTGGCCAGCGTCTGCCGCAGCCACGCCACCTCCGGCAGCGCCAGCACCGGCTCGATCCCGCCGCGCAGCAGCAGGAACAGGCTGACGAGGAACACCGGCAGGAAGAACAGCACGGCCACCAGCACGTCGGGGTCGACGCTGACGGCGGCACCGAACGCGATCAGCGTGAGCGCCACCGCGCAGAGCACCAGGCCCCAGAACGCGACCCGCGGTTTCACGACACTCGGGGCGGTCCTGGTGGCCAGTACCTGCGTCGAGCCCTCCGCTGCCGGCGGGTACCCGCCGGACGCGCGCAGCTCGGCGGCGTAGCTCTCGGGCGTGCCGAGCCGTTCGATCAGGGCCTCGACGCGGGCACCCTCCCCCAGCTCGGCCTCCAGCTCCGCCAGGTGCGGGCGGACGTCTTCGAGGATCTCTTCGATCTCGCTCGCGGGCAGGTCGGCGAGCGCGGTGCGGACCCGCGCCAGATACACCCGCACGGCGGTCGGCTTCTCGCTCATGCTGCCTCTCCCAAAAGCACGTTCATCGTCGATGCGAAGCTCTGCCAGGTCTTGCCCGACTCCGCCAGGCGGAGCCGGCCCGGCTCGTTCAGGCTGTAGTACTTGCGGTGCGGGCCCTCTTCGCTGGGCACCACGTACGAGGTGAGCAGGCCGGCTTTGTAGAGCCTGCGCAACGTCCCGTACACCGACGCGTCCCCCACCTCGTTCAGGCCGGCGGTCCTGAGTCTTCGCAGGACGTCGTAGCCGTAGCCGTCTTCCTCGCGGAGCACCGCGAGCACGGCCAGATCGAGCACCCCTTTGAGCAGCTGACTGATCTCCACTGCACCCTCCAGTCTTACGCTTGGAAAGGTACCACGCATTGCACAGTAGTGCGCACGGCGGAGGGCCAGTTGGGCGTGTCGGGCTCTTTCAGGCGGTCGGGTCCACCGGGCGTTCGAAGAAGGATTCGAGGATCACGATGGTCTGCGTGCCGGTGACGCCGTCGATCGCGAACAGCCGGCGCAGCGACGCCTGGAGCTCTTCGGTCGTCGGCGTGCGCACCTTGACCAGCAGCGACGCCGGCCCCGCGATGACGTGCGCCTCCACCACCTCGGGCAGGGCTTCGAGGGCCGCGCGCACCGGCTCGTCCCCCATCCAGGCGTTGGCCTCGACGAGGACGAACGCCGCGACGCCGCGGCCGACCGCCCCGGGGTCGACGTCCACGGTGGTCCGGCGGATCACGCCCTGCTCGCGCAGCTTGCGGACGCGCTCGTGAGCCGCCCCCGCGGACAGGCCGACGGCTTTGCCGAGCGCGGCGTACGCCTGCGTCGCGTCTTGCTGCAGTTCGGAGAGCAGCTTGCGATCCACGTCATCCACGACTTGACCATATCAGGTTCGGCAATCCATGCTTATCGCAGAACCTCATTAGGAGCGACTGATGGATCTGATCAAGACGGACTTCGAGGTGCTCGACGAGCGCTTCGCGCGCGTCAACGGCGACGAGTGGATGCAGCGCCTGCACACCGGCTGCCGCTGGACCGAGGGGCCGGCGTACTTCCCGGCCGGGCGCTACCTGGTGTTCAGCGACATCCCGAACGACCGCACGCTGCGCTGGGACGAGACGACGGGCGAGGTCGGCGTGTTCCGGCAGCCCGCTCACTATTCGAACGGGCACACGGTCGACCGCGCCGGCCGGCTGGTCAGCTGCGAGCAGGGCCGCCGCCGCGTGACGCGCACCGAGCACGACGGCTCGATCACCGTGCTGGCGTCGGAGTTCGAGGGCAAGCGGTTCAACAGCCCGAACGACGTCGTCGAGCACTCGGACGGCTCAATCTGGTTCACCGACCCGAGTTACGGCATCGACAGCGACTACGAGGGGTACCGGGCGGAGAGCGAGATCGGAGCTTGCCACGTGTACCGCGTGTCTCCTTCGGGTGAAGTGAAGATCGTCGCGGACGACTTCTCCCGGCCGAACGGGCTGGCGTTTTCGGCCGACGAGTCGCTGCTGTACATCGCGGACACGCGGCAGAAGCCCAGCCACATCCGGGTGTTCGGGGTGGGCCGGGAAGGCGAGCTGACCGGCGGGTCGGTTTTCGCGACGTGCGACAACGGCGCGTTCGACGGGGTCCGGGTGGACAGCGAAGGCCAGGTTTGGGCGGCGGCGCACGACGGGCTGCATTGCTTCGCGGCCGATGGGACGCGGATCGGGAAGCTGCGGGTGCCGGAGATCTGCTCGAACTTCACGTTCGGCGGCGCGCGGGGGAACGAGCTGTTCATCACCGCTTCGAGCTCGCTGTACACGCTGAGGGTGACGGTCAACGGGGCTCGCTACCCGTCGTGAGTGGGAAACAGTGTTCTAACCCGGTTTCTCACTCACGACTCGCTGCCAGGCCCGGCTCACCCGGACCAGCCAGGCCGCTTCCGCCACCACGTCCGCGTCCGCCTCCGCGAGCTGCCCGGCCTCGCCCTGCGCCTGCTCGAACCGTCTCCCCTGCCGGCCCGCCTCGATCGCCGCGGCCAGGGTCACCGCCTCCACCGTCGGCGCCACCTCCGCCTCCGGGACTCCCGCCCGGCGGGCCGCCGTCTCCGCGCGGGCCGGGAGGTCCGGGTCGAAGTGGGCTCGGAGCGCGAGGTGACCGTCGCGGATCTCGATCACCCGGCGGTACAGCGCGAACTCGGCGCCGCCCGTCAGCTCGCGGCCCGGGTCGAACGCGATGCCCGGCACCGCCGCGCGCAACGCCGTCCACAGTGGCTCGATGCGGCGGTAGGCGCGGTACGCCCGCACCCGGCCGAGCACCGACGACACCGCCGGCGACCACGCGCTGAGCGTCGCGCCGGCCGTCACGAAACCGATCGTCGTCGCGGCGAGCACCGACGACGGCAGGTCCTCGCGCGCGCCGATCCGCGCGGTCTGGGCGAGCTGGCGGACGTCGTCGATGTCCCAGAACGTCCACGCGAACGCCGCGCCCACGCCGACCACCAGCAGCCACAGCCCGGTGCGCAGCGGGCCGGGCTCCGCGTGCCACGCGCTGCGGGCGAACACCGCGATCAGCAGGCCGAGGCTGACGAGGCTGTAGACCAGGAAGACGAGCTTGTCGGCCAGGGCGAACGGCAGGCCGGCGCCCGAGAAGACCGTGTCGTCGCCGACGCGCCGCGGTCCGGAAAGCGTGAAGCACACCGCGAGCAGCACCATCGTCGCGCCGGTGACCAGCGCGTGCGGCGCGAGCCGGGCGCCTTCGCCGCGCCACACCGACTGCGTGAACGCGACGGCGAAACCGATCGCGCCCAGCTTCAGCTCGTCGCCGGCCAGGCTCAGGACCCATTCGGTCACCGGGCCGGGGCCGGCGAGGGCGGCCATCGCGGGCGTCAGCACGACGATGCCGGTGGCGATGCAGATGCCGAACCCGGCGAGGAGCCACATGGTGCGCACCGGCTGGCTGCGGCGCGCCTCGACGAGCTTGTACCCGAACCCGGCGAACCCGACCAGGCACAGGTGGTAGGCCAGGGTCTCGATCACGGCGTCCGGCGGCGGGACCGGCCGCCGAAGAGGGAGTCGAAGCGCCGCAGACCGTCCGGGGCGTCGGCTGCGAGCTCACGCGGCTCTCCGTGCCGGACGACGCGCTGCGCGAGCAGGCTCGCGACGAGCTCGGCTTCGCGTTCCTCGACCTCGGTGTAGGTGGTGCGGCCGAGCACGCGCCGGACCAGCTCGGGCGAGAGGTTCGGCATGAGCTGCCGCCCGGCGGCGGCGTCGATCGCGACACCGTCCGCGCCGCCGTCGGGGCCGGTGTGACCGCAGAGCAGGTGGCCGACCTCGTGGAGCAGGATGTGCTGCCGGTGCAGGGCGGTCGTGGTGGTCGGGTAGAGGATGTAGTCGGCGCGTTCGGTGCTCATGAGCAGCCCGCAGGGAGCGCCTTCGGGAGCGCTGACGGGCATGAGCTCGATGGGGCGCCCGCGGCCGGCAGCCAGGCTCGCGACGAACGCCTCGGCAGCGAAGGGCTCCGGAAGGGTGACGGCATCGGCGACCTCGCGAGCCCGCTTCCACAGCGCCCGCCCCGGTCGCCGGCGCCACGATGTCCGCGCCACGTCAGCCCACCCTCCCGCCGCGACCCCACGGCTCCGGCCGGTTCAACGCGACGGGCCCGGCGGGGATACGCGGTCGGGGCAAGATCGGCCACGCGGATTTCGAGAGCGCTTCCAAGCCTGCGCGCCGACGACTCGCGAGAGCGCCCGGCCGGTAGCTCGAACCCATGGGCAGGTCGGCGCCCGGAACCGGGCCCGGCCCGGTTGCCGCTCCCGCGAACGCCGTCACCTCAGCCCTCCCTCTTCGGTCCGCTGCGACCGGCCTCCCTTCGGGCGATCGCGTCGATCATGTCGCTGATCGTGTCGAGGCCGTCCGCCGACAACGTCACCGCGCGCAGGGCCAGGTCCCGGACCCCCGCGTCGCGCAGGGCGCCCAGCAGGGCCAGCTCCTCCGCGATCTTGATGCTCTGCTCGTCGTCGAAGAAGTATGCCGGAGGCACTCCGAAGAACTGGGCCAGTGCTTCGAGGTGACGCTTCGTCGGGTTGTTGCGGCGGCCCGTGCGCAGCTGCCACAGGTACGTCGTCGAGAAGCTCTCGCCCGTTGCTTCACGACAGGCCTTCGCGACCTCTTCGTTGCTGTACGGCTCCCGATCGGGCCTGCGGACCACGTGGAACAGCCGGTCGATCTTGTCGGCCAGCGTCGACTTTCCGGGCTCGTTGACCACGTTGCACTCCCTCAGCTACCAGGCACATTCATCCTAGCTGAAAGGCAAACACCATTTATCAACGCGAGTTCACCCTCGGCCTCGGCTGGCAACGGGGGCAGGAGAACGACGACCGGTTCATGAACGGCTCCCGCCGGATCGCCGTGCCGCACCGGTGGCACGGCAGCCCTTCCTGGCCGTACGCGTCCAGCGACCGGTCGAAGTACCCCGACTGCCCGTTGACGTTCACGTACAGCGCGTCGAACGAAGTCCCGCCCGCGCCCAGCGCCGCGTTCATCACGTCCGACGCCGCGGACAGCAGCTCGCGACCCTTCGCCAGGGTCAGCTTTTCGGTCGGCCTGGACCAGTGCAGGCGAGCGCGCCACAACGCCTCGTCCGCGTAGATGTTGCCGATGCCCGAAACCAGCGTCTGGTCCAGCAGCGCCCGCTTGACCTCGGTGCGCCGCGACCGCAGCGCGCGCACCGCCGCGTCGAGGTCGAACGCCGGGTCCATCGGGTCGCGTGCGATGTGCGCGATCGTGTCCGGGAGCAGCACCTCGTTGAGGTCGTCGAGCGCGAGGCCGCCGAACGTCCGCTGGTCGACGAAGCGCAGCTCCGGGCCGTCGTCGTCGAAGCGCAGCCGCACCCGCAGGTGCTTCTCGTCCGGCGCGCCCTCGGACTGGACGAGCATCTGCCCGCTCATCCCCAGGTGGGCCAGCAGCGCTTCCTTGTCGGACAGCTCCAGCCACAGGTACTTGCCGCGGCGCCGCGCCGCCTCGACGCGGCTGCCGATCAGCCGCTTCGTGAAGTCCTCCGCGCCCAGCGCGTGCCGGCGGATGGCGCGCGGGTGCAGGACCTCCGCCTCGCGGATGGTCCGGCCCGCGACGTGCACCTGCAGGCCCAGGCGGACGACTTCGACCTCGGGGAGTTCGGGCATGCGTTCATTGTGCCCGGGAGGTACGACACTTCTCGAAAGGCACCGGGCAGAACAGACGCATTCCGCCGAGCCTCTCAGTGAATACGAGCGCGGCGGATGATCATCGCGCTACTGAGAAGCCGGCGGAAGCGTCCAACGGAGGTCCCGGTGCTCAGGACTCCGGTTCGTCGTCCTGCTTCTCGGCTTCGAGCTCGGCCGACAGCGAGCGCCAGGCCGTCTCGGCGGCCTTCTGCTCGGCTTCCTTCTTCGTCGACCCGTTGCCGTTGCCCAGCGGGCGGCCGGCGACGAGGACGGTGGCCGTGAACTCCTTGCGGTGGTCCGGACCCGTGTCCTCGACGCGGTACTCGGGCACGCCGAGTCCGGCCGACGCGGTCAGCTCCTGCAGGCTCGTCTTCCAGTCCAGCCCGGCGCCGCGCAGCGGAGCTTCGGCGAGCAGGCCGTCGAAGAGGTGGTGCACGAGCTTGCGGGCGATCTCGATGCCGTGCGCCAAGTACACGGCACCGATGACCGCTTCCAGGCCGTCGGCGAGGATGCTCGCCTTGTCCCGGCCGCCGGTGAGCTCTTCGCCCTTGCCCAGCAACAGGTGCGCCCCGAGCCCGCCGTCGCCGAGCGCGCGGGCGACCCGCGCCAGCGCGTGCATGTTGACGACGCTGGCGCGGAGCTTCGCGAGCTGACCTTCGGGCAGGTCCGGGTGCGTGTTGTACAGGTGATCGGTGACGACCAGGCCGAGGACCGCGTCACCGAGGAACTCCAGCCGCTCGTTCGGCGGCAGGCCCCCGTTTTCGTACGCGTACGAACGGTGGGTCAGCGACAGCCGGAGCAGCTCGGGGTCGAGTGTGACCCCGAGCGCTTCGAGCAACGGCGCCGGATCGGCGGGTGGTCCCCCGGGCGTCTTGCCCCCCATGTCGGCTACCCGATCAGGCGGGCTCGACGACCTGGCGACCGTTGTGCTGGCCGCACGACGGGCACGCGATGTGCTGGAGCTTCGGCTGCTTGCAGGCGCGGTTGGAGCAGGGCACCAGCTGAACCGGAGCCGCCTTCCACTGGCTGCGGCGGGCGCGCGTGTTGGATCGCGACATCTTCCGCTTCGGGACGGCCACGAGTAGATCTCCTTAAGACGGTCTGCTCGCGGTGCGAGCGAACTTTCCTCACCGACGAGCTGGACGCTCGTCAGGCTTGCTCTTGCTCAGCGGGGTCCTGCGCAGGCTTTTCGCCCGCATTCTCGTCGAAGCGCTCGACCAGTGCGGCCCACCGAGGGTCTATCTTCTCATGCCCGTGTCCGGGCTCGAGATCGGCCCACTTGACGCCGCAGTCGATGCAGAGCCCGGCGCAGTCCTCGGTGCACAGCGGCGCCAGCGGAAGGGCGAGCACGACGGCGTCGCGCACGATGGGCTCGAGGTCGATCCGGTCGTCGATCAACCGGGGGATCTCGTCCTCGTCGGTCGTCTCCTCGGTGGCCGAACCCGGGTAGGCGAACAGCTCCTGGACCTCGACCTCGACCTCCTCGGTCACCGGGTCGAGGCACCGCGCGCAGGCGCCCTTCGCGGTGGCCTTCGCGGTGCCGCTGACGAGCACGCCTTCGACGACGGACTCGAGCAGCAGATCGAGCTTGAGTTCGGAGCCGGCGTCGATGGTGATGACATCGGGGACGCCGAGCGGCGTCTCCACCGGCACGCTGCGCTGGACGGCGCGGCTGAGGCCGGCGTGACGGCCGAGCTCACGGGTGTCGATCACCCACGGGCTTCGGTCGTCGAGCTGGGGGGTCTTGTTCTCGGACATCCAGTCCAGGGTACGCACCGGGTGCCACCCCTTTGGAGCTGGCACCCGGCGCAGGTTGCGACGACGGCCGGCACCCAGCGCGGCTTCCGGCGGCAGCGAACGTCATGAACGACTCGTTCATGACGCCGGACGCACTGAACGAGTCGTTCATGACGTCCGGCACCCGAGCACCCGGCGCAGGTCGCGACCACGACGGCCGGAGGGAGCGAGATTCGCGTCACACCTGATAGTCGTACAGCGTCGGGCGGCCGCCCGAGTTCGGCAGGTTCGCCGGGGAGCGCAGGTGGTTGCGGCCCGAGTCGACGGTCCGCAGCGTCGTCGCCAGCAGCTCCGAGAACTCCGCCAGCTTCCCGTCCACGTACGCGTCGCAGTCGCCGCGCTGGCGGTCGGCCTCCGCGTGGGCCTCGTCGACGATGCGCGCCGACTCCGCGTGCGCCGCCTGGACGACCTCGGTCTGCGCCACGAGACGGCCCTGCTCGGCGCGGCCGTCCTCGATGGCGCGGTCGTAGGCGTCGCGGCCGGCCTGGATCATGCGCTCGGACTCGCCGCGGGAGCGGTCGGTGAGGTTCTGGTACTCGGCCTGGCCCGCCGCGACCGTGCGGTCGGCCTGGTCGTGCGCGTCGGCGAGCATCTGCTCGGCGCGGGCGCGCGCGTCGGCCATGATGCGCTCGGCTTCGTCGGTCGCCTCGGCGATCGCCTGCTCGGCCTCGGCGTTCGCGCCGGCGACCGTCTCCCCCGCCTCCTTGCGGGCGGCGTGGATCAGGTCGTCGCGCTTGTCGAGCACGTCCTGGGCGTCGTCGACCTCCGCCGGCAGTGCGTCGCGGACGTCGTCGAGGAGTTCGAGAACGTCGCCGCGGGGCACCACGCAGCTGGACGTCATCGGGACGCCGCGCGCCTCCTCGACGATGGTGACGAGCTCGTCGAGCGCCTCGAAAACCCGGTACACGGCAACTCCAATCCCCTGTCGCTGAGATCAGTCTGCCCGTTTTCCCCGCGGAACCGGTGAACGCCACCGGCACCGGGCGTGTCCCCCTCGGCCACGCCCGGTGCCGGCTCCCCCTACGGCAGCTCGAAGGCCGGATCGGTGATCACCTTCGTGAGCTGCTCCCGGGTCATCGAATACCCGATGCCCTCGATGACGCTCACCGTCGAGCCGTCGGGCCGGTAGAGGAACCCGTTGAAGTCCTGCTTCACCGTGACCCCGCTTCCGCCCTGGTACGCCAGCTCGGAGATCACCAGCACGGCGCCGCCGGGCTGGGGAACCCCGGTGCAGTGCGCTTCCGGGCGGGATCCGGAGCAGAGCCGGTCGGGCGGCACGACCGACGCACCGGCCGCCGGGCCGCGCACGGTCAGCTGGAAGTTGCCCGGCTGTCCGGTCGCGTCGACGAACTCGGCCGACACGCTCATCTGCGCCGGTTCGACGGAGTCGGCGGGCGAGGTCCCCACGCTCAGGTGCCGCAGCCCGGGCAACACCCGCGTCACGGCGTCGGTGAGCGCCTGGCGGATCCGGGCCTGCTCGGCGGGCGACGGCAGCAAGGGCCCGCCCGCCGGAGGCGCCGGGGCGGGTCCGGGACCGGCGAGGAACGCGGCCACGACGGCAGCGCACGCGACGACGGTGACCGCGAACCCGGCCGCGCGCTTGCGGGCCAGCTTCGCCGCCCGGTCGGCGACCTCGTCGGGGTCGAAGCCGAGCGGTGGCTCATCGAGGTGGACTTCCCGCAGGCGGGTCTCGAGGTCGGTCATCACGCGCTCCTCTCCGCGCTGTGCTCGAGGACGCCCCGGAGGGTCTCGAGCCCGCGCGCGGCCTGGCTCCGGACGGTTCCTTCCGAGCAGCGCAGCACTTCCGCGACGTCCGCGGCCGGGAGGTCGGCGCAGTAGCGGAGCACCACGGCGGCGCGCTGCTTCGGCGGAACTTCGGCGAGGGCGCGCAGGAGCGGGGCGGAGATCCCGGTCTCCGGTGCGGGAGAGGGCTGGTCGGGCACGACGCCGTCACGGCGTTCGCGGTGCCGCCACGGCCGTCGCTGCTCGTCGAGCCAGCAGCGCAGGAGAACCTGCCGGGCGTAGTTGTCGACCGGCCCGCGGCGGGTGATCTTCGGCCACACCCGGTAGAGCTTGACCAGGGCGTTCTGGACCAGGTCCTCGGCCAGGTACCAGTCGCCGCACAGCAGGTACGCGGTGCGCCTCAGCGCCAGCGCCCGCGCCCGGGCGAACTCCCGGAAGTCCGCGTCGTCCCCAGCGCGCATCGCGCCTCCTCGTCCTCGTTCCGGTGTACCTCACGGACGGGGAGGCGCGGCGCGTTGCACGGATCAGGAATTCAGGTCGATCCGCTTGAAGGTGACGTAGTGGTCGGGCGTGTAGGCCAGCTCGCCCGCCTTGCCGGAGATCACGCGGTCGTTCGTGCCGACGGTGAAGAGCTTGTAGTAGCCGGATGCGCAGGCCGGGAGCACGCCCTCGCGGTTCTCGTACGTCGTGCTGCTGGTCGCCCCGCCGCGGACGTTGTCGACCACCGTGCGAGCGGCCGCGGAAAGCTGGGAGTAGCCGACCTTCGTCAGGCCCGTCAGGTCACCGCAGGCGTGCGTCGTGCCGCCGCCGCTGATGTCGATGACCTTGAAGGTGGCGTAGTGGTCGCCGGTGTAGAAGTACTCGCCGCCCGAGCCGGTCACGATGCGGCGCGTGCCGCGGTTGCTCGAGCCGGGTGTCGGCACCGTGTACTCGTGGTAGTAGCCCGACGCGCAGGACGGGAGGATGCCTTCCCGGTTGTCGAAGACGACGCCGTCGTTCTGCGGGTACGGGAAGGGGCCGCCCTTCCGGATCAGGTTGTACGTCGTCGTCGCCTCGGCGGGCAGGGCCGGGAGCGTCGTGTGGGAGAACCCGGAGAGGTTCCCGCACGCGTTCTGGGCGGCGACGGCCGGTGATGCCGGTGCTGCTGTCACCGCTTCGGCGGCGGTGACCCCCATGGACAGGGTGGCCAGGAGCGCGAACAAGACCGCGACCAGGTGTGATCGGTAGTTGGTCATTTTCGGACCGTAACCCGATCGGATGATCGTCAGAAGACGAGAGCGTGAACTCCGGCCGTGCGCGAGGGAAGTCCCGACGAACGTAGGGGGCCGAACGACGGGAACCGGACGTCCCGCGTTGCGAGCAGTCTCTTGTGGATGATCAGGCGCCGAGCTTCGGGAACTTCTCCGAGAGGCGCTCGTAGACCACCGCGGGGACCAGGTGCTCGATGTCGCCGCCGAGCGCCGCGACCTCCTTGACGAGCGAGCTGGACACGAACCCGTACGCCGGGTTGTTCGCCATCAGCAGCGTCTCGACGCCGGTCAGCTCGCGGTTCATCTGCGCCATCTGCAGCTCGTAGTCGAAGTCGCTGACCGAGCGCAGGCCCTTGGCGATCGCCGCGATGTCGTGCTCGCGGCAGTAGTCGACGAGCAGGCCTTCCCAAGCGTCGACGCGGATGTTGGGCAGCTTCGCGGTGATCTCGCGCAGCATCTCCAGGCGCTCCTCGATCTCGAAGAGGCCCTTCTTGCTCTTGTTCACCCCCACCGCGACGACGACTTCGTCGAACAGCCCGCTCGCCCGCTCGATGATGTCGAGGTGCCCGTTGGTGGCCGGATCGTAGGAACCGGGACAGACCGCACGCCGCATGGCGCGGACGCTACCGTGCCGCAGGTCGCGGCGCCCGCTCCGCCGGGCGTGGCCCACGTCACGAAGTGCGGTAGTCCGCCCAGAAGACCGCCGTGTCGCCGTACTTCTTCGCGCGCGAGGGCTCGAAGCCCGCCGGCCAGTCCGGCTCGCCGTCGCGGGCCGCGCGTTCGACCACGACCAGCGCGCTCTCCCCCAGCCAGCCGCCTGCCGCCAGCGAAGCCAGCACCTTGCCGAGCGCGGCCGCGTCCACGGCGTAGGGCGGGTCGGCCAGCACCAGGTCGTACGGCCGGGGCGCGGGCGCCGCGACCACCGCCTCGACCTGCCCGGCCCGGACCGTGCCGCCCAGGCCCAGCGCCGCGACGTTGCCGCGCAGGACGTCCACGGCGCGCCGGTCGGCCTCCACGAAAAGCGCGTCCGCCGCGCCGCGGGAGAGCGCTTCGAGGCCGAGGGCGCCGGAGCCCGCGTAGAGGTCGAGGACGTGCGCGCCGTCCAGCTCGCCCGCCGTCTCCAGGGCGTTGAACAGGGCCTCCCGCACGCGCTCCGACGTCGGCCGGGTGCCCTTCGGCGGCACCTTCAGCCGCCGCCCGCCCGCCGTCCCGGCCACGATCCTGGTCACCCCCCGATTGTGCGGGGGCGGCGCGCGGCGCGGATGACCGGGACACGGGTGTACCCGCCGGACCCAACGCGTAGAGTCGTTCTTCGCCCTCGGAGGCGATCCAGAGCTGTCAAGGAGCCATGCGTGTCGGAACCTCGGGTCAGACGGGCCGAGATCGCCATCGAACAAGCCCACGTCGATCGCGTGTACACCCGTCTGGACGAACTGCGTGTCCAAGCCGAGGCGATGCGCACCAAGGGCTACGAGATCGGCAAAGGCGCGCAGCGCGAGGCGATCTTCGAGCAGGCGTCGATGCTGTTCGAGCGCGACATGATGGTCTACCACGCGAACCAGACGCTCCAGACGCTCGACGCCGAGTACGAGGGGCTCGTTTTCGGCCGGCTCGACGACCGCGAAGGGGAACGCACCTACGTCGGCCGGCTCGGCATCCGCGACGCCGAGTTCGACAACCTCGTCACGGACTGGCGCGCGCCGGCCGCGGCCGCGTTCTACCAGGCCACCGCCGAGGAGCCGATGGACGTCGTGCGGCGGCGCGTGATCCGCTGCTCCGGCCAGAACGTCCTCGACGTCGACGACGACGTGCTGATCGCCGACGCCGTGCCCGAGGACATGCAGATCGTCGGCGAAGGCGCGCTGATGGCCGCGCTGGGACGTTCGCGTGGCGAGAAGATGCGCGACATCGTCGCGACCATCCAGAAGGAGCAGGACGAGGTGATCCGGGCGCCGTGGCGCGGCGTCACCGAGATCACCGGCGGCCCGGGCACCGGCAAGACCGCGGTCGCCCTGCACCGCGCGGCCTACCTGCTGTACCGCTACCGCCGTCAGCTCGGCGGGGCCGGCGTGCTCGTGATCGGGCCGTCCGGAGTGTTCACCAGCTACATCTCGCGCGTCCTCCCCTCGATGGGGGAGACGAACGTGGAGCTGCGCGCGCTCGGCGAGGTCCTCGACGGCCTGGAGGCGACGCGGCAGGACGCGGCGCCGCTGGCCGCGATCAAGGGGTCGCTGCGGATGCGGAAGATCCTCCTGCGGGCGCTGCGGGACACCCCGCCGGAGGCGCCCGAGGAGATGCGGATCGTCTACCGCGGCGAGGTCCTCCGGCTGAACGCGCGGGAGCTCGAGAAGGTGCGCCGCAGGGCCCACACGCAGGGCGCGCCGCCGAACCGGTCGCGGATCCGGGCGGCCGAGATGCTGCTGGACACGCTCGCGGCGAAGGCCGAGGAGTACGCGAAGGCCGATGGCAAGCCGTTCGAACGGGCGGACCTGATCACCGATCTGGGCGAGCGGATCGACTTCCACCGCTTCCTGGTCGTCTGGTGGCCGGTGCTGTACCCGGCGCAGATCCTGAAGTGGCTGGGCGAGGAGAAGCGGCTGGCGTCGGTGGCCAAGGGCGTCCTGAACCGGCAGGAGATCTCGCTGCTGGCCAGGGATCTCGCGGACCGGTCGCGGGGCTGGTCGATCGCGGACGTCGCGCTGCTCGACGAGCTGCGCGTGCTGATCGGGCCGCCGCCGAAGCGCAAGCGCCGTCAGCTGATCGAGGTGGAGCCGCAGCGGTCCGGCGGCGCCCCGACCCGGCCCGAGCACTACGACGAGTACTCGCACGTGGTCGTCGACGAGTCGCAGGACCTGTCGCCGATGCAGTGGCGGATGGTCGGCCGGCGCGGGAAGTACGCGAGCTGGACGGTCGTCGGCGACCCGGTGCAGAGCTCGTGGCCGGACCCGGCGGAGGCCGCCCAGGCGCGCGACCAGGCGTTCGGGGTCAAGACCGCGCGGCGGCGGTTCACGCTGCGGACGAACTACCGGAACTCGGCCGAGATCTTCGACCTGGCGGCGAAGGTGGTGGCCGGGCACGCGGAGTCGGGCGAGCTGCCGGTGGCCGTGCGCAAGACGGGCGTCGAGCCGGAGGTCCGCCCGGTGGAGGCGGCGGGCCTGGCGGCGGCGACACAGGCGGCGGTGAAGGAACTGCTGGGCGCGGTCGAGGGCACAGTCGGCGTCATCACGGCGATGGACCGGGTGCCGGAGGTCTCGGGCTGGGTGTCGGGACAGGCGGACGAGCGGCTGAAGGTCGTCGGCAGCCTGGATTCGAAGGGCCTGGAGTACGACGCGGTGGTGCTCGTGGAGCCCAACGACCTGATCACGGAGTCGACGACCGGGCGGCGGGTGCTGTACGTGGCGCTGACCCGGGCGACGCAGCAGCTGATCGTGCTGGCCTCGAACCCCGACTGGATCCCGGCGGCCTGACCTGAGCGGTCGGCTCGCGTACCTGGGTACGTCGGCCGGCCGGATGGCATGAACGACTCTTTCATCTCGCCGGACGCGGTGAACGAGTCGTTCATGACGTCGGCCCCGGGCCCGGACACGCTGAAGGGCCCCTTCGAGGGACGGCGGCGGGGTTCCCGTGCCCTTGAAGGAGCCCTTCAGACCCCCGGTGAAAGAAACGTCTCGTGGACGAAAGACGAATCTCGTCCGAGGGCATGTCTAGTGGACAATCGTTGTTCGGTGTCCGCGCGCCGGCACCGAACAACAACGCCGAACAACCCGGTCAGGGGCAGGGCGGGGTGTAGTCGATGCCCGGCAGGCTCGCCGACCACTCGACCTCGGTGATCCGGGGTGCCGCGACCGCGCAGATCCTCGCCGCCGCGCGGTCGGGGTCGGTCTCCGAGAACCGGACCGTGCCGTCCGCGACCGTTCCGGCCAGCGTATGGCCGTCCGGGGCGTACTGCACGGCGTAGACGCGGTCGCCTTCCTCGGGCAGCACCGCGGCCGGCTCGTGGCGGGCGACGTCCCACAGCCGGACCGTGCGGTCGTAGCTGCCGGAGGCCAGCACGCGGCCGTCGCCGCTGAAGGACACCGACATGACGATGTCGGCGTGCCCGGCGAGGACCGCCGACACGTGCGCGGCGGCGGGGTCGCCGACGTCCCACAGGCGGATCATCCGGTCGGCGCCGGCGGTCGCCAGCGTCCGGCCGTCCGGGCTGAACGCGACCGAGAAGATCGTGTCGGTGTGCCCTTCGAGCTTCGAGAGCGGCCGCGGGCTCCGGGGCGCCGAGACGTCCCACAGCCGCGCGGTGTGGTCCCAGCCCGCGGTCGCCAGCGTCCGGCCGTCGGGGCTGAAGGCGAGCGTGTGGACGTCGTCCTCGTGGCCTTCCAGCTTCGCGATCTCCACCGGGTGCCGGGGGTCGGCGAGGTCCCAGAGCCGGGCCGTGTGCCCGTCGCCCGCGGTGGCGAGCACCTTGCCGCCGGGGCTGAACGCGACCGCGTCGATGTCGTCGTGCGGCCGGGCGAACACCACCGGCGGCCCGGGGTGGGCGGGGTCGGTGATGTCCCGCAGCGACATCGTGTGGTCCCAGCTGCCGGTGGCCAGCGTCCGGCCGTCCGGGCTGACCGCGACGCCGCAGACCGCGTTGCCGAAGCCGCCGACGGTGGCGACGGTCCTGGGCGCGCCCGGGTCGGTGAGGTCGTGCAGCCGCACCGCCTCGTCGTAGCCGCCGGTGGCGAGCACGCCGCGGCCGAACGCGGCGTGGCACGCCTGCGCCGTGTGCGCGGGGAACGCCGGGCCGGGCAGGTCCCAGAGCCGGGCGGTCTGGTCGTCGCTGGCCGTGGCGAGGGTGCGGCCGTCGCGGGTGAACACCGCGGAGCCGATCGCGCCGGTGTGCCCGGGCAGCGACGACAGCTCGCGCGGCTGCCGCGGGTCCGCGACGTCCCACAGCCGCGCGGTGCGGTCGAACCCGGTCGTGGCCAGCGTGTGCCCGTCGGGGCTGAACGCGACCGACCGCACGATCGCCTTGTGCGCGCCGAGCGAAGACAGCTGCCGAAGCATCGCAGGGTCGGTGACGTCCCAGAGGCGCGCGGTCTCGTCGGCGCTCGCCGTGGCGAGGGTGCGCCCGTCGGGGCTGAAGGCGACCGAGTGGACGACGTCGGTGTGCCCGGTCGCGACCCCCAGTGGACTCCGCGAGGCGACGTCCCAGACGCGCGCGGTCTTGTCGGCCGACGCGGAGGCGAGCAGCCGGCCGTCCGGGCTGAAGGCGAGGTTGTTGACGTACGACGTGTGCCCGGTCAGCTCGCCCGCCGGTCGCGGGTGGGCCGGGTCGGTCGTGTCGTACAGCCGGAGCGTGCCGGTGACGTCGCCGGTCGCCAGCAGCGGCCCCACCGGGCTGAAGGCGACCGCGTACGCCTTGCCCTCGTGCTGCTCGACGACCACTCCGGGCCCCGGCCGCGCCGGGTCACTGACGTCCCAAACCCGGGCGGTGCCGTCGAAGCCCGCGGTGGCGACGGTCCGGCCGTCGGCGCTGAAGGCGACGTTGTTGACGTTGCCGGTGTGCCCGGCGAGGACGCCGAGCGGCACCGGGTGGTGCGGGTCGTGGACGTCCCACAGGCGCGCCGTGCCATCCCAGCTGGCCGTGGCGAGAACCTGCCCGTCGGGCCGGAGGGCGACGGTGTTGACCCGGCCGGTGTGCCCGGTGACGCGGGTCGAGTACGGCGTCGCGAACATGCCGAGCACGCTGCTGCGCGCGTCCGCGCTCGGGTCGAGCCGGTACGCGGCCAGCGCGAGCTGCGCGGCCAGCGCGGGGTTGGTGGCGCGCATGGCCAGCGCCTGGCCGGCGACCTTCTGGGCGAGCGCGCTGTTGCGCTGGTCGGTGGCCGTGTTCTCGGCGCGCACGGCGTACACCGTGGCCGCGAAAGCGAACACCAGCAGCGCGGCGAGCAGCGCGACGAGCTGCCGCAGCCGCCGCGTGCGACGGCGCTCGCGCTCCTGGTCGGCGTGCTCGACGGCGAGGCTGGCGTCGAGGAACCGCCGTTCCCGCTGGGAAAGCGCCGTGTCCTGGCGCGCGGCCCACTCCCGCGCGATGGCCAGCCGGGTGCCGCGGTAGAGCCAGCCGGGATCCTCGTCGACGGACTCCCAGGCGTCGGTCGCCTCGGTGAGCTGCCGGTGCACGCGCAGGCCTTCGCGGTCCTCGGTGAGCCACTCGCGCAGCCGGGGCCAGCCGCGGATGAGGGCCTCGTGCGCGATCTCGATGCCGGTGTCGTCGAGGGTGACCAGCCGCGCGGCGGCGAGCTCGCCGAGCACGACGGCGGTGTCCTCGTCGTCGGTGTCGAGCTCGGCGCGGCTGATCCGGCGCTTGGTGTCTTCGGTGCCTTCGCCGAGCGCGGTCATCCGGAGGAAGATCTGCCGCGCCAGCCGCTGCTGACGCGCCGAGAGCGTCGCGAAGGTGCCTTCCGACGTCTGCGCGACCGACCGCTCGATGCCGCCGGTGGACTCGTACCCAGCCAGCGTGAGCGTGGTGCCGCGGCGCCGCCGCCACGTCTCCAGCAGCGCGTGCGAGAGCAGCGGGAGCACGCCGGGCTGGCCGGTGGCGTCCGCGACGAGCCGCGAGACCAGGGCGTTTTCGACGCGGTAGCCGGCGTCGACGGCGGGCCGTGAGATCGCCTGCCGGAGCTCCTCGGTGGTCATCGGGCCGACGAGGACCTGCGCGTCCTGCATGGCTTCGGCGAGGTCCGCGTGCCGCGCGCAGTGGGTGTAGAAGTCGGTGCGGATGCCGAGGACGACCCGGGTCCGGCTGCCGGGCTCGGTGGTCGCGCTGACGAGCGCGCCGAGGAAGCGCGCGCGTTCCTGGTCGTCCTGGCAGAGGGTGAAGACCTCTTCGAACTGGTCGACGACCACGACGACGTCGGTGTCGTCGATGTCAGCCAGCTGCCGGGCCGCGAGCCCCAGGTTGCGCGGGTGCGCGGCGAAGTCGTCGAGCAGCGCGCCGGGCGCCAGGCCGAGCGCGGCGGCGAACTTCACGGCGCATTCCTGCAGCGGCCGGGCGCCCGGGGTGAGCAGGATGACCGGGTCCTTCACCGACGGCAGCAGGCCGGCGCGCAGCAACGAGGACTTTCCCGAACCGGACGCGCCGAGGACGGCGAGAAAACGCTGTCTCGAAAGCCGGCCGACGAGCTTTTCGACCAGCCGTTCCCGGCCGAAGAATCGGCTCGCGTCCGTGGGGCCGAATGCGCCCAGACCGACATAGGGCGGCTTTTCCCCGGTTTCCGGCTCGGGTGGTGAATCGGCACCATCCCCGCGTGAGTCGTCGGCGGCGGCGTGCCAGCGCTCTTCCCATTCGCCGGGAACCCCGCCACAGGCCCGGACGTAGGCCAACGTCACGGCCAGGCTGGGGAGTTTCCGCCCGCCGGCGGCCTCCGAAAGCGTCCCGGCCGAGTAGTGCGCGCGCCGGCCGAGCTCGCGGTAGGTCGGATTCCCGGCACTCTCGCGCAAACGCCGGAGATCGGCGGCGAATTCGGTGAGCGGGTCGTCCCCGGGATCCAAGGGTCGCTCCGGACGCGGCACCCCGTCCTCCCTTTTTCCGCCGGTTTCGGTCAAAGGTATCGGGTGTCGCGGCGCGTCAGGGCTCGTTCGGCGAAACCAGCCTCCGGCGCACGGCTTCGGCGTCGACGCCCAGCTCCGCGAGCAGGTCGGCGGCCGGATCCGGCGGGGTCACCTTCAGCAGCGCACGCAGCAGTTCGGCGGGTTCTCTCGGCCTCCCGCGGATGGCTTCGTCGACCACCGCGCGGGCGTTCGACGTCAACGCGCCCGGGGACAGCCGCCCCCGTTTCACCGGGACCTCGGCCGGCCGCAGTCCCTCCACTTCGATGCCGAGCGCCGCCAGCGCCGCCCGGTCGAGGCGCTCGAGGGCCGCGCGCGCCTCTTCGAGGGTCTTGCCGAGGGCCCGGGCGCCGTCCGGGTCGTGGAGCAGGCCGAGCAGCAGGTGCTCGGTGCCGAGGCGCCGGTCGCCGCGGCGGCGGGACTCCTCCAGGGCCGCCGTCACCACCACGGCGAACGGGCTCTTCGCGATCAGCCGGTCGAGCACCACGGCCTCACTTCCCGTACTTCGCGTGCACGGACTGGCGGGCGACGCCGAGGGCGTCCCCGATCTGCTCCCACGACCAGCCGCGCTCCCTGGCGTGCGCGACCGCGGCCGCCTCGACCTGCTCGGCGAGCCGGTGCAGCGCGCCGACCGCCCGCAGCGCGACCGCGGGGTCGGTTGCCGAGATCCGCCCGGAAAGCTCTTCCGCCTCCATGGCATGTCAGTCTAGCCTGACAGTGATCTGTCAGGACAGACTGACAACGAGGAGGACGTCATGGAGGTCGCGGTGATCGGCGCGGGCCCGGTGGGCCTGATGCTGGCGGCGGAGCTGCGGCTCGGCGGGGCCGACGTAGTGGTCCTGGACCGGCGAGCCACGCCGGACGAGCGGCCGCGGGCGAACGGGCTCGGCGGCCGGATCGTCGAGCAGCTCGACCACCGCGGCCTGCTGGAGCGGTTCCGGGCCGAGGCGGCGTTCGCCGGGCCGTTGCCCGGGTTCCCGTTCGGGCCGGTGCCGCTGAACTTCGCCGGACTGGGCACGCCGATGCGCGGCCTGATGCTGCAGCAGCCGCGGATGGAGGCCCTGCTGGCCGCACGCGCGACCGAGCTCGGCGCCGAGATCCGGCGGGGTCACGAGCTGGTGGATCTCGACACCGTCCGAGGCCCGGACGGCTCATATCGGCTGGCGGCGCGGTACATCGTCGGCTGCGACGGCGCGCACAGCCGCGTCCGCGAGCTGGCCGGGATCGGGTTCCCGGGCACGACCGACGACGAGCTGATGCGCCTCGGGCACTTCCGGGCCGACCTTTCCCTCTTCACGACGGTGCCAGGGCTGGTGCGGGGCTGGAACCGCCGGCCCGGCGGCCGGGTGCTGGTGACGTCGCTGACGCCGGGCGTCGTGATCGCCGGTGTCCGGGAGGTGGCGCCTGAGCCGCCGGGCGAGCCGACGCTCGGCGAGTTCCGCGACGCCGTGCGGCGCGTGCTGGGCACCGACCTGCCGCTGGACGAGCCGCTGTGGCTGTCGCGGACGGTCAGCTCCGCCCGGCTCGCCGAGCGGTACCGCGCCGGGCGCGTGTTCCTGGCCGGCGACGCGGCGCACCTCTTCCCGGCCGGCGGCTCCTCGCTCAACGTCGGGCTGCTGGACGCGGTCAACCTCGGCTGGAAGCTCGCCGCCGTCGTGCGCGGTGCTGCTCCCGAGAGCCTGCTCGACAGCTATCACGCCGAGCGGCACCCGGTCGCCGCGCGGACGTTGACCCAGACCCGCGTCCAGGCGCTGCTCGACCGCCTGACCGGCGAGGACGGCGACGCGCTGCGGACGCTCTTCGGTGAGCTGGCGGCCCTTCCCCAGGCGACGCGGCACCTCGCCGGGCTGATGCGGGACGCCGACGAGCTGCCGTACGTGCCCGACCTGCCCCTGACCGTCGATGGCCGCACCACGCGCGTGGCCGAGGTCATGCGCGCGGCGCGTCCGGTGCTGTTCGACTTCGCCGACCGCGCCGACCTGCGGGAAGCAGCCGGCCCGGACGTGAAGATCATCACGGCGGACTGCCCGGACGCCCCGGCGGAGGCGCTTTTCGTGCGCCCGGACGGCGTCGTCGTGTTCAGCGGGGACGATCCGGTGGCGCTGCGGGAAGCAATGGCGACACCGGGGCGTTGACCCCGGTTGTGAGCTCACTGCCTGACGTGCCGCTGTCCGTGCTCGACCTGTCCCCCGTGTCCGAGGGGACCAGTGTCGGCGAGACGCTGCGAAACACCCTCGACCTCGCCCGCGCCGCGGAGCGGCTGGGCTACCACCGCTACTGGCTGGCCGAGCACCACAACATGCCCGGCATCGCCAGCTCGGCGACGGCCGTGCTGATCGGCCACGTCGCCGGCGCGACCGAGCGCATCCGCGTCGGCTCGGGCGGGATCATGCTGCCCAACCACGCGCCGCTGGTGGTCGCCGAGCAGTTCGGCACCCTGGAGGCGTTCCACCCGGGCCGCATCGACCTCGGCATCGGCCGCGCGCCGGGCACCGACCAGCGGACGGCGCTGGCACTGCGCGGCCCGGGCGGGCTGTCCGCGGAGAACTTCCCGGAGCACCTGCAGGAGCTGATCGGCTACTTCACCCATTCGGAGGCACGCGGCGTCAACGCGGTGGTGGCCGAGGGCAACCAGCCGCCCGTGTGGCTGCTGGGCTCGAGCGGCTTCAGCGCCCAGCTGGCCGGGCGGCTCGGGCTGCCGTTCTCCTTCGCGCACCACTTCGCCGCGGAGAACACCATCCCGGCCGTGCAGCTCTACCGGGAGAACTTCCGGCCCGGAGTGCTCGACGAGCCGTACGTGATGCTCGGCGTGTCCGTGGTCGCCGCGGAGACCGACGACCGCGCCCAGTTCCTGGCCGGGCCGTCCGGGCTGACGTTCCTGAGCCTCCGCCGCGGCCGCCCGATCGCGCTGCCGACGCCTGAGGAAGCGGCCGAGTACCCGTACACGGAGATGGACCGCGCCTTCCTGGCCGAGCGCTTCGGCTCGAGCATCGTCGGCTCGCCGGAGACGGTCCACAAGGGACTCGAACAGTTACTGGCCGACACGGGCGCGAACGAGCTGATGATCACCACGATGGTCCACGGCCACGCGGACCGCGTCCGGTCGTACGAACTGATCGCCGGCCTCAAGTCCTGACCGTGTTCAGGAGGTCGACACGCGTGTTCGAAGGGTCGACACGCGTGACTGGACGGACGACACGGCGAGGCCTACCCTCCTGCGGCGTGTCGACCCTCTGATCACGCGTGTCGACCTCGTGATCACGCGTGTCGACCCTCCGGACACGCCGAAAGGGCAGGTCCGCGCGGGCGATGAACGGGTCCCGCATCCGGGACGGGATTTTCTTTTCCTTCTTTGACAACAAGATCCGGTCCGTTTGTCGACGCCTGACAAGAAATGCGCGGTTACCAGCCCGTGACCGCGTGATCCTGCTCAAGTTCTTGTCTCCCAGCAGGGCCGTGGTTAGCGTACCGACCAGTAGGAAACGGCACGGTGACCCCCGAGACCGTGAATGGCCGACAATTATTACCCCGTTCGGACCATTTCCCCTTGCTCATCTCGGGTGTATTCGACGTGCCGCCGAAACCGCTGGGGAGGCACACGAATGGCCGAACGGACGACGACGCCGTCGTTCCCCGGGGCCGCCGCGTTGCGGCAGACCGGACGGCTCTACGGGCTCGGCCTCGACGTCGTCCGGCTGACGTTCCGCCGCCCGTTCCAGGTGCGTGAGCTGATCCAGCAGTTCTGGTTCATCGCGAGCGTCTCGATCCTGCCGACGGCGCTGGTCTCGATCCCGTTCGGCGCGGTGATCGCGCTGCACATCGGGTCGCTGACCACGCAGATCGGCGCGCAGTCCTTCACCGGCGCGGCCAGCGTGCTCGCGATCATCCAGCAGGCCGCCCCGATCGTGACGGCGCTGCTCATCGCCGGCGCCGGCGGCAGCGCGATGTGCGCCGACCTCGGCTCGCGCACCATCCGGGAAGAGATCGACGCCATGGAGGTCCTCGGCGTCTCGCCCGTCCAGCGGCTGATCGTGCCGCGGGTGCTCGCCGCCATGGGGGTCGCGGTTTTCCTCAACGGCATGGTGAGCGTCGTCGGCGTGCTCGGCGGCTACTTCTTCAACGTGATCATGCAGCACGGGACGCCGGGGGCCTACCTCGCCAGCTTCTCGGCGCTGGCGCAGTTGCCCGACCTGTGGATCAGCGAGATCAAGGCGGTCATCTTCGGCTTCGTCGCCGGCGTGGTCGCCGCCTACCGGGGGCTGAACCCCAAGGGCGGCCCGAAGGGCGTCGGCGACGCCGTCAACCAGTCGGTGGTCATCACGTTCCTGCTGCTGTTCGTGCTGAACCTGGTGCTCACCACCGTCTACCTGCAACTCGTGCCGCCCAAGGGGAGCTGAACGTGACGACCACGGAAGTCCCCAAGTCCGCGCGGGTGCGCGAGGCCGTCGACCGCCGGTTCGGGTTCCTCGACACCCTCGGCGACCAGATCCTGTTCTTCCTGCGCGCGATCGCCTGGATCCCGCGGGCGCTGCGCCGCTACCTGCGCGAGGTCGTCCGGCTGCTGGCCGAGGTCAGCTTCGGCAGCGGCGCGCTCGCCGTCATCGGCGGCACGATCGGGGTGATGATCGGGATGACCGTCGCCACCGGCACGGTCGTCGGCCTGCAGGGCTACTCCGCGCTCAACCAGGTCGGGACGTCGGCGTTCGCCGGGTTCGTCTCCGCCTACTTCAACACCCGCGAGATCGCCCCGCTGGTGAGCGGCCTCGCCTTGAGCGCCACCGTCGGCTGCGGCTTCACCGCTCAGCTCGGCGCGATGCGGATCTCCGAGGAGATCGACGCCCTGGAAGTCATGGGCATCCCCAGCGTCCCGTACCTGGTGACGACGCGGGTGATCGCCGGTTTCCTCGCCGTCATCCCCCTCTACGCGATCGGCCTGCTGTCGAGCTACCTCGCCTCACGCCAGATCACCGTGTGGTTCTTCGGCCAGTCCGCGGGCACCTACGACCACTACTTCCTGCTGTTCCTCCCGCCCGGCGACGTGCTGTGGTCGTTCGGGAAGGTCCTCGTGTTCAGCGTCGTCGTGGTGCTGGCCCACTGCTACTACGGCTTCCGCGCGAGCGGCGGCCCGGCCGGTGTCGGCGTGGCGGTGGGTCGCGCGGTGCGCACCGCGATCGTCGCGATCAGCATCATCGACTTCTTCCTGTCCCTGGCGATCTGGGGTGCGACGACCACCGTGCAGGTGGCCGGATGAGACGGGAGACCCGCCGCAAGGCCGGGATCCGCACCGCGGGCGTGCTGTTCCTGGTGGTCATGGGCGTGCTCGTGACGCTCTCGATCAAGGTGTACGACAAGGACTTCGTCAGCACGGTCCCGGTGACGCTGAAGGCGAGCCGCATCGGCAACCAGCTCTCCCCGGGCGGCCAGGTGAAGGCCCGCGGCGTGCTCGTCGGCGAGATCCGCGACGTCCGGGCGACGCCGCAGGGCGCCGAGATAGCGCTTGCCCTGGAGCCGGGCAAAGTGGACATGCTGCCGCGCAACGTCTCCGCGCTGCTCGTGCCGAAGACGCTGTTCGGCGAGCGGTACGTCCAGTTGTCCATTCCGGACGGTGCGAAGGACTCCCATCTGGTCGCGGGCGACACGATCGAGCAGGACCGCTCGACCAACGCGATCGAGCTGGAACGCGTCTTCGACAACCTGCTCCCGCTGCTCAAGGCCGTCCAGCCGCAGAAGCTCGCGACGACGCTGACCGCGGTCTCGACGGCGCTGCAGGGCCGCGGCGAGCAGCTCGGGCAGACGATCGGCACCGCGGCGGACTACCTGAAGGACTTCAACCCCGACCTGCCGACGCTCACCAAGGACATCCACGACCTGGCCACGGTTTCGCACCTCTACGGCGACATCGCTCCCGACCTGCTCGACGCGCTCACCTCCTCCGCCGTCACGCTCAACACGGTCAAGGAGAAGCAGGCCGACCTCGCCGGGGTCTACCAGCAGGTGACGTCGTCGTCCCAGGAGGTCACGAACTTCCTGCAGAACAACCGCGACAACCTCATCGCGCTGGCCGCCGACAGCCGCGCGCCGCTCGAGATCGCCGCGAAGTACTCCCCCAGCTTCGCCTGCACCATCGGTTCGCTGAGCGCCCTGAAGGAATCCATGGACAAGGTCCTCGGCGTCACCCGGAAGGAGCCGGGCCTGCACGCCGAGGTCACGGTGACCGCCGACAGCGGCAAGTACCTGCCCGGCCGGGACGACCCGCGCTTCACCGGCGGCGGCGAGCCGCGCTGCTACCCCTCCGGCGTCGCCCCGACCACCGGCACCGCCGCCGCGGCCCCGGGCAGCACTGGGCACCCGCTGCTCACCGGCGGCCAGGGCGACCTCGGCGTCGCGAACTCCCCGCAGGAGGAGCAGCTGCTGGCCACGCTCGTCGCGCCGTCGATCGGCGTGCCGGCCGCGCAGGTCCCGGAGTGGAGCAGCGTGCTCGTCGGGCCGCTCTACCGCGGCACGGAGGTGAAGCTCAAGTGAGGAACATCGCCTCCCCGCTCATCAAGAGCCTCATCTTCATCGCGGTCACCGTCCTCGCGACGACGCTGCTGGCCGTGTCCATCACGAACTCCGGCGTCGGCGGAAACGAGCGGTACACGGCGAAGTTCCTCGACGCCACCTCGCTCAACGCCGGGGACGACGTGCGCATCTCCGGCGTCCGCGTCGGCCAGGTCGAGTCCCTGGAGATCAGCGACCACAACCGGGCGCTCGTCGGGTTCTCCCTCGACCAGGGCCGCCGGCTGCCCGCCGACGTCCAAGCGGTCATCAAGTACCGCAACATGGTCGGGCAGCGCTACATCGCGCTCGAACGCGGCACCACCGGCACCCGGGACCAGCTGCCCGAGGGCGGCGAGATCCCGCTCGAGCGCACGACCCCCGCCCTGGACCTCACCGACCTGTTCAACGGCTTCAAGCCGCTGTTCCAGGCGCTGTCGCCGAACGACGTCAACGAGCTCTCCGGCGAGATCGTCCAGGTGCTGCAGGGCGAAGGCGGCACCGTCGAAAGCCTGCTGGCCCACACCGGCTCGCTGACCACCACCCTCGCCGGGCGCGACAAGGTGATCGGCGAGGTGATCGGGAACCTCAACTCGGTGCTCAAGACCGTCAACGGCAAGGGTGACGCGCTGGCGAACCTGGTGTCCACGCTGCGGCAGCTGGTGTCCGGCCTGGCCGGGGACCGCGCCGCGATCGGCGACGCCATCAGCGGGATCGGGGACCTGACGCAGTCGACCGCCGGCCTGTTCGAGCAGGCGCGCCCCCCGCTGAAGGAGAGCATCGCCGGGCTGCAGGAGGTGGCCGGCACGCTGGTGCAGAACCAGTCCGATGTGGACAGTTTCCTGACGAACCTCCCGGTCAAGTTCACCGAAATCGGCCGCGTCGCGTCCTACGGCACGTGGATGAACTTCTTCCTCTGCCGCGCCACGCTCCAGACCACGCCCCCGCGCGGTGTGTTCGTCCCGACGGCGAGGTGCGACTCGTGAAGTCCTTCAAGGAACGCAACCCGATCGCCCTCGGCGTGGTCGGCAGCGTCACGCTGGCCGCGCTGCTCACCGTCACGTTCAACTACGACAACCTGCCGGTCGTCGGCGGCGGCACCACCTACGAGGCCGAGTTCTCCGAGGCCGCCGGCCTCCAGGCGGACGACGAGGTGCGGATCGCCGGCATCAAGGTCGGCGCGGTCCGTGACGTCGAGCTCGCCGACGACCACGTCCTCGTGTCCTTCCGGGTCAAGGACGCGTGGATCGGCGACCGCACGACCGCCGACATCAAGATCAAGACGTTGCTGGGCCGCAAGTTCCTCTCGCTGAACCCGACCGGCGACGGCGTGCAGGACCCGGACCAGCCGATCCCGCGCACCCGGACCGTCACGCCCTACGACGTCACCGACGCGTTCAACGGCCTGGCCGACACGGTCGGCGCCATCGACACCAAGCAGCTCGCGGACAGCTTCACCACGCTGTCCGACACCTTCCGCAACTCCCCCGAGCACGTCCGCAGCGCGCTCGACGGCCTGTCGCAGCTGTCCAAGACGGTGTCCAGCCGCGACGGCGAGATCGCCGAGCTGCTGGCCAACGCGCGGAAGCTGACCACGACGCTGGCGAACTCCAACGAGGACTTCGAGAAGCTGATCGACGACGGCAACCTGCTGCTGACCGAGCTGAACCACCGCCGCGACGCGATCCACGACCTGCTCACCGGCTCGGCGCGGCTGGCCGACCAGCTCCGCGGCCTGGTCGCGGAGAACTCCGACCCGCTCAAGAAGGCGCTGCAGTCGCTGGCCCAGGTGACCGACCTGCTGAAGAAGCAGAACGACAACCTCACCCAGGGCCTGCGGCTGGCCGGGCCGTACTTCCGCGTGGTCACCAACACCACCGGCAACGGCCGCTGGATCGACGCCTACCTCTGCGGCCTGCTGCCGGAGAACCACGACCCCTGCACCGCGCCGGGAGGCACCAAGTGAGCGCGCTGACCACCACCCGCGCGGGGGTCCTGACCACCCGGTTCGTCGCCGCCGCGATCCTGCTCGCGCTGGTCGTGACGGCCGCGCTGTGGTGGGTGTTCTCCGGGTCCGGGCAACACCACGTGACGGCGTTCTTCTCCCGCGCGGTCGGCGTCTACTCCGGCTCCGACGTCCGCGTGCTCGGCGTCCGCGTCGGCCAGGTCGACTCGGTCACCCCGCGCGGCGAGCAGGTGCAGGTGGACATGACCCTCGACGGCTCGGTCGGCATCGCCGAGGACACCACGGTGTTGGTGATCGCGCCCAGCGTCGTCGCCGACCGCTACGTCCAGTTCGCCAAGCTCGCCCGCGGCGGGCCGCGGCTGCCGGACGGCGCGTCGATCCCGGTGCAGCGCACCGCCACCCCGGTGGAGCTCGACCAGCTCTACGCCAGCCTCGACACGCTGTCGAAGGCCCTCGGCCCGAACGGCGCGAACTCCCAGGGCGCGCTGTCGGACCTGCTCAAAACCGGCGCGCAGAACCTGCAGGGCAACGGCCAGGCGTTCAACGACAGCGTCCGCAACTTCGCCCAGCTCGCCCGGACGCTGGCCGGCAACTCGGGCGACCTGTTCGGCACCGTCGACGAGCTGCAGCGGTTCACGACCATGCTCTCCACCAACGACCAGCAGGTCAGCGGCGTCAACCAGCAGCTGTCGCAGATCTCCGGCACGCTGGCCGCGAACAGCGGCGAGCTGGCCCACGCCCTCGACAGCCTCGGCCAGGCGCTCGGCGACGTCCAGGCGTTCATCCGGGACAACCGCGGCGCGATCAAGTCCAATGTGGACAACCTGGTGACGACGACGCGGACGCTCGTCGAGCAGCGCCAGTCGCTGGCCGAAACGCTCGACGGGGTGCCGCTGGCGGTGTCGAACGTCCTCAACGCGATCGACCCGGCGACCGGGCGGCTGATGGGCCGGAGCAACGTCGACTACTACCTCGAGCCGCTCCCGCTGCCGGTCACCGGGGACGTCTACACGAACGGGGCTGGGCGATGAAACGGCTCCTCACCGTCGTGGGCATCGGGTGCCTGGTCCTCACGGGCTGCTCCTCGGGCGAGTTCAAGGGCGTCTACGACCTGCCGCTGCCCGGCGGCGCCGACCTCGGCGACCACCCGTACGCGGTGACCGCGCAGTTCGCCGACGTCCTCGACCTCGTGCCGCAGGCGGCCGTCAAGGTCGGCGACGTCCCGGTCGGGCGGGTGCGGGAGATCCGGCTGGGCGGCGACGGGTGGACGGCCGAAGCGGTGCTGGACGTCAACGGCGGCGTCGTGCTGCCGGCCGGCGCCGTCGCGCGGCTGCGCCAGTCCAGCCTGCTCGGCGAGAAGTTCGTCGAACTGGCCCCGCCGGACGGCGAAGCGTCGAACGCCGGCGGCGCGCGGCTGGCGAACGGCGCCACGATCCCCTTGTCCCGCACGAACCGCAACCCCGAGTTCGAAGAGATCTTCGGCGCCCTTTCGCTGCTGCTCAACGGCGGCGGGATCGGCCAGCTGCAGACCATCAACCGCGAGCTGTCGAAGGTGATGGACGGCAACGAAGGGCAGATCCGCTCGTTCCTGTCCGGGGTGAACACCCTGATGACGGACCTGGACGCGCACCGGTCGGACATCACCGAAGCGCTGGACGGGCTCAACCAGCTGTCCGCGACGCTCGCGAACCGCCACGAACAGGTCTCCGGCGCGCTGACCGACCTGACGCCGGGCCTGCAGGCGCTCACCGACCAGCGCACCCAGCTCGTCTCGATGCTGCAGGCGCTGGACCGGCTTTCCACGGTGGCCACCGACGTCGTCGACCGCAGCCGCGACGACATGGTGGCCGACCTGCGCGCGCTCGCGCCGATCCTGGACCAGCTGGCCGAAGCCGGGGCCGATCTGCCGAAGTCGCTGCAGATGCTGCCGACGTTCCCCTTCCCCGACTCGGTGCTCCAGGCGATCAAGGGCGACTACGTCAACGCATACGCGTCGATGGTCCCGGCCGCCGGCGTGCCGTTGCCCCCGCCCGGCGAAGGCGTGCCACCCGGCCTGCCGCCGCTCCCGATCCCCTCGGGAGGTCAGTGATGCTGACGCTCAGAGTGCGGGTCCAGGTGGTCCTGTTCGTCGTGATCGCCCTGGCCACCACGGCTTTCGTCGGCGCGAACTACGCCGGGCTCGGCCGCCTGTTCGGATCCGGGAGCTACTCGGTGAAGCTCGAGCTGGCCGAAGGCGGCGGGCTGTTCACCAACGGCGAGGTGACCTACCGCGGCGTCGCCGTCGGCCGGGTCGGCGAGCTGCGGCTGACCGTCACCGGGACCGAGGCCGACCTGCTGATCGACGACGGCGCGCCGCCCATCCCGGCGGACTCCCGCGCGGTGGTGGCGAACCGGTCGGCGGTCGGCGAGCAGTACGTCGACCTTCAGCCGCGCACGGGCGACGCGCCGTACCTCGGCGAAGGCTCGGTCATCCGGCGCGAGTCGACGACGCTGCCGCTGCCGGTGAACAGCCTGCTGACGGACCTGGACTCGTTCACCGCGTCGGTGCCGACCCAGGACCTGCGCACGGTGGTCGACGAGCTCGACGACGCCCTGCGCGGCGCCGGCCCGGACCTGCAGACGTTGATGGACTCGGCGACGACGTTCACGCACGAGGCGAGCGCGAACCTGCCGCAGACGTCGAAGCTGATCAACGACGGGGCGACGGTGCTGCGGACGCAGGTCGACTCGTCGTCGGAGTGGCGTTCGTTCAGCGGCAACGCTCGTGTCTTCGCCCAGCAGCTGGCTCGTTCCGACGGCGATCTGCGCCGGCTGATCGCGACCGCGCCGCCGGCGGCGACGGAGCTTTCGTCGTTGCTGAAGGAAAACGACCCCGGGCTGCCGATCCTGCTGGCCAACCTGCTGACGACGGCCCGGGTGTTCGGCACCCGCACCGCGGCGGAGGAGTCGCTGCTGGCGAACATGCCGCGCGCGGTGGCGGGCGTGGGGTCGGCGCTGAACCCCCGCGGCGACGCGCTGCGGATGGGGCTGGTGCTGAACTTCGACAACCCGCCGCCGTGCGTCCAGGGCTACGAGGGGACACAGCACCGGCCGAGCGACGATCTTTCCCCCCTGCCGCTCAACACCGGAGCGGCCTGCACGCTGCCGTACGGGAACGAGAGCTCGGTGCGCGGCGTGCAGAACGCACCGCACCCGCCGGTGCCGGAGCCGGCGCTGCCGGGCGGCCTGACCGGACTCGACGGGCAAGCGACGTCGACGAGCCTCGAGGAGATGCTGTGGCTGCGCTGAAGCAGGGGGCGGTGGTGGTCGCGGCGGCCGCGGCCGTGTTCGCCGGCTGGTCGGGCTACTCGTGGTACGCGGCGTCGCATGATGCGTCGCTGACGTACGGGGTGGCCCGCGACGAGGCGTTGTCGAGCGGCCGGACGCTGGTGGCGGAGCTGAGCAGCCTCGACTACCACGACGTGAACGGCGGGCTGGGCAAGTGGCTGGCGGCCTCGACGGGTCCCCTGCACGACCAGCTGGCCCGCACGGACCCCAAGACGAAGGAAACCCTGACGGCGAACGCGACGGTGGCGACGGGCCGGGTCCTGGACGCGGCGCTCAGTGAGCTGGACGAGCACGCGGGCACGGCGAAGATGCTGGCCTCGGTGGAGATCACGATGGCGAAGGAAGGAACGGCCCCGGCGGTGAAGCGCAACCGCTTCGCGGCGGCGCTGTCACGGACGGCCGACGGGTGGAAGTTGAGCGCGCTGGACCAGCTCCCGGTGGGTGCGCGATGAACCGCGCGAAGGTGATCGAAGTGCGGGACGAGGAGGCTCCGGCCGAGGTGGAGTCCCGGGGCGGGGAGCGCGAGGGCGGGGCCGAGAGCCGCGGGACCAGCGGCAGCTCACCCGCCACCGAGCCCAGCGCCGGCGAAGCCGGGGCCGGTGGCGAAACCGACCAAGCATCCGAGGCCGAGCCCAGGCCGATTGCCGAGCCGGCCGAAGCCACCGAAGACGAAGCGGAACCGGCGGAAGCCGAGGCCGCAGCCCCCGCCAAGCCCCGCCCCGCCTGGCTCCGCCTGCCAGCCCTCATGCTCGCCGCCGCCCTGGTCCTCACCGGCGCCGGTGTCTGGTTCACCCTCGAAGCCCGTTCCGCCTCCGGCAACCCCGCCGCCGACAACCTCGCGCTCACCGATGTCGGGGCCACCGCCGATGTCACCTCCGCCGTCACCCTCGCGATGAACCGGATCTTCTCCTATTCCTACGACAAGACCGACGTCACCGAAAAGGCCGCCGCCGCGGTGCTGCGGGGGTCCGCCAAGGATTCCTACGACAAGCTCTTCGCCCAGGTTCGACAGAAGGCGCCCGAGCAGAAACTCGTGCTCACTTCGCGCGTTTCGACGATCGCCGTTCAAGAACTCCAGAATGGTCACGCGCGGTTACTCGTCTTTCTCGATCAATCAGCCGTCCGGGCTGACAACAATGCAACCGACAGCGCCGCGGCGCAGCTTTCCGTGACCGCGGAACACACGGGTGACGGCTGGGTCGTCACCGCACTCGAACCGCGCTGAACCGACGAGTACTTCACCGTTTCCGGGAGCACCCGGAAGCGGTCGGGAAACGCAAAAGGAGGACACCCATGTCCGTGGCAACGCAGCTGAGGAGAATGGCCGTGCTCACGTCGGCGGCGGCCGTCGCGCTGACCGGGGTCGTGGTGACCCCGGCCTCGGCCGACGTCATCCCGATCCCCGTCTCGTACAAGGTCACCGGCAGCACCACGGTGAAGAAGACCGGCAGTGCCATGCAGCTCGGCCCCGGCTCGCTCAAGGGCAACCTGCTGATCGACGACCAGACCGGCTCGGTCGGGCTCAGCGCGGACCTGGCGCTGCCGCCGTCGCAGGCCGACATCTCCCTGCTGTCGGGCATCTTCCGGATCAAGGCCAAGGTCAAGGTGACCCCGCTCGGCCCGGCCACCGGCACGATCGCCGACGGCAACCTGACCACCAAGGCCAAGGCCAACATGGAGATCTACGACATCTGGGCCGGCCCGATCATCCCGATCATCCCGCTGCCGACCGTCCCGGGCAGCTGCAAGACGAAGACCCCGCTCGACCTGACGCTGTCCGCACAGGACATCGACATCACCGCGCCGGCCATCACGGTCACCGGCACCTACACGATCCCCGAGTTCAACAACTGCTTCATCGCCGACATCGCCCTCGGCGCCCTGATTTCGGGGCCGGGCAACACCATCACGCTCGACCTGGCCAGCGACGCCACCTGAGCCGACCCCGGGTGGCGGGCCCCGTGCCCGCCACCCGCCGGCGTCAGCAGGGCGCGGCCGGATCTTCCTTCAGCGCGAAGCTGTCGTTGTCCCCGGCCGAGACGGCGATCACCGGGCCACACCAGGGGAAGTAGGACTCGCCGACGAAGTTCGAACCCCAGAGCACCACCGAGCCGTCGGTCTTGAAGGCCACGTTGTGGTTGAACCCGGCGTCGATGCCCGCGACGTCGGACAGCGCTTCCGGCGGCACCTCGGTCTGGTGGAAGTTGTCGCGGCCCCAGGCGTAGACCTGGCCGTTCTTCAGCGCCAGGCTGTGGTTGAACCCGGCGGACACCGCCGTGACCCCCGACGAAAGCCCGGCCGGCACCGTCGCCTGCCCGTAGGTGTTGCTGCCCCAGGCCAGCACGCCACCGTTCTTGAGCGCCAGGTTGTGGTCGCCACCGGCGGAAATCGCGCTCACGCCGGACTGCGCGGCGGCCGGCACGTCGGTCCGGGTCCCCCAGCTCACGACCTGCCCGCCCTGCTTCAGCGCCAGGCTGTGCATGTTGGACGCCGAGATCGCGAGCACGCCGCTCGACACCGACGCCGGCAGCGTGGTCTGGCCGTACCAGTTGTTGCCCCAGGCCAGGACCTTGCCGTTCTTGAGGGCCAGCTCGTGCCCCCAGCCCGACGCGATCTGGCTGACCCCGGAGGTCGCCGCGGCCGGGATTTCGTTGGCGCCCCAGTTGTTCGCGCCCCACGCGAGGACCGCGCCGCCCTTCAGCGCCAGCGCGGTGGTGCTGCCCGCCGAAACCGCGGTGACGCCGGCCAGCGCGTCCGGCGGCGGGATCGTCACGTCGTAGTCCGGCTTGCCCCAGGCGATCACGCCGCCGACGGTGGCCGCGGAAGCCGGCGGTGCGAACGCCGAGGCGGCCATCGCCGCCGTCACCGCGAATGCGGCGCCCTTCAGTGTTACCCGTCCACAACGGGAAGTACCCGGCACGGTAGCCTCATTTCTCCGGTTTCGTTATCCGGGATTGCTTCGGCAAGATCACAAATGGTAGACCGTAGCGAACGGCAGTTCGCCGCGGCGGCCGTTCTTTGTCAAAATCCGCCAAATCCGCTCGCGCGGCTACGCCGTCGCGCACAAGAAACTGATACCGCCCACCGCCGCCTCACCCACGCCGGCGTGAAGTCTTGTTCCTTACTGAACTGGCGAGTAGCCTCGATTTCGGCAGATGGACCTCCACCTCGCACGCCGGTGAATCGCGTCCCGCCGCTCGGGGCAATGGGGTCGGGCGAACGCGATGGGGGATCAACGGCGACGAGCAATCGATCAGCCAAAGCCGAGACTGAACTGAATCAAAGGAGATGACAGGTATGTCCCGACTCAGCAGGCTGTCCGCCGGTTTCGCCACCACCGCGACCGCCATCGGCGCCATCGCGGTGCTGACCGCGGGCACCGCGGCCGCGGCCACCACCACCTACACCGCCGGGGGCACGGCGGGCATCACCTACAACTGCACCTTCCCCGGCATCTCGCCGCAGCCGGTCGCGATCACCGCACACCTCGACGCGGAGGACGTCGTCCCGGCCGGCACCACCATCACCCCGGCCAACGTCGGCGGCAGCGCGACGATCAGCGCGACCGTCCACGCGCTGCTGACCGCGGTCGGCTACGACGGCATCCGCGGCAAGGCGACGGTGCCGGTCACGGCGTCGGCGGGCACGCTGTCGCAGCCGTCGGCCAGCGGGCTGGACATCCCGGAGGTGATCTACCCGACCGGCGGGCCGATCACCGTGGTCATCTCGCAGGACGCGGGCTCCAGCATCCCGAACTGGACCGCGCCGGCCACCGCGGGCAGCGCCACCCTGTCGCTGACGAGCGGGCTGTCGGCGAACCTGGAGTTCCACAAGAAGTCGACCAACACCTGGTCCACGTGGACGATGAACTGCACCCTCAAGGTGACGAGCCCGGCGCAGAACACCGCGTTCAGCCCGAGCATCACCGTTTCCTGACCGGGTTTCCCGGTGCGGGCACCCGCCCGCACCGGGGCCACCCCGTCGCTTCCGCACGCACCCAGGGAAACCGATGCCACTTCGAGTCCGGCCCCGCACCCTCACGATCTCCGCGCTGGCGGCCGTCGGCCTGCTCTCCGCGGTGAACGGCGCGCTGACCGGGGTCGGCTCGGCCGCCCCGGCGCCCGCGGTCCCGCCGGACACGAAGGCGACGGCGTCGGTTTCGGTGACCTGCCCGTTCGCCGACCCGCTCGGTGCGCGCCAGCTCACGGCCGAAACGGCCGCGACGCTGCCCTCGCAGGCGAAGACCGGGACGTCGGCCAAGATCGGCGCGTTCTCGGCGAAGCTCACGCTCCCCCGCGACGTCGCGCTCTCCTACCTCCCGGACGGCGCCGCCGCCGGGTCGCTGCGCGGCGACGTGCACGTCGACCTGGCGGTGCACCAAGGCGACCGCGCGGACAAGGTGCCGGTCGACCTGACCGTCCCGGCCACACCAATGCCGGAGACCGGTGACCTCACCCTGACGGCCACCGGCACCGTGCCGGAGATCGCCCTGAACACCGTCGGCGCCGTCACCTTCGACGTCACCGCGCCGACGCTGGCCCTCGAAGCCGTGCCGCCGCCGGACACCGCGGTCACGCAGCCGGCCCCGCAGATCGCGTGCACCCTCGACCCCGACCAGCAGACGGCGCTGGGCAAGGTGCTGGTCCTGCCGAAGACGGTGCCGGGCACGAAGCAGAAGCAGCAGCAGGCCGCGGCCGCCGACGCGCCCGGCCCGGGCGACCCGCCGACCGAAGACGAGTTCGCGGTGCCGCTGAGCCTGGTCACGATCTTGACGAAGTCGACGGTGAAGAAGCTCGGCGCGACCGTCACCGCCGACCCCGCGTTCCTGTTCAACGGGCTGTTCATCCTCAACCTGGTCGACGGCACCTCGCGGGTCACCGGGTCGACCACCTTCAACCCGGCGACCACCTCGTTCCTCGGCTTCGGTTTCGTGCCGGTGACCGCGACCGTGGAGTTCCTGCCGATCGACTACCGCGACAGCAAGGTCATCGAGATCGCCGGCCGGATCACCACGGATCCGGACACCGGCGCCACCTTCCTGAACACGACGCTCCAGGTGATGGCCCGGCTCAGCAACGCGAAGGTCAACGGCGTCCCGCTCGCCCTCGGGCCCGACTGCGTGACGAAGACAGCGGTGACCCTCACGCTGGACGGCCCGTACGAGGCGTTCGGCGTCGGCCACATCCGGACCGACGAGAAGACGGGCTTCGAGCTCCCCGCGTTCACCGGCTGCGGCGCGGGCGGCCAGGACCTGGACCCGCTGCTCACCGGAATGGGCTCAGGCCAGGGCAACCAGGCCTTCGTCGACACCTACAACCTGATCGTGTGCACCGAACCGGACCACACCCAGTGCCCGCCCGGCTCCGACGGCCCGCCGCCGGAAGCTGCGGCAGCGGCGAAGAAGGCGGCGGCGGTCAAGAAACCGCACTGAGGGGACGCAGCACCACGGGCACGGGGTGCCCTGCAGTCGGTCCGCACGCTGAGGTTTCCCGAGCCCGGCGCAGAACGCGGTGTTCCGGCCGGGCGTCACCAGCATCCGAGTGGAGGCGCCATGAGAGCACGCCGAGCACTGACCCTGACCGTCGCGACAGCCGCCGTCCTCATCGGGACCAGCGCCCCCGCGGCGGCGGCCACCGACTACCGCACCAGCACCATCACGTACAACTGCACGTTCCCCGGCGTGGGCGCGCAGCCGGTGACCGCGGTGGCGGGGTTCACCGGCCCGGACGCGGTCGCCTCCGGCGAGGCCATCACCGCCGGCTTCTTCTCCGGCGGCATCGCGGTCTCCCCGGACCTGTACCAGCTCATGGCCGTCTCCCTCGGCTACGACGGCGTCCGGGGCAGCGGGACGCTCCCGATCACCGCGGTGAACGCCTTCCCGGCCGCCGCGAACGCCGGTGTCGTGATCCCGGCGGTGTTCTGGGACTCGTTCAACCGCGCCTTCTACTTCTCCGGAACCGGCCCGGTGACGTTCACCGCGGGCCCGCCGGGTGCCGCCTCTTTCCGCCTCGGCACGCCGTTCTCGCTGGCGATCGAGTTCCACCGGAGGCAGAACGGCACCTGGATGCCGTGGACGATGGCCTGCACGCTGCGGGTGACCACGCCGGGGCAATACACCTACTTCAGCCCGAGCGTGCCGGTGAGCTGAAGGGGCCTAGCTGGACGTCCACTGTGGACGTCCCGTCCCCGCGCGCGGGGACGGGAGCAGCTCGCTCACCGGGTACCGCAACGGCAGCGGTGCCGCGCCCGCGCGCAGGGCCAGCTCCATCTCGAAGCGCGCCGCCGGGTCGCGCAGGCTGTCGCCGAACGTCGCCTGGAGCTGCCTCATGCGGTAGCGGACCGTCTGGGGGTGGACGCCCAGGCGCTCCGCGATCTCCACCACGTTGCCCTGGCTGTCCAGCCACGCCCGCAGCGTCTCCAGCAGCCGCTCCTGCTGCTTGCCCGTCATGTCCGCCAACGGCGCGAACAGGCGGTGCCGCAGCGTGCCGACCAGGCCCGTGTCGGAGTTGACCAGCAGCGTCGCCAGGTGCTCCTCCGCGCGCAGCACCGGACGCGGCATCAGCACCCCGCGCTCGGCCAGCTGGAGGGCGTTTCGCGCCCAGCGCAAGGAGTCCGCCACCGACGTGAGCGGGACGCACGGACCGATCGAGAGCCGGCAGTCCGGCAGGGCCACCTGCAGCGTCGCCAGGCGGGCGCCGCCGAGCTCGCCGGGGACCACCAGCTTCGGGTCGGGCGTGTCGAGCTCGGCGAGGATGTCCGCGTCCAGCCCGGCGTGGCGGCGGGCCGGGGCGACGCCGTCGGCCGGGCAGACCGCCACCGGCGTCGCGTCGGTGGGTACCGGCCAGCCGATCAGCTGGGCCAGCTCGGCGATCGCCTTGGGGGACGCGGGCGGCGTCTCGAGGATGAGGTGCAGCAGCTTGCGGCGCCAGGTGTCGAGCGCTCCCGCCGTGCGCGCCTTCGCTTCCAGGTAACCGTCGAGCGCGACAGAGGCGAGTTCGTCCATGAACGCCAGCATCGCGTCGGCCAGCTGGGACATCACCGCCGACGAGAGCCCGCTTCTCCGCCCGACGCGCATGATCCGCCGCCACGACACCCGCGCGCCGACCCGGTACGCCGACTGCAGCGTGTCGAGGCTGCGGCCCTCGCGCATTTCGTTCTGCCCCAAGCGGTGGTGCACCTCGTGGGACTGCTCCTTGGACACCGTCGGGTCGGCGATCTGCGCGACGAACAGCGTGATCGCGTACTCGACGCCGGCGCGGATCGACTTGCCGTAGGGCCCGTCGAGCGGGCGGGCGTAGGCCGGGATGGTCGCGCGGATCTCGTCGACGATCTCGGCCGCGAGGCTGGCCAGCTCGGGACGCAGGATGTCGGCGAGCTTGCGGGGCAGTGCGGCGGGCGGCGGCGCAGCGTGATCGAATCCGCGCTCCACCGACATCGCAGCTCCTTTGCTCCGCCCCGGGCCCCGGCCCGGGCACCCCACCTGATGCGGGGTGACACCGGACACATCGAAAAAGTAGTCCCGAACGTGTCACACCTTCGAAGGGAAACCGATTTCTTGTCATCTTCGTGACAAGTTCACGAGACTCGGCTGCGGAACGCTGACAAGTACCCCGCCGACTGCTCACGTTTGTACGTACGAACGGCCGAACTCCCCCGGAGCCGGAGCCCTCCGGGACATCCCTGAGATTCTCGCCAACCACTTGTTTGCGTGACGCAAATAGCCATACCGTCGTCGTCATGCCGCACAGCGATGAGGACCTCGAAAGCGTCGTCTACCCCCTGTCCCGGATCAGCGAAGCGATGCGCCGCGCCCAGCTGCGCGCCGCCGACCCCACCCGCGTCGCGATCCTGCGGCTGGCCGCCGTCAAGGGCCGGGTCCGGCCATCGGAGGTGGCCGCCGAGCTCGACGTGCACCAGTCGTCGATCACCCGGCAGACGCGGACGCTCGAGGACGCCGGGCACGTGCTGCTCGAAGCCGATCCGGAAGACCGGCGGTCCTGCCTCATCTCGCTCACCGAGCCGGGCTGGGAAGAGGTGCGCCGGCTGACGAAGCTCGGGATCGACCGCTTCGCGGACTTCATGCGGGACTGGCCCGCCGAGGACGTCCGCCGGCTGGGTGAGCTGCTTTCGCGGCTGGAGACCTCGATCGCCACGACGAAGAAACGGCCGGCCCCCGGGCGGCGCTGGCAGCGGGAGGCGGACTGATGCGCGCCCTCGTCCCGGTCGTCCTCGACCTCGTCCTGCCGATCGGCGGCTACTTCCTGCTGCACACGGGTTTCGGGCTGAGCGCGTTCTGGTCGCTCACGATCGCCGGCGCGGCCACCGGCGTCCACGCACTGGTCACCACGCTCCGCCGGGGCAAGGTGGACGCGCTCGGCGTGCTGATCTTCCTGGAGATGGGCCTGTCGGCGGCGCTGCTGTTCGTCAGCGGCGACCCGCGGATCGTGCTGGCGAAGCCGGCGCTCTACCTGGCGGTCGCGGCGGTGTACGCGCTGGTGACCTGCTTCACCGGAAGGCCGCTGGTGCTGGACTCGGGCAAGCCGTTCGCCACCCGCGGCAACCCCGAACTCGCCGACGCCTACGAACGCGCGTGGGTCCACTCGGACCGCTTCCGGCGCACCGTCCGCGGCGTGACGGCGGTGTGGGCCGGCGCCTTCGCGCTCGACGCGGTCTTCCGCATCGTGGTCGTCTACAGCCTGCCGCCCGAGCGCGTCGACGAATCGGTGTGGCTTTCCCAAGTGCCGCTCGTCGTGGTGTTCGTGCTGGCCGTGGTGGTCACGCGGCTGCGGATGCGCCCGATGCGGCCCGTGATCGAGTCCCACCGGGTCGCGGTGCACTGAGGTCGCTTGTATCGTGTGGTTGATACAAGCGAGGAGGTCCGGACATGCCGTGGGACAACGTGCTGGCGGTGGCGCTCTTCACCGGGCTGATCGGCCTGGTGATCCTGATCGTGCTGTGGCCCGGCGAGAAGCACGGCAGGCGCTTGCTCGAACGCTGGGGCGTGCCCGATCCGGACGCCGCCGAGGTGGCGCTCGCCGTCCGGTACCTCAAGCGGCGCCGCATCTGGTACCCGTGGCTGTTCCTGGTCATCCCGCCGGTCCTCGACGGCACCGGGGCCGGCACGATCGTCGCGACGCTGCTGCTCGGCGGCCTGATCGCCGAGCTGTTCGCCCAGCGGCCCGCGCGCGGCCCGCGCCGGGAGGCCGTCCTGGTGCCGCGCACGCTGCGCGACATCGTCCCGGTCTGGGCGCTGGCGCTGAGCGGCCTGGCGTCGGCGGGCGCGATCGTGCGCCTGGCCTGGACCGCGCAGTGGACGCCGCTGGCGGCCGCGGCGGGCACCACGGTGGTCTGCTGGGTGATCACCGCGCTGGCGGTGCGCCGCCCGGCGGCCGGGGAGCCGCGGGCCGACCTCGCCCTGCGCCGCCGCAGCGGGCGCGTCGCGATCGGGCTGGGGATCGCCGGCTGCGCGGCGATCGGCTGGCCGGCCGGGAACCTCGGGTCGCTGCTGGCGGTCGTCGCCGGGCTGGCCGCGTTCCTGGCGGTGACCGCCCCGGTGAAACGGCAGCCGGCCCCGGCGTGAAGATCGTCGTCGACACCGAAACCGGCCTGGCGCCCTGGCGGCAGGTGCACGACCAGATCGTCCGCGCGGTGACGGCGGGGGCGCTCCCGGACGGGTCGCGCCTGCCGCCGATCCGCCAGCTGGCCCGGGACCTGGGACTGGCGTCCGGAACCGTGGCCCGGGCGTACCGCGAGCTGGAGGCGGCGGGCTGGGTGGTGACGGCCCGCGCGCGCGGCACGGTCGTCACGGTCCCCGCGGACCGCCCGGACCCGACCGCGCTGCTCCTCACCGCGGCGATCGAGTACGCGGCACGGGCGCGAGACCTCGGCGCGGACGTCGAAGCAGCCGTGACCGCGGTCCGCTCCGCCTACGAAATCAACGAGACGTGAGGAGGCGGCCCACCGCTTCCAGGACCGGCGTCAGCACCTCGACCTCGCGCGAAGTCCCCACGCACTCCGTGATTCCCGCGCCCACGACCCCGTACCCGGCCAGCGCGTCCAGCTCCGCCACCAGCCGCTCGATCGTCCAGCCGTCCGGCTCCGGGTAGTTGAGCCCGGCGAACTCCGCGGGATCGAGCACGTCCAGATCCACGTGGACGTACAGCTTTTCCACGCCTGCCATGGCGTCCACCGACGTGACCGCCAGCCCACGCGCGACTGCCGCCTGTTCCTCCGGGTCGAACACGCGGGTCCCCAGCAGCGCGGCCCGGCCCGGCTCCAGGGCCGGCGCCGCGGCGAACTCCGGGTCGCCCTCGCCGAACAGCGAGCGCAGCACCATCCCGTGGAACGCCCCGGACGGCGACGACTCGGCCGTGTTCAGGTCGGCGTGCGCGTCGAACCACGCGACGCCCAGGCCCGGGCCGTGCCGGAAGCGGGCCACCCCGATCGGGACCAGCTCGACTCCGCAGTCGCCGCCGATCGTCAGGACCGGGCCGCCGGGTGACTCGAGCGCTGCCAGCTGCGCCGCGCGGTTCGGGCCCGTCAGCTCCGCGCGCGAGAAAACCCCGCGGTCCACTTCGGACACCGACTGCGTCTGCCGGACGTGGTGCACGGGCCGGCCGAGCACGTGCCCGGCCAGCTCCGCGAGCGCCAGGCAGCCGTCCGGCAGCTCCGCCGCCCGCGGTCCCGCCGCGCCCTGGCGCTGCGGGACCGCGTTGACCAGCGTCACTCCAGCACCAGCAGGAGGTCACCGCCCTCGACCTGCTGGACGGAGTTGATCGCCAGCCTGCCGACCTTGCCGCCGGCGGACGCGGTGATCGACGCCTCCATCTTCATGGCCTCGATCGTCGCGACCGTGGCACCGGCCTCGACCGTGTCGCCTTCGGAAACCTGCAGCGTCACCACGCCGGCGAACGGCGCCGCGACCTGCTTCGGGTTGCCCTTCTCCGCCTTCTCGGTCGCCGGGATGTCCGACGCGATCGACCGGTCGCGGATCTGGATCGGCCGCAGCTGGCCGTTGAGCGTCGACATCACCGTGCGCACCCCGCGCTCGTCGGCCTCGCCGATCGCCTCCAGCTCGATGAGCAGCCGCACGCCCGGCTCGAGGTCGACCGCGTACTCCTCCCCCGGGCGCAGCCCGTAGAAGAAGTCCTTGCTGGGCAGCACGGACGTGTCGCCGTAGGCCTCGCGGTGCGCCTCGAACTCCTTCGTGGGCGCCGGGAACAGCAGCCGGTTGAGCGTCCGGCGGGGGTGCTCCGCGAGCGCCGTACGGTCCTCTTCGGACAGTTCCGCGACGGGCTTCGCCGCCGCGCGGCCTTCGAGGGCCTTGGTGCGGAACGGCTCCGGCCAGCCGCCCGGCGGGTCGCCGAGCTCGCCGCGCAGGAAGCCGATCACCGAGTCGGGGATGTCGAACTTGTTCGGCTCCGCCTCGAAGTCCGCCGGGGCCACGCCCGCGCCGACCAGGTGCAGCGCGAGGTCGCCGACGACCTTGGACGACGGCGTCACCTTCACGAGGTGGCCGAGGATCTTGTCGGCGGCGGCGTACATCGCCTCGATGTCCTCGAACCGGTCGCCCAGGCCCAGCGCGATGGCCTGGGTGCGCAGGTTCGACAGCTGCCCGCCGGGGATCTCGTGGTGGTAGACGCGCCCGGTGGGCGAGGCCAGCCCGGCCTCGAACGGCGCGTAGATCTTGCGCACGCTCTCCCAGTACGGCTCCAGCTCACCGATCGCGTCCAGGTCCAGCCCGGTCGTGCGGTCGGAGTGGTCGGTGGCCGCCACGATCGACGACAGCGACGGCTGCGACGTCGTGCCCGCCATCGACGACACCGCGCCGTCGACGGCGTCCGCGCCCGCGTTGATCGCCGCGAGGTAGGTGGCCAGCTGGCCGCCCGCGGTGTCGTGGGTGTGGATGTGCACCGGCAGGTCGAACTCCTTGCGCAGCGCGGTGACCAGCTTGGTCGCCGCGGGCGCGCGCAGCAGCCCGGCCATGTCCTTGATCGCCAGGACGTGCGCCCCGGCGCCGACGATCTGCTCGGCCAGCTTGAGGTAGTAGTCGAGCGTGTAGAGCTTCTCGCCCGGGTCCGAGAGGTCCGAGGTGTAGCAGAGCGCCACCTCGGCGACGGCGGAGCCGGTCTCGCGCACGGCCTCGATGGCCGGGCGCATCTGCTCGACGTCGTTGAGGGCGTCGAAGATCCGGAAGATGTCGATGCCGGTCTTCGTCGCTTCCTGGACGAAGGAGTGGGTCACCTCGGTCGGATAAGGCGTGTAGCCGACGGTGTTGCGCCCGCGCAGCAGCATCTGGAGGCAGATGTTCGGCACGGCCTCGCGCAGCGCGGCGAGGCGCTCCCACGGGTCCTCGGCGAGGAACCGCAGCGCGACGTCGTAGGTCGCGCCGCCCCAGCACTCCAGGGACAGCAACTGCGGCAGGGTGTTCGCGACGACCGGCGCCACCGCCAGGAGGTCCTTCGTGCGGACACGGGTGGCGAGCAGCGACTGGTGCGCGTCGCGGAACGTCGTGTCCGTGACGCCGACGTACGGAGACTTCCGCAGCCACTGCGCGAATCCGCCCGGGCCGAGCTCGACGAGCTTCTGCTTCGAACCGTCGGCCGGCTGGGCGTCCTTCGCGAGCTTCGGCAGCTTGAGGGTGGCTTCCGGCGTCTTCGGGCGCTCGCCGTGCGGCTTGTTGACCGTCTGGTCGGCGAGGTAGGTCAGCAGCCGGGTGCCGCGGTCGGCGGACTGCCGCGCGGTGAGCAGCTGCGGGCGCTCCTCGATGAACGACGTCGTGACGCGCCCGGCGCGGAAGTCCTCGTCGTCGAGAACCGCCTGCAGGAAAGGGATGTTCGTGGCGACGCCGCGGATCCGGAACTCGGCGACGGCGCGGCGCGCGCGGCCGACGGCGGTCTTGAAGTCGCGGCCGCGGCAGGTGAGCTTCACCAGCAGCGAGTCGAAGTGCGCGCTGATCTCGGTGCCGGAGAAGGCGGTGCCGCCGTCGAGCCGGATGCCGGAGCCGCCCGGCGAGCGGTAGGCGGAGATCATCCCGGTGTCCGGGCGGAAGCCGTTGGCCGGGTCTTCGGTGGTGATGCGGCACTGCAGCGCGGCGCCGCGCAGGTAGATCTTGTCCTGCGCCAGCCCGAGGTCCTCGAGGGTCTCGCCGGCGGCGATCCGCAGCTGCGACTGCACGAGGTCGACGTCGGTGACCTCTTCGGTCACGGTGTGCTCGACCTGGATGCGCGGGTTCATCTCGATGAAGACGTGGTTGCCCTGCTTGTCGAGCAGGAACTCGACGGTGCCGGCGTTGCGGTAGCCGATCTGCCGGGCGAACTTGACCGCGTCCGCGCAGATCCGGTCGCGCAGCTCGGGGTCGAGGTTCGGCGCCGGAGCCAGCTCGACGACCTTCTGGTGGCGCCGCTGCACCGAGCAGTCGCGCTCGAAGAGGTGGATGACGTTGCCCTCGCCGTCGGCGAGGATCTGCACCTCGATGTGCCGCGGCTCGACGACGGCCTTCTCGAGGAAGACGGTCGGGTCACCGAAGGCGGACTCGGCCTCGCGCGCGGCGGCCTCGATGGACTCGCGCAGCTGCGCCGGTTCCAGGACGCGGCGCATCCCGCGGCCGCCACCGCCGGCGACGGCCTTCACGAACACCGGGAAGCCCAGATCGTCGGCCGCCGCGACCAGCGCGTCGACGTCACTCGAGGGCTCGGACGACCCGAGCACCGGCACGCCGGCCTCGCGCGCGGCCTTGACCGCGCGGGCCTTGTTGCCGGTGAGCTCGAGGATGTCGGCGCTCGGCCCGACGAAGGTGATGCCTTCTTCTTCGCACGCGCGCGCGAGATCGGGGTTCTCGGAGAGGAAGCCGTAGCCGGGGTAGACGGCGTCGGCCCCGGCTTTCTTCGCGGCGGCGACGATCTCGTCGACCGAGAGGTAGGCGCGCACGGGATGACCGGGCTCGCCGATCTCGTACGCCTCGTCGGCCTTCAGCCGGTGCAGGGAGTTGCGATCTTCGTGCGGAAACACGGCGACGGTCCCCGCGCCCAGTTCGTAGCCGGCGCGGAACGCTCGGATCGCGATCTCCCCGCGGTTGGCCACCAGCACCTTGCGGAACATGCCCGGTCCTTCCCGTATGGATCGGTAAGTCAACGCACGTTACCCGGTTCTTCCCGCTCTGCGGGAGTTCAGTACCAGGTGATGGACATCATGCGGCGCGGAAGGTTGGCCGGGAGAACGCCTGGGCAGCTTCTCAGGATCCCGCCGGCACGTAAAGCAGCCGGTTGGCCGTGCCCTCCGGCACCCCCTTGAGCACGTCCGGCGTCGCCGCCTGAACAAGCGCTTGGTCCACCTGGTCGGGCGCGGCTTCGGGGTGCTGGGCGAGGTACAGCGCCGCCGCTCCCGCCGCGAACGCCGCCGCCATCGAGGTGCCCGATTCCGGGCCCGCGCCCGCGCCGCCCGCGATCGGCGTCGGGACCGCCACCCCCGGCGCGTACAGGTCGACGTCCTGGCCGAAGTTCGACGCCTTGTCCGGGTGGTCCTGGGTGTCCGTGGCGCCGACCGTCAGCGCCTCCGGCACCCGGCCCGGGGAGAACCCGCTCGCGTCCGCCGTCTCGCTGCCCGCCGGGACCGCGATCGGGACCACCGCCGCCAGGCGTTTGACGGCCGCGTCGAGCTGATCGTTCGGGACGCCGCCGATGCCGAGGACGGCGACCGCGGGCTGCTGGGCGTTCTGCGCGACCCAGTCGATGCCCGCGATGATCTGGTCGGTGGCGCCGCCGCCGTCCTTGTCGAGCACCCGCACCGGCACGATCTGCGCGCCCTTCGCGACGCCGTAGTCCTTGCCCGCGGCGATCCCGGCGAGGCGCGTGCCGTGGCCGTTGGTGTCGGACGTGTCGGAACCGCCGTTCAGGAAGTCCCGCCCGGGCGCCACCCGGCCTTCGAAGTCGGGGTGCTTCGCGTCGACGCCGCTGTCGATCACGTAGATCGTGACACCCGAGGCGTCGCTCGCGTAGTGGTAGGCGTGGTCGAGCCCGGCGCGCTGGTCGATCCGGTCCAGCCCCCAGCTCGGCGGGTCCGGCTGCACCCCGTCGGCGGCGACCGCCGGGGTCTGACCTGCGAGCACGACCGCAACCACCGCGAGAAGCATCCTCATGATCGTCGTCGTACCCCGGCGGTGCCCGGGCTACAACTCAGGAGTGTCGCTCGATCGGCTGATTCCGCCGCAGCCGCACGATCCACACGACGGCGTCGGTTGCCAGCAGCGCGAGTCCCGCCGAGGCGATCGTCTGCCCCGCCAGGGTCAGCGAGGAGTAGTCCAGCAACCCGGCGAACGTCGGCGCGAGCACGCCCGCCAAGCCCACCGTCCCGGTCGCCAGCACCGCGGCGCCGATCGCCCGCGGGCGCAGGATCGCCGCGAAGACCGGGAGCGTGAGGACGAGCACCGCACCGAGGATGTAGTAGGCCGCGACCCGGCCGGTTTCGCTGGTGTCGCGCTCGGACAGCTCGCCGATCTGGGTGATCCAGCCGGCCGCGACGACCACGCCGAGCGCGATCGCCACCCACCCTTCCCAGCCCCGCACCTTGCCGAAACCCAGCTTGGCCGTGGGGTTCCGGCGCAGCGCGCCCAGCGCGAACGCTCCCGCGACCACTGCCGCGATGTGCGCGAGCAGCTCGAAGGCGAAGCCCGCGCCCAGCTCGGTGCCCGAACCGTCGGCCAGGGTGACCAGCTCGCCGAGGAAGCGCAGCATCCCGAACAGTGCGGCGAACCCGACGCCGGCCAGCAGCGCGGGCCCGGCCTGCTGCCTGGTCCGCGGCGCCAGGGTGAGGATCCCCGCGAGCAGCGCGAGCGCCGCCACGGTCACGACGTAGATCGGCATGCCCGGCCGGTATTCGGCCAGGTCGTATTCGCCGTAGCGGTAGTCCAGGCCCAGGCCGAGCACCGCGAACAGCGCACCGGTGATCGCGACGATCCCGGCGGTGCCGGCCACGGGATCCGCCGGCCGTTCCCCGGCGTCAGGCGCTTCGGCGACGTTCCCCGGCTCAGGCTCGGGTCCGGAGATGCGCCCCAATGTGGCCTTGGTTGCGTCAGACGCACCGAAGGCGGCCTTCGGTGCGTTGAACGCACCGAAGGCCACATTGGGGCGTTTGATCGGCTCGGGTTCCGGCTCGGGCGCGGCAGCCACCACCGGCTCGGGCTCGGGCTCGGGTTCGGGTTCGGCGGGCGGTGGCTCCTCGGCGACCGGCGCCGGCTCGGCGGCTGGGAGGGCCTCGATCTCCACCGCCACCACGACGTCCCCGGTCGGCCCGGTCACCACCACCTTCCCGTGGCGCGTCCCCGACTCCCCGGCCGTCACTGAAAGTTCCGCTCCCGAAGCCGTCTGCGTCACCACGATCCACAAGTGTGACGGGTCGAACCGCACCTCCCGCGCCACCGGCGGGCCGGAGACCCGCAGCGCCGCGGACGCGACCGCACCCGCCGCAGCCGACAGGCGCACCGCCGCGACGTCCACCCGCACCACCGCGAAGCCGAGCGCGTCCGACGCTGCCGCCGCCACGTGCTGGATGTCCGTGGCCGCCATGGACTTCAGGGCCTCGAACGCGCCCATCGCCACCGGGAGGTTGTCGCTCGACAGCCGGCGCCGCAGCTCGGCCACCGCGCCCAGCCGCGTGAACTGGTTCTCCGCCGCGATCGCCGCCGCGAGGTCGGCCGGGACCGGGGACGGCTTGATCCGGCGGCGCCTGCTCTTCGCCAGGTACAGCTCGCCCTGCATCTCGATGTCGCGGCTCGGGGTCTGCTTCGGGTTGCGCTCGCGGACGCGGTCGAACAGGTACTCGTACAGCTCGCCGAGCGCGATCCAGCCGTCCTCGTCGCGGTCCGCCTCCCCCGACCGCAGCCCTTCCACCAGCGCCGCGGTGAACACCGACGGCTGCGCGGGCTGTCCCTCGGCGAGCCGGGCGCCCTCGAAGGCGTACTCGATCGAGGTGGACGCCGTGATGACCGCGCGGCCGCGGCCGCCGCGAAAACTGTCCAGGACGTTCGCGTCGCCCGACGCCCGCACCGCCACGCCCTGCCCGAACGCCCCGCCGTAGCAGCAGTCCAGCAACAGGACGACGCTGTGCGACCGGCTCTGCCGGATGCACTGCTGCACGAAGTGCGCGGGGACGGCCGTCGACCCGAGCCGGTCGGGCCGGGTGTTGCGGGCGGCGAAGAACAGCTGTCCCGTGCCGTCCTTCAAGCCGTGGCAGGAGAAGTGCAGCAGCAGGACGTCGTCGGGCCGTCCCTCCAGGCAGAGGTCTTCGATCTCCGCCTGCACGACGTGCGCGGTCTCGTTGCGCACCACCCGGACCTCGAAGTCGCTGATCGCCCGGTCCGACAGCACCCCGGCGAGGGCGTCGGCGTCCGCCGCGGGGGAGCCTAGCCGCTGCAGCCCCGCGTTGTCGTACTCGCCGTTGGCGACGATCAGCGCCCGCCTTCGCCCGGCCATACCGGTAGGAAACGCCCACCGCGGCGTTACGGCAAGCAGCCGAACGGGCAGACCTATCCGGCGGCGGCCTGGAAAATCGTTTCCTGCCCTTTCAGGCAGACGACGGCGTCGAACGCGGCCGCCACGTCGACCAGCACGGAAGTGTGCGCGTGCCGGATGCTCGACGCCGCCGGGCGGGCGAGCACGCACGGCGCTCGAGAAGCCAGCGCCGCCTCGACGCTGCCTTCCGCCGGCGCGTCGAGCGCCTGCTCGAACATGCGGAAACCGAGCGGTGCGGCTTCGTCGGGCACGAGGCCGGTGGTCGTCCCCGAGACGGCGGTCAGCGCGAGCGCGAAGTACTTGTCCCCCAGTTCGGCGGCCAGATGGGTGCCCGCCGACGGCGCCGTCATGCCGGGCATCGGCGAGAACGGCACGCGCTGGAGGTGTCCGTTGTGGAGCATCAGGACGATCTTCTCGCCCGGGTGCAGCCGGCGCAGCAGCCGCACGGTGGCCGCCATGTACGTGTCCCGCGACGAGCTCTGCGGCTCAGGCGCACTGCCCGCCATCAGCGCGTCCAGCTCGCGCAGGTACAGGTCGATCCGCAGCGCGCCCTCCGCGTGGTGGGCGGCAACGTCGCCGTAGACCGGCGCGAGCGCCGCGATATGTCCACACAGGACGGTCAACGCCGCCGTCGCCGCGTCTCGCGCTTCCGGGCTCATTCCCTTGTACCGACCGGGCGCGACCGCACTGCTCACCGACGCGTACGGCTCGCACGCCGCCAACGCCGTGTCCACAAGGGACACGTTGGCCGCGTCCACGCGCAAGACGTGCTCGCGGAGGGCCTGCAGTGACGGCACCGGCGACCCCGCCGAGCTGGGCACGTCCAAACCGGCGAACCGGACACCGCGGCCGCGCAGCCAGGTCAGCATCCCGTGCACCTCGGCCGAATCGCCGAGGCCGAAGGTGAAGCCGTCCCGCGCGATGTCGGCAACGTCACCTGGGCCGCCCTGAAGCCACGTGTCGACCAGGTGCCCTTCGGGAAACCCGCCTTCGAAGCCCAGCACGGTGAACCCGCACTCGGAGACGAGGTGACGCAGGAGGCGGTCGCGCAGTTCGCCGAACTCGCGGATGTGATGGTTGTTCTCGCCGATCGCGACGACCTCGGCGTCGCCGATCAGGGCGGCGATGGACGTGACGTCGACGGGCTCCGGTTCTGGCATACTGGGCACACTAACGCAACAGGAGTAGCAGTTGGCAACCGAGATTTCCGGCACGCGACGGCCGGGCGGGCGCACCGAGCGGACCCGCCTCGCCGCCCTGAACGCCACCCTCGAGCTGCTCGGCGAGCGCGGGTACGCCGAGCTGACCGTCGAGGCGGTCGCCGAACGCTCCGGCGTGCACAAGACGACGCTCTACCGCCGCTGGGAGTCCGCCGAAGGCCTGGTCGCGGCGGCCCTGCTGATGGGGACCGAGCAGGAGTGGACGGCGCCGGACACCGGTTCGCTCGAAGGCGACCTGCGCGGGATCAACCTGGAGCTGGTGCACTACTTCACCTCGCCGGGCGAGCGCGAGCTCCCGACGGCGTCGATCTCGGCGGCTTTCCTCTCCCCCCGCGCGGCGGATGCGCTCCAGGAGTTCTACGTCGACCGCCACGCGCGTTCGGCGGTGGTGGTCGACCGGGCCGTCGAACGCGGCGAGGTCCCGCCCGGCACCGACGCCGTCGAAGTCGTGCGGGTGGCGTGCGGGCCGATCTTCTACCGCCTGTTCGTCTCCCGCGAAGGCGTGACGCCGGCGGACGCCGATCTCGCCGCGAAAGCCGCCGCGGCCGCCGCGAAAGCCGGCGTGTTCACGGCAGCGAACGCCGGAACCGCCGCTCCTCCAGCGTGACCCGGCCCTCGTCGATCGTCTCGGTCTGGGTGGCACCGTCGTCCACCCAGCCTTGCCGGACGTAGAAGGCCTTCGCCCGCTCGTTCGTCGACAGCACCCACAGGACGACGCTGTCCCCGGAAAGCTCGTCGACGACCCGGTCGTGCAGCGCCCGGCCGAGGCCCCGCCCCCAGTACTCCGGCAGCAGGTACAGCGCGTAGAGCCGGCCGTCCCCGTACGCGGCGAACCCCGCGATCACGCCGTCTTCCTCGGCGACCAGCACCGGGCCGCCGGCACCGATGCGCCGGGCCCAGGACTCCGCGCGCGACTCCGCCGAAAGGCCGGCGAGGAAGTCGTCCGGCATCAGGCCCGCGTACGCCGCCTGCCACGAAGCCACGTGGACCTCGCCGATCGCGGGCGCGTCGGCTACCTCGGCATCGCGGATCGTCAACTCTTCTCCAGGTACTCCGCGCGGTCGACGTCGACGACGTCGGCGACCATCTGCGCCAGGCCGGGGAACTTCGAGATCGCCGGGTCCTTCTCGACGATCTCCTGCGCTCGCGCCCGCGACTCCGCGATGACGTCTTCGTCCCTCAGCAGGGAAAGCAGCTTCAGCGTGGACCGCTTGCCGGACTGCGCGGCGCCGAGGATGTCGCCCTCGCGGCGCAGCTCCAGGTCGAGCCGGGACAGCTCGAACCCGTCCGTGGTCGACTCGACCGCCGCCAGGCGCTCGCGGGTCGTCGTCCCGTCGAGGGCCTCCGTGACCAGCAGGCACAGCCCCGGCACGCTGCCCCGGCCGACGCGGCCGCGCAGCTGGTGCAGCTGGCTGATCCCGAACCGGTCGGCGTCCATGATCACCATCGCCGTCGAGTTCGGCACGTTGACGCCGACCTCGATCACGGTGGTGGCCACGAGCACGTCCAGCTCCCCCGCGGCGAAGGCCCGCATCACGGCGTCCTTGTCGTCCGCGGGCATCCGGCCGTGCAGCACGGCGATGCGCAACCCCTTGAGCGGCCCCTCCACCAGTTGCGGCGCGATGTCGAGGACGGCGACCGGCGGCCGCTTGTCGCTCTTGTCCGACGGCGGCTCGTCGCCGATCCGCGGGCACACGATGTAGGCCTGGTGCCCCTTCGACACTTCTTCGGTGACGCGCTGCCAGACGCGCTCCATCCACGCCGGTTTCTCCGCCACCGGGACGACGGTCGTGCTGATCGGCGACCGCCCGACCGGCATCTCCCGCAGCGCGGAGATCTCCAGGTCGCCGTAGACGGTCATGGCGACCGTGCGCGGGATCGGCGTCGCGGTCATCACCAGCACGTGCGGGCTGGTGCCTTCACTGCCGCGGGTGCGCAGGGCGTCACGCTGTTCGACGCCGAAGCGGTGCTGCTCGTCGACGACGGCCAGGCCGAGGTCGGCGAACTGCACGGTCTCCTGGATCAGCGCGTGCGTGCCGACGATGATGCCCGCTTCGCCGCTCATGGCGTCCAGCAACGCTTTCTTGCGTTCCTTGGCGCCCATCGACCCGGTGAGCAGCGTGACCCGCGTGGCCTTCTCCGCCGCGCCGAGTTCGCCGGCCTGCGCCAGGTCGCCGAGCATCTCGCGCAACGATCGCGCGTGCTGGGCGGCGAGCACCTCGGTCGGCGCCAGCAGCGCGGACTGCCGTCCGTTGTCGACGACCTGCAGCATCGCCCGCAGCGCGACAATCGTCTTGCCCGACCCGACCTCGCCCTGCAGCAGCCGGTTCATCGGGTGCTCGGTCGCCAGGTCGGTGGCGATCTCGTCGCCGATGCCGCGCTGGCCCGCGGTGAGGTCGAACGGGAGCCGCTTGTCGAACGCGTCCATGATCCCGCCGTCGACGTGCGGGTTCGCCTTCGCCGGACGGGAGATCGCGGCATGCCTGCGCTGCGCGAAGATCAGCTGCACGGCCATCGCTTCGTCCCACTTGAGCCGCTTGCGCGAGGCCTCCAGGTGCGCCCAGTTCTCCGGGCGGTGGATGCCGCGCAGCGCGTTTTCGAGGTCCCCCAGGTGCTGGAGCCGCCGCAGCTCCGCCGGCATCGGGTCCTCGTCGACCTCGAGGACGTCGAGCACCTGGCGCACGCACTTGGCGATCGACCACGTCGGCATGCCCTGCGCCGCCGGGTAGACCGGGATGATGGCGGCCAGGAAGTCGTCCATCGCTTCGGCTTCGCGGTCGGCCTCGAACAGCTCGTACTCGGGGTTGGTCAGCTGCAGGGTGTCGCGGAACGCCGAGACCTTGCCCGCGAACAGGCCGGACTTGCCCGGCACCAGGTCCTTCTCGCGCCAGGCCTGGTTGAAGAAGGCACAGGTGAGCCGGCGCTTCCCGTCGGTGATCACCATGTCGAGGATGGTCCCGTTGCGGGACTTCATCCGCCGCTTGCTCACCTTCTCCACGCGCGCCAGCACGGTGGCGTGCTCGCCGAGCTCGAGGCCGGCGATGTCGGTGAGCTCGCCGCGCTCGGCGTAGCGGCGCGGGTAGTGGCGCAGCAGGTCGCTGACCGTCTCGATGTCCAACGCCGTGGCGAGGGCCTTCGCCGTCTTGGCCCCTAGCAGCAGCGGCAGCTTGTCGCGCAGTCCGGCCATCGGCTATTCGACTCCCATCAGCAGCACGGCTTCCGCCTGACCACTGGCGTAGCTCATCAGCTCCACCTCCGGGTGCTCCAGCCGAAGCTGCTCCGCGAGCTCCTCGGCGACCCCGGGCGGCGCGGCGGCCCCGCTCAGCACCGTCACCAGCTCGCCGCCGAGCGCCAGCATCCGGTTCAGCACCTTCATCGCGGCCGCGACCAGGTTCGTCTCCGACGCCGGCGCCGGCTCGATCAGCACCACCTCGTCGTCGACCAGGCCGACCACGTCGCCGGACTGGGCCCGGCCCACCCAGGTTAGCGACTCCTCGCGCGCGATCCGCAGTTCGCCACGCCTGGTCGCGGCGGCCGCCTCGGCCATCGCGACGACGTCGTCGTTGGTGCGGCGGCCGGCGTCGTGCACCGCGAGGGCGGCCAGGACCTGCACCGGCGAGACGCACGGGATGACCACGACGTCCCGGTCGGCGGCCATCGCGTGCCCGGCCGCGGTGTCGGCCGCCGCGGTGAGCGCGACGCTGCCCGGCAGCACCGTGACGTGCCGCCCGGCGGCTTCGTTGAGCAGGCCGAGCACGTCCTCGATGCTGGGGATCTCGCCCTCGGGCACGGCCAGCACCGGGATGCTCTCGGCGCGCAGCAGTTCGGCCAGCTCGCCGCCGTGCACGACGGCGACGACCGTGCGGTCGATCCCGCCGCCGGGCTCGATCGGCGTGGGCGTGAGCAGCGGCTCGACGCGGATCCGGCGTGGACGGCCGAGCGCGAGCCCGGCCTCGATGGCGGCGCCGATGTCGGCGCAGTGGACGTGCACGGCGTGGCTGCCCGAGCCGTCGCCGGCCACGGTGACGCTGTCGCCGAGGCCGCTCAGCTCCTTGCGCAGCGTCGGCAGGCTCTGCTCCTCGACGCCGTCGAGGAGGTACATGACCTCCCAGGCGAAGGCTTCGGCCTGCGGGACCGCGTGGACCTCCAGGGGGCGCTCCGGCTGGATTTCGGTGCCGGTGAGCACGCCGACCAGGGCGTCGAGCACCGCGACGAGCCCGCGGGCGCCCGCGTCGACGACCCCGGCCCTGGCCAGCGCGGGCAGCTGCAGGGGCGTCTTCTCGAGGGCCTGCGCGGCTTCCTTCGCGGCTTCTTGCGCGACTTCGCCGATGGGGCGCGTGTCGCCGCGCACGGCGAGGGCGACGGCGTGCAGGACGGTGAGGATGGTCCCGGCGACCGGGCGGCTGACGGCGCCGGTGGCGACCTCGTCGGCGTGTCCGAACGCCTTGGCCAGCCACTCGCCGTCCAGGTCGCCTTCGGCCGAGTCGGCCAGCCCGCGCACGACCTGGGAAAGGATCACCCCGGAGTTGCCCTTGGCCGAAGCGACGGCGCCGCGCGCGAGAATCCTCAGCGCCTCGGCGGCGGTTTCCGGCTCGGCCGTCTTGAGTTCGGCCGCCGCGCCGGTCATGGTGAAGAGCATGTTGGAGCCGGTGTCGGAGTCCGCGACGGGGTAGACGTTGATCTCGTCGATCGCCGGCCGCAGGCTCGCGAGACTGTGCACACAGTCTCTTGCCCAGGCCGACACCGTCGCCGTGTCCAGCACCCGCACCCCGTGACCTCCTGACCGATCCGAGGCAGCGTATCGACCCGGTGGGGAACCACGCCGGGCCACTGGTTACTATGGTCGAGTTGCCCAGTGCATCTGGGCTCATCTCTATGACCCAGATCCAAAGGAGTTCGACGTGGCTGCCGTGTGCGACGTCTGTGGCAAGGGACCCGGCTTCGGCAAGTCGGTCTCGCACTCCCACCGGCGTACCAACCGCCGGTGGAACCCGAACATCCAGACCGTGCACGCCAAGGTGGGTATTTCCCAGCGCAAGCGCCTGAACGTGTGCACCTCGTGCATCAAGGCGGGCAAGGTCGTTCGCGGCTGAGGCGAGAAGAGTTCGAAAATGGCGGGTGCTCTCCGGAGCACCCGCCATTTTTTGCGCCCACCCGCGCTCCCGCTGTTGTCAGGTCGCCAGCGCCCCAATGTGGCCTTCGGTGCGTTCAACGCACCCAATGTGGCCTTCGGTGCGTCAGACGCACCCAAGGCCACATTGGGGCGATTGGGGCCTGCCTACTTGAGGAAGCCGACCAGCAGGTCGCGCAGGACCACGGGGTTCTGCAGCACCCCGTGGTCCTGCCCGTCGAGGGTCTCGTGGCGGGCACCCGGGACCGCCTCGGCCGCGAGGCGGGCTCCGGTCTGCAGCTTCTCCGGGCTCGCGCCGCCGCCGATCACCAAGGTCGGGGCCGTGATCCGGGCCAGGTGGTCCGTCCGGGGGCGGGCGCCCGGGCCGCAGATCTCCAGGTCGTACGGGAGCGTGTGCGCCAGCGCCGTGAACCAGCCCCACACCGGCGCCGACTTCATCCCCTCGATCATCTCCGGCGGCGTGCCCGCGACCTCGAGGAACGTCGCCGCCGCGCCGTCGCGGTCGCCCGCCGCGATCTGCGCGCGCACCTTCTCCGTGACGTCGGTGCGCGAGTCCGAGTCGGGGGCGTACGGCGGCTCGTACGCCACCAGCTTGTCGATCGCCAGGCCCGCCCCGGCCGCCTCCAGCGCCAGTACCGCCCCCGACGAGTGCCCGAACACCGACGCCGAGCCCCCGGCAGCAGCGATCAGCGCCGCGATGTCCTCGATCTCACGCTCGATCGCGTAAGCACCGGCGTCGCCGCTGTCCCCGCGGCCACGGCGGTCGTACGCGATCGTCGTGAAATCCGTCGACAGCACTTCGGCGAGCCCGGCCACGGTCGTCCGGTCGTTGAACGCGCCGCCGACCAGGATGACCGGCGCGCCCGTGCCGCGCTGGTCGAAAGCGATGGACGTGCCGTCCGCCGATGTGACGTTCATGATGCCTCCGGAAAGGGTTCGTTTCCCCCTGGTCGGAGCCGTCACCCGGATCCGGACACCGAACCTACGGGAGTTTCCAGTCGACCGGCGCCGCGCCCTGGTCGGCCAGCATCTGGTTGGCGCGGCTGAACGGCCGCGACCCGAAGAAGCCGTTGTGCGCCGAGAGCGGGCTCGGGTGCGCCGACTCGATGCACGGGACGTCGCCCAGCATCGGGCGCAGGTTCCGCGCGTTGCGGCCCCAGAGGATCGCCACCATCGGCTCCGACCGGGCCGCGAGGGCCTTGATCGCCTGCTCGGTGACGTCTTCCCAGCCCTTGCCCTGGTGGGAGTTCGACTTGCCCGGCTGCACCGTCAGGGCCCTGTTCAGCAGCAGGATGCCCTGCTCGGCCCACGGCGTCAGGTCGCCGTTGGCCGGCAGCGGGTGGCCGAGGTCCTCGGCGTACTCCTTGTAGATGTTGACCAGGCTCTTCGGGATCGGCCGGACGTCCGGCGCCACCGAGAAGCTCAGGCCGACGGCGTGCCCCGGCGTCGGGTACGGGTCCTGCCCGACGATCAGCACCCGGACGTCGTGGAACGGCTGCTTGAACGCCCGCAGCACGTGCTCACCCGCCGGGAGGTAGGTCCGGCCGGCGGCGATCTCCGCGCGGAGGAACTCCCCCATCGCGGCGACCTGCGGCGCCACCGGTTCGAGGGCCTCGGCCCAGCCTGCCTCGACGATTTCCTGCAACGGGCGTCCGGTCACGGGCGGCGAGCTTACCGGCCGTGGCCGCCGTCACTCGCGCGGGTCGAGCCGCCTCAGCTCGGTGCGGAACCGCTTGCCTCGTTCGACGTAGGAATCCACCACCATGGCGATGCTCTCGGGGCCGAAGGACTTGTTCTCCCGCGTCTTCGCCGGCACGCCCAGCGCGATCTCGCCGGTCTTGACGCGTGAGCCGTACGAGAGCACCGCACCCGCGCCGACCATTCCGCCGTCCTCGATGACCGAGCCGTTGAGCACCACCGACCCCGACGCGATCAGGCAGCCGGTGCCGATCGTCGCGCCCTCGACGTGCACGGCGTGCCCGACCGCGGAAGACGGCCCGAGGATCGTCGGGTGCATTTCCGTGCAGTGCACGACGCAGCCGTCCTGGATGTTCGACCGCTCGCCCAGCTCGATGTAACCGTGGTCACCACGCAACACCGTCTGCGGCCACACCGACGCGAAGGCGCCGATCCGGACGTCGCCGATCACCGTCGCGTCCGGGTGGACGTAGGCGTCGGGGTGGATCGTCGGTTCGAGCGATCCGAGCGCGTAGATCGGCATGCCGCCTCCGGGTGACTGCGGTTTCACTTCCCGTGCGATTGGATCACGGCATCGCAGCGGACCGGAAAGCCAGTACCGGGAGCACAGGCCTCGTGCTCCTCCTCGTCGCGCTGACCTGGCTGCTCAGCCTGCCGGTCGCGTCGCCCGCGCTGGCGAACGGCCTGGCCGCGACGCCGCCGATGGGCTGGAACAGCTGGAACCAGGTCCGCTGCTACGACCTCACCGAAGACGTCGTCAAGAAGGCCGCCGACGCGCTCGCCGACACCGGCCTGCGTGACGCCGGTTACCGCTATGTCGTCGTCGACGACTGCTGGCAGGCTCCGAAGCGCGCCGCCGACGGCTCGCTGCAGGCGGATCCGGCGCGCTTCCCCCACGGCATCGCCGACCTCGCCGACTACGTCCACTCCCGCGGCCTCCTGTTCGGCATCTACGCCGTGCCCGGCAGCCGGACCTGCGCGATGGCCTACGACGCCTACCCCGCGTCCGGCATCGGCTCGCTCGGCCACGAACGCCAAGACGCCGAGGCGTTCGGCCGCTGGGGCGTCGACTACCTCAAGTACGACTGGTGCAATGCCGACACCGTCGACGGCCTCGACCGCAAAGCCGCCTTCGAGAAGATGCGCGACGAACTCGCCGCGCTCCCCCGCCCGATTGTCTACGCGATCTCCGAATACGGCGTCTCCAGCCCGTGGACCTGGGCGCGGCCGGTGGCGAACCTGTGGCGGACGACCAACGACCTGGTCGCGACCTGGGACTCGGTGCTCGCGACGATCGACCAGCAGGCCGCCGTCGCGCCCCACAGCGGCGCCCCGGGCGGCTGGAACGACCCGGACATGCTGCAGGTCGGCAACGGCACGCTGACCGCCGACGAGGCCCGCGCGCACTTCAGCGTCTGGGCCGTGCTGAACGCGCCGCTGTTCGCCGGCACCGACCCGGCGAAGCTGGGCGACGCCGACCTCTCGACGCTCGCCAACCCCGAGGCGATCGCCGTCGACCAGGACTTCGCGGGCGGGCAGGGCCGGCAGCTCACCGCGGGCCCGGGCTACCAGGTGTGGGGGAAACCGCTGACCGGCGGCGGGTTCGCGGTGGTGCTGCTCAACACCGGCACCACCACCGCGACGGTGTCCGCCGACGTCCCGGGCGCGTGGAACGTCCGGGACCTGTGGACCCATCAAGACGTCGGAACGGCGGTTTCCGCGTCGCTGCGCCCGCACGCGGCCGCCCTGCTGAAGCTCACGCCCCGCTGAGGTCCTTGGCGTAGCACCGGCTCGACTCTTCGTTCTTGTAGACGCCGAACTTCGGGATCTCGACGTAGCCCGAGGACGTGTAGAGCGCGATCGCCTCCGGCTGCTTGGTCCCGGTTTCCAGGACCGCGCGCTTGCGGCCGGACAGCGCCGCCGTGCGCTCCAGCTCGAAGAGGATCATCCGCGCGAAGCCGCGGCCGCGCGCGGAGTCGGCGACGTACATCCGCTTGAACTCGGCGTCGCCGTCCTGGAAGTCCGGCGCGGGGCCGTCGTGCGCCCGCCAGGCTCCGCACGCGACGGCTTCGTCGCCCTGGTAGCCGACGAGGAACAGGCCCGCGGGTGGGTCGAACTGCTCGGGGTTCATCGGGGTGGCGTCTTCGTCGCCGTAGCGCTCGACGTAGACCTGCTGCACCGCGGCCATGAGCTTTGCCGCGTCGGGATGGTCGAAGGGGACCGGAACGATTCTCACGTCCGCCGACTTTAGATCAGCGCCAGTGGGTCCAACCGCCTTCTTTGGCAAAAGGCTTGCCGTCCACGGTGATCCCGGAGTCCGCCATCGTGACGACGCCGATCGTGCGCCAGCCTTCGGGGAGCTCGGTGAACGGCGGGAACGTGGCCACCAGCGCGTGGTCCTCGCCGCCGGTGAGGACCCAGCCCAGCGGGTCGGCGCCCAGCGCGGCACCGACTTCGGTGAGCCGCGCGGGGACGTCGAGGTCGGCGGTCCGGACGTCGATACCGACGCCGGAGGCCTCGCCGACGTGGGCGAGGTCGGCCAGGAGCCCGTCGGAGACGTCGATCATCGCCGTGGCTCCCGCGAGGGCGGCGCGCGGACCGGCGTCGTAGGGCGGTTCCGGGCAGCGCTGCGCGTTGACGACGCCGACCGGCGAGCGGAACCCGCGGCCGAGCACGGCCAGGCCGGCGGCGGCCCAGCCGAGCTTCCCGCACACCGCGAGGAGGTCGCCGGGCCGGGCGCCCGCGCGCGTCACGGGCTCGCGGTCGCCGAGGTCGCCCAGCGCGGTGACGCTGATCACGAGCTGGTCGGCGCGGACCATGTCGCCGCCGGAGACGCCGATGCCGGCGCGCTCGGCCTCGGCCCACATGCCGTCGGCGAGGGCGGTGACGAGCTCGCGCGGGGTGTCGGGTGGGCAGGCGAGGCCGACCAGGACGGTGGTCGGGGTGGCGCCCATGGCGGCGATGTCGGCCAGGTTGACCGCGACGGCCTTGCGCCCGACGTACTCGGGTGGCGACCAGTCCAGCCGGAAGTGGACGCCCTGGACGAGCACGTCGGTGCTGGCGACCACGCGGCCGTCGGGGGCCGCGACGACCGCGGCGTCGTCGCCCGGGCCGAGCAGCGTGCCCGGGGGCTGGCGCCGTCCCTCGGTGACGGCGCGGATGAGCGCGAACTCGCCGGTCTCGGCGACCGTTGCGTCGTTCGGTGACACCCGTCACCTCTGCTTTCTCTACCGGGACAAAGATCGATCACCGATAGTCGGATGCCCTATGTTTTTCGGTGAGCTGGCTATACGTTCCTACCTGAGCTGACCGATCCCGACGAAAGGGCGCGCCGTGGTCCACGCATACATCCTCATCCAGACCGAGGTCGGCAAGGCGGCCGCGGTGGCGGCCGAGATCTCCAGCATCGCGGGTGTCACCAGTTCGGAGGATGTCACCGGACCGTACGACGTGATCGTCCGCGCGGCCGCCGACAGCGTCGACCAGCTGGGCCAGCTCGTGGTCGCGAAGGTGCAGAACGTGGAAGGCATCACGCGGACGCTGACCTGCCCGGTCGTGCATCTCTGAGCAGTGGTGTAGTGGTGCGGTGCCAGATTCCGACACCGGTGCCCCACCCAGAGTGGTGCTCGTCACCGCGGCCGCGCTCGCCGTCGCCCTGGCGGTCGCGGTCGCCGTCTTCGCGTTGACCCAGCGTTCCTCGGACTCCGCGGACTCCGGTCCGCTGCCGCTCGTCCCGGTGCCCGCGCCCTTCGCTTCGGCACCGGGCTGCACGACACTGCTAGGCGCGGTGCCGACGGAGCTGACGTCGAACGGGACTTCTCTGAAGGTGCGCACGCTGGCGGACCCGGCCCCGCCGGCCACGGTGGCCTGGGGCGATCAGGACCCGCTCGTGCTTCGGTGCGGGCTGGACCGGCCCCCGGAGCTGACGCCGACCGCCGCGCTGCGGCTGGTGAACAAAGTGCAGTGGCTGCAGGTGCCCGGCGATGGCGCGTCGACGTGGTACGTGGTGGACCGCGAGGTCTACGCGGCGTTGACGGTGCCGGACAGCGCGGGGACGGGCCCGCTGCAGCAGATCTCGGACACCGTGGCGGCGAAGCTGCCGCCCCGGCCGCTGCGGTTCTCTTAGCGCAGGCCGGTGCCGCGGGCGATCGCCGTCTCGATGAGCGTGGTCAGCAGCGTCGCGTAGTCCACGCCGGTGACCTCCCACATCTTCGGGTAGGCGGACTTCGTCGTGAAGCCGGGCATCGTGTTGACCTCGTTGATGGTCAGCTCGCCGTCGGCGCCCACGAAGAAGTCGACGCGGGCGAGGCCCTGGCAGTCGAGCGCCTGGAAGGCCTGCACCGCCATCGCGCGGAGCTTCTCGGTGAGCGCGTCGTCGAGCTTGGCCGGGATGTCCAGCTCGGCGTCGTCGCCGAGGTACTTGGTTTCGAAGTCGTACCAAGCGTTTTCGTCCTCGGACAGCACGCGGATCTCGGCCGGCAGCGACGCTTCGACGCGGCCGTCCGGGAACTCGAGGACCCCGCACTCGACCTCACGGCCGACGACGGCGGCTTCGACGAGGACCTTGGGGTCGGTGGCGCGGGCGAGCTCGATGGCGGCGGCCAGGCCGTCCCACTCCGTCACGCGGCTGATGCCGACGGACGAACCGGCGCGCGACGGCTTGACGAAGACGGGCAGGCCGAGCTTGGCCCGGTCACTGTCGTCCAAAGTGGACTGACTCCGCTTGAGCGCGGCGAAGGTCCCGACCGGAAGTCCTTCGGCGGCCAGGAGTTTCTTGGCGGTTTCCTTGTCCATGGCGGCCGCGCTGGCGAGCACGCCGGGGCCGACGTACGGGATGCCGGCGAGCTCGAGGAGACCCTGGATGGTGCCGTCCTCGCCGAAGGCCCCGTGCAGCACCGGGAAGACGACGTCCACCTGGGACAGCAGCTCGTTTTCCCGGCCGGGTTCGACCGCCACGAGGCCCTGGCTGGAGGGATCACCGGCGAGAACGAGGCCCTTGCCGTCGTCGACGGAAGGGAGTTCGCGGCCGCGGATGGCGAGCTGCGCGGAGTCGCCGGTGCCGAGCACCCAGCGGCCTTCCCGGGTGATCCCCACCGGGACGGCTTCGTAGCGCGCCGGGTCGAGGTTCCCCAGCACGCTGCCCGCGGACAGGCAGGAGATGGTGTGCTCGCTGCTGCGCCCGCCGAACACGACCGCCACCCGGATCTTCTCGCTCATGGTGAGCCACCGTACCCGGTGACCTCGGCGAACAGCCGAGCCCCGTGCGCCGGACGGACGGCTGTCATCGACGAGCGCAACCTGTGCGGGCCCTGTCACGTCTGGTACATCGAGGGACCGCTGGGCCCGGGAGTACGGGTCCGGTCCGGGCCGGTCATCAAGGCACCGCTGGGCCGAGGCCGTACCCAGCCGCCGAGCCCGGCCAGACCCCGCCCTCCCTAGGGGGGACCGCCACCAGATTGAGCGTATCGGCGAGGGCCAACGCAAAGCCGGGAAAAGCCGCCCGCGGAGCACGTTTGTCCACATCACAGCCAGCCTGTGGACAACAAGGGAAGTCCCGACCACCTCACGCCACCGCTCTGCGTCCTGGCCCGTCCCGGCGCGCCCAAGCGCCCCCAATGTGGCGTTCGGTGCGTCCAACGCACCGAACGCCACAATGGGTGCGGTGGGCGGCGGGCCCACGCCCCGGCCCCCC
>NZ_JBEZHS010000040.1:0-86098 GCF_040650695.1 Amycolatopsis sp. NPDC048633
CAACACACACACACCCAAGATGATTAGAATCGTATAGTGTATCTCCCTCACCACCACCGGGGGGGTCCCGGCCCCCCCGGGGTGCTCGTGGGGGTCGACGAGCACCGCGGCTTGTTCGGGGGCAGTCATGCTTACTCGCGGTCTTCCGAGGTCTTGTTGCGGCGGCTGATGATGATCCCGCCGACGACGATGATCACCACGACGATCCCGCCGACGACGATCCACACCACGGTGCCATCGGAGCCGCCGCCGGTGGCGTCCTTCGCGCCGGCCGGAGTGGCGCCGTAGACGCCCCAGTAGCCGGTCTGCTCGAGGATCGCGCCCTTGGGCTGCGGCTGGGTGGTGAAGGCGGCGAACTTGTCGGAGCGGTAGGCCTCGAGCGCGTTCTGGTAGTCGAGCACGATCGTCGGGAACTGGCTGTAGAGCCGGGCCTGGGCCTGCTTGACGTAGTCGGCCCGCTTCGCGTCGTCAGTCTCGGTGAGCTGCTTCTTGTAGAGCTCGTCGTACTGCGGGTCGCAGAAGAACGTGTCGGTGCTGCCGCCCTTGCCGTCGGCGCTGGGGCGCGCGGCACAGGTGTGCAGCGAGAGCGCGTAGTCCGGGTCGGGGTTGGTGCCGTAGCCGCCGATGGCGAGGTCGTACTTGCCGGTGGCGGTGCGGTCGGACAGCTCGTCGTCGGAGACGAGGTCCTGCTTGACGGTGATGCCGATGTCCTTGAGCCAGCCGGCGACGAACTGGGCGACGCCCTGGTCGTAGCTGCGGTTGGAGTGCCCGGTCAGGCGCAGCTCCAGCTTCGCGCCACCGGGGGCGGTGCGGACGCCGTCGGGGCCCTTCTTGTAGCCGGCCTGCTCGAGGGTGGCGTTGGCCGCGGCGAGGTCGAACTTGATCTTCTCGGTGTCGCTCGGGTCCCAGTGGTAGGCGCTGTAGACCGGCGGCACGATGCCGCCGCCGACCTGGCCGAGGCCCTTGAGCACCTTGTCCACCAGCGACTGCGTGTCGACGGCCTGGGTGATCGCCTTGCGGACGTTGATGTCCTTGAGGACCGGGTTGCCGTCACCGATGGGGTTGTTCGAGCTGTCGGTGACGCCGAAGTTGAACGCGAGCTCGTCGTAGCGGCGGCCCGGGGCGGCGTTGGTGGTGATGCCGTCCTGGCCCTGCAACGCGGCGAACTGGTTGGGGTTGAGCCGGTTGATGACGTCGACTTCGCCCTGCTTCAGCGCGTTGACCGCGGCTTCGGTGTCCTTGAACTGCAGCAGCTGCAGTTCGTCGACCTTCGGGGCGCCGCGCCAGTAGTCCTTGTTGGCCTTGAGCTTGACGTACTCGTTCGGCTTGTACTCGGTGACCTGGAACGGCCCGTCGGAGACCCCGGCGATCTTGAGGTCGTCGGTCGCGGGGTCCTTGAGGTCCTTGACGCCTTCCCAGATGTGCTGGGGCACGATCGGCACGTCGAGCAGGTTCATGTTGACCTGCACGGTCTTCGTCTTGATGACGAGGGTGGTGTCGTCGGGCGCGGTGACCGTCTCGAAGTTGGCGACGTAGTTGCCGTTGGCGGTGCGGGCGTTCTCGTCGGTGAGCATGCGGTTGAACGTGAACGCCGCGTCCTTGGCGGTCACCGGCTGCCCGTCGCTCCACTTGGCGCCGCTGCGGATCTTGAACGTCCAGGTCAGCTTGTCCGGCGACGGCGTCCAGGACTCGGCGAGGCCGGGTGCGGCTTCGGCCTTCTCGGCGTTCGGGACGGTGAGGAACTCGTAGGTGAACCGGCCGATCTGCGTGGACGCGGCGAGCACGGCGGTGAACGGGTTCAGGTGGTCGATGCCGGTGGTCAGCGCGACCCGCAGCACCGTGCCCTGCTGGGCCTGGGCCGGTACGGCGAGCGGGATCGCTGCCAAGGTCGCGGCCGCCACGACCGCGCCGACGCGGCCCAACCGGCCGATCCTGCGTGGGAAATGCACCAAAAACCACCCCATCGTTCTCGCTGTGAAGCCTCCCCAAGGACGAGAAGTAACCACATACCCGGACAACCGCGCAATATGTTGCCGCATCGGCAGGTGTCCGATCGTTATCGATCGAGTTCGGTGACGCACCGTGATCGGGGATCCGTGCCCGGGGCCGCGGCGGCCTGGTTAGAGTGCCGGGCATGCGCATCATGATCTCGGCGGACATGGAGGGCGCCACCGGCGTCACCTGGACCGACGACGTCGTGCCCGGTTCGCCGCAGTGGGACCGCTTCCGGCGGCTGTTCACCGGCGACGTCAACGCGGTGCTGGCCGGGCTGTTCGACGCCGGGGCCAGTGACGTCCTGGTCAACGAGGCGCATTCCTCGCAGCGGAACCTGCTGCTGGAGGACCTCGACCCGCGGGCGCGGATGCTGACCGGGCGGCACAAGCCGCTGTCGATGATGCAGGGCGTCGACTCCGGTGTGGACGGTGTGGTGTTCCTGGGCTACCACGCCGGCGCCGGGTTCGACGGGGTGCTTTCCCACACCTACCTGGAGAACCAGATCACCGGGGTGTGGCTGGACGACGTCCCGGCGAGCGAGGGCCGGCTGAACGCGGCGATGGCCGCGGAGTACGGCGTCCCCGTCCTGCTCGTTTCGGGTGACGACAAAACGTGTGACGACGCCCGTGACTACGCTCCGGAGGCGGAGCTGGTCCAGGTGAAGGAGTGCGTGAGCCGGTACGCGGCGATCTGCCTGCCGCCGGCGCGCACGGCCGACCTGCTGACCGGCGCGGCGGCCGACGCGATGGCGCGGGCCGGCCGGGAAGAGCGGCAGGTCCGGGCGCACCGGATCGAGGTGGAGTTCGACGCGAGCCACCTGGCGCAGGCGACGGCGGTGATCCCGACCGTGGAGCAGATCGGCACCCGGCGGGTCGGCTTCGACGCGGTGAACATGACCGAGGCGATGAAGGCGTTCAAGGTCGTCACGGCGATCGCGGGCGGGGCGGTGCAGGGCATCTATGGCTGACGTGACCGACCCTGTCGAGCTGTGCGCGGACCTGATCCGGTTCGACACGACCAACCGCGGCGGCAACGACGCCGAGCCCGAACGCCCGGCCGCGGAGTACGTGGCGGCGGTCCTGGACTCGCTCGGCATCCCGTCGAAGATCCTCGAGGCCGCGCCCGGGCGCGCGAGTGTCGTCGCGCGCGTGCCCGGCACCGATCCGTCGCTGCCCGCGCTGCTGGTGCAGGGGCACCTCGACGTCGTGCCGGCGGACGCCGCGGACTGGTCGGTGGACCCGTTCTCCGGTGAGGTCCGCGACGGGTACCTGTGGGGCCGCGGCGCGACCGACATGAAGGACTTCGTGGCGATGGTGCTCGCCGCGCTGGCCGGCGGGGTGCGGCCCCGGCGTGAGCTGGTGCTGGCGTTCGTCGCCGACGAGGAGGACCGCGGCGAGTGGGGCGCGCACTGGCTGGTCGCGTCCCATCCGGAGCTGTTCGAAGGCTGCGAGGCCGCGATCAGCGAGTCGGGCGGCTACACCTACCACGTGCCCGCGGCCGACGGCCGTGACGTGCACCTGTACCCGGTCGGGACGGCCGAGCGGGGGACGGCGCACCTGCGGCTCACCGCCCGGGGCCGGGCCGGGCACGGGTCGCGGCCCAACGACGAGAACGCCGTCACCCGGTTGGTGGGCGCGCTGAACCGGATCGCCGCGCACCGCTGGCCGGTGTCGCTGACCCCGACCGTGCAGGCGTTCCTGGAGCGGACCGGCGCGGCGCTGGGCGTCCCGGTCGACCTGTCCGATGTGGACCGGATGGTGGCGGCGCTGGGCCCGGCGGGCTCGCTGGTGGTGCCGACGGTCCGCAACAGCACCACCCCGACGATGCTCGACGCGGGGTACAAGGTGAACGTGATCCCGTCGACGGCGACCGCGCAGGTGGACGTCCGGGTGCTGCCGGGCACCGAGGAGGAGCTGTTCACCGTGCTGGACGCGCTGCTCGGCGAGGACGTCACGCGGGAGTTCGTCGCGCACCAGCCGCCGGTGCAGGCGCCGGTCGACTCGCCGTGGTTCGACGCGATGGCCGGCGCGCTGCGGGCCGAAGACCCCGAAGCCGTGGTGGTGCCGTACTGCCTCGGCGGTGGCACGGACGCGAAGGCGTTCGCCCAGCTGGGGATCGACAACTACGGGTTCGCGCCGCTGTGGCTGCCGAAGGGCTTCCCGTACCGGGCGATGGCCCACGGGGTGGACGAGCGGGTGCCGGTGGAGGGCCTGCGCTTCGGCACCCGCGTGCTGTCCCGGTTCCTGGAAAGCTGCTAGGGCACCACGACCAGCTTTCCCGCGGCCTTGTTGTCCTCCATGTACCGGTGGGCCGCGGCGATGTCGGCCAGGCCGAAGACCCGGTCGACGTTCGGCCGGTAGACGCCGGCCTCGACCTCGTGGACGACCCGCTGCAGCACGGCCGCGTTTCCTCTGAGGGTGTCGCTGTGGAAGGCCGTGAGCTTGGTGCCGGACGGGATCTGCGCGATCGGTTCGAAGTCCGGGACGATCCAGCCGCTGAGCGAGCCGGCCACGCACACCGTCCCGCCGCGGCGGACCAGGCGCAGGGAGTCCACCACGGTGTCCGCGCCGACCAGGTCCAGGACGTGGTCCGGGCCGTCGGGCCAGATCGAGCGGACGTCGTCGTCGAGGAGGACGTGGCCGACGCCGGCCGTGGTCAGCGCGCCGGCTTTGCCCGGGCGCCGGGTCGTGGCGGCGGTCTCGACGCCGTGGCCGGCCGCGATCGACGCGGCGGCCAGGCCCACCGACGAGGTCCCGCCGCGGATCAGCAACCGCTGCCCCGCCACGATCCCCAGCGCGTCGAGGGCACCTTGCGCGGTCAGGTACGTCTCGGGCAGCGCCGCCACCGTGTCCCAGGGCAGCGTCGTGGTCACCGGCATCAGCAGCGCGTTCGGCAGCAACGCGTACTCGGCATAACCGCCGTCGAACGCCCGGCCCATCTCCCCCATCACCGCCGCGACGGTCGTCCCCTCCGGTAGCCGGGGATCGGTGGAGGCCGCGACGACGCCCACGCATTCGATCCCGAGCACCCGCGGGAACCGCACGGCGGGGGAATGTCCCTGCCGGGTCCGCAGCTCCGACCGGTTCAGGCCCGCGCCCCGCACCCGCACCAGGCTCCAGCCCGGCCGGACCGCCGGCACCGGCAGCTCCCGGATCTCCAGCACCTCCGGGCCGCCCGCCCGGACACAGACCGCCGCTCGCATCGTCTCGCTCATGCGTCCACCCTCGCCGGGTCGGCGGGTGGCGGGCCACCGGTAGAATGCCAGCTTGTGCCCGCTCGCCGCCAACCTGCACCGGAGTCCCGGCTCTGGCCGTCCGGCGGGGTGCACCTGTGGCCGTCCGGGGAGACGCTTCCCGAGCACTCCCACCCCCGAGGACACCTCGTGTACGCGGCCCGCGGGGTCCTGTCCGTGCACACCGCACGGGGGACGTCGATCGTGCCCGCCAACCGGGCCGCGTGGACCCCAGCCGGGTTCGCCCACCGCCACCGGGCGCACGGCCACACCGACATGCGGATCGTGTTCCTGCCGGCCGCACTGGCGAAGCTCCTGCCGAGTCATCCGGCCGTGTTCGCGGCGTCGGACCTGGCCCGCGAACTCCTGCTCGCCCTCACCGGTCCCGGCGACCACGACGACGCCGCGAGCGCCCGGCTTCGCCGCGTCCTGGTCGACCAGCTCCGGGAAGCCCGCGAACAGCCGTTGCACCTGCCGGATCCCCGCGACGACCGGTTGCGGGCCGTCGCGCGGGTCCTGTACGAGCAGCCCGGGGACACCACCTCGCTGGCCGACCTCGGGCGCGCGACCGGAGCCAGTGCCCGCACCCTGAGCCGGTTGTTCCACGACGAGCTGGGCATGACCTTCTACGAGTGGCGCACCCAGCTGCGCATCGGCCACGCGCTGGTCCTGCTCGCCGACGGCCACGACACCACCCACGTCGCCCACGCCTGCGGGTGGGCGAACCCGAGCCACTTCATCGCGGCGTTCACCGCCGTCGTGGGCACCACGCCCGGCCGCCACCGGGCCGGCGGCGTCAGCGGGTGAAGGTGGCCCAGTAGCGGACGCCGTCGCGGATCGTCTCCAGGCTCACCAGCCGGACGCCGTCCTGGGCGACGGACTCGACCTCGGCGCGGCTGAACGGCCACGGCGGGCCCGGCTCGGGTGCGACGTTCTCCTCGGCCACCTCGGAGACCAGCGCCGTGCCGCCTGGGGCGAGGAACCCGGCCAGCGACGTGATCGCGGCCGCCCGGAAGTCGCGGGGCATCGCCTGGATGTTGATGATCTCCACGACCAGGTCGAACGCGTGGTGCCACTCCCCCGGCGGGTTCAGCAGGTCCGCCACCACGTAGTCCACTGTGGACTTCGGGAACCGGGCGCGGGCCGCCTGGACCGCGGACGGGGCGACGTCGAACGCCGTCACCGTCCAGCCGGCCGCGGACAGCAGCTCCGCGTCGTCGCCCAGTGCGCTGCCGACCACGAGCGCGCGGCCCGCACCGGGACGCACCCAGGCCGCCAGGTCCGGGTTGGGCGCGCCGCGCGTCCACGGGACCTCGGCCTCGCCGCGGGCGGCGGCGGTGTAGAGCTGTTCGAACCACCCGGTCGGGTTGCCTTCGGCGAGGGAGGCGCGGGCGAGAACTCGGTCGGCGGGGTCCGGCGTCGGCGTCATGATCGTGACCTTAGCGACGACGCCGGACCCGCGGGCGCGGATTCACCGGGCGACCGGCCCGGGGATCGCGTACAGCCCGTTGCCGGCCCAGTCGACGACGTCGCGCGGCGGCGAGGAGGGCGGTGCCGGGCGGAAGTTGGCCGCGTCGTCGACGCTGCCGGTGCCGTCGTAGACCGCGCGCTGCGGGTAGGTGAACACCGGCCGGGTGCGGGTGACGGTGCCGGCGGCGTCGCGGCCGGTCGCGGTCGCCACGGTCGGCGTGGTGCCGCGTTCGACCCAGGCGACGAGCTCCTTCAGCGGGTCGAACTCGGTGAGCGTGGTGCCACCGGCGCAGTGGTAGAGCGACGGGACCAGGAACAACCGCGTCCAGTCCTGGGTGCGGCCGTGGGTGAGCCGCTGGTAGTAGTCGAGGGTGCCGGTCGGCGGGATGGCTTCGTCGGCCCAGCCGTGCCACAGCACGAGCTTGCCGCCGCGGCGCTGGAACGCCGAGAGGTCGAGGCTCATCGCGTTGTACCGGACGCCGACCGGGGTGAGCCGGTCGAACTCGCGCCGGGTGAAGGCGAACGTGTCGGCGGTCGAGGCCGGCGCGCCGATCGGGTAGCCGAGGTAGCGCAGGTAGTTGTCGGCGAAGCTGCGGGCGAAGGAGATGCCGCCGGTCTCGGGCACGCCGATGATCCACCCGGCCCAGGACAGCTCGGAACCCGGCGGCTCGCCGCCGGGGTAGAGCTGCGTGCCGTGGGTGTCGGTGGGCGGGGAGTAGAGCCGGCGGGTCGCGGTGACCTGGGCCGGGGTGAGGCACGCCGGGGTGTCCGGGCCGGTGCAGGTGAGCTTCGCCGGGTCGAAGCGGCACGCGCGCGGGTCGTCGAGCTGGCCGTCGGCGAGCCCGTCGAGGCGGTCGCAGGCCGCGAGGACGGCGTCGTGGAGAGCGGGCAGCTTCGCGGCGGTGAGGATCGGGCTGCCGTCGGCGGCGGTGTTCACCCGCGCGAGCCAGGCCTGGAACACCATCAGGGGGCTCCAGTAGCCGGCGGGAGCGCCGGCGACGATGCCGTCGAAGTCGGCCGGGTAGCGCTGGGCCAGCTGGAGGCCTTCGCGGCCGCCGTCGGAGCAGCCGGTGAAGTAGGACTTGCGCGGCGGGGCGCCGTAGAACGCCTGGATGACCGCCTTGGCGGCGCGGGCGACGACGTGGGGTGCGCGGAACTCGAAGTCGTTGCGCGCGGCCTGGTCGTGCGCGCCCCAGCTGCCGTCGACGACGACCTCGGGGGGCGTGCCGACGTGTCCGTCGTCGGTGGCGGCGACCGCGACGTCACCACCGTGGGGCAGGCCGCAGTCGGCGAAGGCGGGCGGGTTGACGAAGCCGCAGAAGCCGCCGCAGCCGTACTGCAGGTAGCGCCCGGCGTAGGTCTTGGTGGGCAGCCGCAGCTCGAAGCGGACGGCGGGCTCGACGTAACCCTGGACGCCGCAGTGTTCGGGGTCGGTGCCGGTCGCGGGGACGACGGCCGCCGAGGTGACGTGCGTGGCGGCGCCCGGGAGGGCGAACCCGCGGACCAGGTCGCCGCAGGCGGTGATCGGCCGGACGGGGGACTCCGCCGCGGCGGTGGCGGCCACCGGGGCGAATCCGGCGGTGGCGAGCGTGAGCGTGACGACGGCGGTGAAGATCCGGACTGTTCTCATCGGGGTCCTTCCCCTCGGTTGTCCAGTTCTGGCCAGGTTTGCCGACCGGTCTTGACATCGATGTCACCCGCGCGTTTCGCTTCCTGGGCGCCGCCGGTCCCCGTCCGTCGGTCCCCAGTTCACCCTCCAGAGCTTGGAGCAACGATGCCCCGAAGCGCCAGACCGCCGGTCGCTTTCCTGGTGACCGCCGCCGTGGTCGCCGCCGGCCTGGTCGCCCTCCCCGCGACGGCGTCCGCGGCGGAAGAAGCCCTTCCCGCCGACTTCTCGTCCTCGTTCGAGGCCGGTGACGCCCAGCCGACGTGGACCGACACCGTCGACACCGACAAGGCGGGCAAGCCGCGCGCCTTCGGCGTCAACGGCGCGAACGGCACCGCCATCCCCGGCGACATCCGCGGCAAGGTCACCGAGACCAGCGCGAGCAGCGAGAACACCGACGGCGGCGAGGTCGTCGCGAACCTCGTCGACGGCACCCCGGACACGAAGTGGCTGTCCTGGGACCCGACGGCGTGGGCGCAGGTCAACCTGTCCGAGGCCACCTCGGTGACGCACTACGCGGTCACCTCGGCCAACGACCACGACGAGCGCGACCCCAAGGACTGGACCCTGCAGGGTTCCGACGACGCGCAGTCCTGGACCGACCTGGACAAGCAGGCCGGCCAGACCTTCAGCGCCCGGTTCCAGCAGAAGGACTACAAGCTGGCCGCGCCGAGCGCGCCGTACAAGTACTTCCGGCTGAACGTGACCGCCAACAACGGCGGCGACATCCTGCAGGCCGCGGAGCTGCTGCTGGCCAACGACGACCCGGCACCGCCGCCGCTGCCGAACATGCGCAGCTTCACCGACTCCGGCCCGACCAGCGGCTACACGAACAAGAACCGCGTCGGCTACACCGGGCTCAAGGCGTTCCGCTATTCCGGCAGCCAGACCGTCTCCGGCCACGGCTGGTCGTACAACAAGATCTTCGACGTGAACGTCCCGGTCGTCGCCTCGACCGAGCTCTCCTACAAGGTGCAGCCGCAGTTCATCACCGGCGACCTGAAGTACCAGAGCACGAACGTCGCGATCGACCTGGCCTTCACCGACGGCACCTACCTGCGCAACCTCGGCGCGACCGACCAGTACGGCTTCCCGCTGACCCCGGAGGGCCAGGGCAAGAGCAAGGTCCTCTACACCAACCAGTGGAACCTGGTGCGCTCGGTGATCGGCACGGTCGCCAAGGGCAAGACCATCGACCGGATCCTCGTCGGCTACGACAACCCGGACGGCCCCGGCTCGCTGCAGGGCTGGCTGGACGACGTGAAGGTCTCGGCCACGCCGACTCCGCCGGCGAGCACCCGCCCGAGCGACAACGTGCTCACCACGCGCGGCACGATGGCCAACAGCACGTTCTCCCGCGGCAACAACTTCCCGGCCACGGCGGTGCCGCACGGGTTCAACTTCTGGACCCCGGTGACCGACGCCGGGTCGAGCAGCTGGCTGTACAACTACAGCACGAGCAACAACGCGCAGAACCTCCCGCAGCTGCAGGCGTTCAGCGTGAGCCACGAGCCGAGCCCGTGGATGGGTGACCGGGAGTCCTTCCAGGTGATGCCGTCCGCGGCCGCCGGGGTACCGGACGCCAACCGCGACGCGCGGGCGCTGCCGTTCAAGCACAGCGACGAGGTCGCGCGGGCGCACTACTACGGCGTCCAGTTCCAGAACGGGATCAAGACCGAGATCGCGCCGACCGACCACGCGGCGATGATGAAGTTCTCCTTCCCGGGCGCGGACTCGAGCCTGATCTTCGACAGCGTCGACAACTCGGCCGGGCTGACGCTCGACCCGGCCACCGGCACGCTCTCGGGCTACACCGAGACCAACGTGTACGCCGGCGCGGGCCGGATGTTCGTCTACGCGACGTTCGACAAGCCCGTCACCGCGGGCAGCAAGCTCACCGGTCAGGGCCGCGACAACGTCACCGGGTACCTGCGGTTCGCCGCGGGCGCCGACAAGACCGTGAACATGCGGATCGCGACGTCGCTGATCAGCCTCGACCAGGCGAAGAAGAACCTCGCGCAGGAGATCGCCCCGGCCGCGACCTTCGACTCCGTGCGCGACGCCGCGCAGAAGGCGTGGGACGACCAGCTGAAGGTGATCGAGGTCGAGGGCGCGTCGCAGGACCAGATCACGACGCTCTACTCGAACCTGTACCGGCTGTTCCTGTACCCGAACTCCGCGTTCGAGAACACCGGCACCACCGAAAAGCCGGTCTACAAGTACGCGAGCCCGGTGTCGGCGAAGACCGGCCAGGACACCGTGACCCAGACCGGGTCGAAGGTGGTCGACGGCCAGATCTACGTGAACAACGGGTTCTGGGACACCTACCGCACCACGTGGCCGGCGTACTCGCTGCTGACCCCGGACATGGCCGGGAAGATGATCGACGGCTTCGTCCAGCAGTACCGCGACGGTGGCTGGATCTCCCGGTGGTCGTCGCCGGGGTACGCGGACCTGATGACGGGCACCAGCGCCGACGTCGCGTTCGCCGACGCCTACCTCAAGGGCGTGAAGAACTTCGACGTCAAGTCGTTCTACGACGCGGCGCTGAAGGACGCGACGGTGACCCCGCCGAACAACGCCGTCGGCCGCAAGGGTCTCGACCAGGGCATCTTCCTCGGCTACGCCCCGAACACCTCGGAGCACGGGTTCTCCTGGTCGATCGAGGGCTACGTCAACGACTTCGGGATCGCGAACCTGTCGAAGAAGCTCTACGACGAAGCTCCCGCGAACGACCCGCGCAAGCAGGAGTACCAGGCGAACTACGAGTACTTCACCAGCCGGGCCCAGCAGTACGTGAACGTGTTCGACCCGAGCGTCGGGTTCTTCCAGGGCCGCGACGCCGCCGGCAAGTTCGGCCGCTCCCCGCAGGAATACGACCCGCGGGTGTGGGGCATCGACTACACCGAGACCGACGGCTGGGGCATGGCGTTCTCCGTGCCGCAGGACGGTCAGGGCCTGGCGAACCTCTACGGCGGCAAGGCGGGCCTGGCGAAGAAGCTGGACGCGTTCTTCGCCGACCAGGAGACCGCGAACTTCCCCGGCTCCTACGGTGGCGTGATCCACGAGATGCGGGAGGCGCGGGACGTGCGGATGGGCCAGCTCGGCCACTCCAACCAGGCTTCGCACCACACGCTCTACATGTACGACTACGCCGGTCAGCCGTCGAAGACGCAGGCGAAGGTCCGCGAGGCGCTCTCGCGGCTCTACACCGGCAGCGAGATCGGGCAGGGTTACGCGGGCGACGAGGACAACGGCGAGCAGTCGGCCTGGTGGACCTTCAGCGCGCTGGGCTTCTACCCGCTGCAGATGGGCAGCCCGAACTACGCGATCGGGTCGCCGCTGTTCAAGAAGGCGACGATCCACCTGGCCGGCGGCAAGGACCTGGTGATCAACGCGCCAAAGAACAACGCGAAGAACGTCTACGTCCAGGGTGTGAAGGTCAACGGCAAGGCCTACAGCTCGACGTCGCTGCCGCAGGACGTCATCGCGCGCGGTGGGGTCATCGACTTCGACATGGGCCCGAACCCCTCGAACTGGGGCACCGGCCCGAACGACGCACCGAAGTCGATCACCACCGGTGACGCCGTCCCGGCGCCGCTGCACGACGAGACCGGTCCCGGCAAGGGCACGCTGTCCACTTCGGACGGCTCCAACGCGGGGGCGCTGCTGGACAACACGTCTCGCACCCAGGCCGCCGTCACCGGGGCCGTGCAGTACCAGCTGAACAACACCGACGAGGCCGTCACGACCTACACGCTGACGTCCCAGACCGGTGCGGGCGACCCGAAGAGCTGGACGCTGAAGGGCTCCTACGACGGCAAGACGTGGGCGGTCGCGGACCAGCAGTCGAACCAGGCGTTCAGCTGGCGGCAGCAGACCCGCGCGTTCAAGGTGGCCAACCCGGCGCACTACGCCTACTACAAGCTCGAGGTCACCGCGACCAGCACCGGCGTCCCGGCGCAGCTGGCCGAGCTCGAGCTGCTGGGCAAGCCGGACGCCGCCTGCACGCAGACCATCACCGGCGACCGCAAGGGACCGCTGTCGGTCTCGAGCGGCACGGTGTGCCTGCAGGACGCGACCGTGTCGGGTCCGGTCACCGTGGGCGGCGGCGCTTCGCTGATCGTCCGTGGCGGTGAGATCAAGGGCCCGCTGGCCGCGACCGGCGCCGCCCAGGTCGTGCTCAACCGGACCAAGGTGGGCGGCCCGGTGGCGATCACCGGGGTGAGCGGGCCGGTGTCGATCGAGCTGACGAGCGTCGCCGGCCCGGTCGCGCTGACCGGCAACCACGGGCCGGTGCTGACGTCGAGCACGATCGGCGGCCCGCTGGCCTGCGCGGCCAACTCGCCGGTTCCGACGGACTACGACCTCCCGAACACCGTCCGCGGCCCGTCCGCCGGGCAGTGCGCGAAGATCTAGTCTCGCGGTAGGTTCGGTGAAGGCCTCCTCGCCTCGGCGGGGAGGCCTTCACTCTTTTCGGGAGGTGACGTGGAGTTCTTCTGCTACCACCGGGACCGGCCGGGCTCGATGGCGCTGCGCCAGGAGCTGGTGGCGGAGCACTGGTCCTACATGGACCGGTTCCCGCTGATCGCCCGCGGCCCGACGTTCGACGGCGAGACCCCCACCGGCAGCGTGCACATCGTGGACCTGCCGGATCCGGCCGCCGCGCGCGCTTTCGCGTTCGACGAGCCCGGCTACCAGGCCGGCGCGTACCGGGAGGTGCTGCTGCGCCGCTGGCGCAACGAGCTGGGGCGCACGATGTGGGACTTCCCGGGTGGCCGGACCGGCGGGAACCGGTACCTGGTCCTCGGGTTCGGTTCGGGTGAGCCGGTCGAGGTGGCGGGACCGCGCGACGAGCTGATCGCGTACGGGCCGTTGCTGTCGGACGACGGCGCGGCGTGGCTGGGGACGGCGGTGCTGGTGCGGGCGCCGGACGCTTCCGCTGCGCGGGCGGTGCTGACTCCGGGGCGGTACGACGGGGTCGAAGTGCACCGGTGGCAGTTCGGCGGCCGCCCGGCTTGAACCGGCTCCGTGATCGCCGGCCGATCGGCGGCGGGAATGCAGTGAATGACTCATTCCTGGCGCCGGAGGTGACCCGGGCGGTCGGCAACCGACCGAGCTGAGCCCGGCGGTTCACGCCCCGCGAGGGTCGGCTCGCGTGCCCAGGCAGTCGGTTCGCGTACCTGGAGGGTCGGATCACAGGCGGCGGAGGTTTGCCAACGTCGTGCACAGCGCCGGTGCGAAGGCGTCCACGTCGGACTCGAAGCCGTGGTGGCCGCCCGGGAAGCGGGCGTACGAGCACGCCAGGTGCTCGGCCTGGATCCGCGCCGACTGCTCCAGGCACGTGTCGCGGCTGGTCTCCCCCGCCGCCGTCACCACCGGGATGCCCGTGCGGCGGACCGCGTCGAGGTCCGGGGTGTGCATGACCACGGCCGGGAACTCGCGGGCCAGGAACAGTGCCGCGGCCGCCGGATCCGGGAAGTCGGCCGCGGTGAGACCGGCCAGGGCCAGCGCCTCGTCGAGGCCCTGGCGCTCGTGGGTGATCCGGACCTGCCGGGCCAGCGCCAGCCACTTCGGCGCGTCCGGCAGGAGGGTGATCGCCGGGGCCTCGTGGACCACCAGCTCGGTCACCGCGTCCGGGATCTGCGCGGCGAGCTCGAACGCGACCGAGCCGCCCGCGCACTGGCCGAACACCGCCGCCCGCGGATGGGCCGGGCGGGCGGCCCGGATGACCGCGGCCGCGTCCCGGGCCTGCTGTGCCATGTCGAAGTCGGGGCCCGGGCCGCGGCGGTCGTAGGTCAGCACCGCGTAGGCGCCGGCGAGCCGCCGCGCGAGCTCGGCGTACCGGGCGCGGTAGCCGCCGCGGCCGGCGATCAGCAGCAGGAGCGGGCCGGCACCGAGTAGCTCGTAACGCAGTTCGGCGCCCTCGTGCCGGACGATGTGCGTGCTCACCGGTACCTCCCCCCGCGTCGAGCACACGCTACGCCGTTCGGCCGATACGGTGGGCGCATGTCCGACGCCGTGTTCTCCTCTTCGTTCGAAACCGGTGACCCGCAGCCCGCGGACCCCGCGCTGACGGTCGACAGCGGCCCGGACCGCTCCCCCACGGCCAAGACCGGGGTCGGCTTCACCGGGGCCAAGGCCCTGCGCTACACCGACCGGCCGCGCAGCGTCCTGTTCGAGCTCGACGCGCCCGTCACCGGGCACACCGAGCTGTCCTATGTGGTCTTCCCGCGGTCCGATGGCGAGATCCCCGCCTACCACGCCACCTGGGTCAGCCTCGACGTCGAGTTCGCGGATGGCACGTCGGCCGGGTTCGAGCCCGAGGACGACAAGACGCTGTGGGTGGACCAGTGGAACCTCGTCCGCCGCCCGCTGGGGGTGTTCGCCGGGCGCCGGATCAGCCGGATCGTGCTGCGCACCGCGTCCCCCGGTGGCGAGATCACCGGCTGGATCGACGACGTCCGCGTCGCCGAACGGCCCGAGCGGCCCCGGGACCAGGTCGACTTCGTCCGCACGACCCGCGGCTCGCACTCCAGCGGCGACTACTCCCGCGGCAACAACTTCCCCGCGACGGCCGTGCCGCACGGGTTCAACTTCTGGACCCCGGTCACCGACGCCGGCGTCACCAACTGGATCTACTCCTACCACCGCCACAACGACGCGGAGAACCGCCCGGCGCTGCAGGCGCTGGCGTTGAGCCACCAGCCGAGCCCGTGGATGGGCGACCGGCACACCTTCCACGTGATGCCCGGCACCGGCCCGGTCGAGCGCGACCGCCGCAAGCGCGCGCTGGCCTTCTCCCACGACGACGAGACGGACTCGCCGCACCACTACGGCGTCCGGTTCGCCAACGGCATGACCGCCGACCTCGCGCCGACGTCGCACGCCGCGATCATGCGGTTCACCTTCCCCGACAAGCACGGCTGGCTGCTGTTCGACAACACCGCCAACCGCGGCCGCCTCCGCCTGAACGCCGACACCGGCGTGATCAGCGGGTACACGACGGTCCGCAGCCGCTTGTCCGCCGGCGCGCGCCGGATGTTCGTCTACGGCGTGACCGACGCTCCGGCCACCCGCGGCGCCAAGGTCCACTGGCCCCCGTGGCGGCGCGTTTCGGGCTACTTCGAGTTCGACGGTCCCGACGCGACGCTGCGGATCGCGACGTCGCTGATCAGCCTCGCGCAGGCCAAGCGCACCCTCGAGCTGGAGATCCCCGCCGGGACGACGTTCGAGCAGGTGCGCGACGAGGCCCGTGCGCTCTGGCAGGAGCAGCTCGGCCGCGTCGAGGTCGAAGGCGCCACCGAGGACCAGCGGACGACGCTGTATTCCAACCTGTACCGGCTGTTCCTCTACCCGAACATCGCGCACGAGAACACGCCGAAGGGCATCCGGCACGCCAGCCCGGTGGCGACCCGGCGGTGGCCGAGCACCCGCCGGCGCACCGGCGCGAAGATCGTCGACGGCGAAATGTACGTCAACAACGGCTTCTGGGACACCTACCGCACCACCTGGCCCGCCTACGCGCTGCTCACCCCGGAGCGCTGCGGCCGGCTGGTCGACGGGTTCGTCCAGCAGTACCGCGAAGGCGGCTGGATCTCCCGTTGGTCCTCACCCGGCTACGCCGACCTGATGACCGGCACCAGCTCCGACGTCGCCTTCGCCGACGCCTACCTCAAGGGCGTCCGCGACTTCGACGTCGAGGCCGCCTACGACGCCGCCCTCAAGAACGCCACCGTCACCCCGCCGCACCGCGCGGTCGGCCGCAAGGGCCTCGACCGGTCGATCTTCCTCGGCTACACCCCGACTTCCGTCCACGAAGGACTGTCCTGGGCGCTCGAAGGCTGCATCAACGACTTCGGCCTCGCCAACCTCTCCGACGCGCTCGCCCGCGAGAGCGACGGGCCGCGGGCCCGGATGTACGCCGACTACGCCGCCTACTTCCGGGAACGCGCGAAGCACTACGTCCACCACTTCGACCCGAAGATCGGCTTCTTCCAGGGCCGCAACCGCGACGGCAGCCGCAAGTTCGGCCCCGAGGGCTACGACCCGGCCGCGTGGGGCGGCGACTTCGTCGAGACCAACGCCTGGAACACCGCTTTCACCGCGCCCCACGACGGCCCCGGGCTCGCGGCGCTGCACGGCGGCAACGCCGGTCTCGAAGCCAAGCTCGACGAGTTCTTCGCCACGCCGGAGACCGGCCGGCGGCCCGGCGCGTACGGCGGCCTGATCCACGAGATGACCGAAGCCCGCGACGTCCGCATGGGCCAGTACGGCCACTCCAACCAGCCCTCCCACCACATCCCGTACGTCTACAACCTCGCCGGCGCGCCCGCGAAGGCCCAGCGCGCCGTGCGCGAGGTGCTGCGGCGGCTCTACCTCGGCAGCGAGCTCGGCCAGGGCTACCCCGGCGACGAGGACAACGGCGAGATGTCCGCGTGGTGGGTGTTCAGCGCCCTGGGCTTCTACCCGCTGGCCGTCGGCAGCCCCCGCTACGCGATCGGGTCGCCGCTGTTCGAGAAGGCGACCGTGCACCTGGGCGAGGGCAAAACGCTCGTGGTCCGTGCGCCCGGCAACACCGACGAGACCGTGTACGTCCGCGGGCTGACCGTCGACGGCGAACCGCACGACGCGACGAGCATCGCCCACGCCACCCTCGCCGGCGGCGCCGAGCTGGTCTTCGACCTCACCACCGAGCCCACCGGATGGGGCGCCCCGCCGCCGCCCGCCGAACAGCCGGACCCGATCTCCGACCTCACCGGCACCGCCACCAGCGAAGACGCCAAGAACCTCGGTGCGCTCTTCGACGACACCACCCGCACCCAGGTCACCTTCCGCGGCGCGACCCCGGCGATCGAGTTCACGGTCACCGGCGAACCCCGCGAGGTCACGATGTACACGCTCACCTCCGGCGCCGGCGGCGGCGACCCCAGCGCGTGGGTCCTCGAAGGCTCCGACGACGGCACCGACTGGACCACCCTGGACGAACGCACCGGCGAGCTGTTCCGCTGGCGCCGCCAGACCCGCCCGTTCGCGCTCGCCACCCCGGCCGCACACCCGCACTACCGGCTGCGGATCACCGCCACCCGCGGCCGCCGCGCCACCCTCGCCCAGTGGGAGCTGCTCGCCCGATGAACCACTTCCGCACCGCCGCGCTCGACCGGCTGGCGGCGGCCGACCCCGGCCTCGTCCGGCTGCGGCTGGCCGGGTCCGCGGTCCTCGGCATCGTCCTCGCCGTCGGCGCGCTGCTGCCCACGCACGTCCCGCTCACCGTGATGCTGGTCGGCGCCGTCGCCGCGATGATGACGGCGTTCACCGTCAACGACCCGGCACCCGGCGGCCAGGCCGTCACGCTCGTGCTGGCGTTCCTCACCGGGGCGGCGTCGATCACCGTCGCCAGCCTCGGCTCGGCCCTGCCGCCGATGGACAGCGTCGTGTTCGTCCTGCTGATCTTCGTCGCCGTCTACGCCCAGCGCTTCGGCCCCCGCGGCACCGCGCTCGGCTCGATCGGGTTCTTCCTGTTCTTCTTCCCGATGTTCCTGCAGGCCCACCTCGCGCAGGTCCCGCAGCTGCTGATGGCGCTCGGCGTCGGCGTGCTCGCCAACGCCGTCGTCCGGTTCGTCCTGCTGCGCCGCAACGCCGAGGCCGAGTTCCTCCGGGTCCGCCGAGCCTTCCGCGCCCGCCTCGCCGCGGTCGTCCGCGCCACCGAGGCGTACCTGGCGGTGGGGGGCAGCGAACGCACCCGCAAGCAGCTCCGCTCGGCGATCAACCGCCTCCACGAGTGCGTGCTGCTCATCGAGGACGCCGCCCCCGACGTCGTCGACGCCCGCGCCGCCGACCGCCTGCGCCGCCGCGCGATCGAGGTCGAGCTCGCCGTCCAGTGGCTGGTCAGCACCGTCCAGCGCACCTGCTCCGACGAGCTCAGCCCCGAGGTCCGCGACGACCTCATCGCCCGGCTCGCCCGCTTCCGCGCCCTCATGGAACGCGACCCGCGCGAGCTGCCGCTGATCAGCCAGACCGGCGAGTACAGCCGCATGCTCGTCGAGGGCAGCCGCATCGACGAACACGCGGCCCCCGGTGACGGCGTCCGCAAGGCGCTGGCCGAGCTCGCGCTGGCCGACGACCGCGCCCAGCGCGCCGCGGCGCCCGAGTCCACTCCGGACTCGCCGGCCGACGAGGACGAGGACGAGCCGGCGCCGAAGTTCGCCTACGACAACCAGACCCGCAGCGCCATCCAGGCCGTCGTCGGCGGCGGGCTCGCCGTGCTCGGCGGCGAACTCGTCTCCCACCAGCGCTGGTACTGGGCCGTGCTCACGGTGTTCGTCGTGTTCATCGGCGCCTCCAGCGCCGGCGCCACCTTCGTCAAGGGCGTCCGCCGCCTCGGCGGCACCCTCATCGGCATCGTCGGCGGGGTCGTGCTCGCTCTCCTGGTCACCGGCAGCACCCCGGCCACGCTCGCGCTGATCCTGGTGTGCGTCTTCGGGATGGTCTACACCGCCCGCGTCTCCCAGGTGGTGATGGCGTTCTTCATCACCAGCATGCTCGGCCTGCTCTACAGCCTGCTCGGCACGTTCAGCCTCGAAGTGCTCTGGATCCGCGTCGCCGAAACCGCGGTCGGGGCCGCCGCGGGCATCCTCGCGGCCGTCGTCATCGTCCCCGTCCGCACCCGCGCGGTCATGCTCGACGACATCTCCGCCGTGCTCGACGAGCTGGCGGAGTTCCTCGAACACACCCGCGACCTGCTCGCCGGCGAGGAGAACGTCAACATCATCGAGCTCTCCCGCGACCTCGACCGCGCCGTCGAACAGGTCCGCACCACCATCGAGCCGCTGACCCACCCGGTCAACCTGCGCAGCGCCCGCCGCGACTACGGCTGGCACGTGCTCACCACGCTGGAGACCATCGCCTTCCGCGCCCGCCACGTCGCCGCCCGCGCCCAGCCCGGGCAGCTCGCCGGCGAGAACGCCGACCGCCTGCGCCAGTTCACCGGCCGGCTGCTGGCCAACATCGACGTCCTCCGCAAAGCACTCGACGCGCCGGGTGGCCCCACACCCGGCACGCTCGTGCGCGACGACGGCACCCCGGTGTCCGACCGCGTCGAGCAGGCCGAAACCCGGGCCGTCCTCTCCAGCCTCAGCCACCTCGACGAAGGCCTCGTCTCCCTCGGCCGCGTCTTCGACGTCCAGGCCACCGATCCCCGCGCCCCCGCGAAGAAGTGACCGCCGGGGCGGCACGGTGCCAAGCCGCGCCGCCCCGTTCCCACGGTGCTCCGATCAGGGACAGGACAACCACGCGAAGTGGTACGTGGTCGTGATGCTGCCGTCGGTCGAGTCCATCGTCACGTAGCTCGTCGTCTTCTTCGGATCCGACGTCCCGGCCGCGGCCCGCAATTCCGTGTTGATGTTCAGATTGCGTTCCTCACCGCACGGCTTGAACACGATCGCACCGACCTCCGTCGAATCGGTGAAATGCCAGTCGTCTTCGAACGGACCGGCCAGCGGATGCTGCATGAACGCCGTCGGAGAATTGCCCTGGAAATAGTAGTTGGCTCTTTCCAGGCCGGTCGCGCCACGTTCCAGATGGGCGAATCCGCGGTAGTCCGCCTGCGCGATTCCGTAGGTGAAGCCCTGCGGCACGTGCACCCGCAGGCCGATCTGGCAGTTCTTCCTGGCGTCCAGCGGGCCGGCGCCGACCCCGACCAGTGCCGTATAGGCGCTGTAGGTCACGGTGAACGCCGTGTTGTCCTGCGACACCGCCACCGCGGACGTGCCGAGCGGGCAGCCCGTGCCATTGGCGTTGACGACGTCGATGACAATTTTGTCGGGCGGCGGCGGAGTGTTCCACGCATGCGGGGTGACCACAGAGGACAGCGCCAGCACGGCAGCAACGACCACAGAAAGCATCGGAATCCTTCCCAATACATTCTCATTGGGTACAGGGGCGACGACCATGGTAGCGAAAGGATCATGGTCCGAAACCCCGCTGAACGGAGCAACGCGCAGTAGCTGTCCCGCCACGCGGTATACCGATAATTTCGAGCATCATTCCCGTGAATACGAATGGATTCGACCGGAAAACGATTTCGCGCCGCCGGACCGCTGCCCGCCGTCCGCGATCACCCCGCGACGTCCGGGCTTGATCGTTTCACTCCGCCAGCAGACCCGGGACCCGCCCCAGCGTCGCGACCCCCGCCGGCGACCACGGCCCCGCCGTGATCACGACCGCGTGGCCGATCCCCCACTCCGCGAACTCCCCGCACCGCCGCGCGAACGACTCCGCGGACTCACCGGGCTGCAGGCGCGTGCTGATCGTCTTCTCGATCTCCTCGTACGGCCGCCCGACGTCCTCGCAGTGGCGGGCGAGCACCGACAGCTTGTGGCGCACCGTCTTCCCGCCGTCCGGGATGTCGAACACGTTGCACGCGTCGGCGTACTGCGCCACCAGGCGCAGCGTCTTGCGCTCACCCGCCCCGCCGATCAGCACCTTCGGCCGGCGCACCGGCAGCGGGATCCCGATCGGACGGTCCAGGTGGTAGTGCTCGCCCTCGAACGCCGAGTCGTCCCCGGCCCACATCCGCAGCGCCAGCCGGATGGTCTCCTCCATCCGCTCGAAGCGCTCGCCCACCGGCGGGAAGGGCAGGCCCATCGCCCGCGCCTCGCCGTCGTGGTGCCCGGTGCCGATCCCGAACCGGGCCCGTCCGCCGGAGAGGACGTCGAGTGTCGTGACCGCCTTGACCAGCAGTGCGGGCGGCCGGAACGTCACCGCCGAGACCATCGTGCCCAGCCCGATCCGGCTGGTCCGCGCGGCCAGGAACCCCAGTGTCGTGTACGCCTCGAGCATGGCCGAATCCGGTGTGCTGTGCGGGTCGGCCTGCAGCAGGTGGTCGGCCACCCACAGCGTGTCCAGCCCGGCGTCGTCGGCCGCCACGGCGATGCTCGACAGCTCGCCGGTCAGCTTGTCCGGCCACGAGAAGTCCGTGACCCCGATGCTCAACCGCATGACTACCACCCCTTCGTGAGCAGTTCCAGGTGGTGGCCGTCCGGGTCCTCGAAGGAGACCCCGCGGCCGCCGTTCCCGTCGTCGACCTCGGCGGCCCGCTCGTGGAACGGGTCCGCCCAGTAGGTGATGCCGGCCCGCTCGATCCGCGCCATCGCGGCGTCGAAGTCGTCTTCGCCGACCAGGAACGCGTAGTGCTGGCTCGTCGCGCGGTCCACCCGCAGGTAGTCCAGCGTCACGCCGTTCGCGAGCCGGATCGGCAGGAACGGGCCGTCGACCGGCTCGGTCCGCAGGCCGAGGATCGCGGCGAGGAACTCCGCCGACTTCTCGCGATCGGTCACGCACACGATCGTGTGGTTCAGCTCGACGCTCATCGCGCGGCCCCCTCGGGCGCGAACGGCGGCGGGCCGCCGATCGGGCTCAGGTGGATGCCGGCCAGGCGCCAGCGGTCCTCGTCGCGGACCAGGACGTGCGTGGCGCGGAACCGGCCGTTCACCGGGTTGCCCTGGTGCTTCGCGACCTGGGCGTGCACGCCGATCGCGACGGCGGTGGTGCCGAAGTCACGGACCTCGACGTCGTCCCAGTCCAGCTTCTCGGTGACCAGCCCACCGCCGCTGTAGCGCTGCAGCCACTGGTCGCGGTCCAGGACGAAGCCGAGCGGGCCGACCAGGCGGAAGCCGTCGGCGGCCAGACCGGCCAGGACTTCGGTGTCCCCGCGTTCCTCCGCCGCGGCCCACACCCGGCCGAACTCGCGGACCTGCTCTTCGGTGCTCATCGCGTTCCCCTTCCGGTTCGATGAGCACAACGTTAGATGTCTAACCATTAGATGTCAAACGCTTAGATCCCTCGGTATCTGCGGTAGGATTCACCCCGTGCCAGCACCCGCCACCGCCCCCATCGGGGTCGTCCTCGCCCGCACCGCCAAGACCGCCGGCCGCGCCTTCGACCAGGCGCTCGCCGCCGCCGGCGGCTCCCAGCCCGTCTGGCAGATCCTCATCTCCCTCAAAACCAGACCCGTCGCCAACCAGCGCGAGCTCGCCGACGCCGTCGGCATCCAAGGCGCGACCCTCACCCACCACCTCAACGGCATGGAGACCACCGGCCTCGTCACCCGCCGCCGCGACCCGGACAACCGCCGCGTCCACCTGGTCACCCTCACCCCCGACGGCGAACAGCTCTTCCTCCGCCTCGCCTCCGCCGCCATCGCCCACGACGAACGCATGCGAAAAGGCCTCTCCGACGCCGAAATCGCCCAGCTCGCCGACCTCCTGCACCGCCTCGCCGGCAACGTCACCGACACCTGATCGATCCAGCGAGAGTGACTGGACGCACCCGACCCGCAACCACGAGGAGGGATAGGCTCCATGCACTAGCCAAAGTCGTCTCAAGCTGGAGAACCGCAATGACCCAAGCCCCTGTCAACGTGACCGTCACCGGCGCCGCCGGCCAGATCGGCTACGCGCTGCTCTTCCGCATCGCGTCCGGTCAGCTCCTCGGCCAGGACGTCCCGGTGAAGCTGCGGCTCCTCGAGATCCCGCAGGCGGTCAAGGCGGCCGAGGGCACCGCCATGGAGCTCGACGACGGCGCGTTCCCCCTCCTGGCCGGCATCGACATCTTCGACGACCCCAAGCAGGCCTTCGAAGGCACCAACATCGCCCTCCTCGTCGGCGCCCGCCCCCGCAGCAAGGGCATGGAGCGCGGCGACCTCCTCGAGGCCAACGGCGGCATCTTCAAGCCCCAGGGCGAAGCCATCAACGCCGGCGCCGCCGACGACATCAAGGTCCTCGTCGTCGGCAACCCCGCCAACACCAACGCCCTCATCGCCCGCTCGCACGCCCCCGACGTGCCGGCCGACCGCTTCACCGCGATGACCCGCCTCGACCACAACCGCGCGCTCGCCCAGCTCTCCAAGAAGCTCGGCGTCCCGGTCACCGAGCTCAAGAAGCTCGCCATCTGGGGCAACCACTCCGCCACCCAGTACCCCTCGGTCCAGCACGCCGAGGTCGGCGGCAAGAGCGTCGAGGTCGACCAGGCCTGGCTCGAGAGCGACTTCATCCCGACCGTCGCCAAGCGCGGCGCCGCCATCATCGAGGCCCGCGGCCTCTCCTCCGCCGCCTCCGCGGCCTCCGCCGCCATCGACCACGTCCACACCTGGGTCAACGGCACCCCGGACGGCGACTGGACCTCCGCCGGCGTCGTCTCCGACGGCTCCTACGGCGTCGCCGAAGGCATCATCTCGTCGTTCCCGGTCACCGCGAAGAACGGCAAGTACGAGATCGTCCAGGGCCTGGAGATCGACGACTTCTCCCGCGCCCGCATCGACGCCTCCGTCGCCGAGCTCGTCGAAGAGCGCGACACCGTGCAGAAGCTCGGCCTCATCTGAGCCTGACCACGACCGCGAGCGGGGCCACCGTCCACCTGGGACGGTGGCCCCGCTCGCGTCAAGCGGCCTTCAGCGGCCCGGCGACCTTGTAGGTGCTGAGCAGGACGCCCGACGGGGTCGGCGTCGTCCCGGCGAACTCGAACGTCTGCCCCGGAGTTCCCTCCGCGAACAGCCGTTTGCCCGTACCCACCAGCACCGGGTAGACGACCAGCACGACCTCGTCCGCGAGCCCGTGCTCGAGCAGCACCGACGTCAGCGTCGAGCTGCCCGTCACGACCAGCCCCGGACCGTCCTCCGCCTTGATCCGCCGGACACCCTCGACGAGGTCCGGTCCGACACCCTCGGCCGGACCCCAGCCGAGATCGTCGCCGCGATGGGTCACGACGTACTTCTTCGCCGCGTTGAGCCGGTCCGCCATCGGGAAACCCGACACCGTCGGCCAGAACCCCGAGAAGATGTCGTAGGTGCGACGACCGAGCAGCAGGTCGAACCGGTCACCGTGCGCGGACAGCATCATCTCCGCGCCGGCCGGGCTCCGGTACGGCCCGGTCCAGTCGGGGTACGGGAAGCCGTCCCCGTCGACGGAGTTCTGGATCACGCCGTCCAGCGAAACGTGTTCGATGATCTTGAGAATTCTCATCCGGCCAGCACCTCGTCCAGCTGGGGCATCGCGGCCCGCAGGCCTTCTTCCATGCCCGGGGTCGTCTGTTCCATGGCTTCCACACTCGAAAACCGGGTGACGCTGATCATCCGCGACCCCGTCGGCGTCGTCTCGAACGCGAACGTCATCGACATCGGCATGTCCTCGTCCTCGGCGTTGTCCTCACCGTCGTCCGCCTCGAACGAGTCGATCGGGTGCACCGCCGTGAACTTCCAGGCCCCGCTCCACTTCTCCCCGTCCGGCCCGGTCAGGAAGTACTCCGCGCGCCCACCGACCCGGAAGTCGTGGTGCGTGAAGGTCGCGGGCGCCGACGGCGGCCCCCAGAAGCGCTCGAGCTGCCGCGGATCGGCCCAGGCCTCCCACAGTCGTCGTTGCGGAACCGGGAAGTCGGCCACCAGCGTCAGGGTGAGCGCCTCGGGATCCTTCGTCACAGAGGTCACCGGCATCGTCAGTCTTCTTTCTCCAGTAGGACATCGTCGAGCTGTGCCACTCGCCGGCGCCAAACAGACTCGTAAAAATCGAGGAGCTCACTCGCCCGCCGGAGCCGCTCGCGGTCGGCCGCGACCAGCTGCTCACGGCCGTTCGCACGCTTCCGGATGAGACCCGCCCGCTGGAGCACGGCGACGTGCTTCTGCACGGCGGCGAAACTCATCTCGTAGTGCGCGGCGAGCTCGGACACGGACGGCGTTTCGGTGATCGACCGCGCCAGGATGTCGCGGCGCGTGCCGTCGGCCAAAGCGCGGAAGAGCTGGTTGAGCGACTCCTCGTCCTCTTCCTGAAGTACAACCATGTGGTTGTACGTTAGTGCGGCTCGACTAATACCGCAAGCTCGGGTTTCGCGGGCGGCGAACTCCGCACGCTCACAGCGAAACCACCGGCGGACCCGCGACCCCCGGCCCTACCGTCGGACCATGACCACACTCGCCCTACCCGAAATGCAAGTACCGAGCGCGGCACCCGAAGACTCGGTCTACCAGCAACTCCTGCGCGACCGCATCGTCTTCCTCGGCTCCGAGGTCAACGACGAGGTGGCCAACCGGATCATCGCCCAGCTCCTCCTGCTGGCCGCCGACGACCCCACGAAGGACATCACCTTCTACATCAACTCACCCGGCGGCTCGGTGACCGCCGGGATGGCCATCTACGACACGATGCAGCTCGTCAAACCGGACGTTTCGACCTACGGCCTCGGCTTCGTCGCCTCCATGGGCCAGTTCCTGCTCTCCTCCGGCAAGCCCGGCAAACGCCACCTGCTGCCGAACACCCGCATCGTCATGCACCAGCCCTCGGCCGGCATCAGCGGCGGCGCCACCGACATCGCCATCCAGGCCGAGGTGTTCGGCAAGATGAAACGCCACATCGCGGAGATCACCGCCCGCCAGACGGGCCAGACCGTCGAACGGATCACCACCGACGCCGACCGCGACCGCTGGTTCGACGCGGACGAAGCCCTCGCCTACGGGTTCGTCGACCACATCGTCACGAGCTGACGAACCCGCTGTGGGGCAGTTCCGGAGAACCGCCCCACAGCGTCCGCTAGCAGCTGTTGCTCAGCCGCATCCGGTCGATCCGGTCGAAGAACCGGGCGTCGAACGACCCGGCGTCGAACCACCACGTCCACTGACCCTTGACCGTGTTCCGCACGAACTTGGGGTCACCGCCGTGCGTGATCGGGCCCAGGACGAAGCCGGAGCTGTCCAAGGCGTTCGGCCACATCAGCCACCAGTCGTCGCTGTCGCTGCTGAAGATCACCGCCTCGAACGACGCGCTGCCGTCCCGGTTCAGCGTCCACTTCGCCCCATCCATGATGCAGTCGCCCGCCGTGATGCGACCCCAGCTGAACCAGCAGGAACCCGCTCCCGTGCAGACCGCCTCCGTGGTGGCGGCCGTCTGGGTCCCGGCCGACGCCGGCACCACGAACAGGCTGCTCATCGCGAGCACGAACAAGCTCACGATCATCGATATCCGACGTGATCCGCTCATCGGATCTCCCTCCCCGAGAATCATCGAAGCCTTCAAGCTAGCTCTCCGGCTACCTCGGCGAGAGTCACGGACGCGCAGGTCGAAGGGCAGTCCCAGCTGCCCTGGCCCCGGTCTTCTGTGCGGTTTTTGGGGATGAACGCGACCGCGGGACCAATTTTTTGAAAATTGGTCCCGCGGTATAGGGCGTTATACAGTTAAAGGAGAGTGGTCAGACTCCGTTGAGGCCGCGGCGGGCCAGGAGCGGGTCGATCTCGGGGTCGCGGCCGCGGAAGGCCCGGAAGGCGTCCATCGGGTCGATGCTCCCTCCCCTACCCAGGAGGGTGCGGCGGAAGTGGTCGCCGTTGTCGCGGGTCAGGCCGCCACTCTCCCGGAACCACTGGACGGTGTCGGCGTCGAGGACCTCGCTCCAGATGTACGAGTAGTACCCGGCGCTGTAGCCGCCGCTGAAGACGTGCGCGAAGTACGTCGTGCGGTAGCGCGGCGGGATCGCTTCGACGGCCACGCCGGCCTTCACGAGCGCGTCGGTCTCGAACCGCTGGACCTCCTCGACGTGGTCGTCGACGCCGAGGCGGTGCCACGCCTGGTCGAGCAGGGACGCGGCGAGGTATTCGGTGGTGGCGAAGCCTTCGCCGTACTGCTGGGCGGCGAGGAGCTTGTCGACCTGCTCCTGGGGCAGGGCCTCCCCCGTCTCGTGGTGCTTGGCGTAGTTGGCCAGCACCTCCGGCCACAGCATCCACATCTCGTTGACCTGGGACGGGTATTCGACGAAGTCGCGGGGCACGTTGGTGCCGGAGAACGTCGGGAAGCGGACCGACGAGACCAGGGCGTGCAGCGCGTGGCCGAACTCGTGGAACGCGGTGACGAGCTCGTCGAACGTGAGCAGCGTCGGCTCCCCCGCCGGCGGCTTGCCGACGTTGAGCACGTTGACCACGACCGTCTTGCGGTCCAGCAGCTCCGACTGGTCGACGAAGGTGTTCATCCACGCGCCGCCGCGCTTGGCGTCGCGGGTGTAGAGGTCGAGCAGGAACAGCCCGAGCGGGGTGCCGTCGGTGTCGAACACCTCGAAGGTCCGGACCTCCGGGTGGTACTTGGGGAGGTCGGTCCGCTCGGTGAAGGTGAGCCCGTAGAGCTTGGTGGCGGCGAAGAAGACGCCGTCGAGGTAGACGCGGTCGGCTTCGAAGTACGGGCGCAGGGCCTCGGTGTCGACGTCGAAGCGCTCGCGGCGGACCTGGGCGGCGTAGTACGGCCAGTCCGACGGACGCAGCGTCGTCCCGGGAACGTCGGCTTCGAGCAGCCCTTGCAGTTCCGCGGCTTCGGTGCGGGCGTTCGCCACGGCGGCGGGCGCCAGCCGCTCGAGCAGCCCGGCGGCGGCTTCGGCGGTCTTCGCCGTCTCGTCGGCGATGACGTACGCCGCGTGGTTCGGGTAGCCGAGCAGCGCGGCGCGTTCGGCCCGCAGGTGCGCGATCTCCGCGACGAGGGTGTTGTTGTCGAACTCGTTGCCGCGGTTGCCCCGCGCCATCGACGCGGCGTGGATCCGCGCGCGGACGTCGCGGTCGCGCAGCGTCTCCAGCGGTGAGGCCTGGCTCGTCGGCAGAGTCAGCGGAATGACGTACTTGCCGTCTTCGCCGCGGGCCGTCGCCGCTTCGGCCGCGGTGGCGATCGCGCTGTCGCCGAAGCCGGCCAGCTCGGCGCGGTCGGCGATCACCACGGCCAGGTCGTTGGTGTCCTTGAGCAGGTTCTGCTGGAACTTCGTCTGCAGCGTGGACAGCTGCCCGTTCAGCTCCCGCAGGCGGGCCTGCTCCGCCTCGCCGAGCCCGGCACCCGCGCGGCTGAAGTCGAGGTGGCGCCGTTCGAGCAGCCGCCGCGACTCCTCGTCCAGGCCGAGCTCTTCACGCCGCGCGTGGAGGGCGTCGATCCGGGCGAACAGCTTCGGGTTCAGGTGGATCGCGTCGTGGTGGGCGGCCAGCTTCGGGGCGAACTCCGCCTGGATCGCCTGGATCTCGTCGGTGCTGTTGGAGCCGGAGAGGTTGTAGAACACGCTCGCCACGCGGCCCAGCAGCTCGCCGGCGCGCTCGAGGGCGACGATGGTGTTCTCGAACGTCGGCTCGGCGTCCTGCGCCGCGATCTGCTCGATCTCCGCCGCGTGCTCGGCCAGTCCGGCCTCGAACGCGGGCCGGTAGTGCTCGTCCGCGATCCGGTCGAAGGGCGGCAGGGCGTAGGGCAGTTCGCTGGGTGCGGCGAACGGGTTGTCCGGCGAAATCATCGGGGCAGGCTCCTGGTCGGGGTGCAACACTCGGTCCCGCCACCCTACGTGGTCCACCTGTGCGGATGTCAGCGCTTTCCGGAGGTGGCCAAGCTCACCGGCCGGTGGTACCGCCCACGACGGCGTCGCTGCTCCCGGCGGCCTTTTTGCCCCGCTTCGGCTTGGGTTCCGGCGGCACGATTCCCCGGAGGTCGCCGCTGTGGTCGTTGACCCGCATGACGAACGGCCGCGTCTCGGTGTAGCGCACGACCGAGATCGACGAGGGGTCGACGACGATCCGCTGGAACGCGTCCAGGTGCTGGCCGAGCGCGTCGGCGAGGATGGACTTGATGACGTCACCGTGACTGCACAGCAGCCAGACGGCGTGGTCGCCGTACTCGGCGGCGATCCGCCGGTCGTGCGCCCGGACGGCGGCCACCGACCGCGCCTGCATCGCCGCGAGCCCTTCGCCGCCGGGGAACACCGCGGCCGAGGCGTGCGCCTGCACGACCCGCCAGAGCGGCTCCTTCGCCAGGTGCTTGAGCTCCTTGCCGGTCCAGTCCCCGTAGTCCACTTCGGACAACCCGGGCTCGACGACCTTGCCGAGCCCGCGCGCGGTGGCCAGCGGGCCGACCGTCTGCTTGCACCGCAGCATCGGCGACACGACGAGCTCCGCCAGCGGCACGCCATCGAGCCGTTCGACGAGCTTCTCCGCCTGGGCGCGGCCGGTGTCGTCGAGGTTGACCTTCGGGGAACGCCCGGCCAGCACACCGGAGCCGTTGGCCGTCGATTTGCCGTGCCTGAGCAGAATGACCGTACTCACGAGCCCCACCCTACGTGGGGACCGATCAAGCGGTCCCCACGCGGGCGGATCAGTGGCTCACCCGCCGTTCGGGAGTCCGGCGGACCAGGCAAGCCCGGACGTCATGAACGACCCTTTCACCGCGTCTGACGCGGTGAAAGGGTCGTTCATGACACCACAGCCGCGCAGGCGGAACCGGCGCCGCAGGTCAGTTGCTGACCGGACCAGCGTTCGGGTCCAGGACGCCGGTGAAGATCAGCACGAACAGCAGCACGCCGAGCACCAGCCGGTAGATCACGAACGGCACGAAGCTGCGCTTCTTGATGTAGGCCATCAGCCACGCGATCACCGCGTACCCGACGCCGAACGCGACCAGCGTCGCCAGGATCGTCGGGCCCCACTGGGCCGGCACGCCGCCCGACCCGATGTCCTTGAGCTTGTACACGCCCGACCCGAACACCGCGGGCAGCGCCAGCAGGAACGAGTACTCCGCCGCCTCCGCGCGGGTGTAGCCCAGCAGCAGGCCCGCACTGGTCGTGCCGCCCGAGCGGGAGACGCCCGGGATCAGGGCCAGCGCCTGGGCGAACCCGAAGCCGAGGCCGTGCGGCACGGTCAGGTGGTCCAGCGTCCGCTCCTGCTTCCCGACCCGGTCGGCGTAGAGCAGGATCAGGCCGAACACGATGAGCACGGTGGCGGTGATCCGCAGGTCGCGGAACGCGCTGTCGATCTGGTCCTGCAGCAGCAGGCCGAGCACCACGATCGGCAGCGAGCCGATGATGATCAGCCAGCCCAGCCGGGCGTCCGGGTCGCGGCGCCAGTCCGGCTTGTACAGCGAGAAGAACCAGGCCTGCAGGATCCGGCCGATCTTCTTGCCGAAGTAGAGGATCACCGCCAGCTCGGTACCGATCTGGGTGACGGCGGTGAACGCCGCGCCCGGGTCGTCCCAGCCGACGAGCGCCGCGACGATCCGCAGGTGCGCGCTCGAGGAGATCGGGAGGAACTCCGTCAGGCCCTGGACCAGGCCCAGGACGAGTGCTTCGAACCAGCCCACGTCAGGCCACCCCCGCCTTCTCGAGCGCCTCGACGGCGGTGGTCAGCGCGGCCCCGGCGTCCGGGGTGTACGGCGACACCGACAGGGTCGTCACGCCGGCCTCGGCGTATTCGGTCATCTTCTCCGCGATCCGTTCCTTCGGGCCCAGCAGCGACGTCGCGTCGAGGAACTCCAGCGGCACCGCCGCCATCGCCCCCGCCCGGTCGCCGGCCAGGTACTTCTCCTGTACTTCGGCGGCTTCGGCCTCGAAGCCCATCCGGCAGGCCAGCCGGTTGTAGAAGTTCTGCTCCTTGCTGCCCATCCCACCGAGGTACAGCGCCGCGTACCCGCGGACGGCGTCCGCGCAGGCCCGCCAGTCGTCGCCGGGCACCAGCGGCACGGTCGGGACGACGTCGAAGCCTTCCAGCGTGCGGCCGGCCCGCTCGGCACCGGCCCGCAGCTGCGCCAGCTGCTCCCCCGCGTGCGCCGGCGAGAAGAACACCGGCAGCCAGCCGTCGGCGATCTCGCCGGTCAGCTCCAGGTTCTTGGGGCCGATCGCGGCCAGGTAGAGCGGGATGTGCTTGCGGGCGGGCCGGACGGTCAGCCGCAGCGCCTTGCCCGGGCCGTCCGGCAGCGGCAGCGTGAAGTGCTCACCCTCGAACTTCACCCGTTCCCGCCGCAGCGCCGAGCGCACGATCGAGGCGTACTCGCGGGTGCGGCCCAGCGGCGACGCGAACCGCACGCCGTGCCAGCCTTCGGACACCTGCGGGCCGGACACACCGAGCCCCAGCCGGAAGCGGCCGCCCGAGAGCGTGTCGAGGGTCGCGGCGGTCATCGCCGTCATCGCCGGGGTCCGGGCCGGGATCTGCAGCACGGCCGCGCCGACGTCGATCCGCGACGTCCGCGCCGCGATCCACGTGAGCACCGTCACCGCGTCCGAGCCGTAGGCCTCCGCAGCCCACACGACCGCGTAGCCGAGGTCTTCCGCTTGTTTCGCCAGGGCCAGGTTCGCGGGGTCGTTCCCCGCTCCCCAGTAGCCGAGATTGAGTCCGAGTCGCACGGGGCCGAACCCTAACGGGGGCCCTTGTGGGCGACACGACTCACCTTGGTCATGTTCGAGAGGGGCCGCCCACTAGGCTCGGCGGTCGTGGAAAAGCGACTGCTCGGCCGCTCGGGACTGCGTGTCTCGCGGATGGCGCTCGGCACCATGACCTGGGGTGGCGACACCGACGCGGAGGAAGCGGCCAGCCAGCTGGTCGCCTTCGTGGACGCCGGCGGCACCCTGGTGGACACGGCCGACATCTACGGCGAGGGCGAGGCCGAACGGGTCCTCGGCTCACTTCTGGGTGACCTCGTGCCCCGCGACGACATCGTCCTCGCGACCAAGGCGGTCGCCCGGCGCACCGACGGCCCGTTCGGCGGCGGCGCCTCCCGCGGCGCCCTGCTCACCGCGCTCGAGGGCTCGCTCAAGCGGCTCGGCACCGACCACGTCGACCTGTGGCAGCTGCACGCCTGGGACACCTGCGTGCCGATCGCCGAAACCCTCGCCGCGCTCGAGTACGCCGTCACCACCGGCAAGGCCCGTTACGTCGGCGTCTCGAACTACGCGGGCTGGCAGCTGGCCACGGCCGCCGCCGGCGCCGCTGCGGTCGCACCGATCGTCTCCACCCAGGTCGAGTACTCGCTGCTGGAACGCGGCGTGGACCGCGAGGTCGTCCCGGCCGCCGAGCACCACGGCGTCGGGCTGCTGCCCTGGGCGCCGCTGGGCCGCGGCGTGCTGACGGGCAAGTACCGCACCGGCACGCCCGCCGACTCGCGCGGCGCGAACAGCGCGTACGCCGGCTACGTCGAGCACCACCGCACCGACCGGGCCGCCCGGATCGTGCAGGCGGTCGCGACGGCCGCCGACGGGCTCGGCACGTCGCCGCTGGCCGTCGCGCTGGCCTGGGTCCGCGACCGGCCCGGGGTCGCCGCCCCGGTCGTCGGGGCGCGGGACACCGGTCAGCTCACCGGCTCGCTGACGGCGGAGGACATCACCCTCCCGCCCGCGATCCGCTCCGCGCTCGACGACGTCAGCGCGATCGAGGTCGGCTACCCGGAGCGGTGGCCGCGCTAGGTGTCTGTTGGGTGACATGCACGTGACGGCAAGACGATCGTGGAGGATGCTGGTGTTGACCGCTCGTCGAGGGACACGTGGAGGCAGCAACGTGCGTCGGTTCGCCGCCGTGTCGTGGATCGCGATCCCGCTCGCCGGTGTCCTGGTGCTCTCGGGCTGCTCGTCGGCCAAGTCCGACAGCGACGACCTGCAGATCGTGGCCAACCCCGTGGCGGCGAAGCCCGCGGTCTCCCCCGCGGTGACCGTGCGGCCGGCCGGTCAGGTCCTGCCCGGCGGAGCGATTTCGGCCGTCGCCGTCGACAGTGCTTCACGGACCCTGGTCGTTGCGCTTTCCGAGCCGCCTTCGCTGCAGCTGTACGACTTGGACGCGCTCACGTCCGCCCCGGTGAATATGCCGTTATACGGCAAAGCGGAGAAGCTGGCCGTGGCGCCGGGGCGGGTCGAGATCGCGGAGCCGGCTCAGGGTGTGGTGCAGCAGCTGACGTTGCCGGGCCGGAAGCTCACGGAGACGAAGACGGGCGGGCAGCCGGCGTCGAGCATCGCTTACGGCGCCGATCGGCTGGTCGCGATGGGGACGGCGAAGGACATCCAGGTGCTGCCGGCGACGGGTCCGGCGCGGACGATCGGCGGGCAGCTCTACAGCGCCGACGACATCGTCGCCGCCGGGACGGGTGTCGTGGTGCTGGACCGGCTGCGGACGGCCGTGTTCTCGGTGGACGTCGCCGCGGGGAAGGTCAACGAAGGTCTGCGCGCGGGTGACGGTGCCGCGAACGCCGTGGCGGACTCCTACGGGCGGGTGCTGGTGACGGACGCGCGGGCGGGTGCGCTGATCGCGTTCTCGGCGTCGCCGCTGATCATGCGGCAGCGCTACCCCGTGCCGGGTGGCGCGTACGGGATCGCCTACGACGCGAAGCGAAGCCTGGCGTGGGTGACGCTCACCGAACGCAACGAGGTGGTCGGGTTCGACGTCCGTGGCGGCGAGCCCGTCGAGAAGTACCGCTTCCCCACCGTGCGCCAGCCGGACTCGGTCGGGGTGGACGAAACCAGCGGCCGGGTGGTCATCGGCTCGGCGGCCGGAGAAGGGACCCAGGTGATCCAGCCATGACGACGGTCAGCGAGGCGGTGGTCGAAGGGGATTGGGAGTATCGCCGCCTGCACCTCCCCCCGGGTGTGTCCCGGCGTGCGGCGGCGATCCAGCTCTCCATCCACGCGGAGTTCGCGGGCTGGGAACTGCGGAACGTGCGGCTCTACGCCGACGGCACGCGCAAGGTCTGGCTGCGCCGCAAGAAGACGGCCGAGAGTCTCCCCGGCGGACTGCCGACCTAGCCGAACACCCGGTTCAGCCACTCGCTCCAGGCCTTCTCCTCGGCTTCGGCCTCGGCACCCGGGGTGAAGAGGTGGTGGGCGGCGACCATCGGGCCGTGGAAGCCGCGCAGGAAGCGGATCATCGCGTCCGCGGTCCGCACTCCGGCGGTCTGGTCGTTCGCGGCGTAGACGACGCCTTCCTGCGGGGTCCGGCCGGGCAGCTCGACCCGCACCCGGTCGCCCTCGGCGGGCCGCGCGGGCAGCCCCAGCGCCGCGCCGAGCCGGGTCCACGCGGCGGACCAGTCCCCCACCGGCGGGCCGAACGCGGTGACCGGCACCGCCGTGCGCCCGGCGAAGTGCGTGACGTACTCGACCAGGGTGCGGAAGAACATCGCGCCGCCGGCGGTCATCGCCTCGAACTCGTCCTCCCAGTCGTCGCCGGGCAGGAACCCGCTCGTGACGCAGCGGATCACCGAGCTCCCGCCGGCGCGGCCCTCGATGAGGAACTCGTAGGCGATCGTGCGCCCGTCCGGTGCGGGATCGTTGCCGTAGACGAGCTTCTCGAGCGGGTCCCACTCCCGGATCCGGTACTCCGGCTGGAAGCCACCGAACGCGCCGCGGACGACTCCGCCGGTGCCGCCCTCGACCTCGTTGCGGCCCATGAACCACGAGTCGATGCCGGGTCCGGTCGCGATGGCTTCCCAGAGCTGTTCCGGCGTCGCGCCGACCTCGGCGGTGTCGGTCGTTTCGAACTCATGCCCCACTGGCGGTCTCCTCCGGGACGCTGGGGTGGACCGCGACGACCACCCGGTGCGGACGGCCCTTCTCGGCCGTCTCGTCGTGGTACTTCCCGACCAGGGTGGTGACCGCGGTCGCGAGCTCTTCGGCGAACGCGGCGCGGTCGGCGGGGGACGCGAACCGGACTTCACCGTCGAGCGCGAAGGTCGCGACCCGCTGCTGGGCCTTGGCCGCGCCGGTGATCAGCAGGCCGACGTCCCGCACGAGCCGGCCCGCGACCGCGAGCAGCCAGCGGGCCGAAAGCCGGTCGGGCGACTGGGCGGGGTCCGGCTGGACGGCGGCCAGCGCGACCGGGGAGATGACGTACGACGACGCCGTCGCCCGCATCATCCGCTCGGTGACGTTGCCCTTCCGCCGCTCCTCGACCAGCTCCACCAGGCCGTGCTTCTCCAGCGCCCGAAGGTGGTAGTTGACCTTCTGGCGCGGCAGGCCGACCCGCGCGGCCAGCATGGTCGCCGACGCCGGCTCGGCCAGTTCGGCCAGCAGCCGGGCCCGGACCGGGTCCAGCGACACCTCGGCCGCCGACGCGTCTTCGATCACCGCCACGGAGAACATGGGCTCAGCATCGTGCCGAACACAGAAGTTGTCAAGAACTCTCTTCTTGTCGGGTACTGCCGTTGACCAGGGCGACGACCCGCGGCAGCACCTGCGCCGCGGCTTCCAGCGGCACGACGTGCCCGACGCCGGGCAACACCACCGCCGTCCCGTTGCCGAGGCCGGCGGCCCACTGCTCGACGTCGGACGCGCGCACGATCCGGTCCCGCTCCCCCACGATCGCCGTCACCGGCAGGCCGCCGACCTGCGTCAAGGCCGAGTCGCGGGCATAAGCGTCCAGCGCCGGGCGGAACAGCGACACGGTGTGCGGCCAGTTGCCGCGGATCATCTTCACCGTCAGCTCGACCACCTCCGGGTCCGGGTCGTCGCCGAACAGCCACCACCGCAGACCCGCGCTCACCGCCCGGCTCGTGTGCTCCCGGACCACGCCGAAGAGCTTCGAGCCGAGCACCGCCTCGAGGTCGCGAGCCAGCTTGCCGAGCGCGTTCGGCCAGGCCGCCGACACCTCGGTCGCCAGCGTTCCGGACGACGTCGCGAGCAGCACCAGCCCCGACACGCGCGCGGCGAACAGCTCCCGATGGCGCTGGGACAGCGACATGATGGCCAGGCCGCCCATGTCGTGCCCCACGAGCACCACCTGTCCCTCGGGCACCTCGCGCTCGACCAGCTCGGCGAGGTCGTCGCCGAGCTGCGCCATCGTCGCCGTGCCGCGCCGCGCCCGCCCGGAGCCGCCGTGGCCGCGCTGGTCGTAGGTCAGCACGGCCACCGGCCCGTCGGCCGCGTCCGGCACCAGCGGCGCGATCCGGCCCCAGCTGCGCTGGTCGAGCGCGTAGCCGTGGACGAACACCACGGTCACCGGCGCGGCCGGGTCGCCCCTGCGGACCACCTGCAGGGGCGTGCCGTCGGCGAGCGCGAACGCGGTCATCAGGACGTGCGCAGGAACCGGTCCAGCACGCGGGTGCCGAACTTCAGCGCCTCGACGGGGACGCGCTCGTCGACGCCGTGGAACAGCGCCGAGAAGTCGAGGTCGGCCGGCAGCTTGAGCGGCGCGAAGCCGAAGTTGCGGATGCCGAGGTCCTGGAAGGACTTCGCGTCGGTGCCGCCGGACAGCATGTACGGCAGGGTCTTCGCGCCCGGGTCCTCGGCCAGCACGGCGGCGGTCATGGCGTCGACGAGGGCGCCGTCGAACGTCGTCTCGACCGGCGGGAGCTCCATCCACTCCTTCTCGATGTCCGGCCCGAGCAGCTCGTCGAGCTCGCGGTCGAACGCCTCCAGCCGGCCGGGCAGGATCCGGCAGTCCACCGCGGCCTCGGCGACCGACGGGATGACGTTCGACTTGTACCCGGCGGTGAGCATCGTCGGATTGGCCGTGTCGCGCAGGGTCGCGCCGATCATCCGGGAGATGTTGCCCAGCTTGGCGACCGAGCCTTCGAGGTCGTCCTCGGGGAAGTCCCAGCCGGTGATCTCGGTGACACCGGCGAGGAACTCCTTCACGGAGTCCGTGAGCACGAGCGGGAACCGGTGGTTGCCGAGCTTCGCGACGGCCTCGGCGAGCTTCGTCACGGCGTTGTCGCGGTGGATCATCGAGCCGTGCCCGGCGGTGCCACGCACGCGCAGCTTCATCCAGCGGATGCCCTTCTCCGCCGTCTCGATCAGGTAGGCGCGGACGTCGTCCTTGAGCGTGATCGAGAACCCGCCGACCTCGCTGATCGCCTCGGTGACGCCTTCGAAGAGGTCGGGCCGGTTCTCGACGAGCCACTGGGCGCCGAACTTGCCGCCCGCTTCCTCGTCCGCGAGGAAGGCGAAGACCAGGTCGCGCGGCGGCACGACGTTGTTCATCTTGTAGTGCCGGGCCAGCGCGAGCGCCATCCCGCACATGTCCTTCATGTCGACCGCGCCGCGGCCCCAGACGTAGTCGTCCTGGATCGCGCCCGAGAACGGGTGCACCGACCATTCGGACGGGTCGGCGGGCACCGCGTCGAGGTGGCCGTGGATGAGCAGGCCGCCCCGGGACCGGTCGGCGCCTTCCAGCCGCACGATGACGTTGTGCCGGTTCTTGCCGCCCGACTCGACGTAGGTGATCTCGTAGCCGGCGTCGGTCAGCTTCTCCGCGACGTACTCGGCCGCCGCCCGCTCGCCGACCAGCGTGTCGGGGTCGCCGGTGTTGGTCGTGTCGATGCGGATGAGCTCGCTGGTCAGCGTGACGGCCTCGGCCGCGGCGGCTTCGATCAGGTTCGGTTCGGTCACCGGCCATTCCTATCATTCGCCCGGCCGGTGCCGCTGGTCGCGGACTTACGTGGGACGCCGGCCCGCCACAGGCCATGAAAGACTCGTTCACCGCGCCGGACGACATGAAAGAGTCGTTCATGACGTCCGAGGGTCAGCCGCGGTCCAGGGCCGAGACCACTTCGGACACCGGGCGCAGGTGCTGGTTCAGGATCCTCGACGCCTCCCCGGCGTCGTGCGCGTCCAGCGCGGCCACCAAAGCGCGGTGCTCGGCGTCGATCACCGGCAGCCGTTCCGGGCGAGCCTCCAGTGCTCGCACGGCGACCCGCTGCTGGCGCGAGCGCAGCGTGTCGTACAACTCCGTCAGCACCGAGTTGCCCGCCGCGTTCACGATCGCGCGGTGGAAGGAGCGGTCCAGGCCCGACACCGCGAACCAGTCGCGAGCCTTCCCGGCGCGGTCCATCTCCTCGATCAGGCCGGCCATCTCCGCGGGCGCCCCCGCCCGGAGCGCGCAGACCTCCGCGATCGCGTGGCCTTCGATCAGCCGCCGGCTCTGGTAGACCTCCTCCAGCTCGCGCGCCGTCACGGTCCGGACCTGCGCGCCCTTGCGCGGCAGCAGGCTGATGAACCGCTCGGCCTCCAGGCGGTGGAACGCCTCGCGCACCGGCGTCCGCGACACCCCGACCGCACCCGAGACCCACTGCTCGTCCAGGAACCGGCCGCCTTCGAGCTCGCCCGCGATGATCCCGTCGCGCAGCCAGGCGTACACGCGGTCCCGCGCCGGCCCGGCCGGAGCGCTGGTCGTCATGCCTCTCCCCTCGTCGTCCCGGCGGCCAGCTTAGCGTCTGGACCCACTGATATCCATCGTGTATACACGGTGCACACAAAGACCGGAGCTACCGTCATGAGCGCGCAGGAGGTTCCCCGATGTCCCCAGTCCCCGCCGACCGGCGCTACGCCGTCTGGCTCTCCGACCCCTCGTTCGCGGCCGCCGAAATCGCCCGCGGGATCGGCTACGGCGCCGCCGTCCTCGACATCGAGCACGGCGCGTTCGACCTGGCCGACCTCGAACGGTTCGTCCCGTTCCTGCGCGCGCTCGGGCTCGAAGTGCTCGCCAAGGTCCTCGGCCCCGAGCGCGGCCCGATCCAGCAGGCCCTCGACTTCGGCGCCGACGCGGTCGTCATCCCGCACGTCGAGAACGCGGCGCACGCCAAGGCCGTGACGGCGTTCGCGAAGTTCCCGCCCCTGGGCGACCGCAGCTTCGCGGGCGGGCGCACCACCGGCTACCGCGGCTTCACCGACGACTGGGTCACCGAGCAGGACCGCCGCACCCGCTGCCTGCCGATGATCGAGGACGCCGGCGCGCTCGAGGACATCACCGAGATCCTCGCGCTGGACTCCGTGGACGGGGTGTTCGTCGGCCCGTCCGACCTGTCCCTGCGCCGGGACCGCGGCGCCTACACCCGTGAACCCGGGGACTTCGCCGACCTGGAGCGCGTCGCCGACGCTGCCCGCGCGGCCGGAAAGCCGTGGGTCCTGCCCGCGTGGAGCCGGGAAGAGAAGGAGTTCGCCCTCGCCCACGGCGCCGGCCAGCTCGCGCTGACGATGCAGCACGGCGCGCTCGCCGCCGGCCTCACCGCGGCCTTCCAGGAGACCACCACACTCGCGGAGCAGACGCGATGACGACGGCCGAGCGAACCAAGACCCGGACCGCGGGCCGCACCCGCTGGACGATCGCCGGCGTGCTCGGTTTCGGCTCGTTCGTCAACTACGTCGACCGCGTCAACCTGTCCATCGCCGGGCCCGAGATGATGCGCGAGTTCCACCTCAGCGCGGCCCAGCTCGGTGTCGTCGCCTCGGCGTTCCTCTGGACGTACGCGGTGCTGCAGCTGCCGATCGGCGCGATCATCGACCGGATCGGCGTCCGCTGGGTCAACCGCGCGGCCGCGCTGCTGTGGGCGATCGCGTCGTTCCTGACCGCGGCATCCGGCGGGCTCGGCCTGCTGATGGCGTCGCGGCTGATCCTCGGATTCGGTGAGGCGCCGACGATCCCGGCCGGCTGGAAGGCGATCGGGCAGTGGTTCCCGCGGTCCGAACGCGGCCGCGCCACCGCGGTCTTCGACGGCTGCGCCAAGATCTCCAACGTCCTCGGCATCCCGGTGATGGCGTTCCTCGTGACGGCGTTCAGCTGGCACGCGGCGTTCGTCTTCACCGGTGTCCTCAGCGTCGGGTACCTCCTGGTCTGGTGGCTGCTGTACCTGACGCCGAAGCAGGCGCTGGCCCGCGGCAGGCTGTCCCCCGAAGAGTTCGCGTACCTGCGCGAAGGCGGCGCGGACGACGAGGACGCGCCCACGCCGAGCTCGCTCACCGGGCTGGGACACCTGCTGCGCCGCCGCAAGACCTGGGGCCTCGCCCTCGGGTACGCCTCCTACACCTACGCGTACTACGTCCTGCTGACCTGGCTGCCCGGCTACCTGGAGAAGCAGTTCGGCGTGAAGCTCCTGGCCGGCGGCTTCTACACGATGATCCCGTGGCTGGTCGCGGTGCTCGCGCAGTTCCTCGTCGGCGGGGTCGTGCTGGACCGGCTGATCGCCCGCACCGGCAACGAAACGAAGGCGCGGCGGATCGTGCTCGTGACGAGCATGCTGGTGGCGCTCTCGGTCGCCGGTGCCGCCTACGCCGGGTCGGTCGCGGTGGCGCTGGTGTTCCTGTCGGTCGGCGCCGCCGGGCTCGCCGTGTCGGTCCCGGCCGGGTCGAGCATCGTCGCGGTCATCGCGCCGGAAGGCTGCTCCGGCACCCTCGGCGGGCTGGTCAACTTCGTGGCCAACATGATCGGCATCGCCGCGCCGATCGTGACCGGCACCGTCGTGGACGTGACCGGCTCGTTCGCCGGCGCGTTCCTCGTCACCGGCGTGGTGCTGCTCGCCGGGATCTTCTGCTACACGGTCGTGCTCGGCAAGCTCGACCGCATGCCCGCCGCTCCCCGGAAGGAAGTCGCATGACGCACGTGGCCCTGGCGCAGTTCGCGCCCGGAGACGACAAGACCGCCAATCTCGCGCTGATCACGAAGCTGGTCGCCGACGCGGCCGACCGCGGCGCGCGAGTGGTGGTGCTGCCCGAATACGCGATGTTCACGGTCCCGGCGATGGACCGGCGGTTCGTCGAGTCCGCCGAGGACCTCGACGGCGAGTTCGTCACCGGTCTGCGAGGCCTGGCGAAGGATCGTGGCGTCGCGATCGTCGGCGGGATGAACGAACGCCTCGACGGCTCGCGGATCTCCAACACCCTCGTCGCGGCCGGTCCGGACGGTGCGGTGGCCGCCCTCTACCGCAAGATCCACCTGTACGACGCGTTCGGCTTCCGCGAGTCCGACGTCGTGCGCGCCGGCGAGATCAGCGAACCGGAGACGTTCGAGGTCGACGGCGTCCGCTTCGGCCTCCAGACCTGCTACGACCTGCGCTTCCCCGAGGTGACGCGCCGGCTGGCCGACGCGGGCGCGCAGGTCGTGCTGCTGCCCGCGGAGTGGGTGCCCGGGCCGCTCAAGGAGTACCACTGGAGCACGCTGGTCCGCGCTCGCGCGATCGAGAACACGCTCTACGTCGCCGCGGCGGGTCAAGCCGCGCCGACCGGGTCCGGCACGAGCATGCTCGTCGACCCGATGGGCGTGGTCGTCACCTCGCTCGGCGAGCAGACCGGCGTGGCCGTCGGCGAGGTATCGCCGGAGCGGATCACCGAGGTACGGGCGAAGAACCCGGCGCTCGACCTGCGTCGGTTCACGGTGGTGCCGCGCTGACGTCCGCACCTGTCTTGCGCCTCGACTGACTCATCAGTCAAGGATTGCGGTTATCGCAACGTGGCGTTACCGTCTCCTGGCATGGACGAAACCGTCGAGCTGCGGGACCGGGTCCGCGGCCTGGTCAAGGCCATGCCGGGGGCCCAGCGGGAGTTCGCCGCCGCGATCGGGCTCGACGAGACGAAGCTGTCCAAGGCGCTGAACGGCACCCGCCGGTTCTCGCCGCACGAACTGGTCCGCGTCGCCGAGTACTGCGGCGTCACGGTCAACTGGCTGCTCAACGGCAGCGACGACGCGGTCACCGTCACGGCGGTGCCCGCGCCGGCCGCCCGCCTGGCGAGCGACGATCCCGACCACCTCGCCCAGTCCGAGCCCCGCCGCCGCATCCTGGAGACGGCCTGGACGCTGATCGCCGAACGCGGCTACCACAAGGTGCGCATCGCCGACATCGCCGAGGCGTGTGGCACCAGCACCGCCACCATCCACTACCACTTCCCGAGCAAGACCGAAGTCCTCAACGAAGCGTTGCGGCGCAACGTGAAGCTCGCGTTCGACCGCCAGGTGGCCGAGCTGCACTCCATCGAGGACGCGCAGGAGCGGCTGCACCGCCTGGTCGAGCTGCAGCTGCCGACCGACGGCGTCCTGCGCGCCGAGTGGTCGGTGTGGCTGCAGGTCTGGAACGAGGCCTCGCTCGACCCGTCGTTCCGCGCGCTGTACACGGACTCGATCGACCGCTGGTACCGCTCGATCGCCATGACCATCCGGACGGGCCGCGAGCAGGGCGTGTTCGCGGTGACCGACCCGGACGCGGCGACCACGCTCCTCACGGCGTTGATCGACGGTCTCGGCATCCAGGTGATGACCGGGCGGCCCGGCAGCTCCGTCGAAAGCATGCGAGACCACCTGCACGACTTCATCGAAAGCTCGATCGTCAAAGGAGCCTGTTGACGTCCTCCCCGCGCATCGCGGGGATTCCGACCCACACCGCCGATCAAGGACCGGAGGCACTGTGTCGAGGTTCGCGATTCACAGCCCCGCCCAGTGGCTGGAGGGCTCCCCGCGCTGTCACCGCCCGTCCGGTGGCGATATTGCGTGCGGCGTTGACGTCGGCGTGGCAGGCGAACCCGCAGGCGACACATCGGAAGGCCGCTTGGCTCTTGCGGTTCTCCGGCGCGACGTGCCCACAGGTAGCGCACTGCAGCGATGTGTACGCGGCACTGACTTTCTCGACGCGACCTGCAGCCTTCTGCTCGAGCCTGACGACCAGCCGACCCCATCCGTTGGCCAGGATTCCCCGGTTCAGCCCCGCTTTCTGCCGCACGTTCCGGCCTGGCCGATCATTCGTCCCGTTCGCGGAACGTGTCATGGCACGGATATCGAGCTTCTCGACCCGTACAAGATCGAAGCCACGAGCGAGATCCGTACTGACCAGCTCCACCCAGTTCTTGCGCCGGTCACTTTCGCGAGCCTTCATCCGGGCAAACGACCGACGGACCTGACTGCGTCGGTTCGATCCCGGAACGGCCCGCTCCAGAGCTCTTCGAAGGCGCTTCAGCCGCCGACATTCGCCGGCGGTGAGACCGGGCACCTTCAACAACTCTCCGGTCGACAACGCCGCCGAAACAGTGACCCCACGGTCCACTCCCACTGCCCGGCCATTACCGGGCGCCGGTATCGGTTCGGGAGCCACCGCGAACGCGACATGCCACCGCCCGCACCGGTCGACTGTGACCCGATAGGACCTCGCGGCCTCGCCCACTCGACGGGACAGGACGAACCTGACCCACCCTACCTTCGGCACCCAGAGCCGGGCTCGCCTCCGGCTCAATTGGTGCACGTGACTGGGCTTCATACCAACCTGGCGAAAGCCTTCGTGTCGCCCCGCCTTACGCCAAGTCGGGCGGCGATGTGTTCCTCCGTGGAAGTTGGCCATCGCTTGAGCGAAGTCCCGGAGAGCCTGTTGTTGAACGGTGACACTGCCTGTCCTCAGCCACTTGAACGCCGCACGCGCATCGGTCAACTGACGCGCCTGCTCCCCGTAGCCGGGAGCCGCCGCGCGGCCCGGTCGCCAGTGGGCGTACTGCTCGCACGCGAGGTTCCACACGAACCGGGCGTGCGAGCAATGCTCCACCAAGCCGACTTCCTGGACGGGCGTCGGCAACAGGCGGAATCGAGACACACCGGCGACGCTAACTGTCCGCGCTCGAAGACACCGAACCTCGGCCGGGTGAAGGTCACCAGTCCACACAGAAAACGCTGAAAAGGGGGAACCCCTGATGAACCACGAGGTCATCGTCACCTGTGCCCTCACCGGGGCCGGGGACACCGTCGGCCGCAGCCCGCACGTCCCGGTCACTCCCGCGCAGATCGCCGCGAGCGCCGTCGAGGCCGCGAACGCCGGCGCCGCCGTCGTGCACATCCACGTACGGGATCCCGAAACCGGCTCGCCGTCGCGGGATGTCGCGCTGTACCGCGAAGTCGTACGGCTGGTCAAAGAGTCCGAAGTGGACGTCGTCGTCAACCTGACCGCGGGCATGGGCGGCGATCTGGTGATCGACCAGGAGGACCCGCTCAAGCCGGTCGACGGCACCGACCTCGTCAACGCCATGGATCGCCTGCCGCACGTCGAAGAGCTGCTGCCGGACATCTGCACCCTCGACTGCGGTTCCCTCAACTTCGGTGAGGGCAGCCAGCTCTACGTGTCCACACCGGACATGTTGCGAGCCGGCGCCAAACGGATCCAGGAACTCGGCGTGAAGCCCGAGCTGGAGATCTTCGACACCGGCCACCTCTGGTTCGCGTCCAAAATGGTCGAAGAGGGCCTGATCGACGCTCCCCCGCTGTTCCAGCTCTGCATGGGCATCCCCTACGGCGCGCCGGTCGACCCCGGGCTCCTGCAAGCGATGGTGAAGCTGCTTCCCGAAAGCGCACAGTGGGCGTCGTTCGCCATCGGGCGGGACCAGATGCCGTGGGTCGCGCAGTCGGTGCTGCTCGGCGGGCACGTCCGGGTCGGGCTGGAGGACAACCTCTACCTCGCCAAGGGGGTCAAGGCGACCAACGGCCAGCTCGTGGAGCGCGCCGTCGGGATCGTCCAGGATCTCGGCGCCACCGTGGTAAGCGCTTCCCGTGCTCGCGAGATCCTCGGCCTGAAGGAGCGCGTCCATGCCTGAGACCGTCGCGTGCGTCGGCGCCGGGGTGATCGGCGGCGGCTGGGTCGCGCACTTCCTCGCCCAGGGCTTCCACGTCCGCGCGTGGGACCCGGCACCGGACGCGGAAGCCAAGCTGAAGAGGCTGGTCGACGCCGCCTGGCCCGCGCTCACCTCACTCGGCCTGAAGGACGGCGCGAGCCGGGACAACCTCGTCGTCACCGCCACGCTTGCTGAGGCGGTGTCCGAAGCGACCTTCGTCCAGGAGAGCGCCCCCGAAGACCTCCCGCTCAAGCGGAAGCTCCTGGCCGAGATCGACGCCGTCACCCCCGCCGGGATCGTCGTCGCGTCCTCGACGTCCGGCTACGGCATGACGGAGATGCAGGCCGACGCCGTGACGCCGGAACGCCTGGTCGTCGGGCACCCCTTCAACCCGCCCTACCTGATCCCCCTGGTCGAGGTCGCCGGCGGCGAGCGCACCGAAGCCTGGGCGGTCGAGCGGGCCGCGGAGTTCTATCGGCGGGTCGGCAAGACCGTGATCACCATGGACCGCGAGGTCCCGGGCTTCATCGCCAACCGGCTGCAGGAAGCACTGTGGCGCGAGGCCCTGCACATGGTGGACAACGGCGAGGCCACCGTCGAGCAGATCGACACCGCCATCACCGCCGGGCCGGGCCTGCGCTGGCCCATCCAGGGCCCGATGCTCACCTTCCACCTCGCCGGTGGTGAGGGCGGCATGGCGCACATGCTCGACCACTTCGGCCCGTCGCTGAAGGCGCCGTGGACCCGTCTCGAAGCCCCCGAACTGACACCGGAACTGCGGGACGCGGTTGTCGAGGGCTGTGAAGACGAGGCCGGTGAACGCACCATCGCCGATCTGGTCGCCGAACGCGACCGGGCGATCATCGCCGTCCAGCGGGCCGTCGAGGAGGCGCGTGGTGGCTGAACTCTCCCACCACGACCGCGTCCGTCCGGAGTGGATCGACTACAACGGCCACCTGTCGGAGCCGTACTACGTGCTGGTCTTCGGCGATGCGACGACACACCTGATGGACACCGTCGGCCTCGGCCCGGAGCGCAGCGGTTCCTCGCTGTACACCGTCGAAGCCCACGTCCGCTACCTGCGCGAAGTCGGGCCGGACGCCGAACTGAACGTGACCACGTCGGTGGTCGGCCTCGGCGCGAAGAAGGTCCGCCTCTGCCACGAGATGCGGGTCGCGGGTGACCTCGTCGCCACCGAGGAGATCCTGGCGATCCACGTCACGGACTCAAGAGCTTCGCCGCTTCCCGACGACGTCGCGGAGCGGCTGCGCGAACACCTCAGCCCGGTCCCGGACTACGCGGGGCGCGCCATCGCCTGACCCGAACGCCCGCTCCCACCGGAAGTCCCCACCATGGAAGAGCGATGTAGTCCTTTCACCCGCCGCCGGTTCTTCGCCGCCACCGGGGTCGCGCTGCTGGCGGCCGGCTGCGGCGCGACGTACGCCGCGCCGGTCCCGACCGGGCCGCCCCGGTCCGGTGGCCGGCTGCGCGTCGGCGTCACCGGCGGCGGCGCGTCCGACTCCCTCGACCCGCACACCCCGGCGACCAACCCGGACATCGCGCGGGTGATCAACCTGTACGAGCCGCTGCTCAACCGCGACCACGACTACAAGCTGGAGTTCCTGGTCGCACAGTCGCTGACGCCGTCGCCCGACGCCCGGACGTGGACGGCGGTGCTGCGCGACGGCGTCAAGTTCCACGACGGCCGCCCGGTCACCCCGCAGGACGTCATCGCCACCTTCAAGCGGATCATGGACCCGAAGGACCCCAAGAGCGGCGCGGCCGGGCTGACCATGCTGGCCGAGGTGGCGCCGAGCGGCGACCGGGCCGTCGAGTTCCGGCTGAACACGCCGAACGCGGGCTTCGACGACCTGCTCGGCCAGTACTCGCTCGGCATCGTCCCGGCGGACTTCGACCTGAAGCACCCGATCGGCACCGGCCCGTTCAAGGCCGGCTCGTTCACGGCCGGGCAGCAGAGCACCTTCACCCGCAACGAGCACTACTGGCGGCCCGGTCAGCCCTACCTCGACGAACTGGTGCTGATCAACTTCGCCGACGACGACGCCCGCATCAACGCGCTGCTCTCGTCCCAGGTGGACGCGATCGACCAGGTCCCGGTGGCTCTCGTCGACGTCCTGCGCAGCGACCCCCGGCTCGAGGTGCTCGCCGCCGAGACGGGCACCTGGCTGCCGTTCACCATGCGCGTCGACCGGCCGCCGTTCGACGACGTCCGCGTGCGCCAGGCCATGCGGCTCGTCGTGGACCGCGAGCAGATGATCAACCAGGTCCTCAGCGGACAGGGCCGGCTCGGCAACGACCTCTACGCGCCGTTCGACCCCGCGTACGCCAAGGAACTCCCCCAGCGCAGGCACGACATCGACCAGGCGAAGCAGCTCCTCGCCGAAGCCGGGCACTCCACTTTGGACGTCGAGCTGGTCACCGCGCCCATCCAGGCGGGCGCGGTCGAAGCTGCGCAGGTGTTCCAGCAGCAGGCGAAGGCGGCGGGGATCACCGTCAAGATCCGCAAGCTCGACACGACGACGTTCTACGGCGAGAACTACCTGTCCTGGGACTTCGCGCAGGACTTCTGGTACACCCGCAACTACCTCCCGCAGGTCGCCTCGGGCACGCTGCCGAAGGCGCCGTACAACGAGACCCATTGGCAGGACCCGGAGTTCGTCGACCTGGTCACCCGCGCCGGCTCCACCGTGGACCCCGCGGCCCGGGCCGACCTGCTGAAACAGGCGCAGAAGATCGAGTACGAGCGCGGCGGGCTGATCGTCTGGGGCTTCGTCAACCAGGTCGACGCGCACCAGAAGTACGTCGCCGGGCTGGTCCCCGACCGCACCGGGATCTCGCTGAGCGGCTACCAGTTCCGCAATGCCTGGCTCGGCACGACGAAGGAGGCGTGAGATGACCCGGCTGATCCTGCGCCGCCTGCTCGTCAGCGTCCTCGTGCTCTGGGTGGTGTCCCTGCTGGTCTTCGTCGCGACGCTGCTGCTGCCCGGCGACCCCGCGCGGGCCATCCTCGGCCAGCAGGCCACGCCCGAGCGCGTCGCCGCCCTGCAGCACCAGCTGCACCTCGACCTGCCGGTGTGGCAGCGCTACCTCGACTGGCTCGGCGGGCTGTTCACCGGCGACCTCGGCACGTCGACGTCCACCCAGGGCCCGGTCACGGCACTGCTGGGCGACCGGGTCTCGGCGTCGCTCGTGCTGCTGCTCGTCGCCGCGGTGCTGGCCACCCCGCTCGGGCTCGCGCTCGGCACGTGGAGTGCGCTCCGCCGCGACCGGGCCGCCGACCAGGTGGTCTCCGGCATCAGCCTGGTGATCGCCGCCCTGCCGGAGTTCGTCATCGGCGTCGCGCTCGTGGTGCTGCTCTCCACGACGGTGTTCAAGATCTTCCCGTCGGTCACGATCACCGCGCCCGGCGAAGCAGTGTGGGACGAGCCGGCCCAGCTCGTGCTGCCGGTGCTCACGCTCGTGCTGGTCGTGACGCCGTACATCACGCGGATGATGCGGGCGACGATGAACGAGGTCCTCGACAGCGGGTACGTCGAGATGGCCCGGCTCAAGGGCGTCCGGGAGCGGACGGTGCTGGTCCGGCACGCGCTGCCGCACGCGATCGGCCCGGTCGCCCAGGTGGTCGCGCTGCAGCTGGCGTGGCTCGCCGGCGGGGTCGTGGTCGTCGAGTTCCTGTTCCGCTACCCCGGCATCGGCCAGGCGCTGATCGACGCGGTCGGCAAGCGCGACGTCGCCGTCGTCCAGGCGATCACCCTGCTCATCGCGGCCGTCTACATCGTCGTGAACCTGCTCGCCGATGTGGTCGGCATCCTCGCCGACCCGAAACTCAGGACGGAGGCAGGCCGATGACCGCCGTCGAACTCCCCGGCAGCGTCACCGAGACCGCACCGCCGGCCCGCTCCGGTGGGCTTTTCCGCACCGCGTGGACGTTCCCGCAGGCCAAGGTGGGCGCGGCGCTCACCCTCGTCGTGGTGCTGATCGCCCTGCTCGGGCCATGGCTCGGGCCGGTGCTCACCGGGCACACCACGACCGACTTCGCCGGGAAGCCGTTCAAGCCGGACGGGTTCGCCGGCACCGACGGGCTCGGCCGCGACGTGCTGACCCGGTTCCTCGCCGGCGGGACGACACTGCTGCTCTACGCGGTGCTCGCCACCGTGCTCGGGATCGTCCTGGGCGCGCTGCTCGGCATGGTCGCCGGGTACGGCGGCGGCCGGCTCGACAGCCTGCTCATGCGCGGCAACGACGTCCTGCTGTCCTTCCCGCAGCTGGTGATCGCGTTGCTGGCGATCGCGGTGATCGGGCCGCAGGGCTGGCTGCTCGTGCTGGTCATCGGCCTGACGCACGCGCCGCGGACCGCCCGCGTCGCGCGCCAAGCCACCGTCGCGGTCACCGGCCACGACTACATCCGCGCGGCCGAGATGTACGCCGTGCCGCGGTCGCGGATCCTGCTGCGCGAGATCCTGCCGAACATCACCGGCCCGCTCATGGTCGAGATCGGGCTGCGGCTGACCTACTCGATCGGCTACATCGCGTCGCTGTCGTTCCTCGGCCTCGGCATCCAGCCGCCCTCGGCCGACTGGGGCCTGATGATCAACGAGAACCGGATCGCGCTGGTCGTCCAGCCCTGGGGCGTGCTGCTCCCGGTGCTGGCCATCGCCGCGCTGACCGTCGGAACCAACCTCGTGGCCGACGCGCTGGCCTCGGCCGCGGCCGGCCGGAAGCGGGAGGCCCGCGCATGAACACCGCTCTCGAGGTCACCGGGCTCGCCGTGGCCACTGTGGCCGGGGTGTCCATTTTGGACGACGTCTCTTTCGCCGTCGCGCCCGGCGAAGTCCTGGCGCTGGTCGGCGAGTCCGGGTCCGGCAAGACCACCGCCGGGCTCGCCGCGCTCGGCCACTTCCGGCGCGGGCTGGCGGCGACCGGCGGACAGATCACCGTGGGCGACGTCGACGTTCTTTCGCTGGATGCGGAGGGCCGGCGGCGGCTGCGGGGCAGCACGGTCGCCTACATCCCGCAGGACCCGGCGCTGTCGCTCAACCCGGCGTTGCGGATCGGGCTGCAGATCGCCGAAGTGCTCGAGACCCACGGCTACCCGGGCTCGGTCGACGAGCGCGTCGGCGAAGTCCTCGAAGAGGTCGGGCTGCCGCCGGACCCGGCGTACCGGCGCCGCTACCCGCACCAGCTCTCGGGCGGGCAGCAGCAGCGGGTCGGCATCGCGATGGCGTTCGCGTGCCGGCCGGCCGTCGTGGTGCTGGACGAGCCGACGACCGGTCTCGACGTGGTCACGCAGTCGCTGGTCCTGAAGACGGTCCGGTCGCTGACCGCCGAGCACGGCGTCGCGGCCCTGTACATCACCCACGACCTCGCGGTGGTCGCCGAGATCGCCGACCGGGTCGCCGTGATGTACCACGGTGGGATCGTCGAATGCGGGCCGGCGTCGTCCGTGCTGCGGACGCCGTCGCACGCCTACACGCGGCGGTTGCTGGACGCGGTGCCCGATCCGGACGCCACGACCGTGGCGCCGCCCCCGGAAGATCCGCTGCTCGCCACGAAGGGCGTGACCGTCTCCTATGGACCGCACGTCGTGCTGCGCGGGGTCGACATCGCGGTCGCCCGCGGCGAGTGCCTGATGCTGCTCGGCGAGTCGGGTTCGGGGAAGACCACGTTGTCGCAGTGCATCGCCGGGCTCACGCGGTCCTACACCGGGACGGTGTCGCTGGCGGGCACCGGGCTGGCCGTGTCCACGCGGCAGCGGTCCGACGAGCAGCGGCGCCGGATCCAGTACGTCTTCCAGAGCCCGTTCTCCTCGCTCAACCCGCGCAAGACAGTGGCGCAGTCGATCGAGGTGCCCTTGACGCGGCTGACGTCGCTCTCGCGCGCGGAACGTCGATCGCGGGTCGGCGAGCTGCTCGACCGGGTCCGGCTCGGGCGGAAGCTGGCCGACCGGCTGCCGGACGAGCTCAGCGGCGGTGAACGCCAGCGCGCCGCGATCGCGCGGGCGCTGGTGACCACCCCGGACGTGCTGGTGTGCGACGAGGTGACGTCCGCGCTGGACGTCTCGGTGCAGGCGACGATCGTCGAGCTGCTCGGCGAGCTGCGCCGGGAGCTGGGGATGGCGATGCTGTTCGTGACGCACAACATCGCGCTGGCCGGCGAGGTCGCGGACCGGATCGCCGTGCTGCAGGGCGGTTCGATCGTCGAGGAGGGTCCGGTCCGGGCCGTCCTGGACGCGCCGTCGCACTCCTACACGCGGGAACTGCTGGCCGCGACGCCGCGCCTGTGAAGGGTTCGGTGGCACCGGGGTTCGAGCCGGTGCGCGACGCGTTCGCCAGCGTGCTGGCCCGGACCGCCGGCGGGGCGGCGTTCAGCGTCGTGCGGCGCGGTGAGGTGCTCGTCGAGCTGTGGGGCGGGCCGGGCTGGGCGCGGGACACCCTCGTCGTGCTGTTCTCCGGCACGAAGGGGGTCGTGGCGACAGTGATGGCGCTGCTGCGGATCGACCCCTTGTCGCCGGTCTCGCGGTATTGGCCGGAGTTCTCCTCGGGCGACGTGTCGCACGTGCTGTCCCACACGGTGGGGCTGCCGTACGTCGAGGCGGACGTGCCCGTCCTGGACAACCGGGCGAATGCGCGGGCCCTGGCGTCGCAACGTCCCTTGTGGACACCGGGTTCGCGGGTCGCCTACCACGCGGCGACCTACGGCTACCTGTGCACGGAGCTGATCCGGCGGGTCACGGGCCGTTCCGCGGGTGCGGTGGTGCGGTCCCTGCTGGGCGACACCGACATCCACCTCGGCACGCCGGCGTCGGAGGACCACCGCGTCGCCCGGTTGACCCGGTCGGCGGACTACCGGATCAGTACTTTTCTCCACGATCCCGCCCGGCGTCGCATCGTGGAGAAGATGTACCGCGGGCTGCTGGAGCCGGACGCGATCAACTCGGCCGCGTACCGCCGGGCGGAGCTGGCCGCGGGCGGCGCGACCGGCACGGCGGCGGCGATGGCCCGGCTGTACGACCGGATCTGCGCGGGCCTGCTCCCGCGTCCGGTGCTCGCGGCGGCGACGTCGACGTGGTCGGCGGGCACGGACGCGATCAACGACCGCCCGGTCCGCTTCGGCCTGGGGTACGAGCTGGCCGACTCGCTGGGAACCTACGGCCCGGCCCGGGTGGCGTTCGGCCACTCCGGCGCGGGCGGCGGCCGGCACGGAGCGTGGCCGGAGGAGGAACTGGGGTTTTCGTTCACGACGAGCGAGCTGCAGCCCGAGGACACCGACCAGCGGGGCTCACTGCTGCTGGAGGCCCTGGCCGGCTGCCTCTGAGCCCAGCGTGGATCCAAGCGCCCCAATGTGGCCTTCGGTGCGTTGAACGCACCCAAGGCGGCCTTCGGTGCGTTGAACGCACCCAAGGTGGCCTTGGGGCGCTCAGGCGACCGTCGCGATCGTCTCCCCCACCACCGGTGGGCACGTCAGCAACCGGTGCAAGGACGGCTCCCCCGCCCCCGGCTCGACCAGGGACGCCAGCAGCCGCACCGCCGCCCGGCCCAGCGCCCGCCGCGGAACCTCGAACCCGCTGATCACCGGCCCCGGCGTCCCCTCCGGAGGTCGGCCGAGAACCGCCAGCGAGACGTCGCCCGGCACCGAGATCCCGGCCTCGCCCAGGGCCCGCCAGGTCGCGTGGAACACCGCGCCCGTGTCGGTCTCCTCGACCACCAGCGCCGTCACGCCGTCGGCGAGCCAGCGGCGGACCGAGGCCGCGTCGAGGTCCGGACCGTCGGTGCGGGTCACCACCAGGGACGCGCCCACGTCGGCCGCCGCCGCGCGCACTCCGCGTTCGCGGTCGCCCGACGACGGCGCGTCGTCCGGCTCGCGCAGGTACCGCACGCGCGTGTGGCCCGCCCGCGCCAGCCGCGTGATCACCTCGGCCGAGGCGGACACGTAGTCCGCGCCCACGTGCGGGATGCGGCCGCCCAGCTCCGTGCGGCGTCCGATGTAGACGATCGGGAAGCCGGCGGCCAGCAGGTCGGCGATCCCGTCCACCGGGACGTGCCGGCCGAGGAACAGGCAGCCGTCGGCGAGCCGGGTGCGGCGGATCCGGTCGGGGACCGCGCTGGACGCGGTGAACATGATCAGGTCCTTGCCGAGCGCCGCCGCCTCCGCCTCGACGCCGGCCAGGATCGGGTAGTACGAATCGGCGACGTCGACGGGGAACGCCGGCGTGAACGTGTAGAGCCCCAGGAGGTTGTTGCGCGACGACGCCAGCCGCTTCGCCACCGGGTCCGGCACGTACCCCAGCCGCTCGGCCGCCTCGAGCACCCGCAGCCTCGTCTGTTCCGAGAGCCGGACGCCGGTGCGGTTGCCGCCCAGTACCACCGACACCGTCGCCTGCGAAACGCCGGCCACGCGGGCGATGTCGGCCTGCCGGGGCATCCGCCGCACCCTGCCCATCGCCACCTCGCCCGGAGTCAGCTGATCCGATTCAGAGTGCAAGCCTCACCAGGGCCCGTCAACCGTTTTGCCCGAAACTCCAGCAAACCTGTCCCGACCGTACTAATACGTATTACTCCATTGACCTGGCCTTCGAGCGCGTGCCACCGTCGCCGGACACGAGACCTCGAAGGAGCGGTCATGACCCTCACCCGACGCGGCCTGCTGGCCGGCGCCGCCGCGCTCGGCGCGGGCGCGATGTTCCCGGTCCCCGCCGTCGCCGCGCCCGCCGGCTTCCCCGACTACCGGTACCAGCGGCTCGCCCTCGTCAAGAGCAAGCTGCGCTACAACCCGACCGGCGAACTGATCTTCCCGTGCGTCCGCGGCACCAAGGACCGCATCCCGAACGCCCTCGGCGCGTACTACCTCTACTACGCGCCGCATGACGCCCCGGGCGGGATCTGCCTGGCGTACGCGAACTCCCTCGACGAGGAGTTCACCGAGTACGCGGGCAACCCGATCATCAAGAACTCCTGGCCCGGCGAGTACTCCGTCAGCCACGTCTCTTCCCCGCACGCCCTGTGGAACGACGACGTCGACCGGATCTACCTGTACTTCCACGGCGAGAACACCGTCACCCGCCTCGCCAGCTCCGCCGACGGCATCCACTTCACCTACGAGAAGGAGGTGCTGTCGACCCGGCTCCAGCCCGCGGGCACGACCGAAACCTCGTACGCGCGGGTGTTCCGCCAGGACCTGCCGGCGAAGAACGCCCGCTTCGTCATGGTCTTCATGCTCAACAACACCACGAACCACCGCGACATCGGCTGGGGCTGGTCGCCCGACGCGCTGAATTGGACGTTCTCCCAGACGCCGCTCGTGCGGCACACCGACGTCGGCGCGAACGACATCGGCGGCCCGCACCTGCTGTACCGCAACAACAGCACCTACGTCGTGTACAACACCGACATCGGGCACGGCGGCAAGCTGATGATCACCGAGGTCGGCAACGACTTCTCGAAGCGCACCCACCTCGGGACGTTCCACACCCCGCTGGCGGGCGCCCCGGACAACGGGCGGTCCGCGGCGCCCAGCTTCGGCACCTACCAGGGCCGTGAGTACATGATCTACGAAGCCGGCGAGCGGTTGGCCGGCAACATCGCCATCGCCCGCGCGATCTGACCCCAGGTGGCAGGATGCGGCCATGCGCTCCTTGCCCCTCGACGGCGTCACGGTCGTGTCCTGCGAACAGGCGGTCGCCGCGCCGCTGGCCACCCGGCACCTGGCCGACCTCGGGGCCCGGGTGCTCAAGATCGAGCGGCCGGGCAGTGGCGACTTCGCCCGCGCGTACGACGAAACCGTGCACGGCCAGTCCAGCCACTTCGTCTGGCTGAACCGCTCCAAGGAGAGCGTCACGCTCGACCTGAAGAGTGCCGCGGCGGCGCCGGTCATGGCGGCGTTGCTGGACCGGGCCGACGTGTTCGTGCAGAACTTCGCCCCCGGCGTCGCGGAACGGCTCGGCCTCGGGGCGGCGTCATTGCGCGCGGCGCGTCCCCGGCTGATCACGTGTTCGGTGTCGGGTTACGGCTCGAGCGGCCCGTACCGCGACGCGAAGGCGTACGACCTGCTCATCCAGTCGGAAGCCGGCCTGGTTTCGGTGACGGGGTCGGAGTCCGAGCCGGCCAAGAGCGGCATCCCGGCGGCGGACATCGGTGCCGGGATGTACGCCTTCTCCGGCATCCTCTCCGCGCTCTACGACCGCGAGCGCACCGGGCTCGGCACCGAGCTGGAGGTCAGCCTGTTCGACTCGCTCGTCGAGTGGATGGGGTTCCCGCTCTACTACGCCGGCTACGGCGGCACGCCCCCGCCGCGGACCGGCACGAGCCACCCGGCGATCGCGCCGTACGGCACCTTCGCCGCGGGCGACGGGACCGAGCTGGTGCTGGCGGTGCAGAACGAGCGCGAGTGGGCGGCGTTCTGCGAGCACGCGGTCGAGCGGCCGGAGTGGGTCACCGACGAGCGGTTCGCGACCGGCAGTGCCCGCGTCGCGAACCGGCCGGCGCTGGAGCGTGAGATCGACGCGATCTTCGCGCGGTTGACCGGAACCGAGCTGGAGACGCGGCTTCGTCAGGGCCGGATCGCGCACGCGCGCCGCCGCGAACTGCCCGACGTCCTGACGCACCCCCAGCTCACGGCGCGCGACCGTTTCGCGGACGTCTCGACGCCGGGCGGGCCGATCCGGGCCACGCTGCCGCCGATCACGGTGCCCGGCCGCGCACCGCGGATGGACCCGGTGCCGGCACTGGGCGAGCACACCGACGCGGTGCTGACGGAGTTCGGGTTCGACCCGGCGACGGTGCGAGGTCAGGGCGGCGGGTAGCGCATCGCGATCTTGTGTGCCCGCGGGCGGCCGGTCTCGACGAAGCCGATCCGTTCGTAGAAGATCTTCGCCCGCTTGTTGACGTCGAGGATTTCCAGCACGACGGCCTGGCCGCGCGACGCCGCTTCGGTGACCAGGCTCAGGACGACGTGCCCGCCGAAGCCGCGGCCCTGGTACACCGGATCCAGCTCGATCAGGCCGAGCACGACGTCGGTGCCGGTGTCTTCGACGGTCAGCGCGCCGGCGTCGTGGCCGTCGACGGTGATGATCTGCGTGTGCTCCGCGTCGAAGTGCTTCTCGTGGTGCGCGCGTTGCGCCGGTTCGTCCCAGCCCCAGATCGCCTCGACGTACTCGCCGAGCGCGCTGCGGTGCAGCTGGAAACAGAACTCGTCGTCGCCGGACCTCAGCCGGCGCAGCGCGACCTTGTGCGTCTTGCGGACCATGCGCTCACTCCCCCAGGATCCGCCGGGCCCTGGCGAGCACCGGCTTGTCCACCATCCGGCCGTCCACAGTGGACACGGACTCCCCCGCGGTGAGAATCTTACGGGCCCACTCCCGTTCGGTGTCCGTCGGTGCGAAGCCCGCGCGGACCGGCGCGATCTGGCGCGGGTGGATGCACAGCTTGCCGCCGAAACCCAGGCGACGCGCGTAGCGGACGTCGGCCTCGAGCGTTGCGTCGTCGCGCAGGTCCGTGGTGACGCCGTCCACCGGCGGTGCCAGTCCGGCGGCCGCCGACGCGATCACCAGCCGCGAGCGCGCGTAGGCGAACGGCTCCGGGTCTTCGGGTGCGACGCCGAGCTCCGCGGCCAGGTCGACGCTGCCGAACGCCAGGCGCGTCACCGACGGGACGGCGGCCAGCTCACCGGCGCGTTCGACGCCTGGTGCGGTCTCGACGAGCGCCACGACCTCGCGGAACCCCGCGAGCACCCCGGGCGTCTCGGCTTTCGGGACGACTACCGGGATTCCGCGGGCGGTGACCAGGGCGGCGTCGGCATCGAACCAGGGCGTGCCCGGGGCGTTGATCCGGACCATGGCCCGATTGTTCTCCAGCCAGGTCTCGACGTGGGTGCGCGCGGCGTCCTTGTCCGCCGGGGCGACGGCGTCTTCGAGGTCCAGGATCACGACGTCGGCGCCGCTGGCCACGGCCTTGCCGAAGCGGTCGGGGCGGTCGCCGGGCACGAACAGGAAGGTGGTCGCGGGCACGCCGTCAGCGTAATGCTCTGCGGGTATCACAGCGACCGGAAAGGGTCTTGGACGCCGCGCTCCCGAGCGCCGAGAGTCGGAAGGGAACCACCACGACCACGAAAGGTCCCACGATGAAGGTCTTCCTGACGGGCGGCTCCGGGTACGTCGGCCGTCCGACGGTCCGCGCGCTCACGCGGCACGGGCACGAGGTGAGCGCCTTGGCGCGCAGCGACGCTTCTGCGCGGGTGCTCACCGAGCTGGGCGCCCACCCGGTCCACGGCGACCTGACCGACGTCGGCGTCCTCCGCACGGCCGCCGCGGCCGCCGACGGCGTGCTCCACCTCGGCCAGCACTACGGCGACGACACGGCGGAGGTCGACCGCGCGGCCGCGGACGCGCTGCAGGAGGGCCTCGGCGACCGCGGGCCGTACGTGCACACGGGCGGCGTCTGGGTCTATGGCGACACCGCGGGTGTCGTGGACGAGGACGCGCCGCAGAACCCGCCGGCGATCACGGCGTGGCGCCGCGCCAACGAAGAGCGCGTCATGTCCCACGGCGGGCACCCGGTGCTCGTGATGCCGGGCCTGGTCTACGGCCTCGGTGGCGGACTCATCGAGCTGTTCTTCCGCGCGCCGGTGCCCCTGATCGGCGACGGCGCCAACCACTGGGCGGTGGTGCACGCGTCCGACCTCGCCGAGCTGTACGCGCTGGCGCTGCAGGCGCCGCCGAAGTCGGTGTACGCGGGGGTGAGCGGGCAGAACGTGCGGCTCGCGGACATCGTCACGGCGCTCGCTGCCGGAAACCCGATCACGCGCCTCACCCTCGCGGAGGCGGTGGAGCGGATGGGCCCGATCGCGGAGGCGTTCGCACTGGACCAGCAGCTGACGCCGGCCCGGGCGCACCGCGAGCTGGGGTGGACGCCCCGGCACCTGGACGCGCTGACGGAGCTGCGCGGGTAAGGGATCGGCACGGCCCGAAGCACGCGTTCACCCGATGCGGCGGCGGTCCCCTCAGGACGAACGTGAGGTTCCTCGGAAGAACTAGGTGAGGAACAGCCATGCGAGGCGACTGGATCTACGACTGGGTGCGGGTGGAGATGGAGTACCGGGCCGGGCCACCCCCGGCGGCCCATCGGCCCCGCGAGGTGCGTGCGACGCCTCGGCATTGGGCGGCGCTGTGGGCCGGGTTGTTCGCGGGCCACCGGGCCGAGGTGCGGCACAGCGGCTCCGCGGCAGGCTGCTGAAGCCATCGGCGAGGCGACCGGCCGGGCGCCTCGCCGAACGGCAAGCTCAGAGGTCCAGCAAGCCATCCCGCGCGCGCTCCAGATGGTCGCGCATCTCCGCCTCCGCGCTCGCCGGATTCCCTGACGCGATCGCCTCCAGCAGCCGCCGGTGCTCCACCGCCAGCGCGCCCGGATCCGGGTACGACCCCCGCAACCGGGCCAGGCATAGCTGCATTTCCTCCTGCAGCGGCGGGTAGATCCGGCTCAGCCGGACACTCCCCGCCGCGTCGACGAGGGCCAGGTGGAACGCCGTGTGCGCCTCCACCCGCTCGCTCCAGCCCGCTCCCGCCGGCAGCGCCTCCAGCACCGACAGCGCTGCCCACACCCCGTCCAACGAACGCCCGGCGAGCAGCCGCACCGCCGTCAGCTCAAGGGGCAGCCGGACCGTGAACAGGTCCCGGACGTCGGCGGACGTCAACACCGGCACTCGCAGAGAGCGGCCGTCGGAACGCTCGACCAGGTGCCGGGCGACCAGCTCCTGCAACGCCGACCGCACCGTCGGGCGCGCCACGCCGAACGTCGTCGCCAGGCCCTGCTCGGTCAGCGGCGTCCCCGGCTCCAGCGAGCCGTTGAGGATCCGGTGGCGCACCTCGGCGACCAGCGCGTCACGGGTGTTCGTCGTCTGCAGGACCATCAGGACGCGTGCACCCGCTCCACCGTCGCGACCAGGTCGGCGAGGCCGGGCAGCACCGCGTCGGCGATCGACGGGTCGTGGTCCTCCGCGTGCCGGTTGACCCAGACGCGCCGGATGTCGAGCGCCTGCGCCGGCACCATGTCGTGGAAGTGGCTCTGCGCGATGTGGACCCAGTTGTCGCGCGAAGCGTCGAAGGACGCGGCGAACCGCGTGAAGTGAGCGTGTCCGGGCTTGTACGAACCGACGTCCTCGGCGGTCACGATCGCGTCGATCGGCACGACGAGCCGCCGCTGGGTCTCGCCGATGAGGTCGCGGTCGCAGTTCGTGAGCAGCGCGAGCCGCCAACCTGCTTCGCGCAACGCGGTGAGCGCCGGCCGGACGTCGGGGAACACCGGCCAGTACGGCAGCCCGGTCCCGAGCACGGACGCGTCGTCGGGCACCAGCCCGAGGCCCGCTTCGGCCGCGGTCCGCCGCAGCGACTCCGCGAGCACCTCCCGGTACCGCCGGACCGGCTGTTCGGCCTGCACCCGCGGTTCGATCCGGTTGTAGACCTCCAGCAGCTCCGCACCCCGCCCGGGGAACAGCAGCTCGAGCCCGGTTGCGATGCCGTGGCGCCAGTCCACCAGCGTGCCGAAACAGTCGAACGTAGCCCAGCGAGTCATACCGTCAGACTGCTATACGGTTATACCGAACGCAAGATCTCCGCGAACGACGAGATGAGCGGCGACCGCCGCGCCGCGACCCACGCGAGACACACCTCGTTCGGCGGCAGGTCCTCGACCGGCACGTGGACGACGTCGGGACGCGTGTAGTACTCCGACGTCGACCGCGGGATCACCGCGATCCCCCGCCCGGCGGCCACGTGCTCCAGCTTCTCCTCGACGCTCCGGAACCCCCGCCGCCGCGGCGCCGTCCCGTCCCGCAGCTCGACCGCGACGTCCCGCCACTCCGGCACCGCGTCCGGGTCGTTGAGCAGGTGCTCGCCGGCGAGATCCCCGACGAGCACCGACTCTTTACCGGCCAGCCGGTGGTCCGACCGCAGGACCGCCACCCGCGGCTCGGAGAACAGCGGCCGCAGGCTCAGCCCGCGCCGGTCCACCGGCAGGCGGACCACGCTGACGTCGGCGCGGCCGTCGTGGAGGACCTCGGTCTGGTCGTCCCACGTCGTGCGGAGCAGTTCGACCGAGACGTCCGGGTGCCGAGAAGAAAGCGCCCGGACCGCGTCGGTGACAGTGATCCCCGGCATGAACGCCACGGTGAACGTCCCGCGCGCGGCCGTGGCGACCCGCCGTCGCATGGCCGACGCCGAGGCGAGCAGCGGCCGCGCGTCCTCCAGCAGCTGACGGCCCGCCTCGGTCAGCGACGTGGACCGCTTGTCCCGCACGAACAGCTGCGCGCGCAGCTCACCTTCGAGCGCCCGGATCTGGCGCGAGAGCACCGGCTGCGCGATGTGCAGCCGCGCGGCAGCTCGCCCGAAGTGCAGTTCCTCGGCGACCGCGACGAAGTACCGCAGCTTGCGCAGATCGACGTCCACTCCGGCCTCCCTGAGACCTCCAGGGTATTACGCGTGCGCGCCGAGGAACTTCGTCAGCGCCGGGTTCACCTCGTCCGGGTGGGTGTAGCTGAGGAAGTGGGCACCGCCGTCGACGACGACCAGGGGCTCGGCCGCGGGCAGCACGGCCACCAGCTCGGCGGCTCGCTCGACCGGGTAGGCGAGATCGGCCGAGCCGTGCAGGACCAGGGCCGGGCACGCGATCTCACCGGCCCGCGAGAGCACGGAGTCGCGGTCGACGAGGGCGGTCATCGCCGGCGTCAGCTGCGACGGCGGCACCGAAGCCCACCGCTCCTTCCACTCGTCCACGGGAAAGCCGCCGAAACAGATCTGCGCGACACCGTCGAGCACTTCGGCCGGCGCGCCACCGCTCACCCACGCGTCCAGCACCGCCCGGTACCCGGCCGCGACGGCGGGGTCCTCCGCGGCCGCCGACGTGCCGAGCACCGCGAGCGCCGTGACCCGGGAAGGGGCCAGCAGCGCCATCCGCAGCGCGACGAACCCGCCCTGGCTGGTCCCGACGACCGCCGCGCGCGAGACGCCGAGCTCGTCCAGCACGGCCAGGACGTCCCTGGCGACGTCCCAGTAGTCGAACGGCCCGGTGGCGGGTGTCCCGCCGTGGCCGCGTTCGTCCACCGTGACGCACCGGAAGCCGTCGAACGCCGCGAGCTGCGGGGCGAACATGCGGCCGTCCATCAGGAAGCTGTGCAGCAGCACGACCACCGGGCCGTCGCCACCGTGATCGGTGTAACCGGGAAGCGTCATCGATCCTCCGAACGAGCGTTCAGCCGGCGAACCGGCCGATCGCGACGAACGCCGCCAGCACCAGCAGGACGACGTTCATCGGCAGCGCCTTGGTCTCCTTGCGCCGTGCGTGCACGATGATCGCACCGATCTGGATCACCGCCAGTCCGGTGGCAGCCAGCGGGGTGAGCACCGGCGCGATGTCGAGCGCCCACGGCAGGACCAGCCCGATCGCGGCGAGGATCTCGATCCCGCCGATGCCCTTCACCGCCGCCGCGGAGAAGTCCGCCGTCCACCCCATGCTGGGGTTCTCCAGCAGCTTCTCCCGCGGCGTGGCGAGCTTCATCCCACCGGCGAAGACGTACAACGCTGCCTGAATGCCCGCAGCGATCCACAGGGCGATGTTCACAGTGACTCCCGATCCGGAAAAGGTGGTTGAACACTACATCTTTTTCCGGAGGGTAGACCTCAACTTGGCGTGATCGTGATCGACCCACCCGGCCGCAGGCTGATCGTCCGCTTCCAGGCACCGGCCCGCACCTCGGTCCGGGTCCCGCCGACACTGCGGATCACCGCGCGGGAGACCTTGCCGTCGCGCCACGAGAGATCGACCTCGAAGCCGCCGCGCGCGCCGATGCCGGTCACCCGCCCCGACCGCGCCCACGCCGACGGCAGCGCGGGCAGTAGCTCCAACACCCCCGGCCGCGAATAGACGAGCATCTCCACCATCGCCGCCGGCGCGCCGAGGTTGGCGTCGATCTGGAAGATCGTGTAGCTGCCCTGGCTGTACATGTCGAAGAAGTTCGGCGCGGTGCCGTTGCCGTTGGCCACCGACGGCCGCATGACCGTGAGCAGCAGCTGGTACGCCTTGTCGGCGTCCTTCAACCGGGCCCAGCACGCCGAGCGCCACGCGCACGCCCAGCCGAAGCTGTCCATCCCGCGCGCGATCAGCAGCTCGCGCACGCCGCTCAGCAGCTCGGGCGGGGAAGTGTCCTCGGCGATGCGGTCGCCGGGGAAGAACCCGATCAGCGGGGACAGGTGCCGGTGGGTGGTCTCGCCGAGGTTGTCCGGCGACATCCATTCTTCGAGCCAGCCGCTGGTCGGACTGACCTTCGGCAGGTACAGCTTCTTCTGCAGCCCGGCGATCCGGTCGCCGTACGCGCGGTCCCGGCCGAGGATCGCGACGGTTTCGCGGTAGTGCTCGAACAGGTCCCAGACGATCTCCTGGGAGTACGTGTTCCCGAGCGTGTCCTGCGGGCCGTGCTCGGGTGACCAGTCGTGGTCGTCGACCAGCACCTCCCGGCCGTCGACAGTCATCGGGACCAGCCGCGACTCCCAGAACTCGGCCGCGCCCTTGAGCAGCGGGTAGATCCGCGCGAGGTACGCCTTGTCCTGCGTGAACGCGTAGTGGTCCCACAGCGAGTTGCACAGCCACGCGTTGCCGCCGGGGTGCCACCACCAGCCGGAGCCGCCGTAGATGTTGGTCGAGAACGCGATCGCCCAGCCGCCGATCTTGCCGCTGGTGTTGCGGAAGCGGTTTCTCGGGTCGTTGAACAGGCGTTTCGTGCTGTCCGTCCACACGGGAAGCTGCGCGAGGCAGTAGTCGGCCAGGGCAGTGAAGCTCCCGGGCAGCGCCGCGCGGTCGGCCAGCCAGTAGTTCATCTGCAGGTTGATGTCGGTGTGGTAGTCGCTCATCCAGTCGGGCGTGTTGTTGTTCTGCCACAGCCCCTGCAGGCCCATCGGCAGCCCGTCGCGCGAGCCGGTGATCGTCAGGTACCGCCCGAACTGCAGGTAGCTCGCTTCCAGCTCCGGGTCCGGCGTGGCCGGGTCGTCGTGCCGGGCCACCAGCCGCGACCACGAGTCGAGGGCCCGCTTCGCCGGCGGCGACTGGCCCAGGTCGACGGTCATCCGGTCGTAGAGCCGCCGGTAGTCGGCGACGTGCGTGGCCAGCAGCGCCCCTCCCCCGGCACGCAGGGCCTTGGACGCCTTCTGCTTCGCGAGTGCCAGCGGGTCGAGCGACGCGTCGAGGAACTTCCGCGCCGCGTCGGGCACGTAGTTCGTGCCGCCGCTGAGGACGATCACGACTTCGCGGCTCCCGCTGAAGGTCACACTGCCGGCCGCGACGCACGCGTACTTCAGGCCGTTGTCGAACGTGCCGGTGAACGCCGCGGTGCCGGACATGGTCTCGCCCCGGGTGGGCTCCAGCGAAACCGACCCGGTGACGGGCCCGCCGCTGAGCCGGATCACCACGACGTCGTCGGGGTGGCTCGCGTAGTACTCGCGGCGGTACTGGACACCCTGGTGCCGGTAACTGATCCGGACCACGCCGTTGCTCAGGTCGAGCGTGCGGCGGTAGTCCGTGACGCCGGTGTGCGCGGGCACCGAGATCCGCGCCTTCGCCAGCAGGCCGAGGGTGCCGAACTTCTCGCGCTCGTAAGGGAACTGGCCGTCGTCCTCGAGGACGTCGTTGGCGCCGCCGGTCCACAGTGACGCGTCGGTCAGGTAGAGGAAGTCGGCGGCCGGGTCCCCGCCGACCAGGGCACCGATCCGACCATTGCCGATCGGCAGGCCCTGCTCGATGATCTTGCCCTCGGCGGCGGGCGCCGGGTACCACAGCGTCGTCGCCCGACTGTCGGGAACCAGGTCCGCACCAGCCGGGCGGACGACGTCTGCGCTTGCGGTGAAAGGACGAACGCCACTGAGGGCGATCCCGGCGCCGACCGCGCCACCGAGCTTGAGGAAGGTGCGGCGCGAGGGCGGGAGGGAGGGGTTCGACATGTCGGATCCGTTCGGCGTTGAAGGCGGGGACCGGCGTGCAGCCCCCCAAACATATGACCTATCCGGATCCGAGGTCAAGATTCTTCGTAATTAATCCGATTACATACGAGATGCGACGTCAGCAGTTGTGCGGTGCGGGCTTCCCGGCCAGCCGGTCGTGGACGTAGGCCAGCGCGCCCGGCGCGCCCTGCACCGCGACCGTCACGTGGTCGCCGATCAGGATCCGGCGGTACTGCATGGTCACGCCCTCCGCGCAGTACTTGCGCACCAGCGCGTCCACCGGCGGCGTGAGCGCCAGCTCGTCGAAGATGCCCTGGTAGAAGTACGTCGGCGAGCCCGGCTTCCGGGTGCCCATCACGTTCTGCGCGATCACCTGCCGCACCGCGGGGACGTCCAGCAGCTGCGGCACCGTCGTGTAGTCGCTCATCCGGCGGAACGCCTGCGTGAGGCTGAACTGGGCGATGCACTGCTTGCCGACATCTTCGAACGCCTGCTTGCCGCGTGCGTTGAGCAGCGTGGCCGTGTCGATCTCCGGGTACGCACGGCTCAGCCCGACGGCGGCGCCGATGTAGATCCCGGACAGGGGCCCGCCGTCGATGCGCCGGGCGACGTACTCGATGTCGGCCGGCACGCCACCCGCGGCGACCCCGGCGAACTTCAGCTCCGGCGCGTAGGTCGGCTGCACCTCGTTCGCCCACTGGCTGGCCAGCGCGCCGCCCGAGTAGCCCATCAGCGCGGTCGGCGTCGCGGAGCCGGACAGCCCGGCGGGCGCGAAGGACTGGGCCGCGCGGATGCCGTCGATGACGCCGTGCGCGGTGTTCAGCCCGGCGGTCCACTCGGAGTTCGGGCCTTCGTAGTCGGCCGTCACGACGGTGTGGCCGGCGGCGAGCAGCGGGACCATCAGCGCCAGCTCCTCCGCGGGCAGCGCCGTCCCGGTGGCCAGCACGTACGACGGCGCGCAGTCGAGGCTCAGGCCGTCCTGCGCGGTCTGGTACGACACCAGCGTGCGCGGCCCGGACGGTGGCGAGAGCGGCTGCATGATCGTCGCGACGTCGGCGATCGCGGCACCGCGGGTGTCCGACGAGCGGTATTTGACCTGCCACGCCCGGATCGGGACCGGCAGCGTGAGCGCCCGGATCGTGATCGGGCGCGAGTCGAGGACCGTGCCCGGGGCGACGTCCGGGAACGGCGAAGGCTGCGCGTAGAAGGGATCGGCGGCGGGGTTCGGGGGCAGCCCGGCCGCCGAGGCGGCGGGGGCCGCCGGCGTGGCGGCGGTCAGGGCCGCCGCGGCCAGGACGGCGGCAGCGACGGCGACGAGGGTTCGGCGTGTGTCGGCGGTGACAGTGAGCACGGGACCTCCCGGTTTCGATACCGATCGGTATCGAGTGAAGGAATTACCACGTGACGCCGGTCACGGTCAACGAATCCGCTCCGCGCGGGCGAGGTTGTACCGTTGCGCCCCATGACCGGCCCCCAGCGCCGCCGCCCGAGCCGCGCCGAGACCCGGCGGCGGATCATCGACGCCGCCACCACGGTGTTCGCCCGCCAGGGCATCGCCGCGACGTCGCTGAACGACATCGCCGCCGAAGCCGGGCTGACCAAGGGCGCCGTCTACTCGAACTTCGCCGGCCGCGACGACCTCGTGCTGACGATCATGGAAGAGCACATGTTCGAGCGGATGGAACGCGCCACGGCGGTGTTCGCCGAGCTGGCCGACCTCGACGAGGCCACCTCCGAGGCCGGCGCGCGGCTGCTGGCAGGGATCGACTCCGACGCCACCTGGCACCGGCTGCTGCTCGAGTACTGGGGCCTGGCGATGCGCAACCCCACCGTCCACAGCGGACTCGCCGAGCGCCGCGCCCGCCTGCGGGCCGCCGTCACCGCCGCGATCGGCAAGGCCGCCGCGCTGCACGGCGTCGACCTCCCCCTGGCCCCGGAGCACCTCGCCGTGGTGGTGCTCGCGCTGTCCAACGGCCTCGCCGTGGAACGCGGCGTCGACCCGGCGGCCGTCCCGCCGACGCTCTTCGGCGACGTGCTGAAACTGCTGGTGACGCCTACCGCTTCCGGTAGCGCAGCAGACCCGCGTCGGCCTGCCCGGCCAGGTACTGCGCGAACGTGATCGTGCCGTCGAGGTGCTCCGGTGCCAGGTGGCCGCCGCTCGCGTAGGCGCGGAACGTCTCGCCCGGCACGCTCACCGACACGATCCGGCGGCGCCGTCCGCTCGCCTCGGCGACCGCCTGCGCCAGCTCGGCCGCCGCGAGGATCTCGGGACCGCCGAAGTCCGGCGCGCGCCCGGCGGGATCGCCCAGCGCGAGGCCGGCGAGCCGCTCCGCGACGTCCCGGACGTCGACCGGCTGGAACCGGACCCTTGGCACGGGCAGCACCGGCAGCCGGGACGCCCCCGCGAACAGCGTCCGGACCAGGGCGTGGAACTGCGTGGCCCGCTGGATCGTGTACGGCAGCCCGGAGGCCGCGATGATCTCCTCGGTCTCGTGCTTGGCCCGGTAGTAGCCGAGCGGAACGCGGTCGACCCCGACGATCGAGACGTAGACCAGGTGCGGCGCGCCCGCCCACCGCGCGGCTTCGACCAGCGTCCGCGCGAGCCGGGTCTCGTGGCGGAAGTCGGTGGCGCAGTGCACGACCGTGTCGACGCCGGCCAGCGCGGAGTCGATCCCGCGGCCCGTCCGCAGGTCACCGGGCACGGTGCCGGGCGCCGACCCGCGGCTGAGCACCCGGACCTCCTCCCCCGCCGCCCGCAGCCGGGTCACGACCGCCGTGCCGAGCTGTCCGGTCCCGCCGGTGACCAGGATCCGCACGAGCCCACCTCCGCCTTTCGAAGCCGTCGAGGCCACCTTACGGGCGTGAGGTGGCCTCGACGGAACTTCGCTCAGTTGCGGTTGATCGTGAAGGTGGACGTCGTGTTGCGGATGTCCTGGTCGTTGTCGCTCAGCGTCAGCCCGGTGAAGGTCGCCGAGCCGACGGCCGGGCCCTGACCCGGTTCCGGCAGCTCGTTGGCCCAGATCCCGATCCCGGACTTGGCGTCGAAAGCGTCACCGCTGCGGTGCGCGCCGGTGATCGACACGTTCGTCAGCACCGTGTCCTGGACCGTGTTCTGCGGCTGGCCGCCGACGTAGTTGGTCTGGAACATGATGCCGCTGTAGGTCGGGCTCTGGATGTCCACATCGGACACCCGGATGGCGCGGAACTCCTTGGACGCCGAGAACAGCCAGATCGCCGGGAAGGTCTGCTGGCCCCAGAAGTGGCCGCCGTCCCGGACGAGCGAGGCGTTCTGGACCGTCGTCGGCTGCGGCCCGAACCCGAGGAAGGGGTAGCCGAAGTCGAGCGAGCTGATCGTGATCGCCGAGTACGTCAGCGTGTCCGCGATGTAGAGGTTCCGGAAGGTGTTGTTGTACCCGCCGTACACCGCCAGCCCGGCCGCGCGCCACGGAGTGAGCGAGGTCAGGTTCTCGAACACGTTGTCGTACTGGTTGCCCGGGTTGATGTCCGTGGCGGCGAACAGCGCGAAGCTGTCGTCCCCGGTGGACCGGGCTTCGATGTTGGTGACGTGGTTGCCGGTGCTCCCGTTCGTGAGGTTGACGCCGTCGGCGAAGGTGTCGCGGATCCGGGAGTTCTTGATCGTGGTGTTGTCCACGTTGGTGCCCCAGACCATGACGACCTGGTGCTCCACCCAGATGTTGTCGATCGTCAGGTTCGCGACGTTCGCCAGGTTGAACACCTTGCCGGGGCCGTCGATGCGGGACGTGTAGTTCCCGAACACCGCGAACCCGCTGACCGTCGACCCGTTGGCGGTCGACTGCACGTCGATGCCGATGTCGGTGTTCTCCTGACCCGAAGGCGCGGAGAACTTCGTGAACCACGGCCCGGCGCCGGTCAGCGTGATGGCCTTGCCGTAGACGTTCAGCTTGCTCGACAGCGAGTAGGTCCCGGCCGGCAGGTAGACGCCGGTGAGGGTGGTGTCCTGCCGGACCTTGTCGAGGGCGCTCTGCACGTCCTGCTGCGTGAACCCGGTGGGCACCGCGAAGTGCGCCGGGTCCGGGTTGGCGGTCGCGGTGGCCTGCTCGAAGTTCACGAAGTCGATCGCGTAGTTCGTGCTGTTGGCCGCGTCCTTCTGCAGCTTGATCTTGTGCCCGGCGGGCACGGTCGTGCCGAGCATCGCGCTGGCCTCGTCGTAGATGTGGCGCGGCCCGCTGCCCGGCGAGTTGCCCGGGCCGGTTTCGGCGCCGTAGAGCCACGCGTAGTGCGAGGTCAGGTCGATGGCCTTGAGGAACGTGCCGTCGACGTAGACGTTCAGCGTCGAGTTCTGCCCGCCGCCGCCCGCGGAGTCCGGGATGGAGAACCGCGTGACCAGGGTGTTGGTCGACGCGCGGGTCGTGAACTCCACCGACGAGCCGGTCGAGTTCAGCGTCACGGCCTTACGGCCCGACGCCTCGCCCGCGAGGTCGCCGATCGTGCGGTTCGGGCCGACCACCGACGCGCCGCCCGCGACGACGCCGTCCTCGGCCTCGTACATGTCGTAGGGCATGTTCGCGCCCCGGCCGACGAACAGCGCCTGCGTGCTGGTGTTGTTGGCCTGCTTGACCGGCAGCTCGTTGGCGTCGTTCGCGACGACCGTCTTGACGCTGTACCGGCCGTTGGCCGCGGTCCAGGTGCCGACGGTGACCGGCGCCGCCGTGGCCCCGGCCGCGATGGCCCCGGTGTAGCTGCCGCTGAGCGTCTTGACGACGGTGCCGTTCTGGTCGGCGATCGTCACCGTGACGCCGTGGGCACCGCTCGCACTCGCCACGGTTCCCTGGTTGCGCAGGGTCGTCGAGAACGTGACGGTGTTGCCCGCGGACGGGTTGTTCGGCGACCACGCGGTGGCCGCGACGAGGTCGGAGCTCTGCACCGGGCTGACGACCAGCGCCGTCGAACCGGTGTAGGAGTTGTTGGCCTCGTTCTGTTCGATGACGGCGTTGGCCTCGTCGACCTTCGCCGTCAGCTGGTAGCTGCCCGCGTCCCGGGTGCCGATGTTCGCCGACACCGTCGCCGACGCGCCGGCCGCGAGCGCGCCGACGTTCGCGGTGCCGACCTTCGTCGTACCCAGGTAGAGGTTCACGTTCGTCGCACCCGAGGCCGCCGTGCCGGCGTTGCGGACGGTCGCCGACGCGGTGATCGCGTCGGTTTCGACGGGGTTCTGCGGCGACCAGGACACGCCCGAGATCGTCAGGTCGGGGTTCGGCGCGGGGACGCCGAAGACCTGGAACTCCGCGGCCTGCCCGCCGCCGGCGCCGGAGTTGGCGGTGACGCGCAGGCGGACGTCGGCGGCGCGGCCGCTCAGCGGGATCGTCACGGTGTTGCCGGAGGACGGGCTGAAGCTGTAGGTCTGCGCGGCCGACAGCGTGGTGAAGGCGCTCGAAGCCTGGTCACGGCCTTCGACGGCGATCGTCTGCGTCCGCGGGCCCCAGGACGCGTCGGGGTTGAGCTTCACGACGACCTGGTTCAGGTCGGCGTTGGAGCCCAGCGCGACGGTCAGCAGGTTCGGGTAGGTCCCGCCGCCGCCCTCCCAGTACGTGCTGGTCGAGTTGTCGTTGGCGTTGGCCGCGACGAAGGTGAACTCCGTCGAGGACGCCGTGATCGGCTTGCCCACCGCGAGGTTCGTCCCCGCCTGGGTGCCGTTGCGCGTCACGGTGGTGCTGTCGCCCGACTGGTTGCCCGCCGCGTCCTTCGCGCGGACGAAGTAGGCGACGGTCGTGCCGTCGGGCTGGCTGTCGGTGTAGGTCAGGACGGTTCCGGCGACGCTGCCGCGGAGCTGGCCGTTGGCGTAGACGTCGTAGCCGGCGACCCCGGTGTTGTCGGTGGAAGCCGACCAGGTGAGCCGGATCTGGCCGCTCGCCGGCTGCGTGTAGGCGAGGTTGCCGGGCGCGGACGGCGGCTGCGTGTCCCCGCCGGCCGGGCCGTGCACCTCGAACTCCGACAGCTGCGCGGCGGGCCAGCCGGTGTTGGCGCTGACGTTCAGCCGGACGTACCGGGTGTTCCCGGTGACGTCGACGGTGACGGTGTTGCCGGTGGCGGGGTCGAACCGATAGCCCGCCGAGGACTTCAGGTCGCTGAAGCTCGTTCCGTTGGTGCTGCCCTGCACGCTGAAGGTCTCGGTGCGGGCCTCCCAGCCGGTCGGCAGCTTGAGCACGAGCTTGGCCACGTTCGTGGCCGCGCCGAGGTCGGCCTGGACCCACTGCGGGAACTGGTTGTTCGTGCTCTCCCAGTAGGTGGCCTGGTTCCCGTCCCCGACGTTCGAGACGGGGTAGCCGGCGACCTGGCTGCTCGCGGTGTAGGTCGCGGCGGCGGCCTGGGCGGCGGCTTGAACGGCTTGCGTGGCCGCGGGGACGGCCTGGGCGGCCGGGGCGCCGCTCGCGGCCACGGCGGGGGTGGCCAGGACGAGGGACAGGGCGGCGAAGGTCGCCGCGCGCGACAGAAGTCGCTTCGTTCTCATGGGTTTCCTCTGATCCGGGAGGGAGGGGAGACGACTCGAGCTCGCACGTCCCGTGAGCGGCGGGACGGCGGGAACCGGGGAACGGGCACGCGCGGACCCGGTCCCGGGGGCGCGCGTGGGCAGCACGGAACAGCCGTCATGGGCACCTCTTCGTCGAGGAGCTGGGCGGGATCTTCCTGACGTCTGCCGAAATTTCTCGCGCTGTTGTCAGGTTCTTGCACTGATTCGTTCAAGAGTTACAGTGACCGGGGTCTCAAGTCAACGCCCAACCGACGAAAAGACCTCCTCGCGGGGGATGCGAGGAGGTCTTTTCGAAGACGGGTTCAGGAGTGGACGGCACCCAGCCGGATCGCGTGGGTGCCCGGGGCGTTGACCGGGTCGCCGCAGTGCGCGCAGACCGTCGCCGGTTCCAGCACCTCGCCGCACGCGTGGCGCCACAGCGTGGGCGGTTCGCCCTGGTGGACGTACCGGTCGCCCCAGGCCATCAGGCCAAGCAGGATCGGCTGCAGCGCACGGCCGGCTTCGGTCGGGTAGTACTCGTGGCGGGGCGGGTGGGCCTCGTACTGGACCTTCTCGAGCACGCCCGCGTCGACGAGCTTGCGCAGCCGCGCGGCCAGGATGTCGCGGCTGGCGCCGGTGTTCTCGGCGATCTGGTTGAAGCGCCGCTCCCCCAGCATGATCTCGCGCAGCGCGAGCAGGCTCCAGCGTTCGCCGACGACCTCCAGGGCCTCGGCGACCGAGCACTCCCGACCACGCCGGACCATGCCACCTCCCATGGGGTTGAAAATCCAACCTAGCACGTCAATCCCCATGTGACCTGGCGAACATGTAAGTTGTGGAATCCAACTCACCCGGCGTATACCGAAGGGATCCCCGATCTGCGAGGAGGCAGACGCCATGACGGACGCGGTGATCGTCGACGCGGTACGGACCCCCATCGGCAAGGGCAAGCCGAACGGAACCCTGGCCGGGGTGCACCCGGTCGACCTGCACGCCCACGCGCTCCGCTCGCTCGTCGAGCGCACCGGCGTCGACCCGGCCCGGATCGACGACGTGATCAGCGGCGCGGTCGGCCAGGTCGGCGAGCAGAGCATGAACACCGCCCGCTGGGCCGCGCTGGCCGCGGGCCTGCCCGAATCAGTACCGGCCGTGACCGTCGACCGGCAGTGCGGCAGCAGCCAGCAGGCCGTCCACTTCGCCGCGCAGGGCATCATCGCCGGCGCGTACGACGTCGTGATCGCCTCCGGGGTCGAGTCGATGAGCCGGGTGCCGATGGGCAGCCAGGCGGCCGGGCGCGACCCGTTCGGCCCGCAGGTCGCCGCCCGCTACCCGGACGGCCTGGTCCCGCAGGGCATCAGCGCGGAGCTGATCGCCGCGAAGTGGGGCTTCAGCCGCGCGCAGCTGGACGAGTTCTCCGCCGAAAGCCACCAGCGGGCCGCGAAGGCGTGGGCCGACGGGAAGTTCGCCGGCGAGGTCGCGCCGCTGAAGGCGCCCGGCCCCGACGGCGTGCTCGTCGACGTCACGACCGACGAGACGGTCCGGCCGGGCACCACGCCGGAGATCCTCGCCGGGCTGAAGCCCGCGTTCCGCGCCGACGTCTGGGAGCAGCGGTTCCCCGGCCTCGGCTGGCACGTCACCGCGGGCAACTCCTCGCCGATCAACGACGGCGCCGCGGGCCTGCTGCTCACCAGCTCGGAGACGGCGAAGGCACTCGGCTTGCGGCCACGCGCCCGGATCCACAGCTTCGCCGTCGCCGGCGACGACCCGCTGTACATGCTGACCGGCGTCATCCCGGCCACCCGCAAGGTCCTCGCTCGCGCCGGGCTGGACGTGTCGGACATCGACGCCTTCGAGGTCAACGAGGCGTTCGCGAGCGTCGTGCTCGCCTGGCAGGCCGAGATCGGCGCCGACCTGGCGAAGGTCAACGTGAACGGCGGCGCGATCGCGCTCGGGCACCCGCTCGGCGGCAGCGGCGCGCGCCTGGCGACCACGCTGCTGTCGGTGCTGGAGCAGACCGGCGGGCGCTACGGCCTGCAGACGATGTGCGAGGCGGGCGGCCTCGCCAACGCGACGATCATCGAGCGCCTGGACTGACGCGCAAGATAGGCCCGCAACGCCGCCACGGCTCCCCCGGGATCCGTGGCGGCGACCGGGAACGCATCGTCGTAGCCGAGGGCGAGCAGTTCCGCGCGGTCGTTCCGCAGGCGGCCGCCCATCACCACGGGCAACCCGGCCAGCCCCGGGTCGGCGCGCACGCGGCGGAGCACGTCCACACCCGGATCGCCGAGCGCGGTGGACAGCACCAAGCAGTCCGGCCGGGCCCGGCGGCAGGCCCCGAGCACGTCGGCAGTCACGCACACGACGTGGCCTTCGCGTTCGAGGATCACCTGCAACGCCACCAGGCTCCACGCGGCCGAATCCAAACCGGACAGCACGATCTTCACCCCGGGCAGAGCCGCGAGCCCGCCCGGAAAATACGTCAGTCGGGCTCCGGGAGCTCCTCGCCGTCGCGGTCGGCCCACTCCAGCAGCGGCTCCAGGGAAAAAACGGCGTCGTCGATGCCCGCGTGGAGGTCGCCCAGCTCGGCGAAGCGGGCCGGGACGGTGGCGATGGTGAAGTCGCCGGGCTCGGCGTCGTCGACCTCGTCCCAGCGGATCGGCGTCGACACCGTGCCTTCCGGGTTGCCGCGGACCGAGTACGCACTGGCGATCGTGTGGTCGCGGGCGTTCTGGTTGTAGTCGACGAAGAGGGCGCGCGGGTCGCGGTCCTTGCGCCACCAGGTCGTCGTGACGTCGTCCGGGGCGCGACGCTCGACTTCGCGGGCGAAGGCCAGCGCCGCCCGGCGCACGTCGGTGAAGCTCCAGCGGGGTTCGATGCGGACGTAGACGTGCAGGCCACGGCCGCCGGAGGTCTTGGGCCAGCCGACCGCGCCGAGCTCGTCGAGGACCTCGTGCGCGATGTGCGCGACCCGGCGGACGCGGTCGAAGCCGCAGTCGGGCATCGGGTCGAGGTCGATGCGCCACTCGTCCGGCTTTTCGGTATCGGCGCGGCGTGAGTTCCACGGGTGGAACTCCACTGTGGACATCTGCACCGCCCAGGCGACGTGGGCCAGTTCGGTGACGCACAGCTCGTCGGCGTGCCGGTTGTAGCGCGGGAAGGTCACCCGGACGGTCTCCAGCCACGGCGGCGCGCCGTTCGGGACGCGCTTCTGGTGGACCTTCTCCCCCGCCACGCCGGACGGGAAGCGGTGCAGCATGCACGGCCGCTCGCGCAGCGCGTTGACGATGCCGTCGCCCACCGAGAGGTAGTAATTGACCAGGTCGAGCTTCGTCTCGCCGCGGGCCGGGAAGTACACCCGGTCCGGGTTCGAGATCCGCACCGTGTGCGGGCCGACTTCGAGCTCCACCGCCGCCGACTTCTGCGCCATGGCTCAGACGCTAGCCCAAAACCGGCGATACGGTGGGGATCATGAGCCTGCCGCCGGACGGACACGTCCACACCGAATGGTCGTGGGACACCGTCACCGGGTCGATGATCGGGTCGTGCGAGCGCGCGCTGGAGCTGGGGCTGCCGTCGGTGGCCTTCACCGAGCACGCGGACCTGACGCCGTGGCTGATCCCGGAGCCGATCCGGCCGCAGCTGCCCGGCCACTTCCGGGTGCGGCTGCGGCCGGACGGCGTCCTCGAGCCGCCGGACCTGGACGTCGCGGGGTACCTGGCGTGCGTCGAGGAGTGCCGTTCACGGTTTCCGTCGCTGCGGATCCTTTCGGGGGTGGAGCTGAGCGAGCCGCACTGGCACCGCCCGCGGGCCGACGCGCTGCTCGCGGCCCACGACTTCGACCGGGTGCTGGGCTCGGTGCACTCCCTGCCGGGCGACGGGCACCACCACGAGCTCACCGTGATCACCGGCCGGCCGCCCGGCGACCTGCTGCGGGCGTACCTGGCCGAAGTGCTCGGCCTGGTCGAGTCGACGGCCGAGTTCGCGGTGCTGGCGCACATCGACTACGCGCTGCGCTCGTGGCCGGGCGAGGGACCGCCGTTCGTCGCGGAGGACTTCGAGGAGGAGTTCCGGACGGTGCTGCGCGCTCTGGCGACGAGCGGGCGGGCGCTGGAGGTCAACACGAAGGTGCCGTTGCCGGGCGAGGTGGTGCGCTGGTGGTTCGAGGTGGGCGGAGAGGCGGTGGCGTTCGGCAGCGACGCCCACGAGCCGGGCCTGGTCGGCCACGGGTTCGCGGAGGCGGCGGCCATGGTCGAGGGCTGCGGATTCCGCCCGGGCCACACACCGCACGACTTCTGGCGCCGCTGACCCGGCTCGCCGCCGCCGCGGGACGCGCCGCCGCACCCCGCGAGCGCCGGCCCGCCGCCGATGCGGCGCGCCCCACCGGTCAAGCCAAGGCGTGCCGTCCGTACGAACGCGACTCCACGCTCTGGTCCAGCAGCCGGGCCGCTACCCGGCCGATCGCCGCGTCCAGTTCGGCGCGGTCGCCTGTGCCCCAGTCGCCGAGCCGCGATGCCAGCCAGTCGTGCCAGGCGCGGACCACCTTGGCGAACTCCTCGTGGCCGAGCTCCGTCAGCTCCCAGCGGCCGCTGCCGTAGCGCAGGTGGCCGGTCAGCTCCAGCAGGCTGAACGCGGGTTCGAGCACCGGCGCCGGTACGGCGAAGTACTCCCCGATCGCCTTGAGCGTCGCCGGCTCGCCGCGGCGTTCCCGCAGGTGGACCTGCAGCAGGCACCAGATCCCGCCCTCGTCGAGCTCCGACCCGGCCCGCTCGACGATCGCCGGGGCCACCTTGCGGCGCTCGCGGAAGAACAGCGTCGCGACCGCGCGTTCGAGCTCGCGGTCGTCGGTGCGGGCTTCCGGCATCGCGAAGCCGTCGCCGAGGTCCGGGGCCGCCGCGCGCGCCGTGTCGCGCAGCGGGACCTCCTTCAGGAAGAACGCCAGCGCGAACGCCACCAGCCCGACCGGCGCCGCGGCGAGGAACACGACGTGCAGGGAGTCGCTGTAGGCCTTGATCACCGGCGCGGACACGGCGTCCGGCAGCGCGTGCAACGCGGTGGGCACCTGCAGCGCCCGAGGATCTACGCCCGGCGGCAAGGACGCCACCGCCGACGCCAGGTTCGGCGTCAGCTGGTTGGCGTACACCGTGCCGAAGATCGCCGCGCCGAACGAGCTGCCGATCGACCGCAGGAACGTCACACCCGAGGTGGCGACGCCGAGGTCGGCGTAGTCGACGGTGTTCTGCACCGCGATGGTCAGCACCTGCATGCCGAGCCCGATCCCGAGCCCGAGCACGGCCATGTACGCCGACGCCTCCCAGAACCCGGTGTCGGTGTCGAGCCGCGACAGCAGGTAGAGGCCGATCGTCATGCCGGCCGCGCCGGCCAGCGGGAAGATCTTGTACCGCCCCGTGCGGCTCACGGCGTTGCCCGCGGCGATCGACGCGACGAGCAGCGCGAGCACCATCGGCAGCAGCCGCACCCCGGACGTCGTCGCCGAGGTGCCCTGCACGTACTGCATGTACGTCGGCAGGTAGGAGAGCGCGCCGAGCATCGCGAAGCCGACGACGAAGCTCATGATCCCGGCGACCGTGAACACCGGGTTCCGGAACAGCCGCATCGGCAGCATCGGTTCCTTGGCTCTGAGTTCCACGAAGACGAACGCCGCGAGCAGCACCACCGAGCCGATCGCCATCCCGATGATCGTCGGCGAGCCCCACGCGTACTGCGTGCCGCCCCAGCTCGTGACCAGCGTCAGCCCGGTCGCGGCGAGGCCGATGAGCAGGATGCCGAGGTAGTCGATCACCGGCTTGACCGCGGCGCGCACGCTCGGCATCGCCGCGGACGCGACGATCAGCACGACGACGACCAGCGGGATGTTGACGTAGAACGCCCAGCGCCACGACAGGTGGTCGACGAAGAACCCGCCGAGCATCGGGCCGGCCACGGTCACCACGCCGAACACCGAGCCGAGCACACCCTGGTACTTGCCGCGTTCGCGCAGCGGGACGACGTCGGCGATCAGTGCGGTCGAGGTGACCATCAGCCCGCCGCCGCCCAGGCCCTGCACCGCACGCCAGACGATCAGCCAGACCATGCTGTCGGCGAACCCGGCGCAGAACGAGCCGATGCCGAACACGACCACCGACAGCTGGAACATCAGCTTGCGGCCGAACAGGTCGCCGAGCTTGCCGACGACGACGGTCATGATCGTCTCGGCCAGCAGGTAGGACGTGACCACCCAGGACAGGTGCCCGGCGCCGCCGAGGTCGCCGACGATGGTGGGCAGCGCGGTGCCGACGATGGTCTGGTCCAGCGCGGCCAGCAGCATCCCGAGCAGCACCGCGCCGAACACGGCGTTGACCCGCGCCTTGCTCAACGGTGCGGGCCCCGGCTCGTGGCTGACCTCCGCGGTGGCCGTCATCTCCGCACCCTCCTCGCTCGGCCTCCGAGGCTAGTGCGCGCCGTCCACTGTGGATAGCCACCCGTTCCGGTGGTCCTTGCCGGTCAAAGGGTCCAGCGGTCCCGCGGTGGCGATTCGAGGACGAGCTCGCCGTCGACGGCCGCGGCGATCTCCTCGGGCGTCCAGACCTCCTGGTGCAGGACCGGCCGGATGATCGCGGGCTGGCGGACGGCGTGCAGGTGCCCGTCCGCGAGCCGCAGCACCTGCCCGGTGACGCCGGCGGAGAGGTCGCTGAGGAGGTAGGTCACGAGCGGCGCCACCCGCTCCGGCGGGTAGGCATCCGGGTTCCCGTTCGGGTCGGCGGCCATCAGCCGGGTCCAGGCGATCGGGCTCACGGCGTTGACGCGCACCCCGTGCCGCGCCAGGTCGGCCGCCCAGGAATACGTCATCGACGCCACCGCGCCCTTCGACGCCGAGTAGGCGGCGGCCCCGCGCTGCCCGATCATCGAGCCGGAGGTCACGTTGACGAGGACACCGCCGCCCTGGGCGACCATCACCTTGGCGGCCGCCGTGCCGCAGTGGAACGGGCCGAGGACGTTCGTCTCGACCAGGGCGCGGGTGCGCTCGGCGTCGTCGTCCTCCCACGGCCGCGCGTGGTACCCGATCGCGGCGTTGTTCACGAGGCCGTCGAGCTTGCCGAACCGGTTGCGGCACAACGCGATCAGTTCACGGGCGTAGTCCGCGTCGGCCACCGAACCGACGCTCACGACCGCGGTTCCGCCGTCCGCTTCGATCGCGGCGACGGTCTCGAGCGCCGGTTCCGCGTCGACGTCGTTGACGACGACCACGGCACCGGCGCCGGCCGCGTGCCGCGCGAAGGCCCGGCCCAGTCCGCGTCCGGCACCGGTGATGACCACGGCCCGGCCGTCCAGGATTCCCATGCACCCCAGTGTGACCCCGGAAAGGTCCGGACCGCACCACTCACACCGTCCGGGCCAGCCTGACCTCGAACGGCTCGAACCCCTGCGCGCGGTAGAACGCGAGCCCACCCTCGTTGTGCGCGTACGCCTGCACGACCAGTTCGTTCGCGCCGCGTTCCCCGGCCCAGGACACGAACGCGGACACGAGCGCCTCCCCCACCCCTTCGCGACGCCGCTCGGCGGCGACCCGCATGCTTTCCAGGGCCGCCCGCACCGCGCCGGGGCGCAGGGAGCTGACCGGCAGCAGCCGCCCGATCAGGTGCCCCGCCACCCCACCGTCCGAGCGGGCCAGCAGGCAGAGGGCGTTCTCGTCCTCGACGAGGTCTTGGTAGTAGGCCGCACCCTCCCGGGCCGGCCAGCCGAGATCCATGCGCGGGTCGTGGGTCCCCGCGTCCTCGGCGAACAATGCTTCTGCTGACTTCACGAGTTCCGGAACTTCATCGGTGACACCGACGGAAACAGTCATACCTGGAACCGTAACGGGGTGATTAATCGAAGTAAATCACGACTTTCACGGCTTTAAATGAGCCAGGCTTTCAAGCGCGAGCTGTTCCAAATGGCCCGCCGCGGCGGCACTTCCGCCCGCCGCGTGGAACGACGCCGCCACGGTCTCCGCGGCTCGCCGGTACGACGGCTCGGTGAGCACCTCCTCGACGGCCGCGGCGATCCGGTCCGCGCCGGCGCGCCCGAAGCGCAGCCGGAGGCCCGCGCCCGCGGCCACCACCTGGGCGGCCACGATCGGCTGGTCGTCACGGATCGGGGCCACCACCAGCGGTACGCCGTGCCACAGCGCTTCGCACACCGTGTTGTGCCCCGCGTGGCACAGCACCGCGTCGATCCGCGGGAGCAGCGGCAGCTGCGGGACCTGCGGGCGCACCAGGACGTTCGGCGGCACCGGCCCCAGGACCTCGCCGGGGTCGACGACGACGGCTCGCGCGGCCATCCCGGCGAACGCCTCCGCCGCGGTCGCGAGGAAGCTCGCACCCGCTTCGGTGTTGGCCGTGCCCAAGGAAACCAGCACCGTCGGGCGGAGCGGGTCGAGCCACTCCCACGGGAAGTCCGTCGTGGACGGACGCGAGCCCAGCGACGGCCCGACGAGCCTTACGCGCGGCGGGAGCGGGGCCGCGCCCAGCAGCTCGCGGGTGGTGAACGCCAGGACGCCGTGCGGTGAGAACCGCGGGTCCGCCGCGCCGCGGCCGCCGGCGATCCGCGCCCGCAGGTCGTCGACGAGGGTGTGCACCCAGTCGGCGACCTTCGGCATGCCGGCAAGGGGGTCGACCAGCTCGGCCGACGTCGTCGCCGAGGTGACCCACGGCAGGCCGCGGGCCTCGGCCAGCAGCCCGCCGGCCAGGGCCTGCTGGTCGGCGACCACCACGTGCGGCGCGAATGCGTCGATCGCCGCGCCCACGCCGGGGGCCATCGCGTCGGCCAGCGGGACGAGGAAGTCCTCCCAGAGGAACCGCAGCGCGGCCGGTCCCTTGAGCCCGGCCGGGCGGGCAGGGGCATCGGCCGGGACACCGCAGGAGAAGACGAGCGCGTCCGGACCGGCCAGCTGCCACAGCAGCTCCTCGTGCCCGGCCCAGGCGACCTCGTGCCCGCGCGCGGCGAGTTCGGCCGCGACGCCGGCGGCCGGGTTGATGTGCCCGACCAGCGGCGGGACGACGAACAGAAAGCGGGCCACTACCGCGCCCGCACCGGGACGCGCGAGGTGTCGCGGACCCAGTCGAAGATCAGGTCGATCGTCTCGGCGGTCCGCTCGACCAGCACCGAGTGGCCCTGGTCGGGCAGCACGACGCAGCGGCAGCGATCCAGGTGCGACTCGAAGTGCGGCACCTGCGCGGCCAGCCCGGAATCGCCGCCGAAGATCGCGAACACCGGGCAGCGCACGGCCGAGAGGTCGGCGGCGATCGTCGCGCTGCGCGGGATGTCCTCGGCGATCGTGGTGGTCTGGAGGATCTTGTTCGCCGCCTTCGACAGCCGCGCGGTGTGCGCGCCGTGGTTGTCGGCGATCCAGCCGATCACCTCGTCGATCGCCAGCCGGGTCTTCGCGTCGGCGAGCCCGTCGGCCATGTGCCGCGTCCATTCGTCGGTCGGCGGTTCGCCTTCGATCACGACGACGCTGGCCACCCGGTCCGGCCGGGCGGCCGCCAGCCCGAACGCCACCGACGCGCCGAACGAGTTGCCGACGACGTGCACCGGCCGCGTGACCCCCGTCGCGTCGAGGACCGCGACGAGGTCGCCGACGAACTCCTCGAGGTGGTACCCGGACTGCGGACGCGTGGTGCGGCCGTGCCCGCGCAGGTCGTACATCAGCACGTCGAGCCCGCGCTCGGCGAACGCCGGGCCGAGGGTGAAGTAGTAGCTGGCGAGGCTGTCGGTGAGCAGGCCGTGGACGCAGACGACGATCGGCGCGTCCCCGTCGAGCGGAACCTCCGGGGTCAGGCGCTGGACGTGCACGTCCAGCGCGCCCGCGCGGATCTTGCTCACGCCGTCGCCCGCAGCGAGGCGACGATGTAGCGGACCAGCTCGCCGACGGTCAGCGCGATGATCTCCTCGAGGTCGCGCTCGGCGATGAACGTCGCGAAGTTGACGCGCTCGCCGTAGTGCTCGCGCAGCTGCCCGGACAACGCCACCAGGTCCACGCTCTCCAGTTCGAGATCGTCGTGGAACGTCGTGTCCATGGTGATCTCGGCGTCGTCGAGCCCGTACTCCTCGAGCAGCTCCTGAAGCATTTCGCTGAGCCGCGCGAGCACGGTCGCTTCGTCCGTAGCCGTGGTCTCGATGCTCATTCCGCGGTCTCCTTCGTCTCTTCGGTCCAGGCGACGACGTAGCGGCGCGGCGGTGCGCCGGGAAGGCTGTCGACGTCGGCGCAGTGCACGGCGTACTCGGTTCCGGCGGTACGGACGATCAGCGCGTCCGGCGCCGCGGCGATCACTTCGAAGTCCCGGGGCTCGCCGCGCAGGCCCGTGCCGAGCAGCTTCGCCACGGCCTCCTTGGCGGTCCAGAACCGGGCGAACCAGCGCTCCGGGTCACCGGTCAGGCCGGCGAACAGGGCCTGCTCACCGGCGCCCAGTGCGGCGTCCACAGTGGACTCCGTGCGCGGGACGACCTCTTCGACGTCGATGCCGCACCGGCCGTGCCGGGCGATCGCCACGCCGACTTCACCGCGGTGGGCCAGCGAAACTGTCAGCGGCGGCAGCTCCCGGCCGTACGCGCCGGCCGCGTGGGGACGGCCCGCGGCGTCGTTGCCGATGCGCAGCTCGGCCGGGTACATCTCGGGCTCTCCGCCGGCCCAGAGGAACTGGCGGACGACGTCCTTGGCCGCGATCCGGCCGAGCAGCCACTGGCGCCGGCCACGCGGCGGCCGGTGGTCGTAGGCGTCGCGTTCGGCGCCCGCAAGGTAGTTGCGCATGATCAGCTCGCGGGTCGCCAGGTCCGGCCACTGCTCGTGGACCAGCGCCCAGCCGCCGGGCTGTTCGTGCGACAGCGTCGAGCGCTCGGGGGTGCGGTCGGCCTGGCGGATGTGCGGGGTGCTGTCGAAGCGGCGGTCGCGCCAGCCGGTGAACTCGGCCCAGACCTGCCCGTCGTGGACGAGCTGCATGTCGGCGTCGAGGAACTCGTCGGTCAGCGCGGTGATCTTGACTAGGCACTCCAGGCGCTCCCCCGGTGCCGGGTGCGGGCCGTGGAACCGGATCTCGCGCATGCCGACCGGGAAGACGGTGGTGCGCTCGGTCAGCCGCGACATGATCCAGTAGCCGAGCACCTGGCCGACGTTGTCGAGCAGCGCCCCGGGCGCGGCGGGCGTCGTCAGCACGGCCCGGACGTGCCGCTCGCCGACCGCGGTCAGCTCGCTGACGCCCTGGAAGAGCGGGCCGTGGAACATCCAGCGGTCGTCGTACAGCTGCGCCGCCGTGGTCTCCGGTGATTGTTCCGCTTCGAACTGCCACGGAGCGGGTGCGTCGGCCGGGTAGGCCGGGGCGAGTTCGACGACGGCCTGCGAGTAGCCGTCGAGCGCCGCGAGCACGCGATCGGGGCCCTGCGGCCGGACGCGCACGCCGACGGTGACCGCCGGCACCGCCGTGATCCACTGGGTCAGCCGGACGTCGTGCACGGCGACCGCCCGGCGGCCGGGCGCGGCCTGCTCGGCGAAGCCCATCAGGTGGCCGATCACCGTGGTGGCCGGGACCACCGGCCAGCGATCGCCGGGCTCGGCCTGGGGCGGCTGCTTGAAGAAGCAGTGGTCGAGGAGGTACGGCATGGTGTCGATCGACACGGTCAGGGTCGTGTCCAGGTCCTTCGGCGGCGCGAGCTCCTGGCGGCGCCGGACCGGCTTCGAGAGCACAGTGGACGCGAGGTCGGCGGTGTCGGCCAGCAGGGCGGCGAACTCCGCCGCCAGCGGGCCTTTTCCGGCGAGGTCGTCCATAGTGGACGTCCGCGTGGCCGGGAGGGCGATCCGCGCACGGACCTCGTCGTCGAGCGAGATCAGGTGGCCGCCGAGATCCAGCTTGACGGCCCGGTGCGGGGCCGGGCGATCGCCGGGCAGCCGCGTGAAGTCGATGTCGGCGCCGTCGGCCCACAGCGCGGTCGCGACCCGGCGAAGCTGGGCGAGGCCGGGCCGGTGCGGCGAGTGCGCCGCCACGACCAGGTGGTCCTCGCCGTGCAGGGTGTCGCCGACCAGCGAGCCGAGCTGCCCCGCGCCGACCTGCACGAACGCTCGGAACCCGGCCGCGTGCATCGCGCGTACGAGCGGCCGGAACCGGACCGGTTCCAGCAGGTGCCGCACGAACAGCTCGCGGACGTCCGCCTCGACGGCGGGGTACTCCGAAACCGTGGTCGCCGACCAGATCGGCCGCGTCGGCGGGTGCAGGGTGAAGCCGGCGGCCGCCTTCCGGATCGGGTCCAGGTACGGCCGCAGCATCGGGGTGTGGAACCCGGACTTGAACGGCAGCACCTGGGCGACGACACCGGCGTCCCGGAACCGCGTCACAAGCGTGTCGACCGCCGCCGCCGGTCCGCAGATCATGGCCTGGTTGGGCGAGTTGTCGTGGGAGAGCACGACGTCCGTGCGCCCGGCCAGCTCTTCGGCCACGCGGGGCGCGGGCGCGCCGATCGCGGCGAAGGCGAGACCGGGGACGACGAGCGCGTCCGGGTCGAACCCGGCGAGGAACGCGTCGACCTCGGTTTCCGCGTGCAGGCCGGCGACGGCCATCGCCGTCCACTCCCCCAGGCTGTGGCCGGCGACGGCGTCCGGAGTGACGCCCAGCCGGCCGAGCGCGGAGTTGAGCAGGCGGCCGAGTTCGAACACCGCCGTGCCTTGGCGGCCGACGTCGCCGACTTCGACGTCCGCGTGTCCCCACGGCAGGCCGAAGTGGCGGGCGACGTCACCGCAGTTGAGCGCCAGTTCCGATTCCAGGCCGGGGAAGACGAAGGCCAGCTTGCCGCCGCCCGGCCCGAGCAGCGGGCGGTCGGCGAACCAGACGTCGTTGCGCCCGCGCCAGGCCCGGCCGCGGGCCACTGCCTTGCGGGCCAGGGCCAGCCGCTTCTCCGTCGGGTCGACGACGCCGAGCCGGACGGGACCGTCGCCGGTCCCGCGTGACCCGGGGCGGTCGAGCAGGTCGCGCAGCTCGTCGACCGTCCGCGCGGCGAGCCGCAGCACCCGCTCCGGCTCCCGGACGACGGCTGCGGACACTTGCCGGCCCGGGGCCTGCTCCAGCACGACGTGGGCGTTGATCCCGCCGAACCCGAACGCGTTGACCCCGGCCCGGCGCACGTCGGCGTCCCACGGCCGAGCCGTGTCCAAAGTGGAGAACCGGGTCTTCGCGAGCGCGGGGTGCGGGTCGTCGCAGTGCAGGGTGGGCAGCAGGACGCCGTGGTGCACGGCCAGGGCCGCCTTGACCAGGCCGGCGATCCCGGCGGCGGGCATCGTGTGCCCGATCATCGACTTCACCGAGCCGAGCACCGCCGCGCCCTCGCTGCCGAAGACCTCCGCCAAGGTCTCGAGCTCGGCCGCGTCACCGGCCGGGGTCGCGGTGCCATGGGCCTCCAGGAGCCCGATCGAGTCGCGGGCCGCCGGGTCGAGGCCCGCGGCCGCCCACGCCTGGCGCACCGCGCGGACCTGACCGCCGGAGTCCGGGTTGGCCAGGCTCGCGGTCCGGCCGTCGGAAGCGACGCCGGTGCCGGTGATCACGGCGTAGACGCGGTCGCCGTCGCGCTCGGCGTCGGCCAGGCGCTTGAGGACGACGACGCCGGTGCCCTCACCGATCAGCACGCCGTCCGCGTCGCGGTGGAACGGCCGGATGCGCTCGCTCGGCGACAGCGCGCCGAGCTGGGTGAACACGCTCCAGAACGTGATGTCGTGGCAGTGGTGGACGCCGCCGGCGAGCACGACGTCACACCGGCCCGAGGCGAGCTCCCGCACGGCGTGGTCGACGGCGATCAGCGAGGACGCGCACGCGGCGTCCACGGTGTACGCCGGGCCGCGCAGGTCGAGGCGGTTGGCCAGCCGCGAGGCGGCCAGGTTGGGCACGAGCCCGATCGCGGACTCCGGCGCCTCCGGGCCGAGCTGGTCGGTGAAGGCCTGCCGGACGGCGTCGAGCCGGGTTTCGTCGAGGTCCGGCAGCAGCTCGCCGAGGGTGCGGACGAGCTGGCTCGCGGTGCGGACGCGCTGGTCGAGCCGGACCAGCCCGGGCGTCAGGTAACCACCGCGGCCGAGCACCACACCGACTTTGGCCCGATCCGCGGGCAGCCGGTCGGGCCCGCCCGCGTCCGCGACGGCCTGCGCCGCGACCCGCAGCGCGATCAGCTGGTCGGGTTCCGTGGCGGGCACCGAGTTCGGCATGATCCCGAAGCCGGTGACGTCCACTTCGGCCAGTTCGTCGACGAAGCCACCGCGCCGGCAGTAGACGCGGTCGGCCCGCCGCTGCTCGCCGGGCGCGTAGTGGGCGACGTCCCACTTCTCCGGCGGCACCTCGGTGATCGCGTCGACGCCGCCGGCGAGGTTGCGCCAGTACGCCGCGAGGTCCGGGGCGCCGGGCAGCAGCACCGACATCCCGACGATGGCCACGCGCATCCCGGTCACCACCCCGAGGCGGTGTGGACGACGGCCGAGACCTCCGGGCGGCCCCAGGCCAGCTCGCGCAGCAGGCCGAGGGTGCCTTCTTCCGGGTCGATCAGCTCGATGCCGCGGCGCGCGTACTCGCGCATCAGCTCGGGCGTCACCATGCCGTCGTGGTCGCCGGTCGGCGCCCACGGTCCCCAGTGGACGGTCACCGCGCGCCCGGCGGGCCACCGCCGCCCGAGCGTTTCGAGGGCGTCGTTGGCGGCGGCGTAGTCCGACTGGCCGCGGTTGCCGAGCGTCGCGGAGATGCTGCCGAACAGCACCACGAACGTCGGCTCGTCGGGCAGGTCGGCGGTCGCGTCCAGGAGCGTCCTGGCCCCGTCCACCTTGGTGTTGTAGACGCGGGCGAAGGACTCCGGGGTCTTGTCGGCGACGAGCTTGTCCTCGATCACGCCGGCCGCGTAGACGATGCCATCGAGGCGGCCGTACTCGGCGTGGATCTCCTTGACCGCGCGGTGCACGGCTTCGGCGTCGAGCATGTCGACGGACTGGTAGCGCACCGGGCTGCCGAGGGCTTCGAGCTGCCGGAGGGTCTTCCGGACCTCACGTTCGCCCTCGATCCGCCGGACGGTCTTCTCGATCTCCGCGGGGCTCTTCAGGCCGGCGTTTATCAAAGCCGCACGCAGCTCTTTGGCGTCCTTCGCTTGCGGGTACTCGTCCTCGGTGGCGGGGACTGGCGTCCGGCCGAGAAGTTCGACGCGGCAGCGGGTCGCCCCGGCGAGGGTGGTGGCGAACCGGGCGGTGATGCCCTTGGCCCCGCCGACGAGCAGGACGACGGAGTCACGGTCCAGGCCGATCGCCCCGGCTTCGGCGGCGCCGTCGCCCGCCGGGCCCGCACCGCTGGCGCCGAGGAGGCCGAGGTCTTGTTCGGTGGGTGCGAGGCCGCGCCTCGCTTGGCCGTCCCGGATCACGACGGGCTCCCGGTCCACAGTGGACAACTCGGCGACGAGGCTCGCGGCGTCGGCGTGCTCGACGACCCGGGCGAGGGTGTCCGGGTACTCGCGGGCGACGCTGCGGTAGAAGCCGCGGAGTCCTTCGGCCGGTCCGGCGGTGAGCAGCCACCGGGGGTGTTCCGCGAGCGCGGCCTGGTACTCGGGGAAGGCGGCGGGCAGGACGGAGTCGCCACCGGGGAGGTGGAGGTAGCCGTCGAAGCCGGGCCGGACGTCGTCGCCGATTTCGGCTTCGGCACCGTGTCCGGCCAACTCGGCGCGGAGGGCGTCGGCGCGCGTCCCGGTTCCGAGGATGAGGAACCGGCGGCCGGCGATGTCGGGAGCCGTGGCCGGAGCGAGGTCGACCTCGGTCATGAGGTACCGCTTCGGCGCGACGATCACGGGCTGCGGCCCGGTCGTCGGCTCAGCGACGGCAGGCTGGGCGCTTCCGGTACCCAGCAACTCGGCGATCCCGGCCGCCGTCCGGGCCTTGGCGAGTTCCTCGACTTCTCCGGCGCCCAAGCGGATCGTCAGCTCACCCGCGATCTCGGCGCGCTTGATCGAGTCGATGCTCAGGTCGGCTTCCAGATCGAGGTCCGGCTCGATCATCTCCACCGGATAACCCGTCCGCGTCCCGATCACCTCGACCACGGTCTGCAGCACCGAGCGCCCCAATGTGGCCTTCGGTGCGTCAGACGCACCCAAGGGGCCCTTCGGTGCGTTGAGCGCAACCAAGGCCACATTGGGGCG
>NZ_JBEZHS010000041.1:0-83818 GCF_040650695.1 Amycolatopsis sp. NPDC048633
GTCGCGAATGACTCATTCGCGGCGTCGGAGGTCCCGAATGAGTCATTCGCGACCTCGGCCCGCAGAACCCGGCTAGCGGCGGCTGCGAGTGTCGGCGCCCGTCCGGCCGGTGATCAGCTTGCCCAGCAGCATCACCAGGATCCGCTGCTCTTCCTCGGTGAGGGCCGCCGTCCAGCCGAACTCGCGTTCGTTGTGCTCGCGGAACACCGAAACCATCTCGTCGTGCCCCGCCGCGGTCAGCGACAGCTGGACCGAGCGGCCGTCGCGCTCGTCCGGCACGCGGTCGAGCAGGCCGTCCGCGACGAGCGGCTTCATCAGGTTCGACACCGCCGCCCGGCTCATCCCGGTGAGCCGCGCGGCGCTCTTCGGTTCGAGGGGGCCGGCCAGCCAGACCACGAACAGCAGCCGGAACGCCGACCACGACCGCCCGCGCGGCCGATGCACCGCGGCCTCCAGGTCGTAGGTGACCAGGTCCGAAGCCCGGTTGAGGGTCAGCAGCACCTCGGTGGCCAGCTGGTGGCGGAAGCCGTACTCCGTCGCGAGCCGGCGGTTGGCCAGCTCGACGAACGACCAGAAGTCCAGCTCCTCTTCCATCGGGGCACCTTAACAAATAGTCAACATCGAAACCGGTTTCGCTCCGCCGCGTCCTACCCGCGCGTTTGCTTGCGCGCCAACGTCTCCGAGAGCGCGTGCGCCTCCCGCAGCAGCAACGCGCCCAGCTGGGGGATCCGGTCCGCGCCGAACCGGTGGGCCACGCCGGTCAGGGTGAGCGCCCACCGCGGCGATCCGGCCTCGTCGAACACCGCCGCCGCGAGCCCCCAGCTGCCCTCCACCACCAGACCGGGGTTCACCGAGTAGCCGTGCGTGCGGGTCGCCGCGATGTGCCGCCGGATCTCGGCGGCGTCGTGCTGCGGCCCGTAGCTCGCGAGGTCCGCGCGGCCGAGGTAGTCGTCGACCTCGCGGTCCGGCAGATGCGCCAGCACCACCATTCCCGCCGAGACGACGCCCAGCGGGAAACGCGCCCCCTCGAACAGGACGTGGCTGCGGATCGGGAACGCGCCGTCCTCGCGGATCAGGCAGATCGTCTCCTCCCCGCGCCGCGCCGAGAAGAACGCGCTCTCCCCCGTCGCCAGCGCCAACCGCCGGACGACGGGCAAGGCCGCTTCCGTGACGTCGTAGCGCCGGGCCGCGGCCACGCCGAGGAAGTACAGCTCCGGACCCAGCACCCAGTGGTCGCTCTCCCGCTCCACCAAGCCCACGCCCTGCAACGACATCAGCAACCGGTGCACCGTCGGCCGGGGCAGCCCCGCTTCCCGGGCCACGGCCGTCGTCGTCGCACCGCCCGGCTCGTGGACCGCGACCGCGCGCAGCGCCCGGTGGGTCCGCCCGACGAGGTCTCCAGGTGCGTCCACTCAGTGAACCCTACCCCACCGGATTCGACCGCGTGACGAACAATCCGCTGGTCGAGCGCGTTCATTGGTTGACCGCGCATACGCCGTCCAGTCTGATGGCGGCCATGGACAAGGTGATCGAGTCGGCCGCGAAGGCCATCGCCGACATCCCCGGCGGCGCCACGCTCGCGGTGGGCGGGTTCGGGATGTGCGGCGTGCCCGCCGTCCTCATCCACGCGCTGTTCGAGGCCGGGACCGCGGACCTCGAAGTGGTGTCGAACAACGCCGGGGTCGACGGCTGGGGCCTGGGCGTCCTGCTCGGCGCCGGGCGCCTGCGGCGGGTCGTCGCCTCCTACGTCGGGGAGAACAAGGAGTTCGCGCGCCAGTACCTCGGCGGCGAGCTGGAGGTCGAACTGACCCCGCAGGGCACGCTCGCCGAGCGGCTGCGCGCCGGCGGCTCCGGCATCCCCGCGTTCTTCACCGCCACCGGCGCCGGCACCCAGGTCGCCGACGGCGGCCTGCCGTGGAAGTACGACGCCGCCGGCGCCGTGGAGAAGGCGAGCCCGCCGAAGCAGAAGCAGAGCTTCGACGGCCGGGAGTACGTCCTCGAGCGCGCGATCGTCGCCGACTACGGGCTGGTCCGCGCCTGGCGCGGCGACCGGCACGGGAACCTCGTCTTCAAGGACGCGGCCCGCAACTTCAACCCGCTGGCCGCCATGTCCGGCCGCGTCACCGTCGCCGAGGTCGAGCAGCTGGTCGAGCCGGGCGAGCTCGACCCGAACGACGTCCACCTGCCGGGCGCGTACGTGCACCGCGTGGTGGCGCTGACGCCGGAGCAGGCGGCGGACAAGCCGATCGAAAAGCGCACTGTGCGCACCGGAACGGAGGCCCGCTGACATGGCGTGGAACCGCGATGAAATGGCCGCCCGCGCCGCCGGCGAGCTGCGCGACGGCGACTACGTCAACCTCGGGATCGGCCTGCCGACGCTGGTGCCCAACCACGTCCCCGACGACGTCGAGCTGGTCCTGCAGTCGGAGAACGGCATCCTCGGCGTGGGCCCGTACCCGGCGGAAGACGCCGTCGACCCGGACCTGATCAACGCGGGCAAGGAGACCGTCACGGTGCGCAAGGGCGCGTCGTTCTTCGACTCGGCGCTGTCCTTCGGCATGATCCGCGGCGGCAAGATCGACGCCGCCATCCTCGGCGCGATGCAGGTCTCGGCGGCGGGCGACCTCGCGAACTGGATGATCCCCGGCAAGATGGTCAAGGGCATGGGCGGCGCGATGGACCTGGTCCACGGCGCGAAGAAGGTGATCGTGCTGATGGAGCACGTCGCCCGCGACGGGTCTCCGAAGATCGTCGAAGAGTGCACGCTGCCTTACACAGGCCGCGGCGTCGTCCAGCGGATCATCACCGACCTGTGCGTCCTCGACGTCACGCCGGACGGGCTTTCGCTCGTCGAACTCGCGCCGGAGGTCGAGTTCGAGCAGGTGCAGAAGCAGACCGAACCGCGGATTCGCGGCTGAGGCTCAACCCTCGGCGGGGCTCGCGCGGGTGAACGACGGCAGCAGCCAGGCATGTGTTGATTGTCTGGTGGTTTCTGAGTTGTTACGTTTGCCCGTGTTCCGTGTTATGTTCGATTTTCGAGCCCGCGGTAGTGCGTCCCCCCGCCCGAGGAGTCCGATGCGCCGTCTCGCCGTCCTGGTTCTCGCGCTGCTGTGCACGGTCCCCTTGGCGCCGACGGCGAACGCCGCCGTCGCGCCCAAGCCGCCGCCGCTGTCCACGCCGTGGACCTCCCAGGTGAGCACCACCGATCCGCTGCCCGAGTACCCGCGACCGCAGATGACGCGGCCCGACTGGCAGTCCCTCAACGGTGAGTGGGAGTTCCTCAACCCCGCCACCGGCTCCGGGGGCAGCGTCGACCGCTACGCCGCGCCGCCGCTCGGGCAGACGCTGCCCGAGCGCATCCTCGTGCCCTACCCCGTCGAGTCGGCGCTGTCGGGCATCATGCGCAACGACAACCGCGACCTGATGTTCTACCGCCGCACCTTCACCGTGCCGCAGGCCTGGGCGGGCCGGCACGTCCAGCTGCACTTCGGCGCGGTCGACTACGAAGCCACCGTGTGGGTCAACGGCGTCCAGGTCGCTTCGCACAAGGGCGGCTACGACCGGTTCGAAGCCGACATCACCGCGCGCCTTTCCGGCGGTGCCAACGAGATCGTCGTCCGCGTTTACGACCCCACCGACGGCCGCGGCGAGAAGCAGCCGCTGGGCAAGCAGGTCAACAACCCCGCCGGCATCTTCTACACCCCGACGTCGGGGATCTGGCAGACCGTCTGGCTCGAGCCGACCGCGCCGTCGTCGATCTTCTCCGTCGACATCTACCCGAACCTGGCGACCAACACCGCGCGCGTGCGGGTGTTCGGCCGGGGCGACGTCGGCGGGTACTCCGTGCTCGCCGAGTCGATGACCGGCGGCGCCGTCGTGGGCAGCGCGACCGGCGGCTTCACCGAGTTCTCCGTGCCGGTGCCGAACGCGCGGCGGTGGTCACCCGACGACCCGTTCCTCTACGACCTGCGCGTGTCGCTGCGCAACGCCGCGGGCGCCACGGTCGACCAGGTCGTCAGCTACTTCGGCATGCGCGAGGTCGGCACCAAGACCGTCAACGGCGTGGTGCGCCCGACGCTCAACGGCGAGTTCGTGTTCCAGGTCGGCACGCTGGACCAGGGTTTCTGGCCCGACGGCCTGTACACCGCGCCGACCGACGACGCCCTGGCGTCCGACCTGCGCAAGCACAAGGACCTAGGCTTCACCATGGTCCGCAAGCACATCAAGGTCGAGCCCGCCCGCTGGTACTACTGGGCCGACCGCCTCGGACTGCTGGTGTGGCAGGACATCCCGTCGACACCGGCCAACGAGTCCAGCCGGACACCGGCGCAGATCGCCGAGTTCGAGACCGAAGCCCGCGAGATCGTCGACGAACACCGCTTCTCCCCCGCCGTCATCACGTACGTGCCCTTCAACGAAGGCTGGGGCGAATGGAACTTCGACGACACCAAGCGCGTCACCACCAGCCTGGAGAGCTACGACCCGACCCGGCTGATGAACCCGCACAGCGGCATCAACTGCTGTGCCGCCAAGGGTGACCCGGGCACCGGCGACCTCATCGACTGGCACGTCTACACCGGACCCGACGCAGCCCGGCCGTCCGCGACCCGGGCGTCCGTGCTCGGCGAGTTCGGCGGGCTCGGACTGCGCAACCCGGGCCACGAATACAGTCCCAACGGCCAGTTCTTCGCCTACGAGCAGATGACGAGCGCGGACCAGCTCAACGACCGCTACACCGGCATGGTCCGGGACGTCCGGCAGCTGATGACCGCGAAGGGCGTCTCGGCGTCCGTCTACACCGAGATCACCGACGTCGAAGGGGAATACAACGGCCTGTACACCTACGACCGGCGGGTGCAGAAGGTCGACACCGCCCGCGTCCGCGCGGCGCACGCCGACCTGATCGCCGCGTCGAAGAACCTGAACGCCGCCGTGCCGCTGACGCTCGGGCACGTCCGGTCGTTCCGGGTGACCACCCCCGGGTTCACCGACCGGTACCTGCGGCACGCGGATTCCTTGGCCCGCACCGACATCCTCACCACGGGCAGCGCCGACGCGGCGCGCCAGGACGCCTCGTTCCGGACGGTCGCCGGGCTCGCGGACGCGCGCTGCTACTCCTTCGAGTCGGTCGGCTTCCCCGGCAAGTACCTGCGCCACGCCGACGGCCGGATCCGCCTCGACGGCGACACCGGCGGCACGTTCGCCGCGGACGCCACCTGGTGCGACCGGCCGGGGCTCGCCGCCGGCGGGACGTCGTTCGAGTCGCTCAACCTCCCCGGCCGCTACCTGCGGCACTACAACGACAACGTCTACCTGGCCCAGAGCGGTGGCTCGAACCCGTGGGACACCGCGACGAGCTTCGCCGCCGACGCGACGTGGAACGTCTCGGCGCCGGCGCTGTGGCGCAGCTCGGTGCCCCTCGCCGTCAACGCGCGGCAGTCGCTGCGGGTGACGACGTGGGGCTACACCGACCGGTACCTGCGGCACGCCGGCGGCCTCGCCTACACCGAGGTGGTGACCGGTGGCAGCAGCGCGTTGCTCAAGCAGGACGCCACGTACACCGTGCGGCGCGGGCTCGGGGAGTCCTCGTGCTACTCCTTCGAGTCGGTGAACTACCCCGGGCAGTTCCTGCGCCACCAGGACGGCCGCGTCCGCAACGCACCGGACGACGGCTCGGCCCTGATGCGCGCCGACGCGACGTTCTGCACCCGGCCGGGCCTCGGCGGCACGGGGGTGACGTTCGAGTCGCTGAACATCCCGGGCGCGTTCCTGCGGCACTTCGACTCGCAGGTCTACATCGCCTCGGGCGGCGGCACGGGCTCCGACCGCCCCCAGACGGTGACGGCCGACAGCAGCTGGACCGTCGCGGCGCCCTGGGCTCCGTGAGCCGGCCTAGTGCTCCGGCAGCTGCCGGCGTTCGCGGAGCCGGGCCAGGTCCTCTCGCATCTCGGTCGGCAGCAGTTCGGCCATCTGCTCGGGACGCAGCGGCAGGTCGAGCAGGCTGAGCTTGACCCGGCTGCGCCGCGCGTGCCGCCCGGGATCGAGGCGGACGACCTGCGCCGCGTCCGGGCGCAGGGTCGCCGTCAACGGCGTGGCGGGATCCAGCAGCCGCCACGCGTTGCCGTCGACGCGCACCATCGGCGGAGCGCTGCGGGCCCCGCCACGCAACGTGATGACGTCGCGGGCGGGCAACACGATCGAGCGGCTGACGCCCGACATCGACGCCACCGGCGTCACCGCGAGCACCTCCGCCGCCGGGGAGATCACCGGGCCGCCGGCGGCGTAGTTGTAGGCGGTGGAGCCGGTCGGGGTGCTCAGGATCAGCGCGTCGCACCGGTAGTAGCCGAACTGCGCCCCGTCGACCAGCAGGTCGACCTCCACCGTCGCGCCGGGCTCGGCCCCGCCGACGACGACGTCGTTGAACGCGACCGCGGTCGCGTCGCCTTCCGCCAGCGCGACGCAGTTGTGCGGCTCGATCTCGAAGTCGCCGGTGTGCACCCGTTCGAGCGCCCCGGCGAGCTCGGCCGGCGTGATCTCGACCAGGAACCCGACGTTGCCGTAGTTCACCCCGAGCACCGGCACCGGCCGCTCGACGGCCAGCCGCATCGCGCCCAGCATCGTCCCGTCACCGCCGAGGCTGACGACGGCGTCCACCCCGGCCGCGAACTCGGCGTCGGGCACGACCGGCACGCCGGCCCCGACCTGCGCCGCGTCGGTGGCCCGCACGACCAGCTCGACGCCGTGGCGCGAGGCGTACGAGACGAGCACCCCGACCGAATCGTGCACCGGCTTCCGCGGGTGCGCCACCACCCCGACCCGCGTGATCTCGGAACCTGCCATGAGGTCCATTGTGTCCGTCCGGCGGTCCGGACGCTCGGCGTCAGGGGTGCGGCACCGCCTTGCGGGCCCGCAAGACATGGGCATCCAGCGCCAGCGGCCGGACGCCGGTCAGCTCGAACCCCGCCCCGGCCAGCAACGCGCGGTAGTGCGACTCGGTTCGTTCGCGGCCGCCGACGTTGCAGAGCATGTGGATGTCCCACGGCACCGCCAGGGATGCCGTCCCCTCGCTCTCGGGCAGCAGTCGTTCGACGATCAGCAGTTCCGCCTCGTCCGGCATTCCCTTGGCGCAGACGGTGAGGATCGCCCGGCACCGCGCGTCGTCCCAGTCGTGCAGCACCCGCGACAGCACATACACGTCACCGGCGCCGGGGATGGCCTCGGTGAAGTCGCCCGGAACCAAGGTGCAGCGCGTCGCGTGGCGGGCCAGCGCCGGTCCGGCCACCGCCAGTGCTTCCGGGCGATCCATGAGGACGCCGCTTGCCTCCGGGCAGGCGTCGAGCACGCGGGACAGCAGGGCGCCGTTGCCGCCGGCCACGTCGACCACGACCCGGGCCGCCGAGAGGTCCACGGCGTGGGCGAGTTCGGCGAACATCGCGTCGCCGGCCGCCATCGACCGGTGGAACAGGTCCGCCAGCGCGGGATTCGCGGCCAGGTGGGCGAAGTGGTGCGCGCCGAAAACCTTCGCGTACGACTCCTCACCCGTGCGGACCGCTTCGGTGAGTGCCGCGAACGACTCGTAGAACGGGCCGCCGTACATCAGGGCGAGCGCCGCCATGGACCCTTCGACGCCGGAGCGCAGCAGGGCCCCCGCTTCGGTGAGCACGTACCCCGCGGCCGTCGCGCGGACGACGCCGAGCGTGCCCAGGTAGCGCAGGAACCGGCCCAGGCTGTCGCGGTCGGCGCCGGTCGCCGCGGCGAGGGCGGCGAGGTCCGCGGTCGTGGCCAGGTGGTCCGGCAGGCGCAGTTCGACGGCTGTGGCCACGGCCTGCGTGGCCCAGGCACCGGTCAGCAGTCCGAGCAGTTCCGTGCCGGGCTCGGACTCGCGCCGGTGCGCGGCGAGCACCCCCGGGAACTCGCCGGTGCAGAGCAGTTCCAGCCGCCGGTAGTCCGGCGCGGGGTGGTGCGCGTCGCGGAAGTACAGCACCGTGGCGTCTTCGTGGCCGTTGTAGCCGCCTCCGTCCGGACGCAGCTGCCCGGCGATCGCCGCGCGCAGCCCGGTCAGGACGATCGGATCGGCCCGGGGTACCGCGAGCGCGAAGTGGCCTTCGTGGCCGTGCCGGCGTTCGGCGTCGGCGATGGGGGCCAGCTCCGGCGGGGTCAGCAGGACGAAGATCTCCAGCCAGCACGGCCGGCCGCCGCGGTCGGCCACCGTGGCCCGCAGGATGCCGACCGTCAGGTCTTCCGCGGGCACGCCGTAGCGGCGGCTCAGCCGCTCCCGGACGACGACGCTGGGCCGCATCGGCCCGGTTTCGAGGCCGTGGCGGGCCAGTTCCTCACCGAGCCCGTCCAGGGTTGCCGGGAAGATCAGCAGCGCGACGTGGGAGAAGGGCGCGTGCGCCCCGAGCGCCGCGCGTTCGGCGGCGGGCACCGACGGCAACGCCGCCGCGAGCACCGAATCGGTGTCACTGGCACGGACGAGGTCCTTCGCCGCGATCAGGCGGTCGAGGTCTTGCGGCGCGAGCGTGGGGACGATCGTCGCGGTCATGGGCACTCCTGTTGTTCAGATGCCGACGTAGTTCTCGGCGAAGAAATCCTGGTGTGCGCGGGATTCGCGCAGGTTGTGCAGCCGGGTGCGGCGGAGTGCGGACCCGAAGGTCCCGGCGTCGGCCGGGTCGTGGAGCAGGCCGATCATCCAGTGGGAGAACTCCTGCGCCCGCCAGATGCGGGGCAGGCAGGTGCGCGAGTACGCGGCGAGGGCGTGCTCGTCTTCGCGCAGGAGGGCGTCGGCGAGCGCGGCGGCCAGCACCTCGGCCTCCATGATCGCCAGGTTGGCGCCCTTGGCGGCCGACGGGCTGATCAGGCTGGCGGCGTCCCCGACGAGGAACAACCTGCCGTGCTGCACGGGATCGACGACGTCCGAGCGCAGGCGCACGATCCGGCGTTCGGTCACCGGCCCCTGCCGCAGCGCGCCGAACTCGCCGGTACGCATGCGGACGGCCAGCTCGGCCCAGATCCGCTCCTCGGTCCAGGCCGCGGCGTCGTCGCCGGGTGGGACCTGCAAGTAGTAGCGCGTCACCGCCGGGCCGCGCGCCATGTGCCCGGCGAACCCGTTGCGGTGCAGGGCATAGGTGACCGCCGGCATGCTCTGGGGCGCCTCGGCGAGCACGGCCAGCCACGAGATGCCGTGGTCACGGGCGCAGCGGGTCGGCGCCGGGACGGCCCGGCGGGTGACCCCGTGGCCGCCGTCGCAGCCCGCGAGGAACCGGGCGGCCACTTCGCCGGTGCTCCCCCGGTCGTCGCGGAAGCGGACGGTCGCGGTCTCGGCGTCGACATCCGTGACGGTGACGCCGAAGCGCAGTTCGCCGCCGCGGGCCACGTATTCGGCGATGAGGTCGGTGACGAGCAGGTGCTGCGGGTAGACGGTGTGCGGTTCGCCGCGGCCGAGCCGGTCGTACCGCAGCTCGAACTCCCCGGCCTCGTCCCGGAACGCGCACGTGCCGTGGGTGCTGCCGTGCCGCCGCATCCCGGCGTCGAGGCCGTGCTCGGTCAGCACCCGGGCGCTGTTCGCGCCGAGGAACCCCGCCCGGGCCCGGGCTTCCACGTGCTCGCGGCCGCCGCGTTCCAGGATCAGCGTGTCGATCCCGGCCGCGCGCAGCAGGTTTCCCAGTACCAGTCCGGCGGGTCCCGCGCCGACGATGAGCACCGATGTCCGATCGGCCATGTCTTCCCGGCACGTTCCTTCCCCGACGACGACGGGCCGCCCACGCCGGGCGGCCCGGGCGAGACCTAATCAGGTCCACGGCCGCCCGCGCCGCGTGTCGGGCCTCGTGGCGCGGGGAATCACCCATACGAGATCATCTGCCGGAGGTGCCGGAGTTTCCCGTTCCCCGCACCAACCCGTTCCCCGGGCATTAAAGTCGGGGTATGAGGCTTCTGCCCGCGCTCGTCGCCACCGTCCTGCTCGCCGGGTGCTCGGCCGGGACCGGCGGCACGCCGTCGCCCGCCCCGGCGGCGCCGTCCTCCCCGGAGTCCAGCGCTCCCCCGGCGCAGCAGCACCGGCTCGAGATCAAGATCGACGGGACGGCGGTCCTCACCACGCTGACCTACACCATCGACGGCAAGACGACGGAGGAGAAGAACGTCAAGCTGCCGTGGAGCCACACCTTCAGCTTCGCGCCGCACAGCGGCAAGCACGTCTACGACGTCGTCATGCGGTCCGCCGGCGGCGAGCTGACCGCGACGGCCACAGTGGACGGACAGCCCTGGGGCGCGAGCAGCGGCAGCGGGGACGGCGAGTCGACCCAGTCGCTCAACGGCGACTTCAGCGACTGAACCCCGCCTCCGCCAGCACGGCGTCGAGGCCGTCGATCCCGAGCACGAGCGCTCCGCCGGGCTCGGCGGACACCACGACGCCGACCACCTCACCGAGTTCGTCCAGCACCGGCTCGCCCACGTCGGCGTGACGCAGCCCGACGTGGAACAGCCGAGCCTCGGCGGCCGTGTCGAACCGGTCGGCCAGGCCGGTTTCGCCGCCGGCCGTCCGCAGCGGGTCGCCGATCCGCACGAGCGCGGGATATCCCAGGGGCGGCACCGCGGTTTCGACCGGCTCGGCCAGCCTCAGCACGGCGACGTCGTGCTCCGGCAGGTGGATCCGGGCCACGCTCCGGGTGCCGTGGCCGGTGGTGACGACGGCGTCCGCGGTGAGCCCCGCCCGGCCGGTGACGACCAGGCGGTCGGAGACCAGGAACCCGGCGCGGGCCTCCGCGCCCACCCGGACCAGCGCCGGCGGCACAGTCGCGGGTCCGGCCCGGCGGAACTCCCGGTAGCCGTCGACGTCGCCGGTCTCGGCGAGGCAGCGGGCGTACCGGCGGCGGTCCTCGGCGGCCGTCGGCGGCCCGTCGAGCGCGGCCAGCGCCTGCCGGAAGTCGCCGGCCGCGTAGTGCGTGCGGAAGCGGCGCACCGGATCCGGCTCGGCCAGCGCCAGCCGCACCAGGACCGCGTTCCAGCGGGCGATCCTGGCCGCCAGGTCGCGCAGCACGGTCAGCCGGGCGGTCAGGTCGCCGGTCAGCCGCGTGGTTTCGGCGAAGTCGGCGGCCAGCTCACCGCCGGGCCGGTCGAGGTGGTTCAGCGCCGCGACGGCGGCCTCGCGCACCGACTCCCGCGCGCGGCGCAGGTCCGCCTCCGTCCGGCCGGCCTCGCCGAACATCTCGACCAGCGCTCCGGCGTCGCCGGCACCGGCGCCGGGAACGTGACTGTCCAGCCGGTGCCGGAACTCCTGCCACGCCGCGGCCGTGTCGTCGTCCATTGTGGACGCCGCCAGCTCGCGCAAGCGCTCGCGGAGGCCGGCGAGATCCTGCTGCCGCTGCTCGATCTCCCGCTGCCGTTCGTAGCTGCGGGTCAGCTCGGCCACCTCCCGCGGCGAAAGCAGGGTGGTGTCGGCGATCCGGATCGACCCGGCCTGGCCCGTGGCCCGGTCCCGCGCGGTCACCGAAAGCACGCAGCTCGCGTCGATCTCGAACGTGACGTCGATCTTGGGCACGCCCTTCTCCGCGGGCGGGATCCCGGACAGCAGGAACTGGCCGATCTTCGACTCCTGGTCCAGCCCGCCGTTGAAGATCTCGACGCGCACCACGGACTGGTTGTCGGCGTGCGTGGTGAAGACGTCCGAACGCGTCGCCGGGATGGTGGTGTTGCGCGGCACGAGTTCCGACAGGCTTTCGCGGCCGTGTTCGTCGTGCACCCGGATCCCCAGCGACAGCGGCGTCACGTCGAGCAGCACGATGTCGTCGAGCGAGCCGTCGCGCATCGCGCCGAGGAGCGCGGCGCCGCCGGCCACCGCCGTCCGCGGATCGGACACCACGGTCCGGCGCAGCCCGAACGCCCGCTCGACCGTCTCCCGCACCAGCGGGGAGAACATCGGCCGGCCGACCAGCACCAGGTGCTCCGGGCGGGTGGTGACCGACGAGCTGAACCCGGCGCAGATCTCGTGCAGGTGCGCCAGCTGCGTGGCCAGGATCTCCGCCAGCTCGGCGCGGGTCAGCTCCAGGCGGACGTCGCCGTCGCCGAGGCCGCGCAGTTCGTACTCGGCGTGTTCCTGTGCGGACAGCTCGACCTTCAGGCTCTCCGCGGCGATCGCCAGGCGCCGCCGCACCGAACCGCTCGCCGGCACGGTGATGCCGCGCCGGTCCAAGCCGTTCGCCAAGGCGGTGGTGACGGCGGTGTCGAAGTCCTGGCCGCCGAAGCCGCTGTCCCCGCCCACTTGCCGCACGTCGTAGACGTTCTCGCCGACGTCGAGCAGGCTCAGGTCCAGCGTGCCCGCGCCGAGGTCGACGACGGCGATAGCCCCGCCGAGCCGCCGTTCGCGCGCGGCGGTGATGCACGCCGCCGTCGGCTCGTGGATCAGCCGGACGAGGTCGACCCCGGCGATCCGGCACGCCGCGCGCGTGGCGGCCTTCTGGTTGTTGGTGAAGTAGGCGGGGATGGTCACGACCACCCGCGGCCGCTCCAGCCGCAGGTCGTGGTTCCGCTCGGCCCACGCCAGCCAGTCCTCGCGCACCGCGCCCAGCTCGTCGGCGGCCAGGTCCGCGACGCGCTCGCGCACCCGGTCCGTCAGGAAGGTCGCGACCAGGCCCCGGGCGTGCCGGACGAGCCGGGCGGCGACCTCTTCCGGGCGGAAGGTGCGGTCGCGGACCTTGAAGATGGTGCCGCGGCCCATCTTCCGCTTGGCGGCGCCGATGTGGCCGGTCAGCCACGGCGCGAGCGTTTCCTCGCCGTGCAGGCCGACCAGCTCGTTGCCGTCGCGGTCCAGGCTCACCGTCGAGGCGAAGTGCACTTCGCCCTTCCACGGGCAGAACACCGGTTGCCGCGTCTCGGTGTCGTAGACAGCGGCGGCGCAGGTCGTGGTGCCGAGGTCGAACCCCCAGATGCCGCTGTAGCGCGCGTCGACGTCCGCGCGGGCCCGGGCGACCCACGCCTGCGCGTGCTCTTCGAACCGGACGCGTTCCCGCGCGCCCAGCGCGTCGAGCGCCTCGGTGACGCGCGTGGTCAGCTCCGGCGGTACCAGGCCGTCGTCGACGAGCTCGTGCAGGACGTCCGCGGCCGGGGACGCCGCTCCGCGCGCCTCGATCGCCGTCAGGCAGCGCCGCACGAGCTCCTCGTGGTCACCGGTCCGGCGCAGGCATTCGGCCAGCCGGACGTCGTCGGCCGCGGCGTCGCCGAGCCACCGCACGAGGCAGTCCGCCGCGGCGGCGAACCAGCCCGCCGCCACATACAGCGGAACCGCCCGCTCCAGCTGCCCGATGCGGTCGAACAGGCCCGCCGCGCCGGCCGCGTCACCGCCTGCTTCGCACGCCTCCGCCCGGGCGGCCAGCGCGTCGGGCGTGTCGTCGTCCCGTAGCACCCGGACCGCCTCGCCGAACCGGCCGGCCCGCAGGAACAGCTGGTGGGCACGGAAGAACTCGCCGCCGTCCTCGGCCCGGGCGGCCGCCTGGGCCGGCTCCCCCGCGGCCTCCTCGACGCGGCTCCACGCCCGGAGGACGTCGCGCCGGTCGTCACCGCGGCGCAGGAGCTCCCCGAAGTGCCGGCGCGCCACGCCCGCGAGCGTCGCCCGCAGCTCGGCCAGCCGAGGGTGGTCATGGTGGTCGAGGACCTGCCGCAGCTGCCGCGCGGCCTCGGTGATGTCTTCCGCTTCGAGCAGCCGGTGGACGTCGGTCACGAAGAGGTCCACCAGGCGGTCGGCCCGCTCGTCCCGGCCGGGCGGGCACGTCACGAGCGCTTCGGTGTACCGGCCGGCCTCGGCCAGCAGGTCCGCCAGCCGTCCGGACAGCGCTGTGACCGCGTCCCCTCGGTCACGCGCCAAAGCCAGCCCGGCCGTCACGTCGTCGATCTCCGCACTGGCCAGGCAAACATCGAGCGCGTGGCGCTCCTGGTCCGGCGTACCGGCCAGCCGGACGGCGGCCACGCCGTGCCCGAGGAACCGCCGCACCTCGAACAGGTCCGGCACCAGCTCGGGCGGCAGGTGCTCGAAGAAGAGGCGCCACATCTGCTCGTCGCGGCCGAACTCCGGGGCCGAGGAGCGGCGCAGGACCCGCGTCACGACGTCGAGGTCGAGTACGCCCGCCGCGCGCCACCGGTCGAAGGCGCGCACGGTCGACGCGGCATCCGTGAGCAGTCCGGCCAGCCGGTCCCGGGCGCGCAGCCGCGATTCCGGCAGCCCCAGCCGGGTCGCCACCTCGAACACGACCGTCGACGCGGGGCGGTCCGAGCCCGTCAGCCAAGGCTCGTCGGCCGCGGTCAGCGGGTAGCGCTCCGCCGGGATCCGGTGGTCGTACCGCCGGAAGAGCTCCTCGGCCCGCGCGGTGTCCACGCGCAACGCCAGCCGCAAAGCCGTGCGGTAGGCGCGGATCGCCCGGTCGGCCGGCGGATCGGCGGGTGGTTCGGGAAAGGCCGCCGCGAGCCTTGCCGCGGCGCGCGCCAGCCGTTTGGCCGGGCCACCACCGAGCAGGTCGCGAAACGTCGAGGCTTCGGCCGTCATCCGGGGAAGAGCGGCGGGTCGGGGAGTTCGAGCCACTCCAGGTCCATCGGCACCAGCGTCGTCGACAGCACCAGCTCGCGGAGCAGGTTCACGGTCAGGGTCAGCCCCACCGGCTCCCCCACCTCCTCGCGCCGCAGCCCGTGCACCCCGGCGTCGGAAAGCCGTTGCCGGACCCGGGAAACGAGGTGTTCGACGCGCTTGGCCGTCCAGCTCTCGCCCGGCCGCCGCTCGGCGAGCTCCGCGGCCGCCTGCTGCCGGGACAGCGGCAGCGGCTGGGGGTCGTAGCCGAGGTAGCGCTGCCCGAGCACCGCCAGCACGAGGTGCTCCTCCGGCGAGAGCCGCCAGCGTTTCGGCGGCGCCGTCGGGTGCGTCGGGCGGCGCGTGGCGACTTCGGCCTCGCCGTCGGAGACGAGCAGCTCCAGCACGTGCTCACGCGTGCCGCGCAGGAACAGCGCGGTGTAGCCCTCGGCCAGCGGCAGCGGTTCGCTGTCGCGGTGCAGCAGGACGCTGTCGGACAGCCGGATCGGCGAGCGGCCGGTGTTGCTGAGCCACCAGCGGTCCCGCTCGCGCACGAGCTGGCCGTGGACCCGGCTGATCCGCACGTCTTCCTCGCCGACGCAGACGTCGACCTCCAGCCGGTTGCGCCCGAACGTCACCCGGCTCCCGGGCGACGGCGGCACCGCGACGCCGCCGGTGACGGTGAGCGCGCTCAGCGTGCCCGGCACGGTGTCGGCGACGCCGTGGCGCAAGCTGCGCTGGCGGTGCGGGTCGAGACGTCCGGTGGGCATCGCTACCTCCGCTCGTAGGCGCCGATGTCGAAGCCCGCGCCGGCGGGCCGGGCGACACCGTCGAGGTCGGACGACGGGGCGTGCTCGGGGCTGCCGGCGTCGATCGCCGCCGAGCCCGCGACGAGGTGGAAGTCGCCGCGGGCCGGATCGGCGAACCCCGGGTCGCCGGTGAAGTTGTGGTCGGCGGCGAACGGCCCCGGCTCGACCGGACCGTCGCCGAAAACGTTGTTGCGCAAGGTGTTCGTCCCGGCGAACCGGTCGGCGTCGAGGACCACCGAGCCGCGGCCGTTGCCGGCGAAGGTGTTGTTGACGATCTCCAGGTTCCGCATGGTCCCGGTCGACTCGACCCAGAGGCTCAGCCCGGCCTGCGCGTTGCCGGTGGACAGGTTGTCGAAGACTCGGATGCCGGAGAGCAGCCGGCTTTCCGAGTAGTCCTCGACGGCGAGCCCGATCCCGGCCTTGGTGGCCTCGCGGGTCCCGCTCACGACGTTGGCGTAGACGTCCACAGTGGACGAAGAGTCGACGTAGATGTCCGGGCCCCGGTTGCCGGTCACGACGTTGTGGTGGATCTTCACCCGGGCCGCGTCGTCGTACTTGACGTCGATGCCCTCCTCGCCGTTGTCGTGCACGCGGCAGCCGGACACCTCGACGTCCGACGAGCCCGAAGCGATGCTCAGCGCTTCGTGGTCGGCCGACGTGCCGCGGGAGTTGGTGCCGCGGATGTCGCAGTGCGCGACGCGCACCCGCCGCGTGCCCACCAGCACGAGCCCGCCATCGCGCGAACCGTCGACGCCGAAGCGGTCGAACACGAGGTCGTGCGCGTTCTCGGCGTACACGCCGAAGCGCGTCGAGCCGGCCACGGTCACGCCGGTGAACTCCAGCCAGCCGTGCCCGCCCACGGCCAGGCCGCCGGCGCCGGTCAGCACGGCCGTACCGCCGGTGCCGGTGAACCGGATCGGCCGGCCCGGGGCGCCGTCGTGGCGGATGGTCAGCCCGCCGGGGTAGGTGCCGGCCTCGATCGCGACCGTGTCGCCCGCGCGGGCCGCGTCGGCCGCGGCCTGGACGGTCGGGTACTCCCCGTGCGACCCGACGTGCAGCGTCCGCGGTACCGATCCGGCGGCCCCCTCGGCCGTCGGAGCGGCCGCGGCCACCACCAGGAGCACCACGCCGGCCACCACCCGCATCGCCACTTCGCGTCCCGTCTCTCCCCGGCCGGTTCCGGCTCCGCTCTTTCTAGCCGAGGTCGCCCGGGACCGGTCCCCGGCTCACGGCAGCCGCTTGACGAGGTCGTCGGCCAGCGAACGCGTGGTCGCGCAGAGCGCGTTCCCGTCGGCCGCCTTGGCGTCCTGGAGGGATACCGTCGCGACCTCCTCGCGGTGCGGGTCGGTGCCGGGCAGGACCGCCAGCACCGGGGTGTAGAAGCGGTGCACGACCTCGACGCCGCACTCCGGCCGCCCGCCCGGCACCGGCGCCACGACGGCGTTGCGGTTGCCCACGCGGATCCGGTCGCCGGGCACGTCCGAGTCCGCCTCGATCGGCCATTCCCGGCTGTATTCGACGGTGATCGTGCGCGCGTCGTGCTCCCAGGTGCAGCCCCAGCCACCGAATTCGCGGTCCGGTGCCTTGGCCTGGCCCAGCACGCCCGACGTCTCGGTGACGTCGAGCAGGCCGCAGGCGTCGACGTGGGCCAAGGACCACTCCGGGAACGGCCGCTCGCGCACCGGCAAGGGCCCGTTGGCGAGCTTGGCCAGCACGCCGGACAGCACCGCCTCCGAGAAGGCGCACAGCGGCGCGTCCTGCGCGCGGTCGGTCGGGTGCGAGGTGACGACGATCCGGTTGGCGTCGGCCAGCGAGATGGCCCGCTCGCAGGCGCCGTCGCGGGCTTCGGGACGTTCGATGTCGCCCACCCGCCCGGGCACCGGCGGCCGGGGCGGGTATCGCAGCGGGCCGGTCAGGGAGAGGACGGTCTGCACCTGGCCGGTGTCGTCGGCGAGGGTGGTCGTGACCACGCAGGTGCCGAAGTCCAGCACCTCGGGATCCACGAACGGCTCCCCGAACGGGACGAGCGAGTCGGTCGAGATCGCCGCGCACGGATCCGTCGCGGCCGGATCCGCGCCCAAGGTGTTCGGTGCGTTCGCGGCGGTGTTCGTGGTCGCCGACAGCGGCCGCGTCAGGAAGAACCCGGCGACCAGCGCGGCCACCACCGCCACGGCGGCCCCGGCGAGCAGCCGGCGGCGCAGGCGGCGTCGCGGCCGTCGCGGCACCGGCGCGTCCGCGGTGAGCAGGGTGACCGCCTCCGCGGCGCTCGGCCGGTCGGCGGGGTGCCGGGCCATCAGCGCGGTGAGCACCGGCGCGAACCGCCCCGCGCGCTCGGCCGGCGCGGGCCGTCCGCCGGCGGCGCGGCGCATCTGCGCGAACGGGCCGTCCTCGCCCGAGCCCCACGGCGACCGGCCTTCGATCGCGGCGTAGAGCGTGGCGCCCAAGGAGAAGACGTCCGAGGCGGGACCGGCTTCGCCGCCGTCGGCCACCTCCGGCGCGACGTACCCGAGCGTGCCGGTGAGCTGGGCGCCGCCGGTGCGGGTGACCTCGGTCCAGCGGGCGATGCCCAGGTCGGTCAGCTTGGCGACGTCGTCCGCGGTCACCAGGACGTTGCCCGGCTTGACGTCGCGGTGGACGATACCGCGGGAGTGCATGTCCGCGAGCGCGGCCGCGAGCTGCGCGCCGATCCGCCGGACCCGGTCCTCGGGCAGCGGCCCGTCGTCGTCGACGAGCTCTTCGAGGCTCCGGGCGGCCAGGTACTCCGTGACCAGCCAGTGCGCGTCCCCGTCGACGACCGTGTCGAACACGGTGACGACGTTCGAGTGCAGCAGCCCGGCCCCGATCCGCGCCTCCCGCCGGATCTGCCCGGCGTCCTCGCCCAGCGACCGCTTCAGCGTCACCTGCCGGCCGAGCTCGAGATCGACCGCCCGCCAGACGACGCCCATGCCACCCCGGCCGAGCTCCTCCTCCAGCCGGTAGCGGCCGGCCACGACTCGCCCGTTGCCCACGTGGGCAGTCTACGAAACGCCGTGACGCCCCGCTGACCCCGTGTCACGTCGGCGGCGGGCCGAACCGGTTCTCCCCCGGTTTGCCCCGTTCACTCCAGAAGATGGTCAGGAGGAGCCAGCCGATGCAGGAGATGACGCCGACGCACCACCAGCCGGAGCGGCCGGTGTCGTGCAACCGCCGGACTCCGACGCTGACGAACGGCACCAGCCACGGCAGGTAGACCACGGTGCCGAGGATGGAGAACCACTCTTCGTCCACGGCGTTCTCGATACCCCCGAGCGTCAGGACCAGCGGCACGTAGGCCAGGAAGAAGTACCAGAACTCCGGCCGCGAGGCCCGGCCCCGGCACCGGAAGCTCAGGCGCACCGCCCGGGCCAGCGCGGCTCCGAAGCCGATCCTGCTTCGCGCCGCGGTGGCCGGCGCACCCTCTGACTGCATGCGCCGAGGATGGGGCGTGCCGGCGGGGACCGGTCCCCGCTCAGCGCGGGGCACCGCCGACGAACCCGGCCAGGTGCGCGCCGAGGTTCTCCTCGTCCGGGAGGTCGTAGTCCTTTCGCACCTTGTGGCCGGTTTCGGACGACGGCACGAAGAGCCGCTCCCCGCAGCCGGAGCCGAGCTTCCCGCCCTCGACGGGGAACGAACCGACCGACCGACCGGTCCGCGCCTCGACGACGTCCACCCGGTACCGGCCGCGGTAGCGCTCCGTCCGGTAGCCGTCCTCGTAGTCGCACTGCTTGACCAGGTCGCCGCCGGTGACGACGACGCACCCGACCAGCTGCACCGAGGCCGCCTCGCCCTTCGGATCCGATGCGTACCGCGAAGATCCTTCGGCGAACACCACGACCGGGTGCGGCGCGGGACCGGCGTAGGCGGCAGCCTGGCCGAACGCGCGGCCGCCGTCGCACAGCCGGTTCAGCTGGCCGGCCTTCGCCGGCACGTCGCCGACCAGGTAGTTCCGCGCGATCGGCACGGCGGTGAACCCGACGGCGGCGACGGTGAACAAGGTGAGCACGGTCAAGCTCGTGATCCGCCGCGGCGTCCAGGCGCCCACCGGAGCGCGCCGGAACCGCGCGGCCTCGAGGTCGCGTGCACCGCACATGGAGCCTTCGTCCAGCTGCGGCGTCTCCGCCCAGGTCGCGGTCCACCCCGCGTCGCGTTGCCAGACCACCACGCCCCGCTCGGCCACGGCGACCCAGTGCCGCCCGCCGGGCACCGGGCCGAAGTGCGCGACGAGAACGGCCAGTCCCACGAGCGCGCTCCAGCCGAGCAGGGGCCATTGCCAGATCGTGGAGTCTTCGGAGCGGAGGATGATCGTCGCGATCGCGGCGGCGATGGCGCCCGGCACGACCAGGAACCACAGTGCGTTCGCCACGGCGCTGTGCTTCCGGTGGATGCGGACGACCGTTCCGAGCCCGGCGGCGCCGGCCGCGTCGCGGATGGCACGCCGTCGGCGTCCCGGCCCCATGAGCGCTCCTCCCGCGGGGCCGTGCGACGACACCGCGGGGCCGTTGTACCGCGAAGGTCCGGGGACGGGTCCCGGAAGCCGCGGACCTCAGACCTCGCGGACCGACTCGACCTCGAACCCGGCCAGCACGACCCGCGCGGAGCAGCGGCTGTGCCCGGACGCGATCGACGGCAGCCGGCGGACGACGACCTCGTACCGCCGGGCTCCCCCGGTCACCAGTACCTTCCGGACGTCGCCGCCGGGTTCCTCGTCGGTCGCCAGCACGGCGTCGAGCCCGCGCAGGCCGGTGCGGCCGCGGATCTCGATCTCGGCGAACTGCGCCCACGGGCTCTCCGCCGACGTCCGGCCGCGGAGGTGTTCCAGGCGGACGTTCCCGCTCAGCGCTTCCTTGGCGACGAGCTCGGCCTCGGTCACCGCGAGGCTGCCGTGGAGGTAGCCGTCGGGCACCGTCAGCAGGTTGCCGGCCCAGCGGTCGCCGCCGACGTGGCTGACCTCCCAGACCTGGCCGGGGTGGTTCTGCGCCAGCCCGGTCACCACCGGGCGCCCGAAGACCGCGCAGCACATGTCCTTGCTGCCGTGCGTGCAGACGAGGAAGAGCGGGCCGGACACCGGCTCACCGTGCCCGCGGCGGCCCGCGGCGACGGCTTCGAGATCGAGGTGGGCGAGCTCGCCGAGGTCGGCGACGTCGAGCCGTTCGAGCCAGCGGTGCCCCGGCCGGCCGCTGGCGACGTAGACCGCCCGCGGGGCGCCCGGGACCCGCGCGTGCCGGCCGGGCTTGCGGATGAGGAGGGGCCGGAGACCGGCGTCCCGGGCGGCGTCGAGCTGCCCGGCGGGCAGCGCTTCGGCCAGCACGTCTTCGAGCGCGTCGGGCGCCCAGGAACCCGGCTGCTCGATGAGCAGCCAGGACGTCATGCGCGCGGCGGTCCCGGCGGGCTCGCCACCGAGCTCGCGGGTCAACGCGGCGCACGCGGGCACCGCGGTCCGGCCGGGAGAGCAGATTCCCGCCTCAGCCATGAACCCTGACTTAGGCATGCCTAAGCGTACCCGAATACCCGAGCGTCAACCCCCCTGATGTGACCGGCTCGGCGACCACCACACCCGATCGTGCGGTGAGCGGTCACCGAGCCGGCACGGCGTCACGTCACGCTCTCGCCACGAGCCCCTGGGTGACCAGCTCGCCCAGCAGCGCCCGGACGGTGGCCCGGTCCACGCCCGGCGCGGCGTCGGCCAGCACCTTGAACGGCTGTGGAGCACCCCCCAGCAACGCGGCCAGCACGGGCCGCGCGGGAGCCGCGAAGACCAGGCGCTTCCCCGCGCCGACCAGGGCCGCGGTGCCCTCGCCGTCCACCAGCGCGGCGCGCGGGGCGAGCAGCCGGACCTCGAAGTCGTCGTCCGGCGGCAGCAGCTCCGCCGTCGCCGCCCACGGCAGGCCGACGCGGGTCTGCGCGGGAGCCTGCGCGTCGCGGTCGGCCAGGAAGCGGTCGACGACGTCCCCGGCGGCCAGCTCGGCGAGCCGGCGGCGCAACTCCTCGGCCCGCTCGGCCCGAACCTCGGGCCCGGCGAACCGGGGCAGGTCCGCCCGGAACAGCTCGTCGGAACGCAGCTGGTCGGCCAGCCACGCCACCAGGTCCACGCCGGTCGCGGCGTTGAACCCGATCGTCAGGTGCAAGGACTCCTCACCGACGGCGGACACGTCGTGCCAGTGCCCGCGCGGCAGGTAGAGGACATCGCCGTCTTCCAGCAGGAAGTCCTCGTGCGGCTCGCCCTCCGGGCGTTCCGGTAGCTCGACGTCGCGCTGCAGCGGCGAGCGCCGGGTGACGCCGTGCAGGCGCCAGCGCTTGCGCCCGGAGAGCTGGATGATGAACGCGTCGTGGTCGTCCCAGTGCACGTCGAAGCCGTGCGTGGTGCCCCAGCCCGCGTACAGGTTGACCTGGATCCGCTCGCGCAGGTCGTGCTCCAGCCGGCTCGCCAGCTCCCCGACCCCGTCGACCAGCTCGTTGACCGAGTCGACGACGAGCGTCGCCCCGGCGCGCAGGTGTTCGGCGAAGGGCGCCGACAGCACGCGCGGCACGAGACCGTTGCGCCGGGTCGACACCATCTCGGTGTAGGTGTGCGCGGGCACGACGTCGCCGTCGAGCGCGAGGCGCAGCCGGGGGAACTCCAGGCGGTGCTGCCGCAGCACCCGGTCCAGCTCCGGCCACGGGAGGAGCTCGGCGAACCGGCCCTTCTCCCCCGGGAACCGCCGCGGCGCCTTCCCCAGTACGTCTTCGAAGAACTGGCCGGCCTCGAGCGGAGCCACGAGGCCGGCCAGTCCGGGAATCTCCGTCACGGAACGGGACAACGGCTAATCGTTGCCGTCGTTGTCGGCCACCGCGCCATTGGCCTTGCCCCGGTCCACCGCGGCCGTCAGCGTCTCCACGCCGAGCAGCAGGCCGCTGGCGGGCATCTCGTTGGGGGTAGCGGCGTTTTCCATCCGGACCTCGCAAACGTCGACGACAGGGATTCCCACGCTACGTGAGAATCCCGGGATCGGGCATAGGTCATTTAGGTTGTCTCAGTGTCCGGGTGATCGAGCAGTGCGTGGGCGAGCGAGTCGACGACGAAGCGTTCCCACCGCTCGGGTGTCCAGCCTCGGTCGGCCAGCACCAGGTACATCTCGAGCCCCGACAGCGCGCACAGGACGTCCACGGCTTCGTCCACCGGTACGCGCAGCGCGGACAGGTTCTCGAGCTGCTCGGCCAGCACGCGGAACGCCGTCGCGGTCTCGGCCATGTTCGCCGTCCACTGGGCGGCCATGTCGGCGTCGACGACGGCCGCGTCGCGGACCACCCGCATGATCGGGCCGATCCGCGCCACGATGCCGCGCCCGTACGCCGTCCAGAGCTCGATCACCCGCCGCGGCTCCCGCTCGGCGGCGGCCTCCTCCAGCCAGGGCCGGCCGAGGATGCCGACCGGCGCGTCGTCCCCGACGACGGCGAGGTCGACAGCCTCTTTGAGCAGTGTCCGCTTGTTGCCGAAGTGGAAGTACACCGTCTGCACGGCCACTTCGGCCCGGGACGCGATCTGGTCGAGCGTGGTGGCCGTGTAGCCGTCGGCGACGAACAGTGCGCCGGCCGCCTCGACGATGCGCCGGCGGGTCGCCCGGGTGCGGGCCGCGCGGGGCTTGACGTTCTCGGTCACACGTTGCACTCTAACTCTAGAGTTGGACTACAACGAATCGGGGTCGCCATGGAGATCGCCGGCATCCACCACCTGAAACTCCCCGTGAGCGACGTCGCCCGCAGCTGTGCCTGGTACGAGCGCGTCCTGGGCTTCGAGGTCGCCATCGAGTTCACCGAAGACGGCGAAGTCCGGGGTGTCGCCCTGCGCCGCGATGGGTGCTCGCCGCAGCTCGCGCTGCGCCACGACCCCGCCCGCGCCAAAGCGCTGTCCGGCTTCGACGCCCTGGCCCTGCTGGTGCCGTCCCGGGCGGACGTCGAGACCTGGAAGGCCGCTCTCGACGAGGCGGGCGAACCCCACGGCGGCGTCGTGACCGGCCACGGCGGCGGAAAAGTGCTGGTCGGGCTGCACGACCCCGACGGCATCGAGATCCGGCTCTACGCGGACTGAAAGGACGAGCGATGAGAGAGACGACGATCGACGGCGTCACCATCGGCTACACGGACACCGGAACCGGCGACGCGACCCTGCTCGTGCACGCGGGTGTGTTCGGGGCGTGGTTCGAGCCGCTGGCCGGGCACCTGCCCGGCCGGGTCATCCGGATGCTGCGCGCGGGGTACACCGGCGGCGAGGTCCCGCGCGAACCGATCGAGCTGACCGGGCACGCGGCGCACGCCGCCGCCCTGCTCGACCGGCTGGACACCGGGCCGGCCACCGTGGTCAGCCACTCCTCCGGCTGCGCGATCGCACTCCAGCTCGCGCTCGACCGGCCGGATCTCGTGGCCCGCCTGGTGCTGTCCGAGCCACCGCTGATCGACGAGCTCCTGGACCCGGCCGACCTGCCCGAAGTGCGGAGCACGATCGGCCCGGCACTGGGCGGGGCCATGGCCGCCGCCGCCCGCGGCGACATCGCGGCGGCGTTCGACACGTTCAACGCCGTCGTCTGCGGCCCCGGCTACCGCGGGGTCCTCACCGACGTCCTCGGCGAGGAGGGACTCGCTCGCGCCGAACGCGACGCGGAGTTCTTCTTCACCAACGAAGTCCCCGCCATCGGCCGGTGGACCCCGCCCGACCCGGCCCGCATCACCGTGCCGGCGCTGCTCGTCCAGGGCGCGGCCAGCCCCGGCCCGACGCACCGGCTGATCGCCCGTCTGGCGGCCGCGTTGCCGGCCGCCCGCGTCACGACGATCGCGAGGGCGAACCACCTGCTGCCGCTCACTCATCCCACCGAACTGGCGCACGCTATTTGCGAACTGCAAATTGCAGATTCGCATTCGACGCTCATCTGAGCGCGAATCGCGAAAATGAATTCCGAAACATATTGGAACACCTGCGAACAAGTCACGAGCTGAAATGAAAGTTGCTCCGAACGGCCGTACGTGAAACTGCCGCGGACACATAACGTCACATGCCTGCGCGATCGACCCCGCCGGATGGACCAAGCCGAGTCCCCGACCGGTCGATTGCGGACATAGCACGTGTTCGCTCACTGGAGGACGGCTTTTCATGACGATCGACTTGGCGTTGAAAGAAGCGATGAACATTCCCGGCGCCGTCGGCGCGACGCTCGTCGACTACGACAGCGGGATGTCCCTCGGTTCCCTGGGCGGTGGCGACTGGCTCGACCTGGACATCGCGGCGGCCGGCAACACCGAAGTCGTCCGGGCGAAACTGCGCGTGATGTCGTCCCTCGGGCTCGACGACAGTATCGAGGACATCCTCATCACCCTCCACCGCCAGTACCACGTGATCCGGCCGCTGTCGGCCCGCGGCAACTCCACCCTGTTCCTCTACCTCGTCCTCGACCGCGAACGAGCCAACCTCGCGCTCGCCCGGCACAGCCTCAAGCGCATCGAGACCAGCCTGTCCGTATGACGAGTGCCGACACCCACAGCCAGCCCTTCCGCACCCCACTGCCGGTACGCACCCCGTCGCCGGCGAACCCCGGCTCGACACCGGACCGGACGATGAAGCGCCCGACGCTCGACTCCGACCAGACCATCGAGGCGCTGCGCAAGATCCGCGAGCAGGTCGACCAGGTGGCCGGGCTGCTCGTGGCCACCCACGACGGCCTCGTCCTGGCCAATGACACGGAGACCATCGAACCCGACAGCGTCGCCGCGATGTCCGCGGCGGCGACCGGGCTCGCGGCGCAGTTCACCGCGCAGGCCGGCATCGGCGAATCGCGCTGCGCGATGTTCGAAGGCAGCTCCGGCTACGTCTGCGTCTTCCCCGTCGAAGGGTCACTCCTGCTCGTCGTGTTCGGCCAGCCGGAGATCACCATGGGGCTGTTCACCCTGGCCGCCAAACAGGCGCTGACGCTGCTGCGCGTCGCCGCTCTGTCGCCAGGGGGTTCGCACCGGGCACGGCCGGAACCGGAGTAACTCCGTCAGCTGTCGGTTTTGTCCGGACCGGGCGACGAGCACGTGAACCGCGACCCAGAAAGCTTGCCTGCCGGGGCGTCAGCCACCAAGAATCCTCGGCAGGGACACCGGGCTTCTGGTGAACGGGAGGGGACGGGTGACGGCTGACGCGCCTGACCTCACCGCCGTCGGCACGCCCCGCCTCATCGGCCGTGACCACGAGCTCGGCCGCCTGACCGCCGCCCTCGGCGACCCGGGAGTCGTGCTCGTCTCGGGCGAAGCCGGCATCGGCAAGAGCCGGCTCGTCCGGGAGCTCCTCCCGGGGGACGGCGTGCTCGTCGCCCGCTGCCCGCCGCTGCGGGAAGCCCTCACCCTCGGCCCGGTCGTCGACGCCCTCCGCCAAGCCCGGCCGGGCGTCGCCGGCCTCGGCCTGAGCCCGCTCGCCGGCACCCTGCGCCCGCTCTTCCCCGAGTGGGACCTGCCGCCGGCGCCGGAGGGCCTCGCCGACGCCGGCGCGGCCCGCCACCGGCTCCTGCGCGCGCTCGCCGAGGTCCTCGACCGGCTGGACGTCGGCGTGCTCGTGGTCGAGGACGTGCACTGGGCCGACGAGACGACCCTGGAGTTCCTGCTCTTCCTCGCCGCGCGCCAGGAACGGCGGCCCGCCCTCGTGCTGACCTACCGGCCCGGCGAGGTGGGCGACGACAGCCTGCTGCTGCGGCTGTCGTCGCGCTACCCGCGCATCACCCTCGGCGCGCTCGACGTGACGCAGACCGCGGACCTGGTGTCGTCGATGCTGGGTGACGAGCGCGTGTCCGAGCCGTTCGCGCGGCTCCTGCACCGGCACACCGAGGGGATCCCCTTCGCGCTCGAGGAGCTGGTCCGGCTGCTGCGCGACCGCGCCGACCTGATCCGCCAGGGCGGTGAGTGGATCCGCCGCTCGCTCGACGAGATCGCCGTGCCGCCGACGATCCGCGACGCCGTGGCCGAGCGGCTCGTCCGTCTCACGCCCGACGCGCAGGCGGCGCTCAAAGCGTGCGCCGTGCTGTCGACGCCCGCGACGGAGGAAGACGTCACCGAAGTCAGCGGGCTGCCGGCCGACCGGGCCGGGCACGCGATCGACGAAGCCGCGCGCAGCGGCCTGCTCGTCGAGGACGACCGGGGACTGCTGGCGTTCCGGCACCTGCTCGCGGCCAGGGCCGTGTACGACGGCATCGGCGGACGTGAACGACGCGCACTGCACCGGCGGGCGGGCAAGGCCCTGTCCGCCCGCGACCCCGCGCCGATCGACGTGCTGGCGCACCACTTCCGCGAAGCGGGCGAGACGGCGAAGTGGTGCGAGTACGCCGAACGCGCGGCGGACCTCGCGCTCGCGTCCGGCGACCACCACACCGCCGCGTTGTTCCTGCACGGCCTGCTCGCCGAACCCGGGCTGCCCCCGGCGGCGGTGGCGCGGCTGGCGCGCAAGACGCCGCTGTTCGCGTTCACCGGGTACCTCGGCCGCGTCGACCTCGTGCGCACCGTGCGCCGCGTGCTGGAGAGCGCGGTGCTCGAACGCCGCGAGCGCGCCGAGATCCGCAGCCAGCTCGGCCGGTTGCTGATGCACGCCGGTGACTACACGGCGGGCGCCGCCGAGCTGGCCCGCGCGATTCCCGACCTGGCCGACAACCCGGTCGCGGCCGCGCACGCGATGTCGGTGCTCGGCCGGCCCGCCGGCACGACGTGGTCCGCCCAGGCGCACCGCGAATGGCTCGACCGCGCCGAAACCGTCGTCACCTCGGCCGTCCCGGAGGCCGAACGGCTGTCGTTCACCGTCGACCGCGCCACGGCGTTGCTGGAGATGGGCGACGAGGCGGGCTGGGCCGTCGCCGCGACCGTCCCCGAAGACGACGCGGCCGACGCGCTGCAGATCACCCGCGGGCTGTTGAACTTCGGGGACGCGGCCCTGCACTGGGGCCGCTACGGCGAGGCCCGCGCGAAGCTGACCCGCGCCGTCGAGCTGGCCGAGCGGCACGGGCTGCAACGCCTGCGCGACATGACCCTCACGACGCTCATCCGCCTCGACTGGCTCACCGGTGCGTGGCACGGGCTCGCCGAACGCGTCGCCGAGTTCGCCGACCTCGTGGAAGAACCCCTGATCCAGCTCGACACGACGCTGGTGGGCGCGCTGCTGCAGGCGGCGACCGCGCCGGACCCCGGCGTCGAGCGGAAGCTGACGCTCGTGCTCGGCGAAGCCCGCGAGCGCGGGATCGCCGACATGCCCCTGGAGCCCGCCGCCGCGCTCGCCCGGCTGCACCTCGCGGCCGGCCGGGTCGCCGAGGCCCTGGAGGTCACCGAGGAGCCGATGGCCGTGGTGGCGCGCAAGCAGATCTGGCTGTGGGCGCGGGAGCTGGCGCCGGTCCGCGTGGAAGCGCTGCTGGCCGCCGGGCGCAGTCTTGATGCCGAGCGGCTGGCCACCGAGTTCGCCGCGAGCCGCAGCGGGGCCACGGTCGCCGCCGCGGCGCTGGTCTGCCGGGCGTTGCTGGCGCGGGATGACCCCACTGCGTGGGCGGCCGCCGCCGCCGCGTGGGAAGCGCTGCCACGGCCGTACGACGCGTTGCTGGCGCGCGAACGCGAAGCCGCGTGCCTGCTCGAGGACTCCCGGGAGGCGGGGCTGGCGCTGCTCGGCGAAGTGCTGCAAGGGTTCGAGGCCCTCGGTGCGGGCGCGGCGGCCGACCGCGTCCGCGCCACCCAGCGCGAGCACGGCGCCGCCGCGGCCGTGTGGCGCGGCGGCCGCCGCGGCTACGGCGACCAGCTTTCGCCGCGGGAGCTGGAGGTCGTGCGGCTGCTGCTGACGGGCCTGACCAACCCGGAGATCGCGCGGGAGCTCTCCCGGTCTCCGAAGACCGTCGCGGCGCAGCTGAACTCGGCGATGCGCAAGCACCACGTCAGCTCACGCACGGCGCTCGCGGTCAGCGCCACGCAGGCGGGGATCAAGCCCGCCACCCGGCCCGCGAACGCAGATTAGGTCATCCGCCCAATCGCGAACTCGGCGCTCGCGGCCCGATACTTCGCCGGTGAACGCGACGCGACCCGGCGGTGACCGCCCGGTGGACTGCCCCACCGAGACCGGCACCGTGCCGGCCGAGCCCGCCGCGGAAACGGCTCCCCATCCCTCCACCCCGGACCCCGCCGACGCCGCCCCGCGGCCCGGTGACCGGTCCGGCCGCGCGGCCGGGCGCGATCTGCCCGCGGGGTACGAACCCCTCTGAGCTCCGGCCCGAACGGAAAGGATTCCCCCTTGAGAGTCCCCCGGGGGCGCCTGCTGGCGCTCGCAATCCCGGTGCTCGCCGGCTGTCTCGGCTTGGCACTGGTCACCGGCACCACCCCACTCGACAGTCACCAGGCGAGCATCGCCGCCGGGGTCACGGCGCCCGGCGCGGCCGCCACCTCCGGGGACGCGAAGCCCGCGGCCACCGCCAACGCCACTCAGGCGAGCACCGGCAAGCCCGCCGCGCAGCCGCCGAAGGCGCTCTACGCGCCGACCGGCTGCAACCCGGCCAAGCCGAAGCCGTTCACCGTGACCTGCAACTCGCTGCTCAAGGCGGGCCAGGACCTGCGCCCGCTCGCCAGCACCGGCGCTCCCCTGCCGGACTCGCTCGGCCCGGCCGACATCCGGGCCGCCTACAACTTGCCCGACGGTGGCGCGGGCAAAACCGTCGCCATCGTCGACGCCCTCGGCGACTCGCACGCCGAGGCCGACCTGGCCGTGTACCGCGCGCAGTTCGGGCTGCCCGCCTGCACCACGGACAACGGCTGCTTCCGCAAGGCCGACCAGCGCGGCGGCACCGCCTTCCCCGCCGACGACGACGGCTGGGCGCAGGAGACCTCCCTCGACCTCGACGCCGTGTCGGCCGCCTGCCCGGCGTGCCACATCCTGCTCGTGGAAGCGGATTCGACGAGCCCGTACGACATCGTCCTGGCCGTGGACACCGCGGTGAAGCTCGGCGCGAAGTTCGTCTCGAACTCCTACGGCATCGACGGCGAGGACCCGGAACAGGGCACCCTCGACTCCCACTACAGCGTGCCGGGTGTCGCGATGGTCGCCTCCACCGGTGACCACGCCTACGGCAACCAGGACTGGCCCGCCGCGAACCCGGACGTCGTCGCGGCCGGCGGCACGAACCTCTACCACGACCCCGCCAACCCGCGCGGCTGGAGCGAGCAGGCCTGGTCCGACGCCGGCTCGGGCTGTTCCCGGTACGAGGCGAAGCCCGCCTACCAGCAGGACGTGGCGACCGGGTGCGCGAACCGCGCCCTCGCCGACGTCTCCGCCGTCGCCGACCCGGCGAGCGGTTTCGCCGTCTACGACACCGGTAAGACCGGCGGCTGGGGCCAGGTGGGCGGCACCAGCCTGTCCTCGCCGCTGATCGCCGCGATGTACGCGCTGGCCGGCGACCCGCGGCCGGGCACGAACCCGGCGACCTACCCGTACTTCAACCACGGCAACGACCTCTACGACGTCACCGGCGGCACCAACGGCGCGTGCGGCACCGTGCTGTGCACCGCCGGTCCCGGCTGGGACGGCCCGACCGGCCTCGGCTCGCCGCACGGCGTCGGCACGCTCGCCTACACTCCACAAGGGACAGTCGACGGACACGTCCGCGACTCCACCGGCGCGGCGATCACGGGCGCCACGGTGACCGCGACGGGCCAGGTGACCGGCAACGTCTACCACGCGACGACCGACGCGCAGGGCGGCTACCACCTCGCCGTCGCCGCCGACTCCTACCAGGTCCAGGTGACCCGGTTCGGCTACGAGCCCGGCAGCGGCGCACTGTCCATTGTGGACGACCAGAAAGTCACGGCCGACTACGCGATCGTGAAGATCGCCACGCAGGCCGTCTCGGGCACCGTCACCGACGGCTCCGGCCACGGCTGGCCGTTGTACGCGAAGATCACCATCGACGGCTACCCCGGCGGCGCCGTCTACACCGACCCGTTCTCGGGCCGCTACCAAGTCGACCTGCCGCAGGGCGCGGACTACCAGCTGCACGTCAGCCCGGTCCTGCCCGGTTACCGGCAGCTCGACCCGAAGGTGAGCGTCGGCGATTCCGCCGTCCGGCAGGACTTCACCGCCGCGATGGACCCGGACGCGTGCACCGCCCTCGGCTACGGCCACGCCGCACTGACGCGTTTCGACGGCTGGACCGGCGCCACCCCGAAGGACGGGTGGACCGTCACCAACGCCGATCCGGCGTCGGCCGGGTGGACGTTCGACGACGGCAACGAGCTGTTCAACTTCATCGGCACCGGCAACTACGCGATCGCCAGCCCGATCACCCGCGGTGGCAAGGCGGAGGACACCACGTTCACCTCACCGGTCCTCGACCTGACCGGTGACAAGGCACCGGTGCTGTCGTTCGGCGGCCTGTACCTGCCCGCCGGGGACAGCGAGCTGGGCGCCGACCTTTCGCTCGACGGCGGCACCACGTGGACCTCGCTGTGGCACCAGAGCACCGACGTCGTGCAGACCACGGTGTCGATTCCGCTGCCGCAGGCCGCGGGCCAGGACTCGGCACGCGTGCGGTTCCACTTCCGCGGTGACGGCGACTCGCTCGCCGAACTCGACGATGTCGTCGTCGGCTCGTGCTCGGCGAGCGACGGTGGCCTGGTCGCGGGTGTGGTCACCGACGCCAACACCGGTCAGCCGCTGAACGACGTCACGGTGGCGGACTCGGCCCGCTCGGCGGTCAGCGCGCCCACGCCGGACGACGCGGCACTGTCCGACGGCTTCTACGAGCTGTTCGACACCACCGGCGCGCACCAGTACACCGCGAGCTATCCGCGCTACGCGTCGCCGGCGTTGAAGACGACCACCGCGCTGAACTCCGTGGCGCGCCTGGACGTCAAGATGAAGGCCGGGCAGCTGGCCGTCGGTTCGGCGGGCCTCGCCGTCAGCAAGACGATGGGGCAGGTCGCGACCCAGACGGTGAAGCTCACCAACTCCGGCACGGCGCCGGTGCACGTGTCGCTCGGCGAGCACGCCACCGGGTTCACCGCGGTCGACCCGTCGGCGGCCGCCGGCTGGCAGCCGATGGCGAACGTCCCCGAGTTCACCTACGAAAGCGCGCTCGGGGCGTACCAGGGCAAGGTCTACAGCGCGGGCGGCATGCCCATGCACATGCTCTCGCCGTCGGCCCGCAGCTACGTGTACGACCCGGTCACCGCGGCCTGGTCGTCCATCGCGGACCTGCCGGAACCGGTGATGCGCGGCGCGGCGGCGGTCCTGAACGGCTCGCTGTACGTCGTCGGCGGAGCCGGGATGACCGGGGTCCTGGCCACGACGTACGCCTACCACCCGCAGACGGACACGTGGTCGCGGGCGGCGGACCTGCCGGCGAAGCTCTACGGCGCCACGGCGGCCACCCTCGGCGGGAAGCTGTACGTGGTCGGCGGCTGTGCGAGCGTGTGCGGCAAGGACCCGGTGAAGTCGGCGTACGTCTACGACCCGGCGCACAACGCCTGGTCAGCCCTGCCCGACTACCCCGAAGCCGAAAGCGACGCGGCCTGCGCGGGTGTCCACAGTGAACTCGTGTGTGCGGGCGGCTACGTCGCGGGCGGCACGAGCATCAAGTCGGCCTACGTGGTCAAGCCGGGAGCCACGACGTGGACGAAGGTGGCCGACGCGCCGTACCAGGTCTCGCAGATGGCCTACAGCGGGGCGAACGGCCGGCTGCAGCTCGCCGGCGGGTTCACCGGCGACGGCGGGGTCACCTCGCCGCTGGGGGAGACCGCGCACACCATCGAGTACGACCCGGTGAGCGACAGGTGGTCGTCGCTGCCGGACCTGCCGCAGGAGTACTACGGCGGCGGCCGCGGTGCGTGTGCGCTGTACCAGGTCGGTTCGTTCGTGCCGGCCCTGCGCACGACGGCGGCGCTGCCGGGCTACGACCAGTGCGGTGACGACGACGCCGCTTGGCTGTCGGAGGCGGGCACGCAGCTGGACCTCGCCCCCGGCGCCACGGCCAAGGTCGCGGTGACGGTCGACTCGGGCAAGGTCACCCAGCCGGGCAAGTACACGGCGACGATCGCGATCGACACCGATTCGCCGTACGCCGTGGCGGCCCTGCCCGTCTCGCTGCAGGCCGCGCCGCCCAAGGCGTGGGGCGAGCTCTCGGGTGACGTGACCGACGCCGCGTCGGGCGCGCCGATCGCGAACGCCACCGTGCAGGTCTGCACGATGGTCCACAACGGAGTGTGCGGTGAGGTGTCGTACACCCTGAAGACCGACGCGCACGGCCATTACCGGCTGTGGCTGGACAAGGGGTACAACCCGCTGGTGGTCACCGTCGCCGCCAACGGGTTCCAGCCGCAGTTCCGGCAGACGAAGGTCAAGGCCGGCGCAGCCACGGTGACGGACGTGGCGCTGCCGAAGATCTAGGCAGGACGAGTCGACGCGGGCCCGCCGGGACATCCCCCGGCGGGCCCGCTTCGCGAGGTTGGCGGCCAACAGGTATCGACAGGCTTTCCACCGGTGGCACGCCACGCCCTCACCCGGTGACACTTGCTCCATACGGAGTGAGAAGGAGAATCGCATGACGACGTTCGTCCTCGTTCCCGGCGCCTGGAAGGGTTCCTGGGCGTTCGAGGCGGTGGTTCCGCTGCTGGAGCGGGCCGGGCACACCGTGCACGCCCTGACCCTGACCGGTCTGCGGCCGGACGACGACACCGCGACGGTCGCGTCCGCCAACCTCGACACGCACGCCGATGACGTGGTGCGGCACCTCGATCGCCACCACCTCACCGGCGCGACGCTGGTCGGCCACAGCTACGCCGGGATGGTGATCGCCGCCGCCGCCGACCGCGCCGGCGGCCGGATCTCCCGGCTGGTGCACCTCGACGCCTACGTGCCGCGCGATGGCGAGTCGTGCTGGTCGTCGACGAACGAGCACTTCCGGAAAGTGTTCGCGACCGGCGCCGCGGCCACCGGTTACGCCGTCCGGCCACCGGACGGCGGCGACCCCCGTCGCCGCCCCCATCCCCTCGCCGCGTTCCTGCAGACGATCCGGCTCACCGGCACGTTCGCCCGGGTCCCCCGGCGGGAGTTCGTCTACTGCGCGGGCTGGGAAGACCGGACGCCGTTCGCCGAGCTCCGCACCCGGCTCCGCGCCGACCCCGGGTGGCAGGTCCACGACCTCCCCACCGGGCACAACGCGATGCTCGAGGCCCCGGAGGCGGTCGCCGCGCTCCTGCTCGCCGACTGAACCGTCTGCCGTCGCCAGCAGCGTCAAACATAGGAACTCTCCCTGTCAAGGACGTCGACGGCTTCTGTCTCGCGATGTCTGATTTACCCGCGATTCGGCGGATATATAAGCCTTACCCGCGTCAGCCTGGAAGATTTACTGTCCCGCACGACGTCAGATCGGTCTATATTCATCGGATGTCTATCCGCTGAACCCGCCGGAGAACCCGATGCGAATCGTCACCGTCGTCGCGCACCTGGTCACCGCCGCAGCCGTTGTCGCGGCTGTCGGCGCGTCACCCGGCCATCCCCCGGACGTCCTCCACGCCGCCCCCTCCGGGCACGGCTCGGCCTGCAGCTCCGCCGCGCCGTGCGACCTGTCCACCGCCCGTGACCGGGTTCGCGCGCTGCTCCCCCGGGCCACCGGGGACGTCGTGGTCGAGCTGCGCGGCGGCACCTACTCGCTGACCACGCCGTTGCGCCTGGGCGTGCAGGACTCCGGGAGACCGGGCCACCGCGTCGTCTACCGCGCGGCTCCTGGGCAGACCCCGGTGTTCAGCGGCGCCCGGAAGATCACCGGCTTCCATAAGACGGACGCCGTCAAGAACATCTACCGCGCCCCGGTGCCGAAGGGGACCGCGAGCCGGGAGCTGTTCGTCGACGGCGTCCGCGCCCAGCGGGCCCGCACGGCCCAGGACCCGGGCGGGTTCTCCGTGTCCGCCACGGGGTTCACCACCGCCGACGCGGCCTACACGTCGTGGACGAACGCCGCCCGGGTGGAAGTCGTCGCCAACAACGGCTGGAAGCAGCTGCGTTGCCCGCTGGCCTCGATCACGCCCGGCGCCGCGGGCGGGTCCGCGCTGACCGTCGACCCCGGGTGCTGGAACAACAACCACACCTCGGTCCCCAACCCGAGCTTTCCCTTCAACGGCGCCGGTCTGCCGAGCCTCGACCGCGTGACCTGGCTCGAAAACGCCTACCAGCTGCTCGGCACGCCCGGCCAGTTCTACCTCGACGGCGACGCCGGCTACCTCTACTACGTGCCGCGGCCCGGCGAGGACCTGGCCAAGGCCGACGTCGAACTGCCCGTCGCGCCGGAGCTGCTCGACCTCTCCGGCACCCCCGGGCACCTCGCGCCGCTCAACGACACCGACTGGCGCGCGACCTACACCGGCAGCTGGAACTACTCGAACGGCCGGCACCTGGGCGACCTCGGCGCCGACGTCCACTACACCGCGAACGACGGCGACGCGTTCAGCTACACCTTCACCGGCACCGGTCTCCAGGTCCTGACCGAGACCAACTCCGACGAAGGCGACATGGACGTCTACGTCGACGGCGTCAAGACGCAGACGGTGTCGGCCGAGAGCGCCGAACGGCTCGCGCAGCAGGCCGTCGTCTCGGTCACCGGGCTCGCCAAGGGCAAGCACACGGTCCGCGTGGTCAAGGCCGGCGGCGACTACCTGCTGATCGACGCCTTCACCGTCATCCCCGACGTCGTCGCGCCGGTGCACGACATCGCCTTCGAGGGCATCACGTTCGCCTACACGACCTGGACCGCCCCGAGCACCGCGGGCTACATCGACAATCAGGCCGGGATCCTCTGGGACCCGGCGACCCGGACCCCGACCCGCATCCCGGCGGCCGTGCAGGTGCACCGCGGCGCCCGGATCACCTTCACCGGCGTGACCGTGCAGCACACCGGGACCAGCGGCATCGACCTCGCCGACCAGACCCAGGACTCCACGGTGTCCGGCAGCTCGATCACCGACCTCGGCGGCAGCGGGGTCACGGTGGGCGAGGTCGACGACTACTACCAGACCCAGCCCGCGCTGATGACCAGCGGCAACAGCGTCTCCGGCAACGTCGTGCAGCGGCCGGGTCAGGAGTACCAGGACGCGGTCGGCGTCTGGATCGGCCACAGCCGCGGGACCACGTTGGCCCACAACGACATCGGCTACACGCCGTACTCGGGGGTGTCGATCGGCTGGGGCTGGGGCTGGGCTTCGAGCTGCGCGCTGCAGGCCAAGCAGGGCCTGCAAGACCCGTGCCTGCACGGCACGACCTACACCGGCGGCAACCACGTCGTCGGCAACCACGTGCACAGCGTGATGGGTGTGCTGTTCGACGGCGGGCCGATCTACACCCTCGGCGGCCAGGCTTCGGGGTCGGAGTTCGTCGGGAACGTCCTCGGCGAGTGCATCAACGGCTGCAACATGATCTACCACGACGAGGGCAGCTCGCTCTGGAACACCCACGACAACGTGGTGGAGTTCAGCAACGGCTCGCTGTGGCTGAACCTGTGGACGCCGACCATCCACGACGACTCGATCCACGGCAACTTCACCGACACCGACCGGTACAACAACAGCGGCACGGACATCGACCTCGAACCGTCCACTGTGGTCACCGACGGCCGCTGGCCGCCCGCGGCCCAGGCGATCATCGACGCCGCCGGGCCGCACCTCCCGCCGGCCACGGTGCTCGACGACGACGATCTGCGGATCTCCTACACCGGGACCTGGTCCTCGAGCGGCTCGCGCACCTACGGCGACCTCGAAAACGGGGTGCACTACACCCAGCAGAACGGCGATTCGGCGTCGATCACTTTCACCGGGACCGGGATCAGTTTCCTCACCGAAACAAATTCCGACGAAGGTGATATCGGCGTCACGCTCGATGGGGTTTCGAAAGGAACAGTCAGCGCGAACACCGCCCAGCGGCAAGTCCGGTTCCCCGTTTATTCGGTGACCGGGCTCGCCGCCGGGCGGCACACGCTGACCGTTTCGAAACTGAGCGGAACCTATTTCCTGGTGGACGGGTTCCGCGTTTCCTAGCGGTTCAGCAGCCGCAGGTCGACGGCGTCGGCCATGGCCTGCATGCCGGCTTCGTTCGGGTGGAGGTGATCACCCGAGTCGAAGCCGGCTCGCAGGGCCGCCGGATCGGAGGGGTCTTGCAGCGCCCGGTCGAAGTCGACGACGCCGTCGAACTGCCCGCTCGTGCGGATCCAGGCGTTCGCCGCCTGGCGGATCGCCTCGGCGGGTTCGCTGTAGTAGCCGGCGCCCTTGTCCGGCAGCATCGTCCCGCCGAGGATCCGCACGCCGGCCGCGTGCGCCTGCCGGATCAGCGCGCGGTAGCCGTCGATCAGCTGCCGCGCGGTGAGCGGGCCGCCGTCCGGGCCGGCGTTGTTCCCGATGTCGTTGATGCCTTCCATGAGGATCACGATCCGCACGCCCGGCTGCGCCAGGGCGTCGTGGGCGAACCGCTTGAGGGCGCTGACGCCCTGCCAGATGTTCGGCACGTCGGTCAGCACCCGGTTGCCGCCGATCCCGGCGTCGACCACGGCGGTCGGACGCGGTCCGGCCAGCCGGCGCGCGAGGTCGTCCGGCCAGCGGTGGTAGACGCTCGCCGGGGTGTTGTAGCCGTCGGTGATGGAGTCGCCGAAGGCCACCACGGTGCCGCGCGCGGCGGGCGAGACGACGTCCACACCGGACAGGTAGTACCAGGAAGTCGTGGCGGCGACGTAGTTCCCGTCCTCGGTGTCGGCCGTGTGATCGCCCGGCTTCGACAGGTAGGAGACGTCGAACGCGTCGGAGTGCCAGGTCGCCGAACTGGTCGCCTGGGGCAGGTACAGGCTCACGAGCACGTTCTGTTCCGCGCGCACGGACATCGGCACGGGGTCGCTGACGACCTCCTGCCCGGCCGGGATCGTGAGCGTTCTCGCGCGCGAGAAGGTGACTGTGCGCCGGGATCCTTCGACGGCGGTCGCCTTCTCGGACTGCAGCGCGACGCTGACGGCCCCGACGGCGAGGGGGGTGGTGCCGCGCAGGTTGGACAGGTGCAGGCGTAGGCCGCTGCCGCCGACGCTGGGGTGGACGACCATCCGCAGCGTCTGGTCGGTGAAGTTCGGGCCGCCGATCGTCATGCTCGGCGACCAGACCGAAACCCGCTGATTCGCCAAGGAATCATTGCGGGCATCGGCTGATTCCGTCATGCCCAGAAATAGGGAAATCGTGGCCAAAATGGTCAGCACTGTCTTCTTCGTCATCACCGGAGGGCACCTCTTCGATAAGGGGGCCTTCATTCTCACCGGAGATCGGCCGAAAATCCAGTGCCGCGGAAACGTCAGGTGAACTCCGGCAGCACGTGCTCCGCCCAGCCCCGGAAGAAACCCTCGTGGTCGGAGCCGACCTGCTGGACGTAGATCTCGTCCACCCCGGCGTCGACGTACTGACGCGCCCGCTCCGCGTGCGCCTTCGGGTCGTCGCCGCACACGATCGCCTCACCGGCGGCCTCGCGCGGGACGAACGTCGTGGCCGCCTCGAAGTCCTCCGGCCGCGGCAGGATCTGGGCCAGCTGGCCGGGCAGCGCGTCGTTGGCCCACAGCCGGTGCGCCTGGTCGAGCGCCGCCTCGGCGTCGGCGTCCCAGCAGACCTTCATCCCGGCCTGCACCGGCTTGTCGCCACCCCCGGACTCGCGGAACGCGCGGACCAGGTCGGCGTCGGGCACGACCGTGCAGTACCCGTCGCCGATCCGCCCGGCCAACTCCGTCGCCTGCGGACCGAAGCCGGACACGTAGATCGGCACCGGCTCGGCCGGCACCGTGTAGATCCGCGCGTCCCGCACCTCGTAGTGCTCCCCGTGGTGGCTCACCGACTCACCACGCGCCCCCGCCGCATGCAGCTTGCGGATGACCTCGACGGCCTCCTCCAGCATCGCCAGCCGCTGCCCCGCCGAAGGCCACGGGTCCCCGAGGATGTGCTCGTTCAAGGCCTCCCCCGAGCCGACGCCCAGCACGAACCGGCCGTCCAGCTGGACGGCGGCGGTCGCCGCGGCCTGGGCGATCACGGCCGGGTGAATCCGCACGGTCGGGCAGGTCACCGCCGTCGTGACCGGCAGCGAAACGGCCTCCGACAGGGCACCGAGCACCGACCAGACGAACGGGCTCTGGCCCTGCGCGTCGTTCCAGGGATGGAAGTGGTCCGAGATCCACAACCGCTCGAAACCCGCCTGCTCGGCCGCGCGGGCCTGGGCGACGAGCTCGCTCGGACCGTACTGCTCACACGAGAGGAAATACCCGATCGACGTCATGGCTGCCGGATACCACCACCGCGCCGTCGAAACACTCGCTCTCCCCCATCCCGGTGAGCGCGGCCGGCCGGACCGCGCCGGGACGAATACCCCATCGGTGCCGGTAACCACCGAGATCGACGCGCTCGACCTGCGCCGCGCCACCACCGCGGATAGCTTCACCTTCGTGCTCAGATTCGGCGCGACAGGTGCGCTCTCGCTCCTCGCACTCGGCGCCACCGCGCTCGCCGTGTTCGCCGGCCCGTGGTGGTGGCTCCCGGCCGTGCCGCTGCTCGTCCTCGCCGGCGTCGGGTGCTGGGATCTCCTCCAGCGCAAGCACTCGGTCCTGCGCAACTACCCGGTGCTCGGCCACCTGCGGTTCCTGCTCGAGGCGCTGCGACCCGAGCTGCAGCAGTACTTCATCGAGCGCAACTTCGACGGCCGTCCCTACGACCGGGACATCCGCAGCATCGTCTACCAGCGCGCGAAAGGGACGGACGCCGAAGAGCCGTTCGGCACCGAGCGTGACGTCTACGCGGACGGGTACGAATCCCTCGTCCACTCGATGGCGCCGGTGGCGGCCCCGGACGACCCACCGCGGATCCGGATCGGCGGACCCGACTGCAGCCGGCCCTACGACATGGCCCTGCTCAACGTGTCGGCGATGAGCTTCGGCTCGCTGTCCGCGAACGCGATCCTGGCCCTCAACAAAGGTGCGGCGCTGGGCGGTTTCGCCCACGACACCGGCGAAGGCGGGCTGTCGGAGTACCACCTGCGGCACGGCGGTGACCTCGTCTGGGAGATCGGCACCGGCTACTTCGGCTGCCGCACCGGCGACGGCGACTTCGACAAAGCGGAGTTCGCCGGCAAAGCGGCACACGATGCGGTGAAATGCGTGTCGCTGAAGTTGTCCCAAGGCGCCAAACCCGGTATCGGCGGCGTGCTGCCCGGCGGGAAGGTCAACGCGGAGATCGCCCGGGTCCGCGATGTTCCGCAGGGGCAGACCGTCATCTCCCCGCCGTACCACCGGGTGTTCTCCACGCCCCGCGAGCTGGTGCTGTTCATCGCCTCGATGCGCGAACTCGCGGGCGGCAAGCCGACCGGGTTCAAGCTCTGCGTCGGGTCGCGCCGCCAGTTCCTCGCCGTCTGCAAGGCGATGCTCGCCGAGGGCGTCACGCCGGACTTCATCATCGTCGACGGCGCCGAGGGCGGCACCGGCGCCGCGCCGCTGGAGTTCGCCGACCACATCGGGTCCCCGCTGACCGAAGGGCTCATCACCGTCCACAACGCACTGGTCGGCACCGGCCTGCGCGACCGGATCAAGCTCGGCGCCAGCGGCAAGGTCGCCACCGGCGCCGACATCGTCAAGCGTCTCCTGCAAGGCGCGGACTACACCAACGCGGCGCGGGCGATGATGTTCGCGGTCGGGTGCATCCAGGCCCAGCGCTGCCACACCAACACCTGCCCGGTCGGCGTCACCACCCAGGACGCCCGCCGCGCCCGCGCCCTCGACGTCGCGGACAAGTCCCTTCGCGTGGAACGGTTCCAGCGCTCCACGGTGACCGGGGCCCAGCAGATCATGGCGTCGATGGGCGTCCGGTTCCCCGCCGAGCTGCGGCCGCACATGCTCCGCCGCCGCGTCGACCCGCACCGGGTGCGCTCCTACGCCGAGCTCTACGACTGGCTCGCCCCCGAGCAGCTGCTGGCCGAGCCCCCGCGCGACTGGGCGCAGGACTGGGCCGCCGCCGATCCCGACCACTTCACCGTCTGACCCAGGAGAACCCGTGGCCCGCACCGTCGCCCAAGTCATCGTCGACAGCCTCACCCAGCTCGACGTCACGCACGTGTTCGGCGTGGTCGGTGACGCCCTGAACCCGCTCACCGATGCGATCCGCCGCGCCGAGAGCATCGAGTGGATCGGCTGCCGCCACGAAGAGGCCGCCGCGTTCGCCGCGGGCGCGCAGGCACAGCTCGGCGACACCATCGGCGTCTGCATGGGTACCGTCGGCCCCGGGTCGGTGCACCTGCTCAACGGCCTCTACGACGCCGCGAAGAGCCACGCCCCCGTGCTCGCCATCGCCGGGCAGGTCCCGCTGGCCGACGTCGGCACGGACATGTTCCAGGAGGTCGACAACGACCTGCTGTTCAAGGACGTCGCGGTCTTCCGCGCCACCGTGACCTCCCCCGAGCAGATCCCCGGTCTGCTGGAGATCGCGGTCCGCACAGCAATCAGCCGCGGTGGCCCCGCGGTCCTGACCGTGCCGGGTGACATCGGGGACAAGAAGGTCGAAGCCGACCGTGAGCCGCGGTTCTCCCTCGCCGAACGCAGTACCCGCCCGGACGACCCCGCCCTGGACGCCGCCGCTCAGCTGCTCAACGCCGCCGGCAAGGTCACCCTGCTGGTCGGGCGCGGCGCCCGGCAGGCGCGCGAGGACGTGCTGGCCCTGGCGGACCGGCTGGGCGCGCCGATGGTGCTCACCCTCAAGGCCAAGGAAGGCTTCGAAGCCGACAACCCGTTCGAGGTCGGCCAGACCGGCCTGATCGGCAACCCCGCCGCCGCCGAGGCGATGGACCACGCGGACCTGCTGCTCCTGCTGGGCACCGATTTCCCTTACCGGGCCTGGTATCCGACGGGCAAGAAGGTCATCCAGGTGGACGCCGTGGCCGAGCACATCGGCCGCCGCGTCCCCGTCGACATCGGCCTGGTCGGCGACGTCGCCCCCACGGTGGCCGCGTTGCTGCCGCGGCTGTCCCCGCAGGCGTCCCGGGCCCACCTCGACGACGCCCGCGCGCACTTCGAGCGCTGGCACGCCGGGCAGCGGCGGCTGGCCTCCCCCGAGCACGACCAGGGCCTGGTCGGCAAGATGCGATCCGTCTTCGACAACGCCGAACACCAGATCCGTCCGGAAGCGCTGGCCGCGCTGGTCGACGAGCACGCCGCCCCGGACGCCGTGTTCACCTCCGACACCGGGATGGCCACCGTGTGGCTGTCGCGCTTCGTCCGGATGACCGGCTCGCGCCGGCTGCTCGGCTCCTACAACCTCGGGTCGATGGCCAACGCGATGCCGCAGGCGCTCGGCGCCCAGTTGCGCGACCGCGACCGCCAGGTGGTCGCGTTCTGCGGCGATGGCGGCCTGAGCATGCTGCTGGGCGACCTGATGACCCTCAAGACCTACCGGCTGCCGGTGAAGCTGGTGGTCTTCGACAACCGGCGCCTGGGCATGGTGAAGCTGGAGCAGGAACAGGCCGGGCTCCCGGAGTTCGGCACCGAGCTGGACAACCCGGACTTCGCGGCGGTCGCCACGGCGCTGGGCCTGACCGGCATCCGGGTCACCGACCCGGCCGAGCTCGCCGACGCCGTGCGGCGCGCGCTGAGCACCGAAGGCCCGGTCCTGCTGGACGTCCTGACCAACCCCGAGGAGATGTCCGTCCCGCCGAAGCCCACGGTCGACCAGGGCTGGGGCTTCGCGATCGCCAAGGTCAAGGAACACCTCCGCAGCACCGGCGACAAGAGCTGACCCGCCCCCACCCGAGGTGGCCGTGACGGAAGCGCCGGCACGCGTGATCGGCACGCCAACTCGCGTGATTGCGGGGACGACACGGACTCGCCCGCCGTGTCGACCCCGCAATCACGCGTGTCGACCGTCGGATCACGCGGGTCGGCTCCGCTAGTGCACGTGCGACTGCCAGTCGCTCGGCACCCGGCCCTCCGGACCCGGCACCGGCTGCGTGACCGGCCGGTGCTCCGGGGGCGCCAGCGCCGGGCCGTCGTAGGCCTCGCCCGTGTCGAAGCTGTAGAACCAGTCCTCGCCCGGTTCGAAGCTGCGGATCATCGGGTGCCCGCTCGCCTGGTAGTGCGCGGTCGCGTGCTGGGCCGGTGAGCTGTCGCAGCACCCGATGTGGCCGCACTGGGCACAGCGGCGCAGGTGCACCCACCAGCCCTCCACGGCCAGGCACTCCGCGCAACCCGTACCGCTCGGCGGCGCGGTGACGTCGATTCCCTCGATTTCGGCCATGCCGACAGTCTGCCCCGAACGCGCACCGCACGCATCAAGGCAGGCCGCCGGACACGGTCAGTGCGTGCAGACGAAGCTCGACGCCACGTTCGGATCGCCTGCTCGATACCGCGGCCAGTCCGGGTAGGTGCAGAGCGGACGGGTGCGGGCGTGGGTCAGGTCGGTCACCGTCGGGTTCGCCGGCGGCTGTCCCCGGTCGACCCAGCGCTCGAGGGCTGTGAGCGAGTCCCAGCCGGCGGCGAACGCCGGCGTGCCGAAGTTGGCGTGGTTCGCGCCGGGGACGACGTAGTACCGCGCGAACGCGTCGGTCGCCCGGGGCCCCACCACGTCGCGGACCCGCTCGTAGTAGTCGCTCGTCGAGTACGGGGAGACCAGTTCGTCCGCCGCGCCGTGGAGCAGGATCAGCTTGCCGCCCGCTCGGGCGAACGGGCGGAGGTCCGCGTTGTTGCGGTCCTCGATCGTGGACAGCGCGCTGATCCGGCCGAGCCACTTCCCGGGGTGCCGGGGATCCACCTCCAGGGAGTTCTGGTTCGGGTTCCGGGTCAGGAAGTACTTGACCCACTGGTCCCAGTACTGCGTCCCGTACCCGCTCGTCACCGGCATGGGATTGGCCGGCGCGGTCGTGCCGAACCCGAGGAACGGGGTCCGCATGTCCGCCCCCGAGAGGAACGGGAAGCCCGGGTACTGGGTTTCGCCACTGGCGATCCGGTACGGCCACCGGAACGGGGACGACATCGCGGTCACGGCCCCGATCTGGGGGTCCGACAGACACGTCGGACCGGCGTCGGTTCCGCCCGGGCAGCGCAGCGCACGGGGATCGAAGTGACAACGGCCCGGGTTCGAGATCACTTGATCTTTGAGCCCGTCCAGGCCGTCGCACGCCTTGACGACGCTGTCGTAGAGGAGCGTCTGCTTTTCGACGCCGGGGAAAGCGCCGGGGCGCGACAGGACCTGGGTCAGGTACCCCAGGTCCAGGATCTCGGCGAGGTTGTTCCACGCCGGGTAGGCCGAGATCACGCCGTCGAACGCGGCCGGCCACCGCTGGGCGACGTTGAGGGCTTCGCGGCCGCCCGTCGATCCTCCGGCGAAGAAGACCTCGGCGGGTTTCGTCCCGTAGCCGTGCCGGATCAGGAACAGGCTCGCGTCGAGCGTCTTCTTGAGGGCGTCACCGGCGGCGAAGTTCCGCAACGCCTCGTCGTTCGCGCCGAACGACCCGTCCAGGGACGGCGGGGCCGCCGGGTTCTGCTGGTGGCCGGAGTCGCTCGCGAACGTCGCGTACCCGCGGGCCAGCGGCACCGGCTGGTCGGTGGGCCCGAACGGCACGTTCGACGCCGGATCGGGAATCGTGCCGTTGTAACCGCCACCGCCGAACATCAACGCGCGGTGGTTCCAGCCGGACGGCAGGTCGACGCGCATCTTGATGGCCGGCGCGGCCGGGTCGACGGGGAAGAGGTCGGCGTCGACCTGGCAGTACCGGATCGGCTTGCCGCTGACGACGGCCGTCGTGTCCACCGCCGCCGTGACGCGGCCGCCGGTCGTCGGCAGGCTCATGACCGACGCCGGGATCTTCAGCTGGTTCAACGCGGCGCACCCGGGCGCCGCCGCGGTGGTCGCGGAGGCCGGTCCGGCCACCGCGGTCGCCACCAGGAGCGTCATCGCCGGTACTGCGAGCCGGCGGGTCGTCCGCTTCATTTCGGCCTCACTTCCCGGCGTAGAGGTGCGCGCCGGGGATGGCGTGCTCGTCGGCACGGACATCGGCGGGGTTCGTCTCCGGCAGGAACCACGCACTGGCGAAGGTGATCAGCCCCATCAGCGTGATGTAGCCGGCGACGGTCGCGGTGCTCCCGGTGTTCGCGATGAGCGCGGTCATCAGGAACGGCGTGCCGCCGCTGACGATGATCGCGGACAGCTGGTAGGCCAGCGACGCGCCCGAGTAGCGGACGCGCGGTGCGAAGAGCTCGCCGAGGAAGCTCGCGATCGGGCCGTAGGTGAGGCACTGGAACACGAACCCCACGGTCACCGCGACGAAGATCAGCGGCAGGGACGCGGTGTTGACGAGCCCGAAGTACGGGAAGCCCCAGGCGGCGACGCCCAGGCCGCCGACCAGGATCAGCGGCCGGCGGCCCACCTTGTCCGAGAGGCGCCCGGACCACGGGATGATCACGAGCATCGCCACGGAGGCGAGCAGCACGACCGCGAGCAGGGAATCGCGCTTGAGCCCGAGAGTTCCGGTGCCGTAGCTCAGGAGCCCGGAAATGCTGACGTAGAACAGGCTGTTGGTGGCGGAAAGGAGCCCGCAGCCGAGCAGGATGGTCCCCCACTTGCTGCGCAGGACCTGGGCCAGCGGGGCCCGGACCACGGCCTCGCCGGGCTTCGCCGTTTCGCGTTGCAGCTCGCGGAACTCGGGCGTGTCCTCCACCTTGGCCTGGATGTAGAGCACCACCGAGAACATCACGACGCTGAGCAGGAACGGGATGCGCCAGCCCCAGCTGAGGAAGGCGGCGTCCGGCATCAGGCCGCTGGCCGCCACGAAGATCAGGTTCGAGAGGATCACCGCGACCGGAACGCTGGTCTGGCCGAAGGTTCCGGCGAAACCCCGCCGTTTGGGCCCGGCGGACTCGGTCAGCAGCAGCACGATGCCGCCCCACTGGCCGCCGGTCGCGAGTCCCTGGATGAAGCGCAGAATGACCAGGAGCGTCGGGGCCAGTGCGCCGACGGCCGCCGCGGTGGGCAGGCAGCCGATCAGGAACGTCGCGGCCCCCATGACCGCCAGGCAGGCGACGACGACCGGCTTGCGCCCGTACTTGTCGCCGAGGTGCCCGGCCAGCACCCCGCCGATGGGCCGCGCCACGAAGCCCGCCCAGAACGTGCTGAAGGCGAGGAGGGTTCCGGTGAGCGCCGAGGCGTGCGGGAAGAACACCTTGGGGAACACCAGCGCGGCCGCGGTGCCGTAGAGGAAGAAGTCGTACCACTCGATCGAGCTCCCGATGAGCCCCGCGGCCAGCAGCTTGCGGAAGGCCCGGCGCCGGGTCGTGGCCGGATCGGCGTCGACCCGGCCGGACTGTCCTTCGGGTTGGGTGAGCGGGATTGCCATGGATGCCGCCTTCGTCGATGAGCGCAGCCGGGTGATGGCGGTCATGTTAGGGCGCCGTTACGCTGCGCTTGAGGTGTGGACCATCCACTCCTGCCGTTGAATCGGTGGGCCTTTCGCCCACCCATCGCCGAGGAGGGATCACACCGTGTCCGACAAGACCGTGGCCGGCGAGGCGGAGACGGGCACGCTCGTGCGCCGGCAGCGGGAGCTGGCGTCGTTGTACGCGACCGTCAAGTCGCTCACCGCGCTGGGCGAGCTCGACCAGGTCCTGCAGTCGATCGTCCACCACGCCCACGACCTGATCGGCACGGACTTCACCTACCTTTCGCTGGTCGGTGCGAACGGCAGGCTGTCGGCCAAGGCGTCGGAGGGCACGGTCTCCCCCACCTTCCTCGCGGCGGACATCCCGGTCGGCGTCGGGCTGGGCGGGAAGGTGCTGGCCTCCCGGAGCCCGTACTGGGTGCGCAACTACGCGACTTCGACCCTCATCGAGCACGATCCGAACTTCGACCGCCTGGTCGTCACCGAGGAGCTCGTCGCGCTGCTCGGGGTTCCGCTGGTCATCCGGGGCGAAGCGGTGGGCGCCCTGTTCGCCGCGGACCGCTCCGAGCGGTCCTTCCAGGCCGACGAGATCGCGCTGCTGAACGCGTTCGCCGATCACGCCGCGGTCGCCCTCGACAACGCCCGCCTCTACGAAGCGAGCCGGACCGCGCTGCAGGAGCTGCAGGTCGCCTACCGGAAAACCGAACGCGCGCAAGCGATCCACGAAGCCCTGACCGGTGTCGTGCTGGGCGGCGGGACCCCCGGCGACGTCGCGCAGCTGCTCGCCGACCAGCTCGGCGGGAGCGTCACGCTCCTCGACCGGGCGGGGGAGATCGAGCTGGCCGGCGCCGTCGAGGACGCGCGACGCTCGGGCCGCTGCACCGTCTCGGCCGGCCGCGGCGGAACCACCCGCAGCGTGGCCGCGATCCAGGCGGGTGACAGCTACCTCGGCGCGCTGGCGTGGAGCCGGAAAGCCGCCTCCGGCAACGCCGTCCCGGACGACATGGACCTGCGCACCCTCGAGCGGGCCACCCACATCCTCGGGCTGCTCATCCTCAAGGAGCGGGCCGTGGCCGAGGCCAGCGAGCGGTTGAGCGGCGAGCTCCTGACCGAGCTCATGGTCGGCGGCCCCGGGATCAGCCCGGCCCAGCGCGCCCGCACCCGCGCGCGCGACATCGACGCCGACCGCCTGGAGCTGGTCCTCGTCGCGGAGTCCGCCACGGTGGCGTCCACCGATCTCGCGCGCCACCTGCACGGCATCGCCCGGGACCGCGCCGGGCTGGCGGGCGAACACCTGGGCAAGGCCACGATGATCCTGCCCAGCGCGGACGACGACCGGACCGCCGAAGAAGTCCACAGTAGACTGCGCCGCACTTTGGGCGGGGCCGTGGTCGTCATCGGGGAACGGGCGGACAACCACGACTGGGCCCGTGCCTTCTCGCTCGCCGGCCGCTGCGGCGCGGTCGTGCGGGCGATCGGGCACACCGACCTGGGTGCCACCACGCGCCGCTATGCGTTGTACGCCATGCTGTTCGACGCGGAACGGGCCGGCGAGCTCGACCGGTTCCTCGCCGGCTCCATCGGCCCGCTCCTGGAGTACGACCGGCGGCGCGGCACCGATCTCGTCGACACCCTCGGCGCGTACTACGTCCACCGCGCGAACGTCGCGGCGACCGCGCGGGCGTTGCACGTGCACGTCAACACGCTGCTCAAGCGGCTGGACCGCGCCGGCACCGTCCTCGGCCTCGACTGGCGCCAGGACAACGACCTCGAGCTGCAGCTCGGGCTCCGGCTGCACCAGCTGCGGGCCAGTGGACCCGCGTCGTCGTGAGCCGCCTCAGGCGATCCGCGCCGCGTCGCGCAGGGCGATCTTCGAGAGCTTGCCGGTGCCCGTCTTGGGCAGGGTCGCCCGGAAGACGAACTCGTCGGGCAGCCACCACTTGGCCACCATCGGCGTGATGTGCGCCAGGAGCTCTTCGGCCGTGGCGGCACCGCCTTCGCGCAGCGCGACGTAGGCGACGGGGCGTTCCATCCACCGCGGGTCCGGGCGGGCGATCACCGCGACTTCGACGACGTCGGGGTGCGAGGCGATGGCGGCCTCGAGCTCGACCGAGGAGATCCACTCGCCGCCGGACTTGATCAGGTCCTTCATCCGGTCGACGAGCCGCAGGTAGCCCTCGGCATCGAGGGTGGCCAGGTCGCCGGTGCGCAGCCAGCCGTCGGCGGTGAAGCTGCCGTCGGCGTCCACCCGGAAGTAGCCGCCCGCCACCCACGGGCCCGCGACCTGCAGCTCGCCGACGGCGTTTCCGTCGCGCGGCAGCTCCTCGCCGGTCTCGACGTCGACGATGCGCACGTTCACCAGGGGCAGGGGCTGGCCCTGCGCGGCCCGCACGCCCAGCTGCTCCGCCGCGGACGCGTCCCGGTGCTGGGTGCGCGTGCCGCCGATGGTCCCGACCGGGCTGATCTCCGTCATCCCCCAGGAATGGGTGATGGGGACGCCGATCGCCGCGCGGTACGTCTCGGACAGCGCCGAGGGAACGGCGGAGCCGCCGCCGAGCAGGAACCGGGTGGCGCTCAGGTCGTGGTCCCGCACCAGCGGAGCCAGGCCCGTCCACACCGTCGGCACGGCACCGGCGACGGTCACCCGCTCGGCTTCCATCAACCCCAGCAGGTGCGCCGGATCCGCGGACGCGCCCGGCAGGACCAGCGAGGCTCCCGCCATCATCGCGCCGTAGGGCAGGCCCCAGGCGTTGGCGTGGAACATGGGCACGATCGGCAGCACGACGTCGCTCTCGCAGAGGCCGATGAGACCGGCCGCGAGCGTGCCCAAGCAGTGCAGGACCGTCGACCGGTGGCTGTAGAGCACGCCCTTCGGCGGTCCGGTCGTCCCGGACGTGTAGCACAGCCCGGACGCCAGGTTCTCGTCCGCGAGCGAGAACGCGCCCTCGAACGAGCCCTCGAACGGCGCGGCCGTGGAGATCAGCTCGTCGTAGTCCAGGATCCGGGGGTCCGCCGGGATCGCGGTGTCGGTGCCGTCGGGCAGCACCACCCAGTGCCGCACGCACGGCAGCCGGTCGGCACTCGGCCAGATCCGCGGCAGCAGCCCGCGATCGACGAACACCACGTCGTCCTCGGCGTGGGTGACGATGTACTCGAGGTGCTCGGCCGACAGCCGGATGTTGATCGAGTGCAGCACCCGCTTGGTGGCCGGCACCCCGAGGTAGAGCTCCAGGTGACGCCGGCTGTTGCCGGCGAACGTCCCGACGCGGGCGCCGGCCGGCACGCCGAGGGAGTCCAGCGCGGTGGCGAGGCACCGGACGTGCCCGGCCACCTCGGCGTAGGTGAGTCGCTCGGCACTGGCCGTCACGACGTCCTTGTGCGCGAAGAGCCGTTCCGCACGCTCCAGGATGTGGGCGATGGTGAGCGGCCGCGGCTGCATCAGCCCGTCCATGGGTCGTCCTTTTCGATCGGCGGGTCCGCCCCGGAGACGGGCGATCACGTGTCACCTTAAGTGCGGTCCTGGACGGAAAAGAGGTCGGAACCTTCCACTCGTCCGCGCGCTTCGGCGGCGGTTACCTCCACCCCGGGTCCTCAGGGGAGCAGCGTCTCCGGCACCTCGACCACGCGACTGCGCAGGTATTCGCCAAGCCCCTTGGCCTGAGGGTCGGCCCGGACCGACGCCGCGACGCCCTCGCCGAGGAGACCGGCCACCACGAAGTTGACCGCGCGCAGGTTCGGCAGGGCGAACCGGCGGACCTCGAGCGTGGCCGCTTCGGGCAGCAGCAGCCGGAACCGGTCTTCGTCGAGGTATCCCCGCAGCCAGTCGTACTCCGCGTCGGTGCGGGTCCAGAACCCGATGTTGGCGTTGCCGCCCTTGTCGCCCGAGCGGGCGCCCGCCACCGTTCCCAGGGGCACGCGGCGAACCGGCCCGCCGAACACTCTTGGTTCTCCCGGAGTGGGTTGCGTCAGGGGCTGCGAGCCAGTCGGCGGGTGCGGGATCACGCGCCGGGTGCCGTCGGGGAGGGTGACGCGGTGCTCGACCTCGGCTGCCGGGACGAGCGTCGGCCAGTAGATCCCGAAAGCGCTCTCCGCGGACGGCGGGGTCGTCGTGTGGAAGCCCGGGTAGCCGCCCAGCGCGAGTTCCATTGTCGTGTTCGAGAAGCGCCTGCCCACCTTGGCCGCGTCCGGATCCTTGACCGTGACGCGCAAGTGGGCCGTGGCTTCGGCGTTCACCGGCGCGTCCGGGTGGTCGAACCGCAGCAGCGTGACGTCGACCTCGGCGAACTGCTCCTGACCGCCCAGCAGCTCGAACAGCTGCTGCTCGGCCCACGCGGCCTTTTCCTCGATCCGGGTGCCGGTGAGCACCAGCGTCATCGTGTTCCGGTAGCCGCCGCCGTGGTTGAGCGCCACCTTCAGCTGGTCACCCGGTGGGCTGCCGCGGGTGCCGCTGATCCGCACGCGATCGGGTCCGGCCTGTTCGAGCCGCGAGGTGTCGAAGTGCGCGATCGCGTCCGGGCCGGCGTAGGCGGGTTCGGCGATCTCGTACAGCAGCTGTGCGGTGACCGTGCCCACCGAGACCAAGCCGCCGGTGTCGTCGTGCTTGGTGATCACGCTCGAGCCGTCCGCCTCGACCTCGGCGATCGGGAAGCCCGGGTACCGGCGGTCGGTGATCTCTTCGAAGAAGGCGTAGTTGCCGCCGGTGGCCTGCGGGCCGCATTCGATCACGTGCCCCGCGGCCATCGCGCCGGCGATCGCGTCGAAGTCCGCCGGCGCCCAGCCGTGCCACCAGGCGGCCGGGCCGACGACCAGCGACGCGTCGGTGACCCGGCCGGTCACGACGACGTCGGCGCCGGCCTCCAGGGCCGCGGCGATGCCCCAGCCGCCGAGGTAGGCGTTGGCGGTCAACGGTTCCACACCGGCGTCGGCGAGCTTGCGGCCGGTGTCGAGGTGCGTCAGGTCCGGCAGCTCGTCGAGCCGGTCGACGAGGTCGTCGCCGTCGACGTACGCGATCTTCGGGTGCAGGCCCAGCTCCGCGATCCGGGCGGCCAGCCCGGCCGGGTTCAGGCCGCCGGCGTTCGAGACGATCCGGATGCCACGATCCAGGCAGGTGCCGAGCACGTGTTCCAGCTGAGTGAGGAACGTCTTGGCGTACCCGGCGGAAGGGTCCTTCCGGCGCGCCTTCCAGAGGATCAGCATGGTCAGCTCGGCGAGGTAGTCGCCGGTGAGGACGTCGATCGGGCCGCCTTCGACCATCTCCCGCGCCGCCTCCAGGCGGTCGCCGTAGAAGCCGGAGCAGTTCGCGATCCGGACCGGGCGCTTCACGCGCGTCCCCGGCCCGGGGCACCCGCGAAGGCCTGCGCGATGCCGATCCATTCCCGCGCGACGGGTCCGCGCACGGTCAGGCCGGTGTCCTCGGCGTGACGGCGCTGGGTGACCGTCAGGCAGAAGTCGAGCGCGGTGCCTTCGACGCGGTCGTCGGCGGCGCCGTCGCCCCACTTCCACTTGTCGCCCGAGGGCGCGTGCAGCACGACCCGGATCGGGACGACCGGCGCCGGGCGATCGTGGAGCCCGAAGCTGAACGCCGTCGTCGACACACCGAGGTGCGCGATGTGCCGGAGCCGGTCGGTCGGCACCCGTGTCACGCCGAGCGTGTCGGCGATGTCCTGGCCGTGCGCCCAGGTCTCCATGATCCGCGCGGTCACCGAAGACGCGACGCTCATGTCCGGCCCGTACCAGGGCAGCCGGGCACGCGGGTCGCGGCCGCGGAACGCCGTGACGAACGCGGTCCGCGCGCGGCGGAACCATTCGCGGACCTCCGCCGCGCCGAGCCCCTGGTACCGGGCGGCGACCCGGTCGGGAAAGTCCATGCCCTCGGCCATGAGCGCGGCGGCGGCCTCCCGGAAACCGTCGGGGTCGACCGCGGCCCGCGTCGCCGTCTCGTCGAAGAAGGCCAGGTGTGTCACCTGGTCACGGATGTCCCAGCCCACCGCGGGGGTCGGCCGCGCGACGGCGTCGTCGTCGAGCGGGGCGAGCATGGCCTCGACGTCGGCGGTCTCGGCGACCAAGTCGTCGAGCAAGGCATCGAGCGAGACGGGCATGTCAGCGTCCTTCCCAGACCGGAGCGCGCTTCTCACGGAACGCCGCGGGCCCTTCCTGCGCGTCCCGCGAGCGGTAGACCGGCGCCCAGATCTCCTCGGCCCGGTCGTAGACGTCGCGGCGTTGCAGGTAGGCCGTCTGCTTCGCCGCCCGCACGGACAGCGGCGCGTTGGCCGCGATCCGCTCGGCCAGGGCCTGGGTACGGGACCGCAGCTCGGCCAGGGGCACGACGTCGTTGACCAGGCCGACCTCCCGGGCGCGCCGGGCGTCGAGGGGGTCGCCGGTCAGCAGGATCTCCATCGCGATCCGCGGCGGGACCAGCCACGACAGCGGCGCCGCCCACGGCGCCCCGCGGCCCACCTTGACCTCGGTCACCGCAAAGCGCGCGTGATCGGCGGCCACCACGAGATCGCATTGCTGGGCCAGCAGGAATCCCCCGGCGTAGGCGACGCCGTTGACGGCCGCGATCGTCGGTTTCGGGACGTCGATGTTGCGGCCGAACTGCGGCAGGAAGTCCGGCGGCGGGATCTCCAGCGCGGTTTCGGCCATCTCCTTGAGGTCGCCGCCGGCGCAGAACGCCTTGTCCCCCGCGCCGGTCAGCACGAGCACCGCGGCCGAGTCGTCGGCCACGAACCGGCGCGTTCCCGCCCACAGGCCGTCCCTGACCTCTTTGGACAGTGCGTTGCGGGCCTCGGGACGGTCGATGGTCAGCCAGGCGACGCCGTCGTGCACCTCGTAGGAGACGCTCACGACACGACCGCCAGCACCTGACCGGTGTCGACCTGATCACCCTGGCGCACCCGCAGTTCCGCGACCACGCCGTCGACCGGGGCGGTGACCGTGTGTTCCATCTTCATCGCCTCCAGCACGACCAGGGGCTGCCCCGCGGTCACGGCGTCCCCCTCCCCCGCCAAGACGCGCACCACCGCACCGGGCATCGCGGCGAGCAGCGATCCGGCCGTCGCGGCGGCGTCCGGATCGGGGAACCGCGGTACCTCGGTCAAGGACGCCGACCCGTCCGCACCGTCCACATAGGACACATCCGCTCGCGTGTGCACGGCGTAGGTGCGATGGATCCCGTCGATCTCCAGCTCCACCAGCGAAGGTGACGCGGACAGCAGCCGCACCGAAGCACCCAGCGGCTCACCGTTGACCGTGACGCGCAGCCCGGACCGCCGCAGCGAGTACGCGACCTCCAGCGTTTCCGAACCGACCGAGTAGACGACCCGCTGGGGCGCACCACCGACGTTGCGCCACCCCGAAGGCATCTCCGGCACCACCCGCGCGTCACGCCGGTTGCGGGCCTGCGCGGCCAACGCGGCGGCCGCGGCCTGCCGGGCGCCGCCTTCGGCCGCGCCGAGAGCGGCCGGGTCGTGCCGGGTCAGGTAGCCGGTGTCGGTGTGCCCGGCCAGGAACTCCGGCTCGGCCAGAATCCCGGCGAGGAGGTTCCGGTTGGTCGTGACGCCGTGCAGCTCGGCCTGCCGCAACGCCCGCGCGAGGGTCCGTGCGGCTTCGCGGCGGGTCCGCCCGTGGGCGATCACCTTGGCCAGCATCGGGTCGTAGTGCGGGCCCACCACGGAACCGTCGGTGACGCCGGAGTCGACGCGGACCCCGCGCAGCGCGGGGACGCGGAAACGGTGCAGGGTCCCGGTGGCGGGCAGGAACCCGGCCGGGACGTCCTCGGCGTAGAGCCGGACCTCGATGGCATGCCCGTCGATCCGAGCGCCCAGCACCGAAGGCGGCAGCGGTTCGCCCTCGGCCACGCGCAGCTGCAGTTCCACCAGGTCCAGGCCGGTGACCAGCTCGGTGACCGGGTGCTCGACCTGCAGTCGCGTGTTGACCTCGAGGAAGAAGAACCGGCCGTCGCGGTCCAGGACGAACTCGACGGTGCCCGCGCCGGTGTAGCCGATGGCCTTCCCGGCGGCGACGGCCGCGGCACCGAGTTCGGCGCGCAGAGCGTCGTCCACCGCGGGCGACGGACATTCCTCGACGATCTTCTGGTACCGCCGCTGGATCGAGCACTCCCGCTCGAACAGGTGCACCACCTCGCCGTGGGTGTCGCCGAGGATCTGGACCTCGACGTGCCGCGGGTCGACGACGAACCGCTCCAGGAACACGGTTCCGTCCCCGAACGCCGACGCGGCTTCCCGCCGGGCGCCGTCGACTGCGTCGGATAGCCCCGCGGAGTCGTGCACCACGCGCATGCCGCGTCCGCCACCCCCGAACGCGGCCTTGACCAGCACCGGGAAGCCGATCGACGCGGCTACCGCGGAGAGATCAGTCTCGTCCGTGACGGTCGCTCCCGGCAGCACTGGCACCCCGGCCGCGTCCATCAAGGCCTTGGCCTCGATCTTCGACCCCATCGAGGCGATCGCCTCGGGTGACGGCCCGACGAACGTCAGCCCTGCGTCGGCGCAGGCACGGGCGAACCCGGCGTTCTCCGACAGGAACCCATATCCCGGGTGCACCGCGTCGGCCCCGGTGGCCTTCGCGGCGGCGATCACCAGGTCTCCGCGCAAGTACGTCTCCGATGGCGCGGACCCGGGCAGCCGGACGGCTTCGTCGGCGAGGCGGACGAAAGGGGCGCCCGCGTCCGGGTCGGAGTACACCGCGACGGTCGAGATGCCGAGGTCGTGCGCGGTGCGCATGACCCGCGCGGCGATCTCGCCGCGGTTGGCGACCAGCAGCTTGGCGATCATCGGGCTCACATCCGGAAGACGCCGAAGCCGCGACGGCCCTCGACGCGGTTGGAGTGGACGGCGGACAGCGACATCCCGAGCACGTCCCGGGTGTCGCGCGGGTCGACGATGCCGTCGTCGTAAAGCCTCGCAGTGACGGCGAAAGCGTGTGACTCGGTCTCGATCTGCGCCTTGATGGCGGCGGTCCGCGCGCGGTCGGCGTCGTCGTCGAACGGCTTCCCCTGCGACGCGGCCGAGTTGCGGCCGACGATCGACATCACGCCGGCGAGCTGCGCCGCGCCCATCACGGCGAGCTTCGCGCCCGGCCAGGCGAACATCAGCCGCGGGTCGTAGGCGCGGCCGGACATGCCGTAGTTGCCGGCGCCGAACGACGACGCCATGTTGACCGTCAGGTGCGGGACCGTGCTGTTGGTGACGGCGTTGATCATCTTGGCGCCGTCCTTGATGATGCCGCCCTGTTCGTAGCGGGTGCCGACCATGTAGCCGGTCGTGTTCTGCAGGAACACCAGCGGGACGTCGGTTTGGTTGGCGAGCAGGATGAACTCGCTGGCCTTCTTGGCCTCCTCGCTGAACAGCACGCCGCGGTGGTTGGCGAGCACGCCGACCGGATAGCCGTGGATGCTCGCCCAGCCCGTCACCAGGGAAGTGCCGTAGAGCGGTTTGTACTCGTCGAAGTCGGAGCCGTCGACCGTGCGGGCGAGGATCTCGCGTGGGTCGAACGGCACCTTCGGGTCCGGCGGGACGATACCGAGGATCTCGTCGGGGTCGTAGCGCGGCGGCTCCGGCGTCCGGCTGGGCGCGGGGCCGAGCTTGCGCCAGTTGATCCGGGAGAGCACGCGGCGGCCGAGGCGGATCGCGTCCCGCTCATCGACCGCGAAGTAGTCGGACAAGCCCGAGACGCGGGAGTGCATGTCGGCGCCGCCGAGGGACTCGTCGTCGGCCTCCTCACCCGTGGCCATCTTGACCAGCGGCGGGCCGCCGAGGAACACCTTGGCTTGGCGGTCGACGAGCACCGCGTAGTCGCACATGCCGGGCACGTACGCGCCCCCCGCGGTGGAGTTGCCGAACACGATGGCCAAGGTCGGGATGCCGAGCGACGACAGCTCGGTCAGCTCGTGGAAGATCCGCCCGGCGGGCACGAACAGGTCGGCCTGCGTGGGGAGATCGGCCCCGCCCGACTCGACGAGGTTGACCACCGGCAGCCGGTTGACGCGGGCGATCTCCAGCGCCCGCAACGTCTTCCGCAGCGAGTACGGGTTCATCGCCCCGCCGCGCACGGTCGGGTCGTGCCCGATGACCACACATTCCACATCGGACACCACGCCGATGCCGGTGAGCACCGAGGCGCCGACCGTGAAGTCCGTGCCCCACGCGGCCAGCGCGGACAGCTCGAGGAACGGGCTGTCCGGGTCGAGCAGCAGCTCCAGGCGTTCGCGGACCGGCAGTTTCCCGCGGTCGCGGTGCCGCTGAACGTAACGCTCACCGCCGCCGGCGACGGCCAGCTCCAGCTGTTCCTCCAGCCGCTCCAGGGCTTCGAGTTGGGCCTTCCGGTTGGTCGCGTAGCTTTCGGCGGAGACGTCGAGCAGGGACTTCAGGACCGTCATTCGGTGCTCCCGTAGTGCCCGGCGTGCCGCTCCCGGACCACGTTCTTCTGGATCTTCCCGGTCGAGGTGCGCGGCAGCTCGTCGGTGACGATCACCGCCTTCGGGACCTTGTAGCCGTCCAGGCGGTCCTTCAGCCGCAGCCGCAGGTCGTCGGCGTCGATCCGCTCCCCCGGCTTCGGCACGACCACCGCCGTGATGGCCTCGGTCCACCGCTCGTGCGGCAGCCCGACGACCACGACCTCGGCGATGTTCGGCTCGGTGTCGTAGACGGCCCGCTCGACCTCGATCGAGGCGACGTTCTCCCCGCCGGTCTTGATGACGTCCTTGTACCGGTCGGCGAACCACAGCACGCCGTCCGGCCCGAACCGGCCGACGTCGCCGGAGTGGAACCAGCCGTGCCGGAACGCCTCCGCCGTCGCTTCGGGGTTGCGCAGGTACTCCTGCATGGTCGACGGCGCCCGGTAGACGATCTCGCCCTGCTCGCCGCGCGGCAGCAGGTTCCCGTCCGGGTCCATGATCCCGACCTGGACGCCGGTGAGCGGCGTGCCGACCGCGCCGACGTGCGAGAGCTGGTGCTCGGGCCGGAACAACGTCGTGATCGGGCTCATCTCGGTCTGGCCGAACAGCAGCGCGAAGTCGCAACGGAAGCCGTCGAGGCACGCCTTGATCTGCGCTTCCGGCATCGGCGCCATCGCGTAGACCGCGCGCCGCAGCGAGGACAGGTCGCGGCCGCCGAACGACGGGTGGTCCAAGGCCGCGCGGTACATCATCGGCAGGCCGAAGACCTGGGTGATCCGCTCGCGTTCGATCGTGTCGAGGAACCGCTCCGGGTCGAAACCTCGGTGCACGAAGATCGTGGCGCCGACGACGATCGCGGGTGTGCAGAAAGCGTTCAGCTGGGCGGTGTGGAACATCGGCATCATGGCGATGAACCGGTCGTCGGCACGCCAGCCGGAGTCCAGCGCGGCCGACATCGACTCAAGGTGGATCGCCAGGTGCGTGCCGACCACGCCCTTCGGCGACGCCGTAGTCCCGGATGTGTACAAATAGGACAGTGGGGCGCGATCCTCGACAACCACTTCGGGTGACGTCGTGTCGTCGAAAAGCACGTCGTCGATGTCCAGCCCAGTGGCTTCACCGCCGGTTCCGGGCGCGAGGATCACGTCGGTGACGCCGGATACCTGCGCCACGGCGGGCGCGATGACACCGGCGAGCTGACGCTCGACGACGATGCCACGGGCCTGCGAATGCCCGAGTACGTAAGCGACTTCGTCACTCCGCCAGCCGAGGTTGATCGGCACGCAGACAAGCCCGAGCTTCGCGCACGCGTAGTAGACCGCGAGGAACTCGGCGCTGTTGGCCGACGCCAGTGCGAGGACGTCACCGGTCGTGTAGCCGCGGGCAGTCAGTCCGTGGGCGAGCCGGTTGACCCACGTGTCGAACTCGCCGTAGGTCCAGCGGCGGTCGCCGTCGACCACGGCGAGGGCGTCCGGGCGGCCGAAGGCGACGCGGGTCAGCGCGTCACCGACGTTGACCCGGTGGACGAGGGTGCGATCCGTCATCAGTCCTCCTAATAGGACCGGGGCAGTCCGAGACTGTGCTGGGCGACGAAGTTGAGGATCATTTCGCGGTTCACCGGGGCGATCCGCAGCAAGCGGGCCAGCCCCCAGTACGGCAGCAGCCCGAAGTCCGCCGAGACGCCGTTGCCGCCGTGGGTCTGGATCGCGGCGTCGACGGCGGCCAGTGCGGCCTCCGCCGCGGCGTACTTGGCCATGTTCGACGCCTCGCCCGCCGGCTGACCGGCGTCGTGCAGCGCGGCGGCCCGGTGCGTCATCAGGGCGGCCAGCTCGGTCTCGATCTTCGCCTTGGCCAGCGGATGCGAGACGCCCTGGTGGACGCCGATCGGCTGATCCCACACGGTGCGTTCCTTCGCGTACTTGGCGGCGACGTCGAGGGCGTAGCGCGCGATGCCGACGCAGAGGGCGGCGCCGGTGATGCGTTCCGGGTTGAGGCCGTGGAAGACCTGCCGGAAGCCCGCGCCCTCCTCGCCGACGAGCGCCGTGGCGGGCAGCCGGACGCCGTCGAAGTGCAGCGTGAACTGCTTCTCCGGGAGCATGACGTCCACCGGCAGCGGGGTGACCGTGAGGCCGGGCGCGTCCACCGGGACCAGGAACAGCGAGAGCTGGGCGGTGCCGTCGGGGTCGCGGCCGGTGCGGGCGACGAGCAGCAGCGCGCCGGCGGTGTCGACGCCGGAGATGTAGTACTTCTCGCCGTCGACCACCCAGTCGTCGCCGTCGCGGCGGGCGGTGGTGGTCAGCTTGTGGGTGTTGGAGCCGGCGTCGGGCTCGGTGATGGCGAAGACGACCTTCGCGCGGCCACTCGCCAGGCCGGGCAGCCATTCCTTGCGCTGCTCCGGCGTGCCGAACTCGGTGAGCACCTCGGCGGAGATGGCTTCGGTGACGAGCAGCAGCAGGATCGGCGCGCCTTGCGCGGCGCTCTCTTCGATCACGATCGTCAGCTCGGCCAGCCCGCGGCCGCCCCCGCCGTACTCCTCGGGGATGTTGACGCCGATGAACCCCGCGTCGCCGAGCGCGTGCCACAGCTCGGTGCACTCCCGGCCCTCGCGGGCGTGTTCGACGTAGTACCGGCCGCCGAAGGGAGCGGCGATGGCGCCGACCGCGGCCCGGAGGTCCCGGGCCTCGTCGCTCTCCATGACGTCCACACCGACGCTCCTTAGTGATTTGCTATTCACTTATAGCGCACCGTAGCGCCCGTCTGCGAGGATGACAAGATGACGGCACCTTCCCCGGCCACCCGACGGCGGCGCGACCCCGAGCGGCGCGAGCGGATCCTGACCGCGGCCGCCGAGCTCACCGCGCGGCGCGGGTTCCACGCGATCGGGATGGCCGACATCGGCGCGGAGGCGGGCATCGTCGGCTCCGGCGTCTACCGGCACTTCGAAAACAAGGACGCGATCCTGGTCGCGCTGCTCGACCGCGTGATGGGCCGGCTGCAGGACGGGGCCGCCGCCATCCTCGCCGCCGGCCCGGACGACCGGACCACCTTGTCCGGCCTGATCAGGGACCACGTCCGGGTGGCCATCGAGGACCGCACGGTGCTCGCGGTCTACCACCGCGAGATCCACAACCTGCCCGAGGAGGACCGGCGGCGGCTGCGCCGGCTCCAGCGGCACTACCTCGAGGACTGGGTCCACGTCCTCGCCCCGCTGCGCCCCGACCTCGCCGACGGCGAGCTCCGGCTGGCCGTGCACGCCGCGATCGGCGCGGTGCAGTCCACGCTCTTCTTCCGCAGCGGCCTGGCCCCGGAACGGCTCGCCGAACTGCTGGACGGGATGGCGCACGCCTGTCTCGGCGTGACGCCGAACCCGGCACCGTCAGTGAATGGCGAATAACTTTCTTCTTGCCTCGGTGACCTGGGTCACGGCATGCTGGGCGGCGGCAGCGACGGCGAAGGAGCCCTGGCATGACCGCAACCAGTGAGAGCGCCATCGACGTCGAGACCCTGCGCGGCCGCCGCGCGGTGCACCGCTGGGAACGGACGTCGGTCGGGGACGTCTTCGAGCGGCTCACCTGGAGCCGCCCGGACCAGGTCGCGATCAGCGCGGCCGAAGGCGCGTGCGGCGAAGACCAGTTCGCCTCCGTGACGTACCGGCAGGCCGATCAGGCCGCCAACCGGCTCGCGCACGCGCTGGCCGCGGCCGGGCTCGTGCCCGGCGACCGGGTTTTGCTGTTCTGCGAGAACACCGTCGAAGCGTTCCTGGCCAAGATCGGGATCGCCAAGGCGGGCATGGTCGCCGTTCCGCTGAACCCCGGCCTCGCCCCGGACGTCCTCGAGCACTTGGTCCGCCTGACCGAACCGCAGCTGGCGATCGTCGACGCGGAACTTTGGCCACGCCTGGAAAACGTCGCGGGCGTACGGGTCGGCGCCACTATCACGGTCGGCGGCGGGCCGGTCGCGGGCACGCCGTCCTTCGGCGAATTCCTGGACGGGCAGCCGGACACCGAGCCGGACGTCGAGATCCACGGCGACGACATCTTCCAGTTGCTGTTCACCTCCGGCACCACCGCGATGCCGAAGGGCGTAATGCTCTCGCACAGCTACGCGCACCTGGCCGGGCTGAACTTCGCGCTGTCGCTCACCCGCGGCCTGCGCCACGAAACGGACCTGCGCGTCTGCACGTTCCTGCCGATGATCTACCACGTCGGCGACGCGCTGTTCACGTACTCGACGTTCTTCGCCGGCGGCACACTGATCCTCGGCCGCCGCCCGGTGCCCGGCCCGGTCGCGGTGTCGCTGGCGCGGTCGCGAGCCACCGCCGTCTGGGCCGGCTCACCCCAGTTCGTCACGGCACTGGCCGACGCGGTCGACGCCGATCCTTCATTCGACCTGACGTCGCTGACGACGCTCGTCTACGGCTGGGGTGCGCTCGCCCCCGAAGTGTTGCGGCGCCTGGAAGCCCGCACCGCACCCGGGTTCGTCACGGTCGGCATCTTCGGGCAGACGGAGGCGATCGCGTGCCACCGGTTCTGGCCGAGCGCGTGGCCCGAGGTGCACGCGCGCACGGCGCCGGCGATGAACTACGTCGGCGTGCCGAGCGGCCTGCTCGCGTCCGACGTCGTCGACGAGCTGGGCGAGCCGGTCCGCGGCGTCCCGGGTGAAGCGGTCTACCGGTCGCCGGTGATGACGGCGGGCTACTACCGCGACGCCGAAGCCACGCGCGAAGCGTTCCGCGGCGGCTGGTTCCACTCCGGCGACTCGGCCGTGGTGGACGAAGACGGCCTGCGCGTGATGGTGGATCGCTACAAGGACATCGTGAAGACGGGCGGCGAGAACGTCTCGAGCATGCGCGTCGAGGCGGTGCTGGGCCAGCACCCGGCGGTCCTGCGGGCCGCGGTGATCGGATTGCCGCACGAACACTGGGGCGAAGCGGTGACGGCGGTCGTCGTCCCCCGCTCGTCCGCTTCGGAAGCCGAGCTGATCGCGTTCTGCCGCGAACACCTGGCGGGCTACGAAACCCCGAAGGCGATCGTGTTCGCCGACGACCTCCCCGAAACCGTCGGCGGCAAGATCCTCAAGTACAAGCTGCGCGCCCAGCACACGGATCTCTATTCCCCGTAACGGGCGGCGATCGCGGCGGCCCGGTTGCGCAGGGCGGTCCGCAACGACTGCGGCGCCAAGGCTTCCGCGTCCGTGCCGAGCTGCCACAACGCCCACTCGGCGTGCCAGGAATCCTGGAACGTCGCTTCCAGCCGAACCCAGCCGTCCGGTTCGGGTTCCGCCGCGCGGACCGCGACCGCGGTGCTCAGCAGCTCCTCCCGCCGCCGCGGGTTCAGCCTGATCGACACCGCGAGGTGGCCGGCGGAGAGGAACTGCGCGCAGCGGTCCCGCCAGACCCGGTCGAGGTCGACGCGGTCCGGCCGCCGAGCCGGTTCGGACAGTCCCTCGGCGGCCAGCACCCGCGACAGCCGGTAGGTGCGGTCCGCACCGGCCCTCGTGGCCAGCAGGTAGCCGCGGTCGCGGACGGTGACCAGGCCGATCGGGTCCACCGTGCGCCACCGCGGCGGCTGGTCCGTGGCCGTGTAGTGGAGGCGCAGCCGGTGTCCGGTGAGGACCGCGCGGCGGATCTCGAGCATGGCCGGGCCGGGTACTTCCTCGACGACCGGGCGGCGGGAAAGCAGGTCGGTCTCCGGCTCGACGAGGAACCGGCGGGCCGCGTCGCTCGCGGTGGCGCGATGGCTTTCGGGCAGCGCGTCGACCACCTTGAGCCGGGCCGAAGCGAGCGCCGGACCGAGGCCGAACTCGCCCCGGCCCGGTCCGGTGGCCAGCAACGCCAGGGCTTCGTCGTGGTTCAGGCCGGTGAGCTCGGTCCGGAACCCGGGCAGCAGCGCGAACCCGCCGTGGCGGCCGCGTTCGGCGTAGACCGGGACGCCGGCCGCGGACAGCGCCTCGATGTCGCGCAGCACGGTGCGGGTGGACACGTCCAGCTCGCGGGCGAGCGTGTCCGCGGTCAGCCGGCCGCGCTGGCGCAGCAACAGCACCAGGGAGACCAGCCGGTCGGCACGCATCCGGAAACCCTAGCGAATACACGACAGAAGATGTCGTGATTTGCCGGGAGGCTCCTCCGTACCGAAGTCGAACCGAACGGAGCTGATGTGGCAGTGGAACGAACGGCGGTCAACCCGACGACCTGGTCGGTGGAGCTGGGGTTCAACCAGGGTGAGCTCGTCTCCGGGCCCACCCGGACCCTGTACTGCTCCGGGCAGACCGCGATGAGCGCCGACGGCAAGCCCGAGCACGACGGGGACGTGGCCGCGCAGCTGGCGCTGAGCCTCGACAACCTGGAGGCCGTGCTCGGCGGGGCCGGCATGTCGCTGGCGAACCTCGTCCGGCTCAACGTCTACACCACCGACGTCGACCTGCTGTTCCCGCACTACGGCGTGCTGGCGGCGCGGCTGGGCGCCGCCGGGGTGGCTCCGGCGACCACGATGCTCGGGGTGACGCGGCTGGCGATCCCCGGCCACCTGGTCGAGCTGGAGGGCACCGCGGTCGCGTAACGACGTATCGCTGGCCGGAACGGTTTACCCTCGGAAAAGCGCAGAAGTGCTACGATTCGTGGCGAACCGTTCCTGTCAGCGAAACGAACCGAGGACCACGAGCTTGGCCGTCAACAGTACCGCCGGGCGCAAGCCCGCCGTCCCGCCGGACAACGCCGGCACCGAGGCCGCCGCCCGGGTGGCCGACGTGCTGCTGCTCTTCACCGGTGGCCCCCGGTACCTGGGCGTCAGCACGATCAGCCGGGAGCTCGACCTGTCGAAGGCGGTCGTCTACCGGATCCTGCAGTCCCTCGTCTCGCGCGAGATGCTGGCCACGGATCCCGGCGTCGCCGGCTACCGGCTCGGCCCCGCGGCCGTCGCGCTCGGGGCGAGCGCCCTGCGCCGGTTCGACGCCCGGGTCGCCGCCACCCCCGTCCTGCGGCGGCTGCGCGACGAGACCGGGGAGACCACCACGCTGTCCGGCCTGGTCGGCGACGAACGCGTGTACCTCGACCAGTTCGAGAGCCCGCGCGAGATCAAGATGACCGTCGAGCTCGGCCGGCGGTTCCCGCTGCACGCCGGTTCCTCCGGCAAGGTGATCCTCGCGTCCCTGCCCGAGGAGCGCCGGGAAGCGTTGCTGCACCGGGAGCTCTTCGCGCTGACCGAGCACACGATCACCGCGGCCGACCGGCTGCGCGAGGTCCTCGCGGACGTGACCCGCGACGGCGTCGCCGTCTCGCTCGGGGAACGCCAGCCCGGCGCGGGTTCCGTCGCCGCTCCGCTCTTCGGGCCGGACGGCGAGGTGCACGGCTCCATCAGCATCTGCGGTCCGCAGTACCGCTTCACCCCCGACGCCGTCGGCCGCTACCGCGACCTCGTGCGCGAAGCCGCGTCCGAGATCCGGCAGAGCTGGGCCTGGCTGCAGGAGCCGGGCGGCCGGTAGGGAGCCCCACCGGCCGCCCCCGATCACCGGCCGCGCTTGAGGTAGCGGCCCACCGGCTCGCCGGCGATCTTGCCGTCGGCGAACACGTGGTTCCCGCGCACGAACGTGTCGGTCACCTTCGCCGTCATGTCGAAGCCCTCGAACGGCGTGTACTCCTGCGTCGACTCCGACTCCGCCGCGCGCACGGTCCACCGGACGTCCGGGTCGACCAGCGCGAAGTCCGCGTCGAAGCCCTCGGCGATCGTGCCCTTCTTGAGCAGGCCGTAGCGCCGCGCCGGGTTCTGCGACGTCAGCTGCGCGATCCGCTGCAGCGACAGGCCGCGCTTCGTGCCCTCCCCGACCAGGCCGGGCAGCAGGTACTCGGCGCCGCCGAAGCCGGACTTCGCCAAAAACACGTCCTCGCGATCCGAACCGAACTTCAGCTCGTCGCGGCAGCACGCGTGGTCGCTGACGACCCAGTCGACGTCGCCGGCGAGCACGTGCCGCCACAGCGCCTCGACGTCCTCGCGCTCACGCAGCGGCGGGTTCACCTTGCCGCCGATGCCCGACGCGGTGTCGACGTCGGCCAGCAGGTGCCCGATCGTCACCTCGCGCCGGAAGTCGATGTGCGGGAACGCCTTCCCCATCGTCAGCGCGGCCGACAGCGCCTTCTCCGACGACAGGTGCAGCAGGTTGATGTTGGGCAGCCCGGTCTCGTGCGCCAGGTAGGACGCGATGGTGACGGCGAGGCCTTCGGAGTGCGGCGGCCGCGACGCGCTGTAGGCCCGCAGCCCCGACAGCGAACCGTCCTGCTCCACCAGTTTCGTGTACGCAGTCATGATCTCCGCCGTCTCGCAGTGCAGCGAGAGCGACAGGTGCGGCGCGTACTCGGTCAGCACCTCGCGCGCCTGCTGGACCCCGCGCATGACGAACTCGAAGTGCGCGATGTCGTAGCGCTCGTCCGGCGGGATCATCAGGAAGTCGCTCTGGCTGGTCGAGCGCCCGTGCAGGCCGTGGCTGCCGTAGAACATGAAGATCTTGAACGACGTGACGCCGAATTCCTCGACCAGGTAAGGGATCTCGGAGATGTGCTGCGAGCTCATCGGCGCGAGGTGGAAGGCGTAGTCGACGTAGGCGTTGCCCTCGGACGCGCTGAGCACCTCGGGGAAGAAGTCGCGGTAGCTGCCGCCCTTGTTCAGGTAGTACTGGCCGGTGCGCATGTACGTCAGCGACGTCGTGACGCCGCCCTGCGCGCTCGCGCGGCTCTCGGTGCGGGTGTCGGTGGCCAGCTCGTTGTAGATGCCCCAGTGCTGGTGCGCGTCGACCACGCCGGGGAAGGCCAGCAGCCCGCGGCCGTCGACGACCTGGGCGGCGTCGTCCGTCGGCAGGTTCGGCGCCACCCGCGTGATGGTGCCGTCGTTCACGGCGATGTCCAGCAGTTCCGGCTCGGCCCCGTCGGCGTCGTCGGGCCGGACGACCCGGACGTTCTTCACGAGCAGTTCCGTCGTTGCCATTTCTCTCCTCAGCTTGCGGGGTCGGGGGTTCGGCGCCGGGCGACGTCGCCGGCGGCCAGGTAGGCCAGCCCGAAGGCGGGCAGCAGGCCGTTGCCGGGCAGGTAGCCCGCGGCGCCGTGGCCGGAGATGCTCGCCGCGGCACCGCCGGCGGCGTACAGCCCGGGGATCGGGCGGTCCTGGGTGTCGACGACGTTGGCGTGCTCGTCGACCAGCAGCCCACCCTGGGTGTGGAACAGCGCCGGGACCACACGCACCGCGGCGTAGCGGCCCGACAGCGGGCGTTCCCAGTTCGTGCGGCCGTGCTCGTCTTGGCTTTCGCCGCGCGCGATCGCGGCCGCCGTGGTGAGTTCGGTTTCGAGCGCGTCCAGCGGGAGGCCGGTCGCCTCCGCGAGCCCGGCGGCGTCGTCCGCCCAGACCAGCGCGCCGGCGGACACCACGTCCCGGAAGTCCTGGAACGGCTGGCACTGCTCGAAGATCGTCTCGTCGAGCACGATCCAGCCGGTCGAGCCGGGACGCGCGGCCAGCTCGGCGGCGTACTCGGAATAGCCGCGGATCTCGTTGCCGAAGCGGCGGCCTTCGAGGTCGACCAGGATCGCGCCGTGGATGATCGTCGCCCAGCCGACGAGCGTGCCCGCGTTGGCGGAGACGGCGCCGTGGCCCTGGTAGGCGTCGAGGAACCCGGTGGCGGCGCCCAGCTTCTCGCCGATGCGCAGCGCGTCGCCGAGGGACTGGTCGCTGCCCTGGTAGACCGAACCGGCGATCTCCGGGAGGTGCTTGGCGACCAGGTCGGCGTCGGCGCCGAAGCCGTTGGTGGCCAGCAGGACCGCCCGGGTCGGGATCTCCTCCTCGGTCCCGTCGGGGTACCGGACCACGACCGCGCGCACGCCGTCCACATCGGACAGCACGTCGGCCAGCCGGGCGGGTGCGAGCAGCTCGATGTTCTCGTGCTCGGTCACGCGGCGGGCGAGGTGGTCGACGACGCCGGAGCCGTGCCGGCCGGGGATCGAGTGGCACCGGGGCACGGCGTGACCGGGGTAGTTGAAGTCCGTGACCAGCGACAACGGCAGTCCGGCGGAGTCGGCGAGCCACTCGACGAGCGGGGCGCTCACCTCGGCCAGGGTGCGGGCCAGCCGCGGGTCGGCCTGCCCGTGCGTCTTGGCCATGATGTCGGCGACGAACTTCCCGGGTGAGTCGTCCACGCCCTCCGACGCCTGCCAGCGGGAGCCGGCGCCGGGGAACATCGCCGTGGACATCGAGGTGTTGTTGCCCCGCCGGAAGTGCTCACTCGCCTCGACGACGAGGACGGAGAGCCCTAGTTCGGCCGCGCGCAGGGCCCCGGCGAGGCCGCCGCCCGCGCCGGCGACGACGAGGTCGGGTCCGTCGGTCACGGCTGCTCCTCGACGGCCAGCAGCCGCATCGCCAGCGCCGTCGGGTCGACGATCCGCGCGGGCAGGTCGGCGGGTTCGACGTCGACGGCCGAACAGCCGTTGATCACCGCCGTCGCGCCCAGTTCCGCCAGCTCGCGGACGGCGGTGCCGAGCGCCGCGTTCCAGGTCTCGGTCTCGGCGATCGCGGAGAATGGCAGGTCCAGCACGCGGATCCCGGCGAGGTACTCGGTCAGCCGGTAGGCGGCGATGCGCTTAGAGAACTCTTCCGCGATCGCCTCGTTGCGCACGACCGCGCCGAACCGCACGCCCTTCGCGGCGAGGTAGGTCGCCGACAGCTTGAGCAGGCCGTGCACCGGCAACGCGGGCTCGGCAACGGCGTCGGGCACGGCCGGGTCCAGCACGCAGTCCGGAAAGGCGAGGTCCCAGCCGTCACCGGCGGCCGCGAGCACGGCGGCGACGGCGTTCTCCGAAACCCGCATCGACTCGTCGGTGTCCAGGGTCTCCGGGGCCGCCGGGCCGACGTCCCGCAGCTCGATCTCCAGGCCCGGCGGCGCGAGCCGGTCGTAACGCTCCTGCCGCCGCCGGATCTCCTCGGGCGGCAGGTGGATGGGCGTCACCGCGAGGGCACGCATCAGTTCGGCTCCTTCTCGTCGGGTCCAGCCAGCTCGCGCAGCGTCGCGCCGACGCGGGGCAGGCCGGGGAGGGCGTGGCCGAGCGCGGCGGCGCGGTCCACGAGCCCGGGCTGCCGGGGCAGCCATTTCCTGAGCATGCTGACCAGGTCGGACCCGGTCAGCGGGTGGTGGTCGGCGTCGCCGACCGGGTTGGGGACCTCGTGGGTCAGCGACGTGCCGTCGTCGAACGCGACGGTCACGCGGGCCGCCCGCTCGGCCGGGAGCCGTGTGGTGAGGTCGCCGGCCTCGACGAGCCGGACCCGGCTCGCGAGCGCCTGGACGTCCGGGTCGTCGAGCGGGCTGGCCGGCCCGACCTGGCCGGTGAGCGCGGCGGTCGCCACCACGTACGGCGTCGAGAACATCGCCGAAAGCCGGTTCGACCAGTCCACGGAGGACAGTCCGGCCCCCAGGACGTGGCTCTCCACCAGGACGTGCGTGATCCCGTCGACGCGGAACGCCGGGTGTGAGCGCAGTTCGAGCACGGCGTCGGCGGCCGGGTGGGTGAACGAACAGGACGCGTGCCGCTTGAAGTAGCCGCGTGTGATGTCCCAGCGCGTGCCGAGGTCCGCGGTCAGCTCGGCCGGTTCGAACTCGCCGAGCACGGTGCCGAGCGAGAGCGCGGCCGTGCCGGTGGTGCGGGCCATCCCGGCCACCGCCATCCGGGCAGCGGCGAGCCCGGACGTCGCCGAGGCGCCGAGCCACGCGTTGCGCACCGGGTTGCCCTGGGTCGCCGAGTCGAAGTGCCCGGCGATGCCCATTCCGGCGGCGGTGTCGATCGCGGCGGCGGCCGCGCCGGGTGGCAGTCCGAGCAGCCGCGCGCACCCGGCCGCCGCGCCCGGGACGCCCCAGCTGCCGTGCGGGTGCGCGCCCGCGCGCAGGGTGGTCGCGCGGCCGAACCGCGCGGCCACCTCGTACGCGGCCAACAACGCCGCCGCCGTGTCCGCGCCGGTGCTGTCCAGCTCGGCCGCCAACGCCAGCACGGCCGAGAACCCGTGGGCGGCGGGGTGCCCCTTGGCGTACTTGTGGCCCTCGTCCAGCTCCAGCGAGACGAGCGCGACGCCGTTGAGCCAGGCCGCCGCGTCGGTCGTGACCAGGCGCCCGCCGCCGATGATCGGCGCGGGGCCGGCCGGTGCGCGCCAGGCATCGACCAAAGAACGCTGCTCCGGCAGCGAAGCACCCAATGCGGTGACGCCCACGACGTCCAGCAGGACGAGGGAAAACCGGTCCAGCACCGCGGCCGGGACCCCCGAGACGTCCAGTTCGGACACCCACGCGCCGAGGTCCGCGGTGGCGGAAGCCGCTCGTTCGCGTTTCACAGTCCCAGGTACGCCTTCCTGACGCGGTTGTCGCCGGCGAGCTGGGCGCCGGTGCCTTCCAGCACGGTCGACCCGCTTTCCAGCACGTACGCCCGGTCGGCGATGGCCAGCGCCTGCTTCGCGTTCTGCTCGACCAGCAGCACGGCCACCCCGCTGTCCCGGATGCGCTGGACCGCCTCCAGCACCGTCCAGGTCAGTTTCGGGGAAAGCCCGGTCGACGGCTCGTCGAGCATCAGCAGCCGCGGTCCGGCCATCAGGGCCCGGCCGATGGCGAGCATCTGCTGCTGGCCGCCGCTGAACGTCTGCGCGACCTGCGCCCGGCGCTCGGCGAGCACCGGGAACAGCTCGTAGACCTCGTTCAGCGACTTCGCGGCCTGCTCGGACGTGCGCGTCCACGCGCCCATCCGCAGGTTCTCCTCGACGGTGAGCGTGCCGAACAGCGCCCGGTCTTCGGGTACGTGCACCAGGCCGTCGCGTACCAGCTCGTCCGGGCGGCGGCCGGCGGTCGGCGTGCCGTCGAGCGTGATGGTGCCCGACAGCGGCTTGAGCTGGCCGCAGATGCTGCGCAACGTCGTCGTCTTGCCCGCGCCGTTGGCGCCGACCAGCGCGACGATCTCGCCGGCGTCGAGGCGCAGGTCGACGTCGTGCAGGATCCGCATCCGGCCGTACCCGGCGCACACCTTCTCAAGCGTCAGCATGGGTCGGCTCCTCACCCAGGTAGGCGTCGATGACCCGCGGGTCGCTGGTGACCTCTTCGGGCGAGCCGACGGCCAGCACGCGGCCCTGGTCGAGCACGAGCACCCGGTCGGCCAGCCGCATCACCGCGGCCATGATGTGCTCGATGAACACCAGCGTGACGCCCTCCTGCTCGCGCAGCGTGGCGAGCAGGTCGAGCACCGGCTCGCGCTCGGCCGGGACCAGCCCGGCCAGGACCTCGTCGAGCAGCAGGACCTTCGGTCGCGTCGAGAGCGCCCGCGCCAGTTCGAGCCGCTTGAGCCCGGCGGTCGGCAGGTCGGTCGCGGCGCGGTGGGCCCACGGTCCGAGCCCGACCCGCTCGACGACGTCGAGCGCGTGCTCCCGCAAGGCTTTCGCGCTCAGCCGGTGGTGTTGCGCGGCGAGGCTGACGTTCTGCGCCACCGACATGCTCGCGAACGGCCGCATCAGCTGGAACGTGCGCACCATCCCGGCCCGCGCGATCCGGTCGGGGGCGCGGCCGGTGACGTCGTCGCCCGCCAGCCGCACCCGGCCGGTGTCCGGGGACAGCGCCCCGGAGATCACGTTGAACAGCGTGGTCTTGCCCGCGCCGTTGGGCCCGATGACGCCGAGGATCTCGCCCTCGGCGACTTCGAGGTCCACATCGGACAGTGCGTGCACACCGCGGAACGCCTTGCCGACACCGGTGACTTCCACGATGCTCATCGACGCCACCTCGCAGCGAGAGTTCCGACGATCCCCTTCGGTAACAACCGCACGATGAGGATCACCAGCACGGCGTACAACACGACGTCCAGGCCGCTGCGACCCTGCAGGAAGCCCAGGAACCCCGGTGGGGTGCGCAGCAGCGTCGCCGTGACGTCGGTGAGCGAGCCGATGATGATCGCGCCGACCACCGGGCCCCACACCGTGCCGATGCCGCCGATCACGACGGGCACGATCGCCTGGATCGAGATGGCCGAGCCGAACCCGAGATCGGGGTTCACGAAAAGGTAGTACTGCGTGTAGAACGCGCCCGCCACGGCGGTGATCGCGGCCGACAGCGCGACCGTCATCAGCTTGTGCCGCAACACCGGGGCACCCAGCGACGCCGCCGCCAGCTCGTCGTCGCGGATCGCCGTGACGTACCGGCCGGCGCGGGAGTGCAGGAAGCCGATGCTGATCGCGACCGCCGCCCCGGCCAGGAACAGCGCCACCCAGAAGTACGCGGGCGAGTCGGCCGGGAACTGGATCTGCCACAGCGACGAGCCCTGGATCAGCGGCACGCTGTAGCCGACGGACTTGTTGGCGAACGCGCTGCTCGTGACGATCAGCCGCAGCATCTCCGCGAACGCGAACGTCGCCAGCGCGAAGTAGGCGCCTTGGAGCTTGTAGCGGAAGGAGAAGAAGCCGATGACGACCGCGACCGCGGCGGCCACCACCATCCCGGCCAGCATCCCGATCCACGGCGACACGTTGTGCTTCACCAGCAGGTACGCGCTGGTGTAGGCGCCGAGACCGAAGTAGGCGGCGTGGCCGAAGCTGAACATCCCGCCGAAGCCGCTCATGATGTTCCAGCCGACGGCCATCAGCAGGAAGATCAGGATCCGGACGGCGACCGCGCCCTGTGCGGCGGGCAGGATCAGCGGCAGCGGGATCGCGACCACCACGAGGATGGCGAGGATCGCGAACTGCCGGTTCTGCGGCCGCAGCGACGGTGCTTTGACGACGTCCGAGTTGCTCGGCGCGGCGATCGTGATCGTGCTCATGCGCGCCTCCCGAACAAACCCTGCGGACGGAGGAAGAGCACCAGCACGAACACCACGAAGACGCCGAGCAGGGAGCTCTGGCCGCCGAGGTAGATCGTGGTGAGCTGCTCGACCAGCCCGATCAGCAGGCCGCCGACGAGCGCGCCGACGACGTTGCCCATCCCGCCCAGCACCACGACCACGAACGCCGTGATGTTGAACTGCTCCCCCAGCGTCGGGGTCACGGTGACGAGCGGGCCGGCGAGCACCGCCGCGGCCCCTGCGCACGCCGTGCCGATGGCGAAGGTCAGCGTGTGCATCCGGCGGACGTTGATGCCGACCAGTGCCGCGCCGGACGCGTTGGCGGCGACCGCGCGGATCGCCGTGCCCAGCCGGGTGCGCCGCAACAGCCAGAACAGCAGCCCGCCGAGCACGATGGCGCCGAGGAACGCGTACAGCCGCGAACCGGCGACGACCGCGCCCAGCAACGGGAACTGGAAGTCACCGGGCAGCGCGATCGTCTTCGGCTCGGCGCCGAAGAACATCAGCAGCCCGTTCTCCAGCAGCAGCGACAAACCGAGCGTGATGAGCAGCTGGTTCTCCAGCGACCGGCCGCCCGCCCCGGACAGCAGCCCGCGGTGCACCGCCGCGCCGAGCAGGAACAACACGGGGACGGCGACGACGAGCGTCAGGTACGGGTGGAGCCCGGTGGCCTGGACCATGCCGAAGGAAATGAACATCGCCACCGCGAGGAACGCGCCGTGGGCGAAGTTCACGATGTCGAGGACGCCGAAGATCAGCGTCAGGCCCATCGCGATCAGGCCGTAGAGCCCGCCGGTCAGGATGCCGGTGACCACCGACTGCCAGACCACCAGGCCGCTGCCGGACTGCACCAGCGCGAGCACGATCGCGACGACGAGGACGGCGGCCACGATGCCCGCGCGGCCGAGGAAACCCTTGTCCGCTTTGGCCTTCCGGTCCGGTGGTGCGGTTTCGGGGACGACGGGCGCCCCGGTGTCGAGTTCGGTCATGGTCGCCACGCCACCCTGTAGTCGGGCCGGGATTCGGCTTTTTCGGGGGGATACACCTGCTGGACCCGCCCGTCCCGGACCTGCATCAGCACCGGGAAGGCGTTGCGGTTGTCGCCGTTGGGGGCGAACTGGATCTGGCCGCGGCCGACGGTCAGCGGCGCGACCTGCGCGCCGGCGATCGCGTCCCGCACCTTCTCCGGGTCGGTGCTCGCGGCCTGCTCGACCCCGTGCGCGATCACCTGGACCGCGTCGTAGGACAGGACTGCGCCGGTGCGCATCGGGTCGCCGTACTGCTTCTGGTACTTCTCGCGCAGCGTGACGGTCTCGGGGTTGGTCGCGTCGTAGTGGTAGTTGGCGCTGAAGTACAGGTTGCCGAGCGCGCCGGCGTCGGCGACGAACTTCGGCTGGTCGTACGCGCCGTTCGAGACGCCCCAGACCGCGTTGAGGTCCGGTTTCACCGAGGCGATCGCCTTGGCCGCCAGGAGGCTGTCGCGGTAGTAGCCGGCGACCGCCAGGACGTCCGCCCCCGACGCCTTGACCTGCGTGACCTGGGCGGTCAGGTCGCTGACGGTGGTGGCGTCGTAGCTGATGTTCGGGCCGATCCCGATGCCGAGCTGTTTCGCCGCCGCGGTGAAGGCGTCGGCCGCGCCGCTGCCGAAGTCGCTCTGCTCGTGCAGGAACGCGACCTTGCGGACGGGTTTGCCCGCCTGGTCCGAAACCGCTTTCAGGTACTGGGCCGCGGCCGTGGCGATCGCCTTGCTGCCGGGCTGCACGCGGAACGAGTACCTGTAGCCGTGGGAGAAGATCGCGTCCGAGGCGGTCACGTCCATGACGAACGGGACCCGGTTGCGTTCGGCCACGACGGCGACGTTGGTGCTCACGGCGCTCTGGTAGGTGCCCACCAGGCTGACCGCGCCGGCCGAGATCAGCCGCTGGGCCTCGCTCTGCCCGATGTCGGCCTTGCCCTGGGTGTCGCCGGTGACCAGCTCGACCTTGCGGCCGCCGAGCGACTTGATGCCGCCGGCCGCGTTGATCGCGTCGACCGCCAGCTGCGCACCGCGGCGCATCTGCAGGCCGTCGACGGCGTTCGACCCGCTGACCGGGTGCAGCGCGCCGATCTTCACCGGACCCTCGTCCCGGCCCGCGGCCGCGCCCCCGGCCCCCATCGGGGCCGATCCCCCGCACCCGGTCACGAGCAGGGCAACCGCGCCGAGCCCCGCGACGAGCATTCGTGCGGACATGTCACCTCTTCCCACTGGAAGGGCTGTCGTTCCGCTAAGCGAAACGCCAGATTTGTTGTCGGCCATCGTGACACTCGGCCCAACGTCAGGTCAACATCTGCGCATAACTTGACGGACACGCGTGATCAGTGCGAACTTGGAGAACACGGAGAGACGTCACCACGAAACACGACGTTCACAGCTGTTCCCCCCGGCGAAACAAGCAGCGATTCTTGGGTCGCCGGACGAGAAAGGCAGGTAAGCCCCATGACGGGCGCTTTGTCCGGGATCCGGGTGCTCGACACCGCCACCCTGTTCGCCGGCCCGCTGGCCGCGACGCTGCTGGGCGACTTCGGCGCCGAGGTGATCAAGATCGAGCACCCGAAGGGCGACCCCGTCCGCAGCCACGGCGCGCAGCGCGACGGCGTCGGCCTCTGGTGGAAGATGCTCGGCCGCGGCAAGAAGGCGATCACCCTCTACCTCGGCTCCCCCGAGGGCCAGGAAATCTTCAAGAAGCTCGTGGCCGACGCCGACGTCGTCGTCGAGAACTTCCGCCCCGGCACGCTGGAGCGCTGGGGCCTCGGCTACGACGTGCTGCGCGAGATCAACCCCGGCCTGGTGCTCACCCGCGTCACCGGCTTCGGGCAGATCGGCCCCTACGCCAAGCGGCCCGGCTTCGGCACGCTCGCCGAGGCGATGAGCGGGTTCGCCGCGATCACCGGCGAACCGGACGGCCCGCCGACGCTGCCGCCGTTCGGCCTCGCCGACGGGATCGCCGCGCTGACCACCGCGTACGCCGTGATGACCGCGCTGCGGGCGCGGGACCAGACCGGTCGCGGGCAGGTCGTCGACCTGGCCATCATCGAGCCGATCCTCACCCTGCTCGGGCCGCAGATCATCGCCTACGACCAGCTCGGCACGCTGCAGCCGCGCACCGGCAACCGCTCCACGAACAACGCGCCGCGCAACACCTACCGCACCCGCGACGGCAGCTGGGTCGCCATCTCCACCAGCGCCCAGTCGATCGCCGAGCGCGTGATGCGGCTGGTCGGGCGCCCGGAGCTGATCGACGAGCCGTGGTTCGCGTCCGGCTCGGAGCGCGCGCAGCACGCTGACCTGCTCGACGACGCCGTCGGGTCGTGGATCGCCGACCGCGACCGCGATGACGTCGTGAAGGCGTTCGAGGAGGCCCAGGCCGCCGTCGCGCCGATCTACACCGCCGCCGACGTCATGACCGACCCGCAGTTCGCCGCGCTGAACAGCATCGCGACCGTGGAGGACGACGAACTCGGGCCGGTGAAGATGCAGAACGTGCTGTTCCGGCTGTCGGAGACCCCCGGGCAGCTCACCTCGGCCGGGGCGCCGCTCGGCGCGCACACCGCCGAAGTCCTCGGCCGCTACGGCCTCGGCGAGCCGGAACTGGCCGCGCTGCGCGAAAAAGGCGTCATCAAGTGATGCGCAGCTGGCTCTACGTCCCGGGTGACCGGCCGGACCGGATCACGAAGGCCCTGGCCGGCCCGGCGGACGCCGTGATCATCGACCTCGAGGACGCCGTCGCCGCGGCCGCGAAGGACGACGCCCGTCGAGGGGTGCTGGACGCGTTGGGCGACGGCGCGACCGCGTTCGTCCGGATCAACGCGCCGGGCACCCCGGCCGGTGAGGCCGACATCGCGGCGTTGGCGCCGCTTGCCCCGGCCGGTGTGCGCGTGCCCAAGTGCGAGGACCCGGGCGAGCTGCGGCGGGTCGCCGACGCGCTCGGTGTGCCGGTGTACCCGGTGCTGGAATCGGCGCTGGGCGTGGAGAACGCCTTGGTGCTGGCCACCGCGCACCCACTCGTCGCCGGGATCTCGCTCGGCGAAGCCGACCTCGCCGCGGACCTGCGGGTCGCCGGTGGGGACGCGCTGACCTGGCCGCGGTCCCGGGTGGTCGTCGCCGCGCGGGCGGCCGGGCTGCCGAGCCCGGTGCAGAGCGTGTGGACCGCGGTGCGCGACCTCGACGGCCTGCGCACCAGCACCGAAGCCGGCCGCCGCGCCGGGTTCTTCGGCCGGTCGGTGATCCACCCCGTCCAGATTCCCGTGGTGCACGAGGCTTTCGCGCCCGATCCGGCCGAGACGGCGTGGGCGAGCGAGCTGCTCGACCGGCTTTCGACGGACGAGTCGGCCGCCTGGATCGACCACAACGGACAGTTCGTCGACGCCGCGATCGTCGCGCGTGCCCGCTGGGTGCTCGCGCTCGCGGGGTCCGCAGAAAAGGAAGGCCAGCACTCATGACACGTCCCCAGGATCCGCTGCTGTCGGCGATCGCCGGCGGGGTCCGGCTGATCGAGCTCGGGCAGCCGTTCTTCACCGACATGCCCTGCTCGCCGAACCACCCCGGGTTCCGGATGACGCTGATCCGCCGCCACGGCGACATGCGCCGCCCGGACGGCGGGTCGGCCGCCAACGAGATCATCGTGACCGGCGGGCACGTCGGCACCCACATCGACGCGTTGTCGCACGTCAGCCACGACGGCAAGCTGCACGGCGACGTCGACGCCGCCGAAGCCCAGCAGGGCGGCGTGTTCCGCACGCACGGCGCGGAGAACCTGCCCGGCCTGCTGCGGCGCGCGGTGCTCCTGGACGTGGCTGCCGTGCACGACGTCCCCACCCTGGAGCCGGGGTACGGCGTCACGGCCGACGACCTGGACGCGGCGGCGAAGCGGGCCGGCACCGAGCCGGGCGCCGGCGACGTCGCGCTGATCCGCACCGGCTGGGCGCGGAACTTCGACAATCCCACGACGTACATGGGCAAGGAGACCGGCGTCCCCGGCGCGACCACGTCGGCGGCGGAATGGCTGGCCGCGCGGGGCGTCGTCGCGACCGGCGCGGACACCACGGCCTACGAGCAGATCCCCGCCGGGGCCGGGCACGCCGTGCTGCCGGTGCACCGGATCCTGCTGGTGGAGTCGGGCATCTTCATCATGGAGCACCTGAACCTGGAGGCCGTCGCGGTCGAAGGCGTGCACGAGTTCGCGTTCGTGCTGGCGCCGCTGCGGATCGTCGGCGGCACCGGCTCCCCCGTGCGTCCCCTCGCGGCGGTGAGCGCATGACCGCCACGATCGTGCAGCAGCTGGCCGCGTTCGCGACGTCGGTGCGAGCCAAGGGCCTGCCCCCGGAACTGCGCGACGACGCCGCGCGGCGCGTCCTCGACGTCTTCGGCAACAGCCTGGCCGCCACTTCGGAGCGTCCCGCGGCGGCCGTCGGCGCGCTGGTGCGAGAGTGGGGCGGCACCGGCCGGGCGACGGCGATCGGCACCGGCGACCGGCTGCCCGAGCCGAGCGCGGCCCTGCTGAACGGCACCCTCGCGCACTCGCTCGACTTCGACGACACGCACCTGCCCTCGGTACTGCACCCGTCGGCGTCGGTGGTGCCGGCCGCGCTCGCCGTCGCGGAATCCCGCGGCGCGACCGGCGCCCAGCTGCTGGACGCGATCGGCGTCGGCGTCGAGATCACCGTGCGGCTCGGGATGGCGGGCTACGACGAGGAACTGGGCAACTCGGTGTTCTTCGAACGCGGCCTGCACGCGACCGCGATCTGCGGCGCCCTCGGCGCGGCGGCGGCCGCGGCGATGCTGTCCGATGTGGACGCCGAGGGCATCGCCGACGCGATCGGCATCGCGGCCAGCATGGGCTCGGGCCTGCTGGAGGCGAACCGCACCGGCGGCACGGTGAAGCGGATCCACTGCGGTTGGGCGGCCCACGGTGCGGTGACGGCGGCCGGCATGGCACGCCACGGCATCACCGGCCCGCCCACGGTCCTGGAAGGTCGGTTCGGGCTGCTGCAGGCTTTCTGCGGTGACCAGTCCGATGTGGACGCGATCGTCGACGGCCTGGGCGAGCGATGGGAACTGCCGGGTATCTTCTTCAAGCCCTACCCTTGCAACCACTTCACGCACGCGGGCATCGACGCGGCGCGGCGGCTGCGTTCCCGGGGTGTCGACCCGGCCGAGATCGAGCACCTCGAACTGGGCGCGCCGACGGCGGTGCTGCGCACGATCGCCGAGCCGCGCGAGGACAAGACCCGGCCGAAGTCCGGCTACCACGCGGCGTTCTCGGGCCCGTACACGGTGGCGGCCGGCTTGCTGGGCGGCGGGGGCCTCGGCGTCTTCCACGACGACTTCACCGACGAAGCAGCGGCGGACCCCGCACGGTTGGAGCTGGCGACGAAGGTCCACTGCGTCCCGGACGCCCGGTGCGACGAGATCTTCCCCCACCAGTTCCCCGCAGTCCTGCGCGCGCGCCTGAAGGACGGCCGTGAACTGGAGGAACGCGTCGACGCCAACCGCGGCGGGCCGCAGAACCCGCTGTCGGCGGACGAGCTGGCGACAAAGTTCCGCCTGAACGCGGCCCGGGTCCTCCCGGCCGAGGTCAGCGCACGGATCACGGAGCTGACGTACGGCCTCGCCGAGCTGGGCGACCTCTCGGAACTGACCGGCCTGCTGCGCACCTGACCGCAGGCGACTCCCTCGGCCGCGAACGCTCGCATCCGAGGTCCGCCTCGGGCGGGCGGGCGGCCGCCAAGCTCGGCGACCTCACGGAGCTCACCGGCCTGCTCCGCACCTGACCGCGGGCGACTCAGCCGGACACACCCGCGCCCGAGACCTTCCTCCGGCGGGCGGCCGCATACCGGCCGCCCGCCGACCGGGCCAGTCTGGCGAGCAGGAACAGCCCCGCCGCCAGCGCCGTGAGCAGGTACGCGTTGCCCGCGAGCGCCTGCCACACCGTCCAGTGGCGTTCGCGGCCCTGCCCGCCGGGCACCACCGCCACGGTCCAGCCGGTGAAGAGGATCGCCAGCGCCGCCGCACTCCGCAAGCGCTCGGCCGCGAGCAGCCAGCCGAGCGCGGGCACGATCCAGACCCAGTGGTGCGTCCACGAGATCGGGCTGACCACCAGCGCGCACCCGGCCGTGACCAGGAGCGCGCCGCCGTCGTCGCCCGCCCGGTGCCGCCACCGGACCAGCAGCACGGCCACGCCCCCGAACACGACGGCGAACCCGAGCAGCCAGGGCCACTCCGGCCACGTCCGCGCCAGGAACCCGGACCACGACTGGTTGCCCACCCACGCCTTCATCTCCGCGAAGTGTCCACTGTAGACCGCCGACGTCCAGTACCGCACCGAGTCGCCCGGGAGCAGCACCGCGCCGAGCGTGCTCGCGGCGGCGAACGTCCCGGCCGCGCGCGCCGCGTCGGCACGGCGGCCGGTCAGCAGCAGGTGCCCGATGAAGATCAACGGCACCAGCTTGACCGCCGCCGCGAGCCCGATGAGCACACCGCCGAACCGGGAACCGCGCAGGCGCAGGACGTCGATCACCACCATGGCCATCAGCACCAGGTTCAGCTGCCCCAGCCCGACGGACTGCCACACGGGCTGCAGGCCGAACGCCACGAGCACCAGCCACCAGCGGTCCGTGAACTCGCGCAGCACCAGGAACACCGCGAAGGGCGCAGCCACGGCGACGAGACCCCAGCACAACTGCGCCGGCAGGGCCACCAGCGGCACGAAGACCAGCGCCGCGAACGGCGGGTACGTGAACGGCAGCTCCGGCGCCCACCCGGGCAGGTCCGACAGCGGCGCGTAGAGCGGCTCACCGTGCGACACGGCGAACCCCGCCGCGCGGTACACCGCGGAATCGATCCCCAGTGGACGGTCGAGCAGCCACCAGAGCACCGCCACGGCGGCGAGGGACACCGCGGCCACCGCGACGGCGGCACCCGGGCGGAGCACGATCTTCATGGTCGCCACGATGGCCGGGACGGCGCGGGAAGTCGTCGTGCGGCGGTACTGTTTCCGGCCCGCGGGGTGCTACCGGGGTATCACTGGCCCGGCACCACGAGCCGGGCCTCGTAGGCGGCGACGACCGCCTGGGCCCGGTCGCGGACCCCCAGCTTCCCGAACACCCGGCTGACGTGCGTCTTGGCGGTCTGCTCGGCGATCACCAGCGTCTCCGCGATTTCGGTGTTCGACAAACCCCGCCCCACCAGCCGCAGGACCTCGGTCTCGCGGTCGGTCAGCCGGTCGATCTTCGCCCTGGCACCGGCGACGTCGCGCTCGCCGCGGGCGGCGAACTCCCCGATCAGCTTCCGGGTCACCGACGGCGCGAACAGCGAGTTGCCCGCCGACACCACCCGCACCGCCGTGACCAGGTCGTCCAGGGGCGCGTCCTTGAGCAGGAAGCCGCTGGCACCCGCCTGCAGCGCGCCGAAGACGTATTCGTCGGCGTCGAAGGTCGTCAGCATCAGCACCCGGGTCGCGCCGCCGGGCCCGGCCAGGATGTGCCGAGCGGCCGCCAGCCCGTCCAGCTCCGGCATCCGCACGTCCATCAGCACGACGTCCGGCCGGAGCTCGGCGCAGCGCGCGATCGCCTCGACGCCGTTCGCGGCCTCCCCGAGCACGCGGATGTCGTCCTGCGCGGCGAGGACGGCCCGGAAACTCTGCCGGACCATGGTCTGGTCGTCGGCGATCACCACCGAAATCACCGGTCCTCCTCCGGGCCGAGCGGCAGCTGCACCGCGACTTCGAACCCGCCGTCCGCGGTCGGGCCCGTCACCAGCGTCCCATCCAGCATCGCCGCGCGTTCCCGCATCCCGATCAGGCCGTGCCCGGTCCCGTCGCCGGCCGCCCCCGCGCCGCCGGGCGCGTTGCGCACCACCGCGCGCACCGAGCCGGCCTCGACGAGCACGTCCACGTCGATCCGGGCGCCGGGCGCGTGCCGGACGGCGTTGCTCAGCGCCTCCTGCACGATGCGGTACACCGACAGCCCCACCCCGGCGGGCACCCGGTCGAAGGCACCGCGGATCCGGACGTCACACGGGGTGCCGAGCGCGCGGACGCGGTCCACCAGCCCGGTCACCGACGTCGCGTGCGGCTGGGGCACCGTGTCCGGGCCGGCCCCGTCTTCGGTGCGCAGCACGCCGAGCAGGCGGCGCATCTCCGTCATGCCGCTGCGCGCCGTCTCGGTCAGTTCGGCGAACTCGGTGGCGACGTCGGCCGGCAGGGCGTCGAAGCGGTAGCGCGCGGAGTCGGCGCGCACGGCGAGGACGGACATGTGGTGCGCGACGACGTCGTGCAGCTCCCGGGCGATCCTCGCGCGTTCCTCCAGCACCGCGGTCCTGGCCGCCTCTTCGGCCCTTCGCCGGTGCTGCTCGGCGCTGTCGCGTTCGGCGACCCGCCGCTGGCGCACCGCGTTGCCGACGACCAGCACCACGGTCACCATGGCCACCAGCAGCGCCAGGTCGCGCACGTCACCGACCCAGCACGCCATCGCGAGGCTCGTGACCGCGGCGACGACGAACAGGACCGCCTGCTCGTGGGCGGTCGCGACGACGAACAGGACGAGCGCGGCCGTCAGGGCCAGGCCGGGCGACCACGGCCAGCCCCACAGCCGGGTCGTGCCGGGGATGAGCACCGGGGTGAGCACGACCAGCACGACGAGCAGCCGCCACGCCCACATCGGCGACCGGAGCGCGGTCAAGGCGGGGACCACGACCAGGACCGCGACGAGCACCGCGAGCGGGCCGCCGGCTTCCCGGGGCGCCGTCAGCAACGCGACGAACCCGGCCCACAACCCGAGTCCCGTCACCGCGACGGCCCGCAGCCGGCGGAGCGCGGGCGAGCGCGCCACGACCCGGGGCAGCGCGCGCGGGCCGACGGCGTCCCGCACCGCCCGCCGGCCTGCCTTCCCCCACTCCCGTCCGGTCATGCTGCCGCAGTCTGGCAGCCGGGACCGCCGGCGGTCGACTGCGTCACAAACCCGCCGCTGCGGAAACTCGGCGGGGTCTCCGTCCGTTATCGTTACCTACGGCACCGTAAGTTACGGTTGCGTAGGGTACGGAAGGACGTCCCCATGCCGGTTCCCGAAAGCACGCGCCTGTTGTACGAGCTGGAAGGGACGGTCGAAGAGAACCTCAACCGGCACCTCGCCATCGCCCAGGAGTGGATGCCGCACGAGTACGTCCCCTGGAGCCAGGGACGCGACTTCGCCGAGCTCGGCGGTGAGGCTTGGGACCCCGAGCAGTCCCGGGTCACCCCGATCGCGCGGACGGCCCTGGAGGTCAACCTCCTCACCGAGGACAACCTGCCCAGCTACCACCGCGAGATCGAGCGCGCCTTCGGCCGCGACGGCGCGTGGGGCACCTGGGTGCACCGCTGGACGGCCGAAGAGGGCCGCCACGGCATCTGCATCCGCGACTACCTGCTGGTCACCCGCGCCGTCGACCCCGTCGAGCTGGAGCGCATGCGGATGGAGACGATGCAGGCGGGCTACGAGACCGGCGACAAGCCGCTGCTCCACGTCTGCGCGTACGTCTCGTTCCAGGAGCTGGCCACCCGGATCTCGCACCGCAACACCGGCCGCTACACCCAGGACCCGCTGGCCGAGCGGCTGCTGGCCCGGGTGTCCACGGACGAGAACCTGCACATGGTGTTCTACCGCAACCTGGTGAAGGCCTCGCTGGAGATCTCCCCCGACGCCATGATGCGCGCGATCACCGACGAGGTCGTGTCGTTCGAGATGCCGGGTGCGGTGATCCCGAGCTTCGCCCGCAAGGCGGCGCTGATCGCCAAGGCCGGCATCTACGACCTGCGCATCCACCACGACGACGTCGTCCAGCCGTTGCTGCGCTACTGGAAGATCTTCGACCTGACCGGCCTCGGCCCGGAGGGCGAAGCCGCCCGCGACGAGCTGGCCGCCTTCCTCAAGACCCTCGACGCCCAGGCGGCCCGCTTCGAAGAGCGCCGCGACGCCGCAGAGGCTCGTCGCGCCAAAATCAAGAACGGCTGACGGCGTCAGGCGGGCGGCTCTCCGGAAGCTTTGAGCAGCAACCGGTGCAGGGTCTCCTGCTCCGCCGAGCTCAGCTCGGAGAGCAGCTCGCCGGTGACCGCGGCCGAGACGTCGTCGACCTTCGCGACCGCGGCGCGGCCGTCCTCGGTCAGGGTGAGGACGTGCCGGCGCCGGTCCTCGGTGTCGCGTTCCCGCAGCACCAGGCCCGCGGTCTCGAGGCGGTCGAGCACCTTCACCAGGTCGCTGCGGTCCAGGCCGAGCCGGTCGGCGACGCGCTGCTGGGCCAGCGGGCCGAACTCGCCGACGCAGACCAGGACGTAGTAGTCGCGCAGGGCCACCTCGGTTCCGGCCAGCGCCTCGTCGATCCGGCCGACACCGGCGCGGTGCAGCCGCCCCATCAGGTAGGTGGGCCAGCGCAGCAGCGCCCGGGGGCGGTCGGTCATGGCCACGACCCTACCGGGAAAAAGCGGGTTGGCACAATTGTAGGGACTCCCTACAGTAGGTGTCATGAACGAAAACAAGGTCGCCCTCGTCACCGGCGCGAGCCGGCCGCAGGGCCTCGGTTTCGCCATCGCCCGTGAGCTCGCCACCCGCGGCTACCACGCCGTTCTCGCCGGCCGGGACCTCGACCGGACGCGCGCGCTGGCCGCGAAGCTCGTCGCCGAAGGACTCTCGGCGGACGCGGTGCGGCTCGACATCACCGACCCGGCCGGCGTCACGGCCTGCGCCGAGTCCGTCCGCACCACCGCCGGCCGGCTCGACGTGTTGGTCAACAACGCCGCCTCCATGCCCGACTTCGCCACGACGTCCCTGTTCGACGCCGACCTGACCGAGGCCCGCACCTCGTACACGGTCGTCGTCCTCGGCGCCTGGGCCGTCGTCCAGGCCTGCCTGCCGCTGCTGCGCGCCGCCCCCGCGGCCCGGATCGTCAACGTCTCCAGCGCCGCCGCCACGCAGATCGCCGCGGGGGCCGGCCTCGCCCAGGGCGTCCGGTCGCCCGGCTACGCGCTGGCCAAGTACGCGCTCAACGCGCTGACCGCGTCGCTGGCCGCCGAGCTGCGCGGCACCGGCATCCTCGTCAACGCCGTCGACCCCGGCTCGGTCGCCACTCACCCCGAGCGCGGCGACGACCCCGACGACCGCTCGCCCGCGGAGGCCGCGCTCGGCGTCGCCTGGGCCGCGACCCTGCCCGCCGACGGCCCGACCGGCGGTTTCTTCCTGGACGGCCGGCCCGTGCGGTGACATTGCCCGCCCGGGACAGGGATCACCGGATTTTCGGGCAGGCGGTTCCCGGTCCGCCCCTCCGCTGCTAGTTTTCGGCCAGGCTTGCTTGAAAGTTTGATAAAAGTTCGCCGGGGCGTCAGGAAGGTCGCGAAGTGGGCAACCCGCTGGTCGCGGAGACCAAGGACTCGACCAAGGCGTACTCCGGGATTTCGCTGCTGGAGTCGGCGGCCGACCTGAAGTCGGCCATCGAGAGCGGCGACTGGGCCTCGGTCGCGATGGGCGCGGTCGGTACCGCCCTGGACGCGCTGTCGATGGCCATGGACCCGTTCGGGGCGATCCTCGCCGCCGGGGTCGGCTGGCTGATCGAACACGTCGGCCCGCTCAAGGAAGCGCTCAACGGCCTGACCGGCAACGCCGACGAGATCGCCGCCCAGTCGGAGACGTGGAAGAACGTCGCCACCGAGCTGGGCAGCGTCGGCGAGGACCTGACCGCCATGGTCAAGACGGACGTCGCGTCGTGGAC
>NZ_JBEZHS010000042.1:0-80125 GCF_040650695.1 Amycolatopsis sp. NPDC048633
GCGGCAGGGGCACCGTTGCGTGGGGAATCGGCGCTCCCGCACCGAGCGGCAAGCAACAACACGAAGCGCCGATTTCCCACGCCCCGGCGAAGCCGCATCAGTAAAACCCTTATGAATCAACAGGCTTAGTCCAAGCGACCTGAACAAGCCCAGTCCCATGCCGCCGCGAAACAAGAGTCCCCCGCCCAGGCGGCTGCGGCGAAGGCTTCACATCCGCCAGCAACGCGCCCTCATCCTTGGTACCCGACATGATGAGACCCGGCGACCCCAGCTCCCGCAGCCGCTGCAGAACAGGCTCGAACAAGGCCCGCCCAGCCCCACCGGAACCCCGAACGATGATCACGTGCAAACCGATGTCCCGAGCCTGCGGAAGGAACTCAAGCAACGGCTGCAACGGATTCCGCCCCACGGTGGCCACCAGCTCGTAGTCGTCCACGAGGACGAAAAGCTCCGGCCCCCGCCACCAAGAGCGGTTGCGAAGCTGCTCCGGCGTCACCGAGGGACCAGGCAGCCGGTTGCGCATGGCCTGAGCGCACTCGGTGACCAGCTCTGTGAGCTTGCCCTCGGCGCCGGCGTAGCCCAGCAGGTGCGCCTCCGGCACCGCGCCGAGCAGGCCGCGGCGGTAGTCCGCGACGATGATCGCCGCCTCGTCCGGGGTGTACGCCGACGTGATGCCCTGAGCCACCGCACGCAGCAGCGAAGACTTGCCGGACTCGACGTCGCCGAAGGCCACGAAGTGCGGGTCCGCCGCGAAGTCCAGGTACACCGGCCGCAACGTCGATTCCGCGATACCCAAAGTGACCTGGCGAGAAGGCGCCGGCGGCAGCGTGTCCAGCGGCACCTCGGGCGGCAGCAGCCGGACCTGGGGCGCGCGCGGTCCCTTCCAGGCCTCCGAAATCCGGCGCACGAGGTCGACGCCGCCCGCGCCGGCCGTCTCCGGGCGCTGGTCGCCGTCGATGCGGGGGAGTGCCGCGAGGAAGTGCAGCTTCTCCGCCGTGATGCCGCGCCCGGGGCGGTCGGCCGGGACGTTCACCGCGACCTTGCGGTCGATTGAGGAGTCCATCGGGTCGCCGAGGCGCAGCTCGAAGCGCGTGCCGATCGCGTCGCGCAGCTGCGCGCGGACGCCGATCCACTGGTTGAGCGAGACGATCACGTGGATGCCGAACCCGAGCCCGCGCGCGGCCAGCCCGGTGATCTGCTCCTCCAGCTGCTCGTACTCCTGGCGGATCGTGGTCCAGTTGTCCACGAACAGGAACACGTCGCCGAACTCGCGCCCGTCGGTGCTCTCGATGAACTCCGCGCGGCGCTGGCGGAACGTCGTGATGGACTCGATCCCGTTGGCGGAGAAGAACTCCTCGCGCTGTTCGAGCAGCGTCGTCAGCTCGGCGACGACCCGGCGGCAGCGCTGCGCGTCGCGGCGGGTGGCGTAGCCGGACGTGTGCGGCAGGCCGGCGATCGGGGCCAGCGCGCCGCCGCCCATGTCCAGCACGAACAGCTGCACCTCGGCCGGGGTGTGGGTCAGCGCGAGCATGCCCGCGATGTCCTTCATCAGCGTCGACTTGCCGCTCTGCGGGGCGCCGACGATCAGCGCGTGCCCGCCCGCGCCGGAGAAGTCGGCCCACAGCATGTCCCGGCGCTGCTCGAACGGCTTGTCCACCAGCGCCACCGGGATCGTCAGCTTGCCGTTGCCGCCCCAGCCGAGCGGGGACAGGCCGCGCGCGGCGTCCTCGCCCAGCGGCGGCAGGAGCTGTTCGAGCGTCGGCGGCTCGTTCAGCGGCGGCAGCCAGATCTGGTGCGCGGCCGGCCCGCGGCCCTCCAGGCGCGACAGCATCGCGTGGATGATCGTCTCGCCGGTGCCGTCCGGCGCGGCCGGGGCTTCCGAGATCTCGGTCGTCACCGGGATCTCCACCGCGGCCAGGGAGAACGGCAGGACGCCGAGCTCCTGCCCGTCCTCGCGCACGACCGTGCTGCGCGGCGGCAGCTCCCCGGAGACGTACGCGGCCTTGAGCCGGATGAGCGTGTCGGTGTCGGACTTGAGGTACGCCGACCCCGGCACCGGCGGCAGGTGGTAGGCGTCGGCGACGCCCAGCACGGTCCGGCTTTCCGACGCCGAGAACGTCCGCAGGCCGATCCGGTACGACAGATGCGAATCGAGTCCGCGCAGCCGGCCTTCCTCGAGCCGCTGCGACGCCAGCAGCAGGTGGATGCCGAGCGAGCGCCCGAGCCGCCCGATCGCGACGAACAGGTCGATGAACTCCGGCCGGGCGGACAGCAGCTCGCTGAACTCGTCGATGATCACCAGCAGCGACGGCAGCGGGTCGAGCGCCGCGCCGTCCGCGCGCGCCTTCTCGTAGTCGCGCACCGACGCGTAGTTCCCGGCCGCGTGCAGGAGCTCCTGACGCCGCAGCAGCTCGCCGTTGAGCGCGTCGGCCATGCGGTCGACCAGCGCGAGGTCGTCGGACAGGTTCGTGATGACGGCGCAGGTGTGCGGCAGCCCGGTCATCCCGGCGAAGGTCGCGCCGCCCTTGAAGTCGATCAGCGCCAGGTTCAGCGTCTCCGACGAGTGCATCACGGCCAGCGCCGTCACCAGCGTCCGCAGCAGCTCGCTCTTGCCGGACCCGGTCGCGCCGATGACCAGGCCGTGCGGGCCCATCCCGCCCTCGGCCGACTCCTTGAGGTCCAGTTCCACCGGCCGGCCCTCCGGGTTGATGCCCAGCGGGATCCGCAGCCGGTCGCGCGCCGCGCGCGGCGCCCACGTCACGGTGGTGTCGGTGTCGCGCGGGTCGCCGATGCCGAGCAGCCCGGACAGCCCGAACGTCGCCGACATCGGCTTCTCGCCGACGATGGCGGCCGGTGTGTGCAGTGGCGTCAGCATCCGGGCCAGCGCTTCGGCGGCGCCGCGGTCGAGGAGGTCCGGGCGGCCGAGGAACCCGAGCCTCTGCTCGGTGGCGTCGCCGACGACCATGCCCAGGGAGTCGCGGTCGGTGTGCAGGCTCAGCAGCCGCTCGGTCGAGTACGTCCGCGGGTGTTCCTGCCCGATCTCGAGCACGGTGACGCCGAGCCGGCCGTCCTCACCGATCAGCCGGGGCTCGCCGTGGGCGTTGCCGCCGTCGACGACGACGATCAGGTGCGGCAGGTCGAGCTCGGCCGCCGCGCGCCGGCTGAACGCCGGGCGTTCGCCGAGGTCCGCGCCGAGCAGCTCGGCCAAGCCGGCCACCGAATCGGCGGCCAGGCGCCGGGAGCCGACGGCGTCGGTCGCGCCGGCCGCGGTCGCGTGCGGCAGCCACTTCGCCCATTCCCAGTCGTGCTGCCGGTCCGCCGGCACGCACAGCGCGACCCGCAGGTCCGAGGGGGAGTGGAAGGTGACGAGCTGGCACAGCAGCGCCCGCACCAGGCCGAGCACGTCCGGGCGCCGCCCGGCCAGGGTGACCGCGGCGAACGACCGCAGCGACAGCGCCACCGGCAGGCCGTCGACCGTCGAGTAGGTGCGGATGAAGTACTTGAGGCTGGTGGAGGACACCGGGTCCAGGTCCTCCAGCGGCACGGTCTGCGGCGCTTTCAGCGGTGTCGCCAGCCGCTGCGGACCGGTGCCCGCGCGCACCTGCGCGAACTGGCCGTCGGTGCGCCGCCGGTCCCACAGCTTCCCGCTCTCGACGTAGGCCCAGAGGTCGGCGGGGTCGGGCTGGACGGCGACCATCGCGGCGCGCTGGCCGTCGGCGATGTCCCGGACCTGGGCCCGCAAGCCGGACAGATAGCGCTGGTAGTCGCGGCGCTCGTCGTTGATCTGCGCCTTCTTCGCCATGCCGCCGCGGCCCAGGGACATCACGACCATGCCACCCATGGCGCAGATGAACAGCGCGCCGAAGATGTACGTCATCACGCCGCCGTCGCGTCCGATGTAGACGAACGACATCGCGCCCATGCCGAGCATCATCGGCAGGAACATCATCAGCTGCATCATCCCGCCGGACGAGCTCTTCGGGAGCATCGGCGGCGACTGCAGCACGATCTCGGTCGGGCGCTCTGGCGAGAGGCTCATGAGGTAATGCTCCAGCGGATCGAGGTGGCTCTGACCGGTATTTTGGCCACTTACCGACACACCGCGGTGGGTACTTTTGCCGTCCGCCCGCTTCCGGGGCCGAACTTACGCTCTGCCGAGCAGCCACCCGCGGAAGGAGAGCCATGGCCGGCGAGTACCGGGCTGAGCCCGAGGCGATGCGCTCGTCCGTCGGAAACGTCGGCGGCATCATCGCCCACGGCATCAACGCCGTGGCCGACCTCGAACGGCTCGTCGTGCAGCCGATGTCGTTCGCGGGCTTCGGCAGTGCGGTCGCCGCCGCGAACGCCGCCCTGCACTCCAGCCAGGTCACCGCCGTCCGCACGCTCCTGCAGCTGCTGCAGCAGGTCAACGGGCTGGTCAAGGCCAGTGCCGACGCCTACCAGGCGGCGGACCGGGCCGCGGCCGCCGGCTACGGCGGGGGGCACGACGGGTCCACGACGCCCACGTCGTCGATCTGGGGGAGCTCGCACGCTTCGGAGCTCGCCACCCTGGCGATCAACGACAGCGCGGGCGCCCACGGTGAGCCGTCGTCGGTCGGGAACGTGCTGCGCTACCTGGGGGACGCGCAGCTCGGCCGGCTCGGGGACCACCCGATCACCGACACGCGCTTCCACGGTGTCGCCGACTTCAACGACTGGCTGGCCGGCGACGCCGACAACCAGGCGCGGGTCGGGCTCATCGAGGTCTACGCCGGCACGGCGCGCACCTTCTCCGACGTTCCCGGCGGCGTGCACAGCGGGGACGTCGTGGTCGTCGAGCCGCTGCTGTTCTCCGACCGCCAGCCGGTCATCGGCGTCGCCGGCGACGGCGGCCGCCTGTACAACCACGGGCTCCTCGACGCCCGCATCGGCGGCCTGGCGAAGGTCAGCGTCTACCGGCCCGCCTCCGTCGTCTGATCGTCCTGTCTGGCACTACAGAACCTTGTGAGGTCCGATGCTGACTTTCCCGAACTCCAGCGCGATGGACGCGACCTCGTCCTCGGGCGGGCCGATCACCATCCTGCCGCAGATCGTCACCGGCCAGCCGGAGCAGATCGCGCAGCACGTGGTCGACCTGATCAAGAAGGCCGAGCAGTTCCTGAGCATGTACACCGAGCTCACCAAGGCCGCCGACCAGCTCGGCAAGATCTGGTCGGGCGCGGCGAGCGAGTCGGCGCTGAAGAAGATCGGCGACTCCCTGAAGCAGCTCGAGACGATCATCAACGTCGTCCAGAAGGGCGCCGAGCTGCTCGGGGTGTCCGGCACGCTGATCAAGACGGCGCAGCAGGCCTACCGCTCGGTGGTGGCCGCGGTGAACCCGACGGTCGCCTCGCTGATGTCGAACCCGTGGACCTACGGCGCGGCGGTTGCTTTGTCGACCGCGACGAGCGCGTCGCTGCGGGCGTTCATCACCTCGATCGGCGCGCTGCTCAAGGCGCTCGGCGCGGGTGACCTCGCCCAGCAGGTCACGCAGCTCGCGCAGGTCATCGGCGCGATCGAGAAGCTCTTCCACCACGACACCGGCACGTCGGGCGCGACGACGCCGTCGATCGGGAACACCCCGGTCACGGCGCCCCAGGCCCCGCCGTCGGTGGCAAGCCCGGCCGGGCAGCAGGCGTTGGCGGGCGGGAGCGGCGGGGGGATCCCGCAGCAGCCTTCGTTCACCGACTACACCCCGCCCGCGCTCGCCACCGGCGGCGGTTCCAGCACCGGCACCGGCGGGGCGACCACGCCGGTGACCGGCAACGGCACCGCCCTCGACCCGTCGAACAGCTGGATCGCCGTGGACCCGGCGCAGCAGAACGGCGCCACCGTGCCGACGCAGCCGGCGCCGGTCACCCAGCCCGCCCCGGCTCCCGCGCCTTCGGCGGGGGGTGCCGACGAGGTCGTCATCCACACCAACCTCACCACCGGGGAGTCCACTGTGGAGGCTCCGGGTGGTCAGGACTTCGACCTCGACATCGACCTGGACTTCGACGGCAAGCACTTCAGCCAGCACGTCGGCTACGACGCGGCGGGGAACTAGCCGATGGCGGGCTCGGGGGTCGTCGACGCGTCGGGGGTGGTCAGCTCCGTGCTGTCCGGCTACCGGCAGGTCCTGGTCGAGTGCCAGAGACGGGTCACCGGTGACCCTGGTGCGCTGAGTGCCGCGTCGCAGCGCGTCGCCACCCAGGCTTCGACGGTCTCGGGCAAGGCGAAGGAGATCGACGAGTCCGCCAAGACGCTGCACGCGGACTGGGACGGCGACGCCTACACCGCGTTCGCGACGGCCGCCGGCGAGCTCGGCAAGGAGCTCACCGAGGCCGCCACGAAGCTCGACGACCAGGCGAAACGGCTTTCGACGGCGGCCCAGCTGGTGCAGTCGGCGAAGGCGGCCGTCGACTCGGTCCTCGCGCAGTTCGACCAGTACGCCCAGCAGCTGACCGCGCAGGCCCGAGCGGTGAACTCCGCCTCGGTCGGCGCGTTCATCCAGGCCGCGCGGCAGCTGGGGGAGCAGAGCGTCCAGGCTGCCCGCCAGGTCGTCGACGAGTTCTCCGAGGCGCTCGCCGAGCTGTTCCCGCCCGAGGGCACCCAGCGGCTGGAGTACAAGCTGGGCAAGAAGACCCTCGGTCCGCTGGGCTGGCTCAACGGCAGCCCGCTCGACGGGCGCAAGCGGCCGCGGGACGCGCCGTCGTGGTTCAAGAACTCGGGCTGGAAGAAGCTCACCTGGGACGGCCTGGAGGGCACTCGCGCGCCGAAGAAGGCGGACACGCCGTTCGGCCAGCCGAAGCCCGAGAGCCTCAAGGACAAGCTGGGCAACAACACCGAGATCACCTACTACAAGTTCAAGCACGAGCAGGACGGGCTCACCCCGGAGTACGACGGGAAGATCACGTCGAAGGGCTGGGACGTCGGCGCGTCCGGGCACACCGAGCTGGCCGCGGTGAAGGAAGAGGCCGAGCTCAAGGGTGACTGGGGCGTCGCTGGAGCGCACGCCAAGGGCACGGTGTTCGCCGGTGGCGAGGCCAGCGCGTCCGGCACCATCGGCGCGCACGGCGTGGGCGCGCACGCGAACGTCTTCGCCGGCGGCAAGATCGAGGGCGAGGTCGCCGCGGACGTCGCCGGGGTCGGCGTCGGCGCGAACGGCACGCTGCAGTACGGCATCGGCGCGCAGCTCGACGCCCAGGCCGTCTACGACGCGGGGCACCTCAAGGTCAACTTCAAGGCGGGGGCGGCACTCGGCCTCGGCGCCGGGGTCGGCGCGAAGATCGACATCGACCTGCCGAAGCTCGGCCACACCATCGGTGAGTACGGTGGCGCGGCCGCGGACTACGTCGGGACCGCGGCGCACGATGCCGCCGATGCCGTCGGATCCGCTTGGGACGACGCAGTTTCGTACGTGGGGCTGTGATGACCCTTCCCCTGGACTTCGTCATCCCGGACGGCTGGACCGCCGTCGACCCGGGCGACTCGGGCGCGGTGTTCGTCGCCGTGCACGACGGTTCGCCGGGCGAGTTCGTCCCGAACATCACGGTCAGCGTCCAGCAGCGACCGGACGAGACGTCGATCGACGCCATCGCCGCCGAAGCCGTCGAACGGCTCTCGCGCACGCTGGCCGGGCTCGAAGTGCTGAGCCGCCGCGACGTCGGCGCCCCGGTCGCGCCCGGCGTCATGCAGCTGCTGCGCCTGCGCACCGGCGAAGGCGACGAGCTGATCCAGACCCAGGTGCACCTGACGGTTCCCGGCCCCACGCCGGCGGACCGGCTGGTGCTCGAGCTCGCCTGCACGGCCGCGCCCGCGACCGCGCGGCGGCTCTCACCCGGTTTCCAGCGGTTCGTGGGCAGTGTCCGCGTCCGCCAGCACGAAGGGATGCAACAGTGACCGATCCGTACGCGGTGCCGGACATGGACGAGCTGCTGGCACAGGTGCGCAAGCAGACCGAAGAGGTCCAGCGGATCCAGCGCACGGTCGAGGCGATGGAGGTCAAGGCGCACTCGCGGCAGAACGAGGTCACCGTCACCCTCCGCGGCGACGGCCGCTTCACCTCGATCGACATCGACCCCCGCGCGATCCGCGAGTACGACGCCCGGAACCTCTCGGAGATCGTCCTCGAGGCCGTGAACGCGGGGCTCTCGAAGCTCGCCGAGGCGTCGAACGCGAAGTTCGCTCCGGTGATCTCGGCCGCGAAGAACGTCTGATGACCGCCGCCGCTTTGACGGGCACGACCCGCCGGGTCACGGTGGTCACGCCGAGGGCCCGGGTGGACGTCGCGCTGCCGCAGCAGTCGACGTTCGCCGAGCTGGTGCCGCAGCTGGTCCGGCTGGCCGGCGCGTCCGGGCAGGCGTCGGCCGAGCATCCGGGCTGGGTGCTCTCCCGGCTCGGCGGCGCGCCACTGGCCCTCGGCCTGAGCGTCGCGGCGGCCCAGATCCGGGACGGCGAAGTGCTCCACCTGACCCCGCGGGAACGCCCGCGGGGTCCGCTGCTGTTCGACGACGTCATCGACTCGATCGCGAGCGTCGCCGACTCCGCCGGTGGCTGGGGCCCGTCGGTCGCGCGGCGGTCCGGGCTGGTGGCCGCGGTGGTGCTGCTGCTGGCCGGCGGGCTGCTGGTGCAGGCGGCGGCGTCCGGCAGCGTGCTGGCGCCGATCGGGACCGGGCTCCTGGCGCTGGTGCTGCTCCTCGGCGGCGGCGCGCTGAGCCGTGCGTACGGAGACGCCGAAGCCGGTGCGGCCGGAGCCGTCGCCGGGGTCGGCGTGGCGCTGCTGGCCGGGATGTCGATCCTGCCGCCGCACCCGCTGTTCTCGCTGTCGGCCGGTCCGCTGGCGGCGGGGCTGGCGGCGGTGACGGTGTACGGAGTCTTGGCGGCGGTCTCGGTGGCCGACCGGCTGCCGTGGTTCGTGGCGATCACGGGCGCGGCGGGCTTCGGCGCGATCACGACGGGCGTGGTGCTGCTGGCGGGCGTCAAGCCGGTGGCGGCCGCGGCGGTGGTCGCGGTGCTGTGCACGGCTTTGGCGGCGGTGGCCCCGATGCTGTCGCTGCGCCTGGCCCGGCTGCCGCTGCCCCGGGTGCCGGACGACATGGCGGCGTTCCGCGCGGACGAGCAGCCGTCGCTGGGGACCGAGATGATCGGCCGGACGTCCCGGGCGCAGGCCGTGCTGACGGGCTTGCTGGTGGGCCTGGGCCTGGTGGTGCTGGCGTCGTCGGTGGTGCTGTCCGCGGGCGGGCCGTGGGACGCGGGCCTGGCGGCCCTGCTCGGCGTGGCGTGGATCCTGCGGTCCCGCTCGTACGCGGGCCGCGTCCAGCGTCTGGTTTTGGTCGGGTTCGGCGTTCTCTCGCTGGTGTGCGCCGGGGTGTGGCTGGTGGCATCGGGCAACCGCACGGTGGTCTTCGCGGCGGGCTGCGCGGTCGTGCTGGCGGCGGTGGTGTGCCTGGCGTACGCGTCGCGGGTCGCGCGCGGGCTGCGTTCGCCTTACTGGTCAAGGCTTCTGGACGTTTCGGAGTTCCTGGTGCTGCTTTCGCTGGTGCCGTTCGTGGGCATGATCGCGGGGGTGTACGAAGCCGTCCGCGGCTGAGTTTCCGGTCTCCGAGACGACATGAACGACTCTTTCATGCCACCAGATGACATGAAAGAGTCGTTCATGTCGCTTCAGGAATCCAAAGCCAGCGGGAGAGTCTGCCGCACCGAGGCGCCGTGCCGGCCGTGCAGCGGGATCGCCCCGCCCGGCGCCGGCACCGGGGATCCCGGCCGAGCCCCCACCCGCACCGTCACTTCGGCCTTCTCCCGCCCACCCGCGGTCCGGGTCAGCGTGTACGAAGTCGCCGTGAAAGCCGCTCCCGGCACCGAGAAATCCACCGCCCGGGACGACCGCGGCGTGAAGCACACCTGCGCCGCATCCCCCCACGTCCACGAGCGCCACCGGTCGGGGGAGCCGGAAGCGGCCCCCTGGACCCCCAACGCCACCCGAAGCTCCTTCGCCAGCTCTCCGGCCTCCAGCACGGTGCTCTGATACCCCGCCTCGGCCAGCGCCCCCATCAGGCTCAACGCCGCCGACGCCGTGCTCCGCAACGCCCCGAGGTCGCCGCCACCACGGGCCAGCGCCGCGATCGGGGCCAGGTCCGGCCGGTAGCGGACCGCCAGCCAGCGGACCCGCAGCACCTGCTCGCCGCGCGGGATGGCCCACGTCAGCAGCTGCGCCGACGCGAGAGGAACGTCGGTCCGTCGATACGCCGTGCGCAACGCCTCCACCAGCGGGCCCGGCGCTTCCGGCCCCTGCGTCAGCCGCACCAGGGCGCTCCACCCGCCGTCGACCTCGGCGACGCCGAAGCGGTTGCCCGCGCGGTCGACGTGCTGGCGCACCTTCACCGGCCCGGCCACGCTCAGCAGCGGATCGGGGTTGTCGCGGCGCGTGTCGTGGCGCCGCAGCCGGAACGCCGTCCAGGTCAGGGCCCAGCCCGCCAGGTGCCGCCCGGCGAAGCGCACCGACGTCAGCAGCACCACGAGCCCGGCCGCCACGCTGACGCCGATCCGCAGCGGCGGCGAGACGGCGTCGACCATCCACGCGAGCAGCACGGCGATCCCGGCGATCTCCCACAGCGCGGCCTGCAGCGGCCGGACCGGCAGCAGCCAGGGCAGCGGCGTGGACGCGGGCCGCGGCGGTGCCGGGCGGACGGCGCCGGCGGTTTCGACGGACACGGGCTCCCCTTTCCCCGGGTCTGCGACGCTACTGGTTACCCGGATACCGCGTGGGCGTAAAAATTACCCTCGCCGCCCCCGCGGGCGCGGCTTAACCTCGAGCACTCGGGAGGACGACGCACACAGCCGGGGGCACAGCGCGTGTGGACGCAGCGGGACCAGATCCAGGCGTACCAGTTCCTCCGCCGCAGGCTCGTTTCCGCACTCGTCGCGGCCGACGCCAACCACCCCGTCTCGCCCAGCCGCCGGCTCGTCCTCGGCACCGTGCTGGGGCTCGTGGCCGCGCTGCTCGTCACCGCCGTCTTCGGGATCATCGGCCTGCTCAACCCCTCCGGTGGCAAAGACTGGCTGGCCGGCGGCAAGGTGATCGTCGAGGAGGGCACCGGCGCCCGGTTCGTGCTCGGGGCCGACGGCGTCCTGCACCCGGTCCTCAACTACGCCTCCGCGCGGCTGCTGGCCGGCGGCAACGGCGACGCGACCGTGTCCGTCTCCTCGGAGAACCTCGGCAACGCCGGCCGCGGCACCTCGATCGGCATCCCGGGAGCGCCCGACTCGGTGCCCGCCACCGGTGCGCTCGTGACCGCGCCGTGGACGAGCTGCAGCCGCACCACCCAGGACGCGCCCGCGTCGGCCGAGCCGCGCACCGCCGTGCTGCTCTCGGCGCCGGCGTCCGGGGTCGAGCTGCCGCGCGACCAGGGCGTGATCGTCCGGCTGCCCTGGGGCGACCGGTTCCTGCTCACCGGCGGCCGCCGCTACAAGCTGTCCGACGAGGCCGCGACCGCGCTGCAGTTCGACAGCTACCCGACGATCGCGGTGTCCGCGCGGTGGATCGACACCGTCCCGGCCGGGCGTGACCTGACCGCGCTGCCGGTCGGCGGCGCCGGCGACCGGGGACCCGAGGTGGGCGGCCGCGACACCCGCGTCGGCGAGGTCCTCTCCGTCGTGGACGCGATGGCCGCGCCCGGCTCCGCGACGTCGTACTACCTGGTCCGCCGCGACGGGCTCGAGCCGGTCGGGCAGACCGAGGCGAGCCTCCTGGTGACGACGGGGGCCAACGCGGCCGCCTACCCCGGCACCCCGGCGCCGGTCGGCGTCCGCGCGGCCGACGTCGCCGCCGCGCCGAAGGTCGCCGCGCCCCGCGCCGGCGGGGCCGACCCCGCGGCCTTCCCCGACCGCATCCCGGGCAAGGCGCCGATCACCGGCAACTCCGTCGCGTTGTGCATCCAGGGCAGCCGGTTGCTCGTTTCGGCCGAATTCCCGCTTTCCCCTGGCGCCAAAGCAATCCAGGTCGCCACCCGGACCGAAGCACGGGTGGCGGACGAGGTGTACGTACCCCCGGCGGGGGGAGCCGTCGTCGTCGAATCCGGCTCGGCCACCACGTACCTGGTGACCGACACGGGCCGGAAGTACCCGGTGGTGAACGCGCAAGCATTGGCCTCGCTCGGCTACGGAGGGGTGGCCAAGTCACCGGTCACAGGTAGTTTGCTGGCATTGGTGCCGATGGGCCCCGCGCTGGACCCGGCCACGGCCGGTCGGCCGGCCCCGTCGGGTGGAACGGGGTGAAAGTCGTGCAAATGACAGAAGAGCGTTCGACCGAAGGTGACGTACCGGTCCCGGGGCGGGTCCGGGTCGCGGTCGTCGAGGACCACCCGCTGTACCGCGTCTCCGTCGAGCGGGTGCTGGCCGAAGCGGATTTCGTCGAGCTCGGCGCGGTGGTCGACTCGGTCGCGCGGTTCCACGTGCACCGGCAGCCCGCGGGCAGCGTCGTGCTGCTCGACCTGGGGCTGCCCGGCGTCGCGGGAGCGGCGGCGGTCCTGGAGGTCTGCGAGCTCGGGCACCACGTGCTCGTGGTCTCCGCGCAGGCGGAACCCGAAGTCGTGCTGGGGGCGATCGCCGCGGGGGCCCGCGGCTTCCTCTCCAAGGACGTCGACGGGGACGAGTTGCTGATCGCGATCAAGACGGTCGCCGAGGGCGGAGCGTACGTCTCCGCGGTGGTCGCCGGGATGATCATGAAGGACAACGCGGACCGGCCGGCCGTCTCGGCCGACGTGGAGCTGTCGCCGCGTGAGGAACAGGTGCTGCGGCTGGTGGCGGCGGGGGAGCGCGACGTCGACATCGCGCTGATCCTCGGCATCGGCGTCCGGACCGTGCGGGGTTATCTCGACCGCATCCGCGACAAGACCGGTGAACGGCGGCGGCCGGGCCTGGTCAAGGAAGCCATCCGGCGCGGCCTGATCGGCGGCTCCGGCCCGCGGCGCGGCGGCCGCAAATGAGCGACGACGACCAGGGGCAGGCCAAGGCGCCGCGGCGGATCCACGTCGGGGTCATCGAGGACCACCCGCTCTACCGGTACGCGCTCACCCGCGTGCTCACCGAAGCCCCGGACATCGAGCTCGGCGCCGTCGCCGACTCGGTGGCCCGGTTCGCGGTGCAGGACCAGCCGGCGGGCAGCGTCGTGGTCCTCGACCTGAAGCTCCGGGGCGTCCAGGACGCGGCCGCGGTCCTGGAAGTGGGGCAGATGGGGCACAAGGTGCTGGTGGTGTCCGCGCACGCGGAACAGCCGGAGGTGCTCGGCGCGATGCAGGCGGGCGCGAAGGGCTTCCTGTCGAAGGACGTCGACGGCGACGAGCTCCTGCGGGCGATCCGCACGATCGCCGACGACAACGCGTACGTGTCGCCGACGCTGGCCGGGATGATCATCCAGGACAGCGAAGAACGGCACGCGGGCCCGAAGATCGTGCTGTCGGAGCGGGAGAAGCAGGTGCTCCGGCTGGTGGCGGCGGGGGAGCGCGACGTCGACGTCGCGGAGATCCTCAACATCAGCGTCCGGACGGTCCGGTCGTACCTGGACCGGATCCGCGACAAGACGGGCGAACGCCGGCGGGCGGGCTTCGTGCGGGTCGCGATCCGCGAAGGCCTGCTCCGCTAGCCGTAACTCGCGTGACTGAGGCCGTGACTCGCGTGATCGAAGCCGGATCTCGCGAGTCACGGCTTCGATCACGCGAGTTCCGGCCCGGATCACGCGAGTCACGTGTTCAGAGCCGGCGGTTGGCCAGGGCTCCCGTTGCCGTGCGGGCCTTGGCCGACACCGCCGGGTCGACGTCCACCAGCAGCATCTCCGGCCCCGCGCCCGCTTGGGCCGCGATCCGGCCGAAGCCGTCCGACACCGTCGAGTACCCGATGCCCGTCGGCGCCTTCGGGTTCACCGTGACGCCGGTCGCGGCGGGGTCGGCCTGGCCGCAGGCCAGCACCCAGCAGCCCGAGTCCAGCGCCCGCGCGCGCACCAGCACGTCCCACTGCTCGCGCTTGCCCTCGCCGGCGCCCCAGGACGCCGGCAGCAGCACGACGTCGGCGCCGTCGTCGGCCAGCGCCCGGAACAGCTCCGGGAACCGCAGGTCGTAGCACGTCGCGACGCCGAACACGACGCCGTCCAGCTCGAAGGTGGCCAATGTGGCACCGGGTGCCACCGTGTCGGACTCGGCGAAGCCGAACGCGTCGTAGAGGTGGATCTTGTCGTAGCCGCGGTGGTGCCCGCCGCCGGTGATCAGCAGCGTGTTGCGCACCCGGCCGGCGGCCGGGGTGAACATCCCGGCGACGATCAGGACGTCGTGCTCGGCGGCCAGGGCGGCGACCGCGGACGCCCACGGCCCGTCCAGCGGCTCCGCGACCGGCTCCAGCGGGCGGCCGAACCGGGCCATCGTCGCTTCGGGGAACACGACGATCCGCGCGCCGCCCGCCACCGCGGCCTCCACCCCGGAGCGAACCAGCTTCAGGTTCTCCTCCGGTTCGTCACCCGAGTTGACCTGGCACAACGCGATTCGCGCCACCGTTGCCTCCTGCATGCTGGGATCCACCGTCACCAGGGAGTATCGCTGAAAACCCGCTCGGCGTGACCTCGTACCCTGGGGGCATGTTGAACCGCACCGACCTGCGCGGGCAGGTCCCGACCGCCGCCGAACTGCGCGCCACGCTGCCGCGTGCCGAATACGACGTGGACGCGGCGCTGCATCACGTGCGGCCGGTGGTCGAGGCGGTCCGTGACCGCGGTGTCGAAGCCGTCCTCGAGTACACCGAGAAGTTCGACAAGGTCCGCCCCGCGTCCGTGCGGGTGCCGCGCGCGAAGCTCACCGAGGCCCTCGCCGCGCTCGACCCGGAGGTCCGCGCCGCCCTGGAGGAGTCGATCGCTCGCGCCCGCAAGGTGCACGCCGAACAGCGCCGCACCGACGTCACGACCACGGTCGTCGACGGCGGCACGGTCACCGAGAAGTGGGTGCCGGTCGAGCGCGTCGGGCTGTACGCCCCGGGCGGGCTGGCCGTGTACCCCTCGACCGTGGTGATGAACGTCGTCCCGGCGCAGATCGCCGGCGTCGGCTCCCTCGTCGTGTGCTCGCCCCCGCAGGCCGCGTTCGACGGCCTGCCGCACCCGACCATCCTCGCCGCGGCCGAGCTCCTCGGCGTCGACGAGGTGTGGGCGGCCGGCGGCGCCCAGGCCGTCGCGCTCCTCGCGTACGGCGGCACGGACACCGACGGCGCCGAGCTCGTCCCGGTCGACATCGTCACCGGGCCGGGCAACATCTACCTCACCGCGGCCAAGCGGCTCCTGCGCGGCCTGATCGGCATCGACGCCGAGGCCGGCCCGACCGAGATCGCGATCCTCGCCGACGAGACGGCCGACCCGGTGCACGTCGCCGCCGACCTGGTCAGCCAGGCCGAGCACGACCCGCTGGCCGCGAGCGTTCTGGTGACGACGTCGGCCGAACTCGCGGACGCCGTCGACAAGGACCTGGTGAACCGCGTCGCCGCGACCAAGCACAGCGAGCGGGTCGCCGAAGCCTTGGGCGGCAAGCAGTCCGGTGTCATCCTGGTGTCCACAGTGGATGACGGCCTGCGCGTCGTCGACGCCTACGCCGCCGAGCACCTGGAGATCCAGACGGCGGACGCGCGCGCGGTCGCCGCCCGGGTCCGCAACGCGGGCGCGATCTTCGTCGGCGCGTACGCCCCGGTGTCGCTCGGCGACTACTGCGCCGGCTCCAACCACGTCCTGCCCACCGGCGGGTTCGCCCGCCACTCCTCGGGCCTGTCCGTGCAGAGCTTCCTCAAGGGCATCCACGTCGTGGACTACACCGAGGACGCGCTGCGCGAGGTCGCCGGGCGCGTCGTCGCGCTGGCCAACGCCGAGGACCTGCCCGCGCACGGCGAGGCCGTCGCCGCGCGCTTCGGAGGCGAGGCCCGATGACCATCGGCGAAGAGGTCACCCTGGACGCGCTGCCGCTGCGCGACGACCTGCGCGGCAAGACCCCGTACGGCGCGCCGCAGCTGGACGTCCCGGTCCGGCTCAACACCAACGAGAACCCGTACCCGCCGCCGCCCGAGCTGGTCGCGGACGTCGCCGAGGCGGTCCGCGCGGAGGCCGCCGAGCTGCACCGCTACCCGGATCGCGACGCGGTGGCGCTGCGCCAGGACCTGGCCGACTACCTGAGCGTGTCGACGCGGGTGGTGCTGTCGGAGGCGAACGTCTGGGCCGCCAACGGGTCCAACGAGGTGCTGCAGCAGATCCTGCAGGCGTTCGGCGGTCCCGGGCGCAGCGCGCTCGGTTTCGAGCCGTCGTACTCGATGCACCCGATCATCGCGTCGGGCACACGCACCGAGTGGGTCCCGGCGCCCCGCCGCCCCGACTTCACGCTCGACACGGCCGCGGCGGCGTCGCTCATCCGTGAGAAGCGGCCGGACATCGTGTTCGTCACCAGCCCGAACAACCCGACCGGCGGCTCGATCCCCGTTTCCGAGCTGCGTGCGATCCTGGACGCGGCCACCGGGATCGTGGTCGTCGACGAGGCGTACGCGGAGTTTTCGCCGCAGCCGAGCGCGGTCGGGCTGCTGGCCGACTACCCGGCGCGGCTCATCGTGTCGCGCACGATGAGCAAGGCGTTCGCGTTCGCGGGCGGGCGGCTCGGTTACCTGGCCGCCGCACCCGCGGTCGTCGACGCGCTGCAGCTGGTGCGGCTGCCGTACCACCTGTCGCGCCTGACGCAGGCGGCCGCGCGGGCGGCGCTGCGCCACGCGGACGCCACGTTGGCCAGCGTGCACAAGCTGGCGGCCGAACGCGACCGCGTCGTGGAGGCGTTGGCGGGCCTGGGTTACGACCCCGTGCCGAGCGATTCGAACTTCGTCCTCTTCGGACGGTTCAGTGACCCGCACGCGGCCTGGCAGTCCTATTTGGACAAGGGCGTGCTGATCCGCGACTCCGGCATCGAAGGGCACCTGCGCGTCAGCATCGGCACTCCGGAAGAGAACGACGCCTTCCTCGAGGCGAGTAAGGAAGTTTCGCGATGACCCGCATCGGCAAGGTCGAACGGACCACCAAGGAGTCCTCGATCTCCGTGCAGCTGGACCTCGACGGCACGGGCGAGGTCGAGATCTCGACCGGCGTGCCGTTCTACGACCACATGCTGACGGCGTTCGGCGTCCACGGCTCCCTGGACCTCAAGGTCGAGGCGACCGGCGACGTCCACATCGACGCGCACCACACGGTGGAGGACACGGCGATCGTGCTGGGCCAGGCGATCCGCCAGGCCCTGGGCGACAAGAGCGGCATCCGCCGCTTCGGCGACGCGTGGATCCCGATGGACGAAACCCTGGCGCACGCGGCGATCGACGTGTCGGGGCGCCCGTACTGCGTGCACGTGGGCGAGCCGGAGCAGTTCGACGCGTTCACGATCGGCGGCAACTACCCGTTCGTGCTGACGCGGCACGTGTTCGACTCGCTGGCGTTCCACGCGCAGATCGCGCTGCACGTCCGGGTGATCCACGGGCGCGACCCGCACCACATCGCGGAGGCGGAGTACAAGGCGGTGGCGCGTGCGTTGCGCGCGGCGACGGAGCCTGACCCGCGCGCGGGCGGCATCCCGTCGACGAAGGGCGTCCTCTAAACCGCGAACACACGCCCCGCCGTCGCGACCTCGACCTGTCCCGAGTGGACGGTCGAGGCGCGCGCGGTGGCGTCCTCCGCGGTGAGGAACGGGCCCAGGTGGGTCAGCACGAGCCGGCCGGCACCGTGCGCCGCGCGGGCCGCGTCCTCCGGCGTCAAGTGCACCGGTGAGGGCTCCGGCCCGTCGGCTTCGCACAGGAACAGGTCCGCGCCGTTCGCCAGCTCGGTGAGCGCCGCGCACGGTCCCGTGTCGCCGGAGTAGGCCAGCACCCGGTCGCCGTCCGTGACGCGGGCGCCGAAGGCCGGGAAGCCGTGCTCCACCGCCGTCGTGGCCAGCGTCAGCCCGCCGGCCTCGGCGAGGTGCCCGTCGTGCAGCTCGTGCACCGCGAACGCCTCGCCGATCGGCGCCGGCGCGGTGGTGGTGAGGAAGCCGCCGAGGCGCTCGCCGATGCCCGGCGGGCCGTACAGCGGGATCGGCCGTGACGGCCGCAGGTCGGCGAACAGCAGCGCGTACACCGCCGGCAGCAGGTCGGCGACGTGGTCGGCGTGCAGGTGCGAGATCCAGATCGCGTCGACGTCGGTCAACGCGATGTGCTCCTGCAGCGCGGCGAGCGTCCCGGGGCCGGCGTCCAGCCACACGTTCGCGCCGTCGCCGCGCACGAGGTACCCCGAGCACTGCGCGCCGGGCCGCGGATACGGGCTGGCGCTGCCCAGCACGATCAGCTCGAACGGCATGTGGCACCCTAACCGGCGTGAACAGTGGTGTGGTCGGCGTCCTTCTGCTCGCCCTCGGCGGATTCCTCGTCGGCGGCGTCTACTCGACCTGGAAGACGGCCAAGTTCATGGCCGCCGTCCTGGCCGTCGCGGCGCTGCTCGCCATCGGCGGCGCCATCTTCTGGTTCATGAGCTAGCGGCTCGCGCCGACCAGCTCCCGCTCGTCGTCATCGGGAGCGGCGTCGAGGTGCTTGGTGAGCTTCTCGCCCTCGACGTCGACGTCCGGCAGGATCCGGTCGAGCCATTTCGGCAGCCACCACGCACCGCGGCCGAGCAGCGACATCACGGCCGGCACCAGCGTCATCCGGACCACGAACGCGTCCACCAGCACGCCGAACGCCAGCGCGAAGCCGATCGACTGGATCAGCGTCGATTCAGCCAGGATGAACCCGGCGAACACGCTGATCATGATCAGGGCCGCCGCGACGACCACGCGGGCGCCGTGCCGGAAGCCGGTGACCATGGCCTCCTGCGGTTCGGCGCCGTGGACGTGCTCCTCGCGCATCCGCGTCACCAGGAACACCTGGTAGTCCATCGCGAGTCCGAACAGGACACCGATCAGCAGGATCGGCAGCATGCTCATGATCGGCCCGGTCGACTCGACGCCGAGCAGGTCGGTCAGCCAGCCCCACTGGAACACCGCGACCACCGCGCCGAACGTCGCCGCGACCGAGCCGAGGAAGCCGATCGTCGCCTTCAGCGGCACCACGACCGAGCGGAACACCAGCATCAGCAGGATGAACGCCAGCCCGACGATCAGGCCGAGGTAGGGCAGCATCGCGTCGGACAGCTTCTCCGAGACGTCGATGTTCGCCGCGGTCTGCCCGGTGACGGCCAGCTTCGCGCCGGTCGCGTTCTCCAGCGCGCCGGACTCGGTGCGGATCGCGGCCACCAGGTCCTCGGTCCGGGTGCTGCTCGGCCCGCTCTTCGGGATCACCGTGAGCAACGCCGTGTCACCGTTCTGGTTGACGCGGGCCGGGGTGACGGCGGCGACGTCGGGCAGCTTCTGGATGTCGGCCGCGGCCTGGCCGAGCGCGGCCTGTCGGTTGGTGCTGGCGCCGACGTCGACGACGACCAGCAGCGGCCCGTTCGAGCCCTCGCCGAAGCTGCGGCTGGCGATCTCGTACGCCTTGTGCTGCGTGGACTCCGGCGCGGCGGTGGCGTCGTTGGGCAGGCCGAGCTGCATGCCGAGGGCGGGCAGCGCGACGACGGCCATCCCGGCCAGCGCGACGAGCAGCACCGGCCACCGGTGGCGCGCGACGAACCGCGCCCAACGCTCGCCGTGCGTCGTTTCGACCGGCTGGCGGCGCAGGCGGATCCGCTCGCCGGCGACCCGGCTCCCGGCGAAGCCGAGGATCGCGGGCAGCAGCGTCAGGGCGATGACGACGGCGACTGCGACGGTGACCGCGGCGGCCACGCCCATCTGGCCGAGGAACGGGATGCCGATGACGGTGAGACCGGCCAGCGCGATGATGACGGTCAGCCCGGCGAACACCACGGCCGAGCCGGCGGTGCCGGTGGCGCGGCCCGCAGCTTCCTCGGGATCGCGGCCGAGCTTCAGCTCGTGCCGATAGCGCGAAACGATGAACAGCGCGTAGTCGATGCCGACGGCCAGCCCGATCATCAGCGCCAGGATCGGCGTGTTCGAGTTCAGCTCGAGGAAGCCGGAGGCGAGGAAGATGCCGCCCATGCCGGTGCCGACCCCGATCAGGGCGGTGAGCAGCGGGATCCCGGCGGCGAGCAGCGAGCCGAACGTGATGATCAGCACGACGGCGGCGACCGCGACACCCAGGCCCTCGGTCGCGCCGGTTTCGGGGATGCCCTGCACGGCGTCGCCGCCGAACTCGACGGTGAACCCGGCGTCGCGGGCGGCTTTCGCCGTGTCGAGCAGCGCCTGGCGGTCGCCGTCGGTGAGCTCGTACGCCTTGGCGCCGTAGCTGACCTGGGCGAGCGCGACGCGCTTGTCGGGCGCGATCGACTGCGCCTGGAACGGGTCCACGACGACGCTGACCTTCGGCGCGGTCTTCAGCTGCCCGACCAGCGCCTCGACGGCGGCCTTGCCCTTCGCGTCGGTCACCGTCGTCCCGGCCGGCGCCTCGATGACGACGCGCGCGGTGGCGCCCCCGGCGTTGGCCTGCGGGAACTTCTCGGTCAGCTGGTCGATCGCGCGCTGCGACTCGGTGCCGGGGATCGTCACCGAGTTCGACAGCTGGCCGGACAGCGTGAGGGCGCCCAGCCCGAGTGCTACCAGGACGGCCGCCCAGACGACGGCGACCAGCGCTCGCCGTCGGAAGGACAACCGGCCGAGCCGGTACAGGAAGGTCGCCACGCGTCAGCTCCGTTTCCCCCGAACGGGGTTGGTTCACTCCATCTGGTTAGTCGCCACGCTAGCCGATCGGCAAGGGGAGCTCCAAGCCGATCGGCAAGTATGTGACTTGCCGAACAGCAAGGTTTATCCCAGCCGATCGGCTAGTAGCTGGTTTGCCGATCGACAGGGAGTGACGTACGCTCCGACGGCTCGCTGAGGAGGAAGAATGACCGCCGGCCCGGCCGAGGACACCCGGACCCGACTGCTGCACACCGCGTTGCGGCTGTTCACCGAACACGGGGTCGAGGGCACGTCGCTGCAGATGATCGCCGACGCTCTCGGGGTCACGAAGGCGGCGGTCTACTACCACTTCAAGACGAAGGCGGAGATCACCGAGGCGGTGGCCGAGCCCGGCGTGCGCGACCTGGACGAGCTGGTGCTGCGCGCGGCCGCGCAGAAACGCCGCGGCACGCAGGTGGACCTGCTGCTGGAGGGGTTCGTCGACCTGGTGATCCGGCACCGCGCGCTGGTGGCGCTGTTCTCGAGCGACCCGGGCCTGGTCCGCGCGATCGAGAAGTCGGCGCACGGCGGCATGGAGGGCTTCGGCCAGGCGCTGCTGGGCATCCTGTCGGGCCCGGACCCGACCCCGACGGCGCGGGTCAACGCGATGGTGACGCTGACGGGCATCGCGATGGCCGGCGGTTCCCCGGACCTGGCCGGCCTGGGCGACGAAGAGCTCCGCACGGAACTGCTGGACGTAGGCCGCCGCCTCCTGGGCCGCCCCCGCCGCCGTCTCCCAACCCCCGTGTCGACCGCCTAATCACACGAGATGCCTCCCCAGTCACGCGAGATGCCCCGCTGATCACACGAGTTACGCGCCCAATCACGCGAGACCCGTCCCCAATCACGCGAGATCCGGCTGGGATCACGCAAACCGACCCTCTGGGTACGCAAGCCGACTGCCTGGGTACGTGAGCCGACGGTCCGGGTACGTGAGCCGACCGTCTGGGGTACGTGAGCCGACCGTCCAGGTACGCGAGTCGACCGCTCGGGTACGCGTCTTCCGCCTCAGCCGATGCGGTAGAGGTACTCCGGGGGCACCGATGCCGTCAGCCAAACGCCGTTCGCGCTCACCTGGAACGCGTGTCCGGCGTCGGTCATCCCGGCCGAGTCCACGCGCAGGAGCACCGGCTTGCCGCGGCGGGCGCCGACCGTTCGTGCCGTGTCGAGCGTCGCCGAGAGGTGGACCGCGTGGCGCTTCATCGGGCGCAGGCCCTCGCGGAGGATCGCGTCGAGGAACTTCGCCACCGTGCCGTGGTAGAGCACGTCCGGCGGCGCTGCGTCCTCGAGGCCGAGGTCGACCGAGACGCTGTGGCCCTGGCTCGCGCGGATGCGGGTGCCGGTCTCGTCGAAGGCGAACCGGCGCTTGTTGTTCGTCTCGACGACTTCGTCGAGCTGTTCGCGGGTGATCTTGAGCGCGAGCAACAGGGTGCCGACCTCGACCCAGCCGTCGGGGCTGAGGGTGAGGCCGAGAGCGGCGGGGTCGTGGCGCAGGTGCAGCGACAGCCGTTTCGAGATGCGGGTCAGTTCTTTTTCGTTCATTGCTTCCCCAGGATCCCGCGGCGGGCAAGCGATTTAGATGCCGCCTTCGACCGCCGGCCGCAGTTTGCTGGCTCCCGGCCCGAAGCGCGCGAGCGCGTCGTCGTTGTTGTAGAGCGCGCAGCTGCGCAGTGACAGGCACCCGCAGCCGACGCAGCCGGTGAGCCGGTCGCGAAGCCGTTGCAGGGCGTCGATCCGCGCGTCGAGCTCGTGCTGCCAGTCGCGGGACAGCCGCGCCCAGTCGGCCTTCGTCGGGGCGTGGTCGGCGGGCAGGGACGTCAGCGCCGTGCTGATGTCTTCCAGGGAGAGCCCGACGCGTTGCGCGGCGCGGATGAACGCGATCCGCCGCAGCACGGAGCGTGCGTAGCGGCGCTGGTTGCCCGCCGACCGCTCCGAGCTGATCAGCCCTTTCTCCTCGTAGAACCGCAGTGCCGTGTGCGGCACCCCGCTGCGGTCCGCCACCTGTCCGATGCTGAGATGTTCAGCGAGCCTCGTCACCAGCTCAGGCTATCCTTGACTTCGAGTTTAGTCGAGGTTGCATCGTCGGAGTATGACCACTGCGACCGAACCGGGCTACGCCGAGCTGCCGCGACTGATCTCGCTGATGACCGGCGACGACAAGCACCACGCCGCCGCGGAGTCCACTGTGGACGTCCTGTGGGTGCTCTATGACCGCGTGCTCGACGTCACGCCGTCGAACTTCCGCTCGCCGGACCGTGACCGGTTCTTACTGTCCAAAGGGCACGGTCCGATGGCTTACTACGCCGTGCTCACCCTGAAGGGCTTCCTCGACGAAGCCGAGCTGCCGACGTGGTCGAACGCGCTGTCGCGCCTCGGGCACCATCCCGACCGGCGGCGCGTTCCCGGCGTCGAGATCTCGAGCGGTTCCCTCGGCCACGGCCTGCCGATCGCCCTCGGCACGGCGCTGGGTCTGCGCGCCCGCGGGCTGACGTCGAAGGTCGTGACGCTGGTCGGCGACGCCGAGCTGGACGAGGGCTCGAACCACGAAGCGATCGTCGTCGCGGCGCGCTTCGGGCTGGAGAACCTGACGACGGTGGTGATCGACAACCGGTCGTCGACGCGCGGCTGGCCGGGAGGCATCGCGCGTCGCTTCGAGGTCGAGGGCTGGGAGACGCGCACGGTGTCCGGCCGCGACCACGCCGCGCTGTACGAGGCGTTCACGACGTCGCATCCGGGGCGGCCGCTGGCGGTCGTCGCGGTTGTCGAACCGAAGGGCTGATTTCCATGAGGGAAACGTTTTTGCGGACGACCGAGGAGATCCTGGACGCGGACCCGGACGTGGCGGTGGTGCTGGCCGACATTTCGGCGGCCCAGCTGGCCGGCGCGGCGCGGCGGCACCCGGACCGGGTGATCAACGTGGGGATCCGCGAGCAGCTGCTGGTCAGCGCGGGCGCGGGCCTGGCGCTGGCGGGGCTGCGGCCGATCGTGCACACGTTCCCGTCGTTCCTGGTGGAGCGGGCGTTCGAGCAGATCAAGCTGGACTTTTCGCACCAGGAGGTGGGCGGGGTCCTGGTGTCGTACGGGGCGTCGTACGACATGTCGGCGGAGGGGCGGACGCACCAGTCGCCGGGTGACGTTTCGCTGATGGACTCGCTGCCGGGCTGGACGGTGCACGTGCCAGGGCATGCTGCCGAGGCTCGGCGGTTGCTGCTGGAGTCCGTTCCTGGGGACGGGCGGGTTTACCTGCGGTTGTCCGCGCAGACCAACGCTTCGCCGCACCTTGGCGTCGGGTTCACTCGGCTGCGGTTCGGGTCGGCTGGTGTTGTGGTGGCTGTGGGGCCGGTGCTGGATCGGGTTTTGCGGGCGTGCGCCGGGCTGGATGTCACGGTGTTGTATGCGTCTACTATTCGGCCTTTCGACGCTGCTGGTTTGCGGTCGGCTGTGCTTTCGGCTTCGCCTTCAGTGGTTCTTGTGGAGCCTTATTTGGCCGGGACTTCGGCTTTCTGGGTTTCCGAGGCGCTGTCGGACTTGCCGCATCGGTTGCGGTCTTTGGGGGTTCGGCGGGATGCGGAGGTTCGGACTTACGGGGGGATTGTCGACCATGATCTGGCGCATGGGCTGGATGCGGGGTCGTTGAGGTTGTCGATCAAGGACTTCTTGGGGGAGTAGGCGGAGCGGCGCCGGTGCTGGGGGTACCGGTGGCGGGATGTTTGTAGCTCACGTTCGTCGGGACGCCGCGGAGTAGCTCTATCACCTTGACGTTGTTCCGTCGCTCATCTTCGGTGCTCACCGGCAACCGGACGTGCAGGCTCTCGTAGAGCTTGAAGCGGTTGAGGTCGATCAAGGTGCGTACCGCCGCCGTGTATTCGTCGGCCGCGGCGACCGACGCCCGATAGGCGAGATACGTCAGGGCGTGTGTGGCCAGCGCGATGAGGAGCCATAGGCGGTCTGTAAATAGACAAGCCACGGTCTCGGCGGTGGCCAGCACCGAGACGACACAGAGGCGAACTGACGTATCGAGCTGCTGCCGCGTATCCCGCAGGTAGAGCAGGTGTCGCTCTTCAGCGACGAGAGTGAAGTGAGGGGCGGTGGTGACGGCATCGAGCCCGTATTGTTGGCCGGCCCGGTCTTCTTCTCTGCGCAGCGTGTTTCCCAATCGGGTCGGCATGATCCGGGAAGCATCGGGATATCGGTCTGCCGCGTAGCCGAGAGTCTCGGCGGCGAGGATCCATGGTGTGAAGTCATCACCGCGGCGGGAGTCCAGAAGACCTTCCCGGTCTTCCTCGGTTATCGGCTCTTTCTCCAACGTTGCCGGGTCCGAGTCCAGCACCAGCCTCGCATCCACGAGTTCTCGCAGCTGCGCGTCGACTGATCCCGCCTGCTTTCTCAGGTCCAGCTTCTTCTTCCGATAGTGGTCGATCCTGATGAGAGCCAGCACCCGGGCGAGTCGATTGTGCCCCCAGTACCCCTCCAAGAGCTGGACCATGGCGAATTGGAGGGGGTGCAGGAAGAGGCCGGTGATCAGGCTGGCGAGGATGATCCAGGCGACCTTGGCCACCGTCGGCTGGCCGAACTCGTGGCCCAGTTGCTTGAGCTGCGGCCCACCTTGCCAAGCACCGCTGGCGATGAGGGCCGCCGACCACAGAACGAGGAACAAAGCCGGCAGCATGCTGACGATGCTGAACTGGCGGCCAATCCGACTGCCGACCGAGATGGCGCTGTCAGCCAGTGACTGTGAGCTCATTTCGTGGAGCTCGCCGAGTCATCGGGTCGCTTGCCGCATTCGCTGCACCGGAGAATCCCACGTCTGTTGCGCTCGAACACGCCGTGGCAGCCGGGGCGGTCGCAGGGGCTACCGTCGTCGGTGGGCTTTCTCGCCGGTGCTCGGAATGACGGGAACTCGTGACCGAGGCGCGTCTGCAGCCGAATCAGGGCCGAGAGGAGCCGAAGCCTGCGCATCCGCCTCACCCCGCCTCCCAGGATTCGACCATGTTAGGCCAGCATTCAGGGCTAGTCGACAAGTCGGGACGAGGTGGGGATGGGCCTTTCGCCCTGGGCGGTGCCTGCTGTGGGCATCGTGGTCGTCGCCGTTGCCGGGGTGTTCGGGGCGGCTTGGGCTTGGCTCGCCACCGGGGTGCTGGTGGCTTCGGGGGTGGGGTGGCTCGGTTGGGTGGTGCTCCGGGAGGGGAAGCCCGATAGCGTGACCTCCATGGGGTCCAGCATTCGGCCGATCGCGCTCGGTCTGATTCGGCGGCGCGAACAGATCCTTGTCTTCGAAGGGCGCGATGACGTCAAGGGCGAGACCTACTACCGGCCGCTCGGGGGTGGGGTCGAGTTCGGTGAGCGCAGCGATGACGCCCTCGTGCGCGAGTTTCGTGAAGAGCTTGATGCCTCGATCGTCGTCAAAGAGCGGCTCGGGGTCCTCGAGAACGTCTACGCCTACCGGGGCAACCCCGGGCACGAGATCGCCTTCGTCTACGAAGCCGAGTTCGTCGACGCCGGTCTCTACGCCCGAGACGAGATGAAGATCCTCGACGATCCCGCCACCGCCCGGTGGGTCGACCTCCAGGACTTCCGGAACGGCAGCAAGATCCTCTATCCCGCCGGGCTCACCGAACTGCTCTTATCGGAGTAACGAACGCGCCGTCGGTTCCAGTTGCTCCCCGGAAGGCTCGCGGCTGAACCACACCGACACCGGCCCGTCCGTGTGGACCGGCAGCTGGGGGAAGTTGTTCGGAGACGGCTCCGTCTCGAACGCCGCGAACACCGATGGCGGCGGCTCCGAAACCGGACCCACGGTCACGTACACCCCGGAACCCGTCGGTGGCGAAGCCAGCCCGCGAAGGACCGGACGGAGCAGATGCACGTCGTCCGAGTCGACCATCGTTGCGTTCGCCGCCTCGCGATGCGCCTTCCAGACCGGGCCGAAGTAGAACTCCTCAAGGGCCGATTTCCGGGCAGCCAGAGACCGGAAGCCCCGCAGCCACACGAACTGGTCCGGCGCAGCGGGTGAACGGAACAGCCCGAACAGATGCGCTCCGGCCTCCTCCAGGGGCTCGACGAACTCCCGCTCGAACAGCGAGATCAGCTCGTCACGCCGGCCCGGGTGCAAGGTGTAGCGCCGCAGCTCGAGCACCGTCTCAAACGAAGAAAAGTCCACGGGCAGGAAGCTACCGCTCACCACCGACAAAAACGGATCAGCGGAACGCCGCCAGCCCCGTCACCGCCTGGCCCAGCGACAGCGCGTGCATCTCCTCCGTGCCCTCGTACGTCAGCACCGTCTCCAGGTTCGCCATGTGCCGCATCACCGGGTACTCCAGCGAAATCCCGTTCGCGCCCAGCATCGAGCGGGCGGTGCGCGCCACGGAAAGAGCCGAGCGCACGTTCGCCATCTTCCCGAAGCTCACGTGGTTGTGGTGCAACGACCCCGCGTCCTTCAGCCGCCCGATCTGCATCGCCACCAGGCCGGCGCGGTTGACCTCGACCAGCAGGTCGGCCAGCTTGTGCTGCGTCAGCTGGAACCCGGCCAGCGGCTTGCCGAACTGCGACCTCGACAGCGTGTACTCCAGCGCCGACTCGTAGCACGCACGAGCCGCCCCGACCACGCCGAACAAGATTCCGTAGCGGGCCTCGTTCAGGCACGACAGCGGTCCGCGCAAGCCCCGGACCTCGGGGAACGCCGCGGATGCGGGCAGCCGGACTCCATCCAGGACCAGCTCCGCCGTCAAGGACGCTCGCAGGGACAGCTTGTGCTTGACCTCGTTGGCCGTGAACCCCGGTGTCGACGTCGGGACGACGAAGCCGCGGATCCCGTCGTCGGTCTGGGCCCAGACCACCGCGACGTCGGCGACCGTTCCGTTGGTGATCCACATCTTCGTGCCCGACAGCACCCAGTCGGACCCGTCGCGCACCGCCCGCGTCCGCATCGAGCCCGGGTCGCTGCCCGCGTCCGGCTCGGTCAGCCCGAAGCACCCCAGCGCGTCGCCGGTGGCCATCCGCGGCAGCCACTCCTGCCGCTGCTCCTCGCTGCCCCACTTGTGGATCCCGTACATCGCCAGCGAACCCTGCACCGACACGAAGCTCCGCAGCCCCGAGTCGACGGCCTCCAGCTCACGGCACGCGATGCCGTACGCGACCGCGCTCGTGCCGGCGCAGCCGTAGCCCTCCAGGTGCATGCCCAGCAGCCCCAGCGAGCCGAACTCCTTCGCCAGTTCAGCGGCGGGCAGCGCGCCCGTTTCGTACCAGTCCGCGACCTGGTCCAGCAGGTTGTCCTTCGCGTACGCGCGGACGGCGTCGCGGATGGCGCGCTCCTCCTCGGCGAGCCCGGCGTCGAGGTCGAGGAAGTCGTGCGGATCAGGGGTGCGACTCATAAGGGCTCCCGGGGGACGCGTCGATGCGGCCCCCGCAGGAAACCACAGTCAGGCGTCTGTCCTCCGCGTGGCGTTCGTCACGCGGGCAGCAGACGCGGACGGCGAACACCGCGGACGGACCTGCTGGCGGGGGATCAGCAGCTCGCTGAACTGCGGAAACGGGACGCTTTCGATGTCGTCGCGCCAGGCGTGCAGCATCTGGGACAGCAGATCGTCCTCGGACATCTCTTCGCCTCCCTGGCGTCCGGTCGTGCCGGGGTCAGCCCGCACGATCGGGTGACTTGATACCCAGCGATCGGGACGCCGAAACGCTCTTCTTCAAGATTCTTCCGGCCCGCGGTCCCTTCGTGGCAGAATCGCGTCGCCGCCGCCAAGGCCTCTACTCCCGAGGAGCGCACATGCGCGCGGCCAGTCTGCTCGTCCTCACCACCGCCACCCTGCTCGCGGCCACCGGCGTCGCCACGGCGCACGAAAACGCCTGGCGCCAGGTCGGGCACACCACCGCCGAGAACCGGGTCAGCGGCGAGGGCATCGCCACGCTGCGGCTGCCCGGCCACCCGTCCGAGATCGTCTACCGCAACGGCGCCACCATCCCGCAGCCGCTCAAGGACGAGGGCTGGGGCCACGTCGGCGACCCGGACTCACTGCGCGGCTACGTCTTCGACGTCTACCAGGACACCGTCACCCCCACGCCCACCACGAAGATGTACCTGGTCACCAAGCCCGACGGGACGACGACGGAGTTCGTCCACCCGCTCGCCGCCGACGAGCCCGCCCCGAACGCCAACGCCCAGGTCGCGGCTACTCCCGACGGCCAGTGGCTGGTCTCCGGCCCGCTCGGCGAGATCGACCGCCTCTACGTCTCGCCGACGCCGTTCCTGAACCCGCGCGGCCCGAAGCAGGCCGGCGACCTCCCCGTCGCCGCCCGCATCCACCTCGACCACCACATCCGCAGCGCCCAGGGCTGCGACTTCGTCAGCCCGACGCGCCTGATCTGCGCCACGAGCGACCCGAACAACGACCTGTACCCGACGAACCTGCAGCTCCTGCAGATCGACCTCCCGCGGCCCCTGAACGGCCGTGACGTCACGGCGAAGGTGCGCGAGATCAGCCAGGTTCCGCTGGTCAGCACCTGCACCGGCACGTTCACCCCGGAAGGCGTCGACTACGACGCCGGGGTGCTGCGCGTCGAGGTCGTGCCGCCGGCGCCGTGCAACACCGTGACGGACGTCTATTCGTTCGAGCGCCGCTGAGGGCGACGGCTACGCTGGGTGCGTGTCTCGTGTGGTGATTCTCGACTACGGTTCCGGCAACCTCCGCTCCGCCGAACGCGCCGTGGCGCGCGCCGGGGCCGAAGTCGAGGTCACCGCCGACCCGCATGCCGCGATCGAGGCCGACGGCCTGCTCGTGCCCGGGGTCGGCGCGTACTCGGCGTGCATGGCGGGGCTCCTGGACGTGAAGGGCCACCGGATCATCGGCAAGCGCCTCGCCGGCGGCCGTCCCGTGCTCGGCATCTGCGTCGGCATGCAGATCCTCTTCTCCCGCGGCGTCGAGCACGGCGAGGAGACCGAGGGCACGGGGGAGTGGCCGGGCGTCGTCGACCGGCTGGAGGCCGACGTCCTGCCGCACATGGGCTGGAACACCGTGCGCGCGCCGGCCGGCACGCAGCTCTTCGCCGGCCTCGACCCCGAAGAGCGGTTCTACTTCGTCCACTCCTACGCCGCCCGCAAGTGGGAGCTGGAATCGGGCCTGGCCGGCCAGGAACCGAAGGTCACCTGGGCCCACCACGGCGAGGACTTCGTCGCGGCGGTCGAGAACGGGCCGCTCTGGGCCACCCAGTTCCACCCGGAGAAGTCCGGGGACGCCGGCGCGCAGCTGCTGCGCAACTGGCTCGCGACCCTCTGACCGGGTGACGCGCGTCTCCGCCCTAGAGTTACCGGCGTGACTTTCACGCTGCTTCCCGCCGTTGATGTGGCCGATGGCCAGGCCGTGCGACTCGTCCAGGGCGAGGCCGGCACCGAGACCTCCTATGGCAGCCCGCTGGAGGCGGCGCTCGCCTGGGAGCGCGACGGCGCCGAGTGGATCCACCTGGTCGACCTCGACGCCGCCTTCGGCAAGGGCAGCAACCGCGAGCTGCTCGCCGACGTCGTCGGCCGGCTCGACGTCCAGGTCGAGCTCTCCGGCGGCATCCGCGACGACGCGTCGCTGAAGGCCGCGCTGGCCACCGGCGCCCGCCGGGTCAACCTCGGCACCGCCGCGCTCGAGGACCCGGAGTGGACCGCGCGGGTGATCGGCGAGTACGGCGACCGCGTCGCGATCGGCCTCGACGTGCGGATCACCGAGGCCGGCCACCGCCTCTCGGCCCGCGGCTGGACGTCCGACGGCGGCGACCTGTGGGAGGTGCTGGAGCGCCTGGACCGCGACGGCGCGTCCCGCTACGTCGTGACGGACGTGAGCAAGGACGGCACCCTGCGCGGCCCGAACCTCGAGCTGCTGCGCGACGTCGTCGCCCGCACCGACGCGCCGGTGATCGCCTCCGGCGGGGTGTCCAGTGTGGACGACCTCGTCGCGCTGGCCGGCCTGGCGTCGGACGGCGTCGAGGGCTCCATCGTCGGCAAGGCCCTCTACGCCGGCGCGTTCACGCTGCCGGAGGCTCTCGCCGCGGTCGCGAAGGTCTGACCGGCGGAGTGGCGCCGGCATTACCTCCGGCGTAATCGACTCCACGCCCGCAAGGCGTCAGGATTCCTTTCAAGACAACGAAAGGAACGCCATGACCGCCTACGGAATCGCCCACCTGCGCCCGCCGGCCGAACTGCCCGAGGACGTCTTCCGGTACCTGGAGCGCATCCAGGCGACGCTCGACCCCTTCGGCGGCAAGTTCGTCGTGCACGGCTCGCCGGTGCAGGTCATGGAAGGCGACTGGCCCGGCGCGCTCGTGGTCATCGAGTTCCCGGGCCTCGCCGCCGCGCACGAGTGGTACGACTCCGCCGCGTACCGGGAAATCCTGCGGTTGCGGGCCGACCACATCCCCGGTGACCTGGTGATCGTCGAAGGCTGCGGGCCGGACCACGACTCGGCCGCGATGGCCGCGGCGATGCGCGCGGCGAAGGCGACCCCGATAAGGGGCTGACAGCAGCCCCGTGGAGCCGTAGGTTGCCGCGGTGGAGGAGATCGTCACCGAGCTCGAAATGACCGCCGCCGAACACCTCAACCCCGCGCCGGTCGTCGACGGCGTCACGCTCGAAGCCACCGGAGCGGGGCCGTCGATCCGCGACCTGCACGTCCGGATCGGGACGCCGTACCTCTGGCCGAGCGCGTCCCGATCGGACGAAGACTGGGAACGCTGGCTCGCCGAACCGGACCGGCGGTACCGGCTCGTCGAGTACCGCGGCGAGGTCGCGGGCGCCGCGGACTTCGAGCCACAGCCCGGCGGTGACGTCGAGATCACCACCTTCGGCCTGCTGCCGGAGTTCGTCGGCAAGGGGCTCGGCGGCTACGCGCTCACCCTCGTCGTGGCCGACGCGTGGACGCTGCCCGGCGCGCGCCGCGTCTGGCTGCACACCTCGACGCTGGACCACCCGAACGCGCTGCCGAACTACCTGCGCCGCGGGTTCCGCAGCTTCAGCCGTCGAGCTTGACCGCGATCCCGACCGTCCGGTCCGCCGGGCCGCGCAGCTTCGAGAAGAACATCGTGACGCGCCCGACGATGCCGTACTTGCGGGTGATCGCCCGCCGGACGCGCTCGGACTCGGACAGGTCCAGCAGCCGCGCCTGCCCGCTCGCCACCGCGCCGTGGGTCTTCTTCCCGCGGACGTCGCAGGCCTGGACCTCGACCCGGCCGCTGTTGCGGATGCGCTTGACCTTCCCGGCCTTGCGCTCCGACCACAGCACGAGCTCGCCGCCGTCGCCGGCCACCCAGATCGGGGTCGGCACCGCACGGCCGTCCTTGCGGAACGTGGTCAGGACGACGTAGCGCTCGGCCGCGAGCCGGTCCGTTTCGGATGCCATGCGTCCACGGTAGTCACGGCGTCCGTCGCCGCAGCGTCGCCGCGCCGAGCACCAGCGCCAGCAGCGCGCAGCACGCCACGACCACGAGGTTCCGCAGGATCACCGCGTCCACCGTCGAAGAAGCCGTGACGCGGGTCAGCGCCTCGACCGCGTACGACAGCGGCATGACGTCCGAGAGCCACCGCAGCAACCAGCCCATTTCTTCGCGCGGCACGAACAGCCCGCACAGCAGGATCTGCGGCAGCACGAACACCGGCATGAACTGGATGGCCTGGAACTCCGTGCGGGCGAACGCGCTGACGAACAGCCCGAGCGCCATGCCCAGCAGCGCGTCGAGGACGGCGATCACCAGCAGCAGCACGACCGAACCCGCGAGGTCGAGGCCGAGCCACCACAGCGAGACGCCCGCCGCGAGCGCCACCTGGACGACGGCGATCGAGCCGAACGCCAGCGCGTAGCCGAAGAGCAGGTCGAGCCGGCCGATCGGGAGCGTCATCAGGCGTTCGAGGGTGGCCGTGGTCCGCTCCCGCAGCGTCGTGATCGACGCGATGAGGAACATGATCAGGAACGGGAACACGCCGAGCAGCGCGGGCGCGACGCGGCTGAACACCAGCGTCGAGTTGAACACGTACCGCAGCAGGATCATCAGCAGCGTCGGCACCAGGATCAGCATCACGACGGTGCGCGGGTCGTGCCGCAGCTGGGTGAGGATGCGCCGCGTCGTCGCGAGCGTCAGCGCCGGGTTCACGAGGCGGCCCGCACCAGGTGCAGGAAGGCCTGTTCGAGGTCGGCGGCGCCGGTGCGCTCGCGCAGGGCGAGCGGGGCGTCGTCGGCCAGGAGGGTGCCTTCGCGCATGAGCAGGAGGCGGTCGCAGCGCGCGGCTTCGTCCATGACGTGGCTGGACACCAGCAGCGTGGCGCCGCCGTCGGCGAGCCGGCGGAAGAGCGCCCAGAGCTCGTCGCGCAGCAGCGGGTCGAGCCCGACGGTCGGCTCGTCGAGCACCAGCAGCTCCGGCTCGCCGAGCAGCGCGACAGCGAGGTTCGCGCGGTTGTGCTGCCCGCCCGACAGCGATCCGACGAGCTTCCCGGCGTGGTCCGCCAGGCCGACCTCGTCGATGACTCTGTCCACATCGGACGCCGGCGCACGCAGCACGGCGGCGAAGTACCGCAGGGCTTCCCGGATGGTCAGGTCGGCGTAGATCGCCGGGTTCTGCGTCGCGTAGCCGATCCGGCGCCGCAGCGGCGGGCTGCCGGCGGGCAGGCCGAGCACGGTGACGGTGCCGGCTTCGACGATCTGCACGCCGACGATCGCCCGCATCAGGGTCGTCTTGCCGCAGCCGCTCGGGCCGAGCAGCCCGGTGACGGCGCCGCGCGGCACCGAGAAGCTCACGTCCCCCACGACCTCCCGGCCCCCGCGCCGGACCCGCAGGCCGGTGACCTCGAGCGCAGAATTAGTCATGCGTTTAATTCTGCGCCTGGTGAGTTCCCGGCGTCAAGAGGCGGGAAAAACGCCTAGTCCGTTCGCCCCGCGAACCCACACGACCGGCGGAAGCGTTTCGACACCCGTGTCTGAAACGCTTTGAAGTCTTGGGATTCTCGCTGACCTGGAGGGACGTCGATGGCCGTCACGCAGCAGGTACCGGTTCATCCGCAAGCACAGTTCTTCGGCGCGGGGCCCTACCCCACGCGCCGCGTCGCGATCGCCGTCGTCGCGGTGCTCGCCGGCTTCGCGCTGACCGCGCTGTGGTCCGCGCCGTTCGTCGACTCCGTCATCGGCGACAGCGTCGCGAACGGACTCCTCGGCTACGACGCGAAAGCCACGCCGATCAGCGGGGTCCTCGCCGGGACGCTGTTCGCGTTCGTCTCCGGCCTCGCGGGCTCGTTCACCGCCTGCAACATCGCCGCGTTCGGCGCGGTCGCCCCGCTGGTCGGCGGCCAGGCCGGGGAGAAACAGCGCTTCGCCACGACGCTCAAGCCGCTGGGCTGGATCGCGGCCGGCCTGCTGGCCGTGTCGATCGTCTACGGTGTCGTCGTCGCCCTGGTCGGCACGCGGATGCCGCAGTTCTCCACCGCGCCGACGTCCGGGCTGAGCGCGCGCAGCATCCAGTCCATGGTCGCCTTCGGCGTCGTCGGGCTGGTCTTCCTGGTGCTGGGCCTGATCGCGCTCGGCATCCTGCGGAACCCGTTCGCCGGGTTCGTCGCCCGGCACCCGGCGGCACCGCTCGTCCTGATGGGCGCGCTGATCGGCGGGTTCCTGATCGGCCGGCCCTACCCGCTGTTCCGGATCATGTTCCGCAGCGCCGCCGAGCAGCACAACGTCCTCTACGGCGCGGCCGCGTTCGCCCTGCAGTCGGTCGGCAACATCGTCGTCATGGCGGTGCTGTTCCTCATCCTGACGCACGCCACGGGCGGTCGCGTGCAGCGCTGGCTCGCCGCGAAACCCGCCCGGATCGCGACGGTGACCGGTGCGGCGCTGCTCGTCGGCGGCACGTTCACGCTGCTCTACTGGGACGTCCGCGTGCTGGGCCGGCTCGGGATCATCTGGTTCCCGATGGTCAGCTGGTAGCCCGCCCGAGCCACCGGTAGTCGGGCGCGGGGTCGAGCTGGACGTCGTCGGCGATGGCGACCAGTTCGGCCTCCGGCCGCGGGCCCGCGACCGTCAGCCAGCGCCCCGACGGCAGCCGGACCGCGACCATCGCCGTCTCGCCGGGCTTCGGCGCCACGAAGAACCCCTGGCCGCCGCGCACGGTGACCGGGGCGGCGCCGTTCACGCCGGGGGAGCCGGCGCTCGCCGTGACGCGGACCGCGGGCACCGACGGCCGCGCGGGATCGGCGGCGGTCAGCTCGGTGCTCGCGTCGGCCGGGCCGGTGCCCTTCACCGCCGCCGACCGTTCCGCCAGGCCCTCGGGGAGCGCACCGAAGCGCAGTTCGCCGCGGACGCCGACCGGCTCGGGGGTGACGGCCTCGGCGATCCGCTGGGCGACCGCGCGGGCGTCCGGCACCCCGCCGACCCGCACGGTGAGCACGTGGTCGTCGTCGGCCAGCCAGGTGAGCAGGGCGGCGCCGCCGGTGTCGCCGGTGACCATGGCGACCCGGCCGTGCACCAGGATCTGGTCGCGGATCGACGCGATCCGCAGCGCGGTCCGCGACCACTCGGGATCGGCGGTCGAGTACGCCGAGAGCGTGATCTCGGCCGGGCCCGCGAACCACCGCCGGACCTGCGGCGTGATGCCGGGGCCGCCCTCGCGGTACTGCTCGGTGAAGCCGTCGGGCAGCCGGCCGGGGCTGTAGCCGAGCACCGGCCGGCTCGCCGCCGGGTCCAGGTGGGACGTCGTGAACGCCTGCGTGCCGGTGATGACCCCCGCCACCACCACGACCACGGCGGCGGCCACCAGCGCGAGCCGCGCCCCGGGCCGCTGCTTGCGACCGGCGCGGGCGAGGGCGTCCCGGACCGCGTCGCCGTCCGGGGCGCGGGCGGCGACGCGGTCGAGGCTTTCCCGGATCAGCGTCTCGGTCTCGTGGTCGCTGCGGGTCATTCGGGGGCTCCGGTGGTGAGGACGGCGGGGTGCGGGGCGGTCCGCAGGGTGGCGAGGGCGCGGGAGATCTGGCTGCGCACGGTGGAGGTGCCGCAGCGCAGGACGGCGGCGATCTCGGCGTCGGAGTAGTTCTCGTAGTAGCGCAGGACGATCGCCGCGCGCTGCTTGCGGGGCAGCGTCTCCAGGAGGCCGAGCATGGCGTCCCGCTCGTCGTAGGCGGCCGACGGGTCGGCCTCCGGCGGGCCGAGCGCGTCGAGGACGTCGTGGCTGCTCGGCACCATCCGCCGCACCGCACGGCGGCGCCACGACAGGTACTCGTTGGTGATCATCCGCCGGACGTAGGTGGGCGGGGCCTCGATGCCGTCCCAGCGCTGCTGGGCGCGCAGCAGCACGTCCTGGACGACGTCCTGCGCCAGGTGCGGGTCGTTCGTCAGGACGGTGGCGTAGCGCAGGAGGCCGTCCAGCCGCTCCGCCACGAACTCTTCAAAGCGCACGCGCGCCCCTTCCGTCCTCCTTTGGACGCGTGAGCGGGGCGGGGTGATGCATGGGGGTGGAAACTTTTTCGGAAGAGATCGGCTTCGGGCGAGTTCAGCACTGCGGGGTCACGCCGTCGAAGGACGCGCAGTCGTCCTGGTTCCACGGCTCGTTCTGCCATTGGACCGGGGTGACGGTGCGGGAGCTGTCGCCGGCCACGAACGTCCACGGGCCGACGTAGTGGTTGCTGTACCAGTAGTTGTCCTGGTCGTGGGCGATCGCCTCCTGCACGAGGGTGCCCCGGTAGGGGGACCAGGCCGGGTACGTGCCGTAGTTCGACAGCACCGCCATCCGGCCGCACATGCCGGCGCAGCCGGGCCGGTCGGGGTCGAAGCGGAAGGTGTTCGAGTGGATCTCGACCCGCTGGGTCTTCCAGCGGCAGTCGTCGTAGAGCGGCCGGGTCGCGATGCCCGGCGCCGCGCACTGGTTGCGGTCGGTGACCAACTTGGTGCAGGTCGCGGTGGACGTGTTCGCCGGGCTGTTGCAGAAGCGGTCGGCGTTCTCCCACAGCGTGATGGCGGACCAGTTGTCGGCGAAGTCGTTTCCGTAGATGTCGATGACGTCGGTGCGGGCCGGCACCCGGGGGTCGCCGCCGGACTCGGACAGGTAGATCGCCGCGGTGGGGAAGTTGTCGCCGCGGGCCGCGCGCCTGCTGCCGGCCACCACGTTGTTGCGCCGGATGGCGTTGTGGCGGATGACGAGGTTGTAGCTGATTTCGTAGAAGATCGCCTCGGCGTCGTTGTCCTCGATGACGTTGTCTTCGATCAGGAAATCGTTGTCGTTGGTGTCGGCCCACAGGCCGGCGCCGCGGTTGTGGTGGACCCAGTTTCCCCGGATGTCCGCGCCGTTCACGGCCCAGAACTTGATTCCGCCGCTGCAGCCGCAGCCGGGATTGCGCGTTTCCCAGTCGTCGACGTTGTTGCCCGAGATTTCGTTGCCCTCGACGAGCAGCCCCGTGATGGCGTTGTCGGGACGGTAGGCGTTCATCCCGTACTGCCCGTTGTCGCGCAGGCAGTTCGCCCGCACTTCCTGCCGGTCGCCGGCCATCAGCGCGGCGCCGCCGTTGTTCTGGATGGTGTTGTGCTCGATCACCCAGTGCGCGCCGGAGTCGTGGTTGACCACGCCCTGGTCCTGGGGAGCGACGAAGTTTTCGATGGTGAGGCCGCGGATGACGACGTCCTGGGCCTGCTGCGTGAAGGCGGCCCGGTTGAGGCCGCGGCCGTCGAGCACCGCGCCGGGGGCGCCGAGGTAGGTGTCGCCGTCCTTCGGGATGACCTGCCCGAACCCGTCCTCGGCCAGCCGGTGCGTGCCGGGCGGCAGCCAGAAGGTGGTCCCGGGCGGCGAGGACTGCGTCTTGACGCTGAGGTCGCCGTCGACCGCCGGATCGACGACCACGGCACCGGGTGGAGCTTCGGGGTTCAAAGCGGGTTGGCGGTCGCACACGGCCCCCGTCCCGCCGATGTCGGTGGCACCCGCGGCGGCCGGGAAAACGGGAGTGACCAGGGCGGCGACGAGCAGGACGACAAGCGCGGAATGGGGGCGCGGCATGCGGTAAACGTACGCGGCGTCGATCGTGGGGACACCGCCATAAGGGCACGGCTTCTCCCCTTGTGGGTGATTTTATCTGCGGTGAATTCGGGTGCTGGTCATGGGTAGATAATCACCGGTTCCGGCCGCATGACAAATGCGGGACAATGGGAATCCCCACGAAGAACGCGATTTTTGCCGCCGCCCTCACGGCGGGCCACCGACGGTTTCGCGGCCTTCCAGGTAGTACTGCGCCACCGGCGCGAGCAGCGCGACGATCTCCTCGTCGTCCGCGTCCGCCAGCGGGGGCAGCTTGATCACGTACCGCAGCAGCGCGACCCCCATCATCTGCGCGGCGATCCCGGCGACGCGGATCCGCGGGACGTCCAGCGCGCGGGCCACCTCGGCCAGCACCGTGCGCTCGATGAACTGGCGCATCATCAGCGCGACCTGCTCGTTCGTCGCCGCGGCGCGCAGCATCGCGATGAACGGCGTCCGCCCCTCGGGCGTGGCCCAGACCGCCAGGAACGCGCGCACCAGGCGTTCCCCCAGGCCCGGCCGCGGGCCCGCGAGGATCGCCGGGACCAGCTCGGCCGGGTTCACCGGCAGGTTCATCGAGGCCGCGAACAGCTGCTGCTTGCTGCCGAAGAAGTGGTGCAGCAGGGCGGCGTTCACCCCCGCGTCGGCGGCGATCCCGCGGACCGTCGCGCCGTCGTACCCCAGCTCGGCGAACCGGTGCCGGGCCGCGTCGAGGATCTTCTCCCGCGTCTCCGTCTGCCCCGGCCGCCGCCCCGCCTGTGCCATTGGCCGAGCTTAGAACGCCCCTGACTACGCTGGTGGGCATGTCTGTCGCGGTGCGGGTGATCCCCTGTCTCGACGTCGACGCGGGCCGGGTCGTCAAGGGCGTCAACTTCGCCGGCCTCCGCGACGCCGGCGACCCCGTCGAGCTGGCCCGGCGCTACGACGCCGAGGGGGCCGACGAACTCACGTTCCTCGACGTCACGGCGTCCTCCGGCGACCGCGAGACCACCTACGACGTGGTCCGCCGCACCGCCGAGCAGGTCTTCATCCCGCTCACCGTCGGGGGCGGCGTCCGCAGCAACGACGACGTCAACCGGCTGCTGCGCACCGGCGCGGACAAGGTGAGCATCAACACCGCCGCGATCGCCCGCCCGGAGTTCCTCCACGAGGCCTCCCGCCGCTTCGGCTCCCAGTGCATCGTCCTGTCGGTCGACGCGCGCCGCGTGCCCGAGGGCGGCGAGCCCACCGCGTCCGGCTTCGAGGTCACCACCCACGGCGGCCGCCGCGGCACCGGCATCGACGCCGTCGAGTGGGCCGCGCGCGGCGAGGAGCTGGGCGTCGGCGAGATCCTGCTGAACTCCATGGACGCCGACGGCACCAAGAACGGCTTCGACCTCGAGCTGATCGGGCTGGTCCGCAAGGCCGTGCGGGTCCCGGTGATCGCCAGCGGGGGAGCGGGCGCGCTCGGGCACTTCCTGCCCGCGGTCCGCACCGGCGCCGACGCCGTGCTCGCGGCCAGCGTGTTCCACTTCGGACAGCTGAAGATCGGCGACGTCAAGGACGCGCTGCGCGAAGGTGGGGTCGAGGTCCGATGAAGTCCTGGCAGGCACCCGTCGAGGTCAAGGTCGTCGCCGCCCTGATGGTCGGGCTGCCGGTCGCGTGGGCGCTGCTCGACCTCATCCCGGTCATCGGCGCCGGCTCGGGCCTGGAGATCTTCCGGATCCCCGCGCTCGCGCTCATCCTCGGCGGGGTCGTGACGACCGGGCTCGTGCTCAAGCTGGGCAGCGCCCGGATCGGCGGGCTGATCATCTCCGTGGTGTTCGCGCTGCTGCACGCGTTCCTGCTGCTCGGCGCCGCCCTGTGGTGGAACAAGCTGTTCTCCGGCCTGTCCTTCGCCGGCTACGGCTACGCGTTCGTCCTGTTCAACTCGATGCCGCTGAAGCGGCACATCCTGGGGGTACGGGCATGACCCTGGACGCGGCCGTCTCGGCGCGCCTCAAGCGCAACGCCGACGGCCTGATCGCCGCCGTCGTCGTCGAGCACGCCACCTCGGACGTGCTGATGATGGCCTGGATGAACGACGACGCGCTCGCCGCCACCCTCGCCACCCGCCGCGGCACGTACTGGTCGCGCAGCCGGGAGAAGCTGTGGGTCAAGGGCGAGACGTCCGGGCACTACCAGCACGTCCGCGAGGTGCGGATCGACTGCGACGGCGATACGGTCCTGCTGCGCGTCGACCAGACCGGCCCGGCCTGTCACACCGGCACGCACACCTGTTTCGACACCGAGGAGCGCCTGCTCCTGGCCGACGAGAAAGAGCACGCGTGACAATCGTCGCCGACGTCCTGGTCGGGCTGGTCGCCCTGATCCACGTCTACATCGTCGTCCTGGAGATGTTCCTCTGGACGACGCCCCGCGCCCGCGCGGCCTTCGGCACGACGCCGGAGTTCGCCGAGGAGTCCAAGACGCTGGCCGCGAACCAGGGGCTGTACAACGGCTTCCTGGCGCTCGCGCTCGTGTGGGGCTTGATCGCGAGCGATCCGACGGGCTTCCAGCTCAAGCTGTACGGGATCGTGTGCGTGATCATCGCGGGCCTCTACGGCGCGGCGACGGCCAGCAAGCGGATCCTGTTCGTCCAGGTGCTGCCGGGAGTTTTGGCGCTCATCGCGCTCCTGCTCGCCCGCTGACCCCGCGCCGCCCGGTCGGCGAAGCATACGAATTCCGTCGATTCCCCGAATGCGCGAACGGTGTCAGCGAAATGTGACGCCTGCTCACTTGCACGCACGGGAAAGCCGCCGGGTTGCCTCGTCGTCGTATGCCGTTTCTCGCAGCTTCCACGCAGGTCAACGGCCCTACCATCACTCCATGCGGGCATTCTGGGTGGTCGTCTTCGTCGTCTTTTCGCTCCTCTCCACGCTCTTCGCCGGGGCCACGGTGTACTCGCTCTTCTCCGGCGACGACGATCTGCCGGGCAACGCGATCCTCCTGGCCGGTTCCCTCGCGTTCGCCGCCCTCGGCTGGTACGCGCTGCGGCTTTTGGACCGCAGCGCGCTGGCCGCCGTCGTGGACTTCGGCCGGTGGCTGCCCGCGGCGGATCCCGCCGACGGTGACCACCCGGAACCGAACGCCCGCCTGCGCCGGGCTTCCCGCCGCGCGACGGGCTTCGTCGTGGGCTGGGGGGTGGTGCTCGTGGCCGGGTTCACCGGCGTCGCCCTGGCGGGGGCGGCCGCCGACGACCTGCTCCACACCGGCTTCCACGAGCCCGGTGTGGTCGTCAACGTGATCCACCGCGTCAAGGGCACCTCCTACATCTGGGTGCGCCACGGTGACCGGACCGACGCGATCATCTGGGAGTCGGACCGCGACTACCACGTCGGCGAGGGGGTGATCGTCAGCTACGACCCGGCCGACCCGGCGCGCGTGCGCACCGACGACGAACCGAACGAAAACCAGGTCCTGCTCGGCTTCGGCGTGGTCCCGATCCTGGCCGCCGTGTTCGGCCTCCCGTTCTCGATCGGGGCGGCGGCGAGCTGGCGGCGCCGGATCCGGGCCGTCGAGCGCACCGGGTGGCGGCGAGCCGCCGTGACCGACGCGGGAGGGGCGATGCTGCACGCGAGATTCCGCGACGGGACGGCGATCGAGCTGAGCCGCACCTCGGGGTTCCTCGCCCTGTCACCGACGGCCGGCTTGAAGAACCGGCCGGGCTGGGTCGGCGGCTGGGGCCGGTCGATGGTCGTGGGGCTCGAGAACGGCCCGCCCACCGTGGCGGTCCGCGCGACCCGGGAGCGGATCAGCTGATGTCGCCGGTGAGGTAGCGCTGCAGGTTCGGCGCCACCGCCCGCACCAGGACCTCGACCTCCTCGGTGGCGAACGGCTCGAACTTCGCCACGTACCGGATCATGCCCATGCCGACCATCTGGGACGCGCACAGCGTCATGCGCAGGGAGACGTCTCCCGAGCCGATCGAGGAGATCAGCGCGGTGAAGAACTTCTGGAAGAAGTCGCGCAGCACCTGCCCGGCCTGCTCGTGGCCGGTGATGCTGCGGATGAGCGCCACGAACACCCCGCCGCCCGCGCCGTCCCAGCGGGTGATGAAGGTGCGGACGATCCGTTCGCCGAGCTCGTCGTCCGGGCCGTCGCGGAGGATCCCGAGCAGCTCCAGGGGGTCGAACGGCAGCTTGAGCACCGCCTGGGCGAAGAGGCCCTCCTTGCCGCCGAACCAGTGGTTGACCATGGCCGCGTCGACGCCCGCGCGGGTGGCGATCGCGCGCACGGTCGCCCCGTCGTAGCCGTTCTCGGCGAACACGGCCCGCGCGGCTTCGATCAGCGCCGTGCGGGTGTCCTGGCCGGCGGGGCGCCGTCCGCGGCGTCGCGAAGTAGGCTCGGTGGTGCTCACGCCTCCATCATGACGCACGTGCCCCCTGAATTCAACACTCATTGAATTCAGGGTCTGGGAAAACCCCTCCTGGGGAGTGCAGCACAATGAGGGTCATGGTCAGCGCATCTGCCGGGTCCGGTCCCGGCTCGGTCAGCCCGTCCCGTGAGGACTTCCGTGCCCTCGCCGAGAGCCGTCGCGTCATCCCGGTCGTGCGCCGGGTCCTCGCCGACGGCGAGACGCCGATCGGGGTGTACCGCAAGCTCGCCGCCGACCGGCCGGGCACGTTCCTGTTCGAGTCCGCGGAGAACGGCGCCTCCTGGACGCGCTGGTCGTTCATCGGCGTCCGCAGCCCGGCCGCGCTCACCGTCCGCGACGGGAAGGCCGTCTGGACCGGCACCCCGCCCGTCGGCCTGCCGTCCGAGGGCAACCCGCTCAACGTGCTGCGCGAAACGATCGAAGCGTTGCACACCGAGCCGCTGCCCGGGTTGCCGCCGCTGACCGGCGGCATGGTCGGCTACATCGGCTACGACTCCGTGCGCTGGCTCGAAAAGCTGCCGGAGCTGGCCGAACGCGACCTCGACATCCCCGAGCTGACGATGCTGTTGGCCACCGACCTCGCGGCGTTCGACCACCACGAGGGCACGGTCACGCTCATCGCGAACGCCGTCAACTGGGACGACTCGCCCGAGCGCGTGGACGCGGCCTACGACGACGCCGTCGCCCGGCTGAGCGCGATGACCGAGCAGCTGCAGGTGCCCGCGCCGGCCACGATCGCCGCGTTCGAGCGGCCCGCGCCCGAGTTCACGCGCAAGCGGTCCAAGGCGGACTTCCACGCGGCGGTCGAGAAGGCCGTCGAGGCGATCAAGGCCGGTGAAGCGTTCCAGGTCGTGCCGTCGCAACGGTTCGAGATCCCCACCGCCGCCGACGCGCTCGACATCTACCGCGTGCTGCGGACGTCCAACCCGAGCCCGTACATGTACCTGCTGCGGCTCGAAGGCTTCGACATCGTCGGCTCCAGCCCCGAATCGCTCGTCACCGTGCGGGACGGCCGCGCGACCACGCACCCGATCGCGGGCACGCGCTGGCGCGGCGCCGACCCGGAGGAGGACGCGCAGCTGGCCAAGGACCTCCTGGCCGACGAGAAGGAGCGCGCCGAGCACCTGATGCTCGTCGACCTCGGCCGCAACGACCTCGGCAAGGTCTGCAAGCCGGGCACCGTGCGCGTCGTCGACTTCTTCCAGATCGAGCGCTACAGCCACGTCATGCACATCGTGTCGACCGTCACCGGTGAGCTGGCCGAGGGCAAGACGGCCTTCGACGCGGTCACCGCGTGCTTCCCGGCCGGGACGCTGTCCGGCGCGCCGAAGGTCCGCGCGATGGAGCTGATCGAAGAGCTCGAGCCGGTCCGCCGCGCGCTGTACGGCGGCGTCGTCGGCTACCTCGACTTCGCCGGCGACGCGGACACGGCGATCGCGATCCGCACGGCGCTGGTCAAGGACGGGATCGCGCACGTCCAGGCGGGCGGCGGCGTCGTCGCCGACTCGGTGCCGGACTACGAGGACACCGAGTCGCTGAACAAGGCCCGGACCGTGCTGTCGGCCGTGGCCGCCGCGCAGACGATGGTGGCGGCGGGCGCCCTCGACCCGGCCGGGGACAGCGCCCGTGTCTGAGCCGGAGCGGCCGTCCCGCCGTCCACTGTGGATGATCGTGGTCGCGCTCCTGCTCGGCGCCCTCGCGCTGTGGGGTGCGTCACGGCTGACGTGGTTCGCCGAGTTCCGCGACGCCGGCGTGCGCGGCACGGTGCTCTACCGCGAGAACGGCGAGCAGCGCGCGACGGCGCTCGTGCCGCTGGCCCTGCTCGCCCTGGCCGGCGTGGCCGGGGTCATCGCGACCGGTGGCTGGGCGCGGCGCGTGCTGGGCGTCGTGCTCGCGCTGGCGGGCGTCGCCGCGGTCTGGGCCGGGGTGGCCGGGGTCCGGTTCTCCGGCTACGCGGACGGGCTGCCCGTCACCGAGATGCTGCTGGGCCGCGGCCTGGCCGTGCTGGGGGGAATTCTCGTCGCCGCCGGCGGGTTGGCAGCCGTCAAGGGTGCCGGGACGGCCGCGCGGCTCGGGACCAGGTACGCGGCTCCGGCCACGCGCAAGAAGGCGCGTGACCCGGACGCCGAGCTGTGGGAAGCGCTGTCGGAAGGCCAGGATCCGACGGAGGTCCGGGGGAGGCATTCGGAGTAACGCGCGCACCCGGAACCGGGCGCTCCAGATGCGGGGGTTAGCATCGTTTCGGCGGGAAGGGGAAGGTTTTTGTGAGCGACCTTGCGAATGAATCCGTGAGCGCGTACCCGGGCGGGGGCGCCCGGTGACCGTGCTCGAAGACATCGTCGCCGGCGTGCGCGAGGACCTCGCGGCACGCGAGTCCGTGCTGCCGTTCGACGAGCTGAAGATCCGCGCGGCGGCCGCTCCGGCGCCCCGCGACGTGATGTCCGCGCTGCGTGAGTCCGGTATCGGCGTGATCGCCGAGGTGAAGCGGCGCAGCCCGTCCAAGGGCGACCTGGCCGACATCCCCGACCCCGCCGCGCTGGCGAAGGACTACGAAGACGGCGGCGCGCGCGTGATCAGCGTGCTCACCGAGCAGCGCCGCTTCGGCGGCTCGCTGGCCGACCTGGACGCGGTGCGCGCGGCGGTCGACACCCCGATCCTGCGCAAGGACTTCGTCGTCAGCCCCTACCAGGTGCACGAGGCCCGCCTGCACGGCGCCGACATGGTGCTGCTGATCGTCGCCGCGCTGGAGCAGAACGCGCTCGTGTCGCTGCTCGACCGCGTCGAGTCGCTCGGGATGACCGCGCTGGTGGAGATCCACAACGCCGAGGAGGCCGACAAGGCCCTCGAGGCGGGCGCCAAGGTCATCGGCGTCAACGCGCGCAACCTGCACACCCTCGAGGTGGACCGCGACGTCTTCTCGCGGCTGGCCCCCGGCCTGCCGATGGACGTCTACAAGGTCGCCGAGTCGGGTGTCCGCGGGCCGGGCGACCTGATGTCCTACGCCGGTCACGGCGCCGACGCGGTGCTGGTCGGCGAGGGGCTCGTCGCGTCGGGTGACCCGAAGGGCTCCCTGATCAAGCTGGTCACCGCCGGTTCCCACCCTGCCTGCCCGAGGCCGTCGCGGTGACGGAGGAGCGCGGCACGCACGACCCGGACGAGCGCGGCTACTACGGCCCGTACGGCGGCCGGTTCATGCCGGAGGCGCTGATCGGCGTCGTCGACGAGGTGGCGACCGAGTACGAGAAGGCCCGCCACGACCCGGAGTTCCTGAACGAGTTCAACCGCCTGCTTCGCGACTACGCGGGCCGGCCGTCGCTGCTCACCGAGGCCAAGCGCTTCGGCGAGCACGCCGGCGGCGCCCGGGTGTTCCTCAAGCGCGAGGACCTGAACCACACCGGCTCTCACAAGATCAACAACGTGCTGGGCCAGGCGCTGCTCACCCAGCGGATGGGCAAGAAGCGCGTCATCGCCGAGACCGGCGCGGGCCAGCACGGCGTCGCGACGGCCACCGCGTGCGCGCTGCTCGACCTCGACTGCGTCGTCTACATGGGCGAGGTCGACACCGAGCGCCAGGCGCTGAACGTCGCCCGCATGAAGCTGCTCGGCGCCGAGGTGATCCCGGTCAAGACCGGTTCGAGGACGCTGAAGGACGCGATCAACGAGGCCCTGCGCGACTGGGTGACCAACTCGGACACCACGCACTACCTGTTCGGCACGGCGGCCGGCCCGGCCCCGTTCCCGGCGATGGTCCGCAACTTCCACCACGTCATCGGCACGGAGGCCCGCGAGCAGATCCTCGAGCAGGCCGGCCGCCTGCCCGACGTCGTCGCGGCCTGCGTCGGCGGCGGGTCGAACGCGATCGGCATCTTCTCCGGCTTCTACGACGACCCGTCCGTGCGGCTGGTCGGCCTGGAGCCGGGCGGCGAGGGCATCGAGGGCAACCGCCACGGCGCGACGCTCACGAAGGGCACCCCGGGCAACCTGCACGGCGCGATGACGTACCTGCTGCAGGACGAGGACGGCCAGACGGTCGAGTCGCACTCGATCTCGGCCGGGCTGGACTATCCGGGCGTCGGCCCGGAGCACGCGTGGCTGAAGGACACCGGCCGCGCCGAGTACCGGCCGGTCACCGACGCCGAGGCGATGGACGCGTTCAAGCTGCTCTCGCGCACCGAAGGCATCATCCCGGCGATCGAGTCGGCGCACGCGCTGGCCGGCGCGCTGGTGCTGGGCCGCGAGCTCGGACCGGAGGGCCTGATCGTCGTCAACCTCTCCGGCCGCGGCGACAAGGACATGGACACGGCGGCGAAGTGGTTCGGGCTGGTGGACAAGTGAGCGGGCTCGACGACCTCTTCGCCACGACGCGCGCGGAAGGCCGCGGCGCCCTGATCGGGTACCTCCCGGCGGGCTTCCCGACCGTTTCCGCGTCGAAGGACCTGATCGCGGCGTGCGTCGACGGCGGCGCGGACCTCATCGAGGTCGGCGTCCCCTATTCGGACCCGGTGATGGACGGCCCGACCATCCAGGCCGCGTCGGTGACCGCGCTGGACAACGGCTTCCGGCTCAAGCACGTGTTCGAGGTCGTGGAGTCGATCTCGGCGCGCGGCGGACGCGCGGTCGTCATGACGTACTGGAACCCGGTGCACCGCTACGGCGTCGACCGCTTCGCGCGGGACCTCGCGGCGGCGGGCGGGCTCGGCCTGATCACGCCGGACCTGATCCCGGACGAGGCCGGCGAGTGGATGACGGCGTCGGAGGCCCACGGGCTGGACCGGACGTTCCTGGTGGCGCCGTCGTCGTCGGAGGAGCGGCTCGCGAAGACGGTCGCCGCGGCCTCGGGCTTCATCTACGCGACCGCGGTGATGGGCGTGACGGGCGCACGCGACCAGGTCGGCGCGGGAGCGGAGACGCTGGTCCGCCGCACGCGGGCGCACACGTCCCTGCCGATCGGCGTGGGGCTGGGCGTGCGTTCGGGCGACCAGGCGGCCCAGGTGGCCTCGTTCGCGGACGCGGTGATCGTGGGCTCGGCGCTGGTCACGGCGGCGGCCGAAGGCCCCACTGGAGTTCGCCGCCTGTCGGAGGAGCTGGCGGACGGCGTGCGCCGGGCGGTCGCCACCGCTTGACCTGGAGTGCACTCCGGGTGTCAGGCTGGGTCCGTGACCTCCTACACCCCGGCTCAGGTGACCGAAAAGACCGGTTTCACGATCGACACCCTGCGGTACTACGAGCGCATCGGACTGCTCCACCACGTCGGCCGCACCGCCGGCGGGAGGCGGGTGTTCACCGAGCAGGACGTCGAGTTCCTGCAGCTGGTGCGCTGTCTCCGGTACACGGGCATGCCGGTGGCGGAGATGCTGCGCTTCGTCGAGCTGCTGCGCTCCGGTGAGGCGACGCGCGAAGAGCGTGTCGACGTCCTGCGCGAGCACGAGGCCCGCGTCGAGGCCCAGATCGAGCGTCTGCGCGAGCACCAGGACCACATCCGGTTCAAGATCCAGCTCTACAGCGGCACGGGGGAGCTGGCCTCGACCGGCTGACCCGCCGCTCCTCCGGAGGCCCGATCCCGCTCTTCGTGTTCTGATGACGGTCACCGAAGAGAGGGGAATCCCGGTGACCGTGACCGAACCGCCGCGGGGATGGGTGCCGGTCGAGCACCGCTTCCTCGGACTCGACCGAAGGACCTTCACGCCCGCGTTGATCGCGCTCGCCGTCGCGCTGGTGCTTGCCTACGGGCTGCCGGCGGTGAACGCCGCGATCCCGTGGCACAACGAGATCCGGGCCGGCTCCCTGCTCGACCTCGGCGCCGGCGGCACCGCCGTCCCGCCGGTGGGCTGGCAGCTGGAGAACGGCACGCTGGCCGGCTCGGGGGCCGCCACCAGCCCGGCGAGCCTGGACGCCGTCCTGGCCACGGGCGGCGCGACGATCGAACTGCGCGGCGCGTCCTACCGCGGTTCCGCGGACGCCTTTCTCGACCAGGTGCGGCGTTCGGAAGGCCGCGAAGCCCCCGCGATCGACGGTGCGCGGGGCACGGTGACGACGTCGGCCGGGCTCGTCGGGGTCGCGCAGAGCACCACGGGACCGGGCGGTGACGGGCTCGACGTCGCCTTCAAGATGGCCGGTGGCGCCCAGGCCGAGGCGGCGCCCGCCCTGTTGTTCCGGGTGCGGACCGCGCCGGGCCAGTTCGAGCGGTACCGGGACGAGATCGGCGGCGTGCTGCTCAGCATCACCCCGGGAGCGGGCCGATGACCGCGCCGTCCGGGACCAAGGCGGCCCAGCTCACCGCCATCGAGCAGTCGGGCTGGGGCCTGCCGTTCCGGTTCTTCCAGCCGCACAACCTGGCGTTCTGGGTGTACCTCGCCGGGGTCGGCTCCGGCGCGCTCGCGCTGCTGCGGTACTTCGGCGCCGGCGGCACCTTCTACACCCCGGCGCTGACCGGCGGGGTGCTGCTGTTCGGGCTCTACCTGGTGCCCTGGCTGGTCCTGCTGCGCCACCAGAACCGCTTCACGGCCCAGCCGGGCGGGCTGCTGACGGCGGCGTTCGCCTGGGGCGGGCTCGCCGCGGCGTTCGGCATCGCGCTCCCGGCCAACACCGCCCTGCTGGAGATCTGGACGAAGCTCGGCGGCACCGCCTTCGCCTCGAACTGGGCCGCGGGCCTCACCGCCCCGATCGACGAGGAGTTCGCGAAGGCGCTCGGGCTGGTGCTCCTGATCGGCCTCGCGCCCCGGCTGGTCCGCAGCGTCTACGACGGGTTCATCATCGGCGCGTTCCTCGGCCTGGGCTTCCAGGTCTTCGAGGACGTGCTCTACGTCTACAACGGCGCGACCCAGAGCTTCGGCGCCGACCAGATCGGCTCGTCGCTGCAGATCTTCGTCATCCGGGGTGCGACGGGGATCGTGTCGCACGCGCTGTTCAGCGCCGTCTTCTGCGCCGGGCTGATGTGGGTGCTGGGCCGCGACCGCGCCGACCGCAACGTCGTGCGCGGCGTCCTGACCATGCTGGTGGCGATGGTGTTCCACTTCGCCTGGGACGACATGAACGGCCTCAGCGGCAACAGTGCCCTGTCCGTGGTGCTGCCGTTCGTGATCGCGGTCGTGGAGCTGACGTTCCTGTTCTACGTCCTGCGCCACGCCGCCCGGCGGGAGCGGACCTGGACGCGCGAGCTGCTCGGCCCGGAAGCCGAAGCCGGGGTCCTCGACCCGGCCCTGCTCGACGCGGTCAGCGGCCTCCGCAAGGAGCGCAAGGCCTACCGCAAGCACGTCCGCGGCCGCCGCGCCGCCCGGCACCGGACGGCGGCCGCGAGCGACCTCGCCCGGGAGATCGCCCGCGCCGGCGGCCGCGAGACGGACCGGGTCGCGCACGCTCGCGCGGAGCTCGTCCGGCTCCACCAGCGGAGCTGACGCCGGTTGTACGAAAGCTGTACGCCGCTCCGGCAAGGTCACCCCGCATGGACTTCGGACACCTCCCGCGGCGCACCTTCCTCCGCGGCGCCACCGGGCTCGCCGTCGCGGGTGCGGCGGGCTTCCTGCTGCCCCGCGCGGCCCAAGCCGCCACCGAACCCCGGATCTACAGCTGTGCCGAGTGGGGAGCCCGGCCGCCGTCCGACGCGCTCACCACCCTCGACCACCCGGCGAACCGCGTCCTCATCCACCACATCGCCAGCGCCAACAGCACCGACTACTCCCTCGCGCACGCCTTCCAGGTCGCCCGCGACGACCAGCACGACCACATGGACGACAACGGCTGGTCCGACACCGGCCAGCACTTCACCGTCAGCCGCGGCGGGTACCGGCTCGAAGGCCGCCACGGCAGCCTCGACGCGTTGCGCGGCGGCACGACCATGATCCAGGGCGCGCACTGCCCGGGTCAGAACACCAACGCCATCGGCATCGAGAACGAAGGCACCTACACGAGCGTCGAGCCGCCCGAGGCGCAGTGGGCCGCGCTGGTCGTGTTCTGCGCTTACGTCTGCCGCCAGTACGGCATCCCCGTCGAGGAGATCAAGGGCCACCACGACTACTACAACACCGAATGCCCCGGCGACCGCCTCTACGCCAAGCTTCCGCAGCTGCGCGACGAAGTGGCGGCGTCAATGTAGGTAGCGCATGAGCGCGCACAGCTCGTCCGGTGGCAGCAAACCGAGCCGAGCGATCTCGCCGCGGCGCACGTCCATCACCGTCGTCGCGAGCTCCGCGCCGAACGCCGACGTCAACGCGTCGTCCGCTTCGAACGCCGTCACCGCGTCCGCCAGGGAAGTCGGCAGCCGCGTCGCGGAAGGCAGCGTCCCCGGGTCGACGTCGACCGGCTCCGGCAGCGACTCCTTCACGTCCAGGCCGGCGAGGCCCGCGAACAGCAGCGCCGCCACCACCAGGTACGGGTTCGCGGTCAGGTCGAAGCACTTGACCTCGAAGTTCGCCGCCCGGTCGCGCTGCCCGGCCGGGCCCCGCACCAGCCGCAGCGGCGCCTCGCGGTTCTCCAGGCCCCACACCGAAAACACGCCGGCCCAGTGGTGCGGCTCCAGTCGCAGGTAGCTGACCACCGACGGCGCGCCGATCGCCAGCAGCGCCGGCAGCCGCGAGAAGATCCCGGCGCCGAACGCCTCCGCCGTCGGCGTCAGGCCGAACCGGCCGTCACCGCCGGCGCAGAGGTTCCGGTCGCCGTCCCAGAGGCTCAGGTGGACGTGGCCGCCGTTGCCCACGCCGGCCGGCGAGAACTTCGGGGTGAACGACGCCCGCAGTCCGTGCCGCTCGCTCACCATCCGGATCGTCTCGCGCGTCAGCACCGCGACGTCGGCCGCGCGCACCGGGTCGTCCGGGGCGACCGACAGCTCGAACTGCCCGGCCGCGTATTCGGGGTGGATCTGTTCCACCGCCACGCCCTGGGCGGACAAAGTGGACACCAGCGCGCGCAGGTAGTCCGCCTGGGCGGAAAGCCGCGCGAAGCCGTAGGCCGGGCCCGCCGTGGCCGAGCGCGGGTCGTCCGGCGCGTCCGCCGCCGTGAGCACCCACTCGATCTCGAAGGCGGTCCGCACGGTGTAGCCCAGCGACGTGAGCCGGGCCGTCGCGGTCGCGGCCAGCGCCCGCGCGTCCTGCGGGTGCGGCTCGCCCTCCTGGTCGTACCGCCGGACCGGCGCCCACGCCCAGCCGGGCTGCGCGGCCAGCGGCACGAGCGCGTCGAGGTCCGGGTGCAGCCGCAGGTCGCCGACCGGGCCACGCGAATAGGCACCGTCGACGATCTCGTCGGTCGCCAGGAAGAAGTCGAACGAGTTCGACGCGCCCACACCCCAGGCCGCCGCCGACCACAGCCGGTCCACCGGGACGGCCTTGACCCGCGCGATACCGCTGTTGTCCACGAAGGTCAGAGCGACGAGCTCGACACCGGCCGCACGCAGGCCGTCGGCCCGGAGCGCGCCCTGCTGTGCGAGTTCTGCCCGGTCGAGCTGGCTCATCCTGCTCCCGTCGATGTTCACTGAGTACCTTGAGCTGCACTTCGAAAAGCGAGGTGGAGATCGTGTCAGACACCGTCGAAACCCGTCCAGGGCTGCGCCGTTCCCTCTCCGTCTGGCAGGCCGTCGGCCTGTCCGTGGCGTTGATGGCTCCCAGCATGGCCGCAAACATCAACCCCCAGCAGACCGCGTCCGCCGCCGGCCGCGCCGTCCCGCTCGCCTTCCTGCTCTCGGCGGTCGGCGTCCTGCTGGTCGCGTACGGCTTCGTCAAGCTCTGCCGGTATTACCAGCACGCCGGCTCGGTGTACGCGTTCGTCGGCGCGACGCTCGGCCCGCGCGCCGGCGTCGTCTCCGGCATCGGCCTCCTCGGCACGTACACGTTCTACGCCGTCGTCACGAGCTCGGCCGCGGGCACGCTCGGCACCGCTTTCCTCACCCAGGCCGGGATCTGGCCGAACCCGCCGTCCTGGGGGCCGTTCGTGCTGACGGCGGTCGCGCTGATCGGCGCCTGGCTGCTGTCCGTGGTGCCCGCGCGCCGCGGCACGAGCACGCTGCTCGCCGTCGAAGGCGCGACCATCGCGGTGATCCTGCTGGTCACGGTGGTGATCCTGGTCCGGCTGGTCGCCGGGAACGCGCCGGACGACGCGCGGTTCACCCTCGACGTCTTCACCTTCACCCCCGAGACCGGGCTGTCCGGGGTGTTCCTCGGCGCGGTGTTCGGCTTCCTGTCCTTCGCCGGGTTCGAAGCCGCCGCGACGCTCGGCGAGGAGACCCACGACCCGAAGCGCAACATCCCGCGCGCGATCCTCGGCACGGCGATCTTCGGCGGCGGCTACTTCGTCGTCGTCACCGCGGTCGAGATGATGGCGTTCGGCACGGACGCGACGGCGTTCCACGACTCGCCGTCCCTGCTCGGCGACCTCGGCAGCCGCTACGCGGGCGCGTGGGTCGGCGACGTCATCAGCGTCGGCGCCGCGATCAGCGCGTTCGGCTGCTGCCTGGCCTGCGTCGTCGGCGGCTCGCGGCTGCTGTTCGCCCTCGGACGCGACGCCTACGGCGGCCGCGGCATCGGCCGGACGTCCAGCCGGGGGACGCCGGTTGCCGCGGTGAGCGTGGTGACCGGCGCAGCGGTGCTCATCATCTTGGTCTGCGCCCTGTTCTTCGGCGCGACGGCGTCGGACACCTTCGCGTGGTCAGGGTCGATCGGCACGTTGATCTTGCTGGTGATCTACCTGCTCACGACGGTCGGCGCGATCCTGCTGCTGTTCGTGAAGCGCCGGATGCGCGTGCCGGTGTGGCACCTCGTGTTCCCGATCGGCGCGCTCGCCGTCCTGGGTTACACCGTGTACGTCAACGTCGTGCCGTACCCGGCCGAAGGCCCGGCGCGGTGGTTCCCCGTGGTGGCCGCGGCCGTGCTGCTGCTCGCGGTGATCTTGGTGCTGTCCGCGCCGGGCTTCGCTCGTAGGGTGGGGGAAAGGCTGGCCGACGTGGACGGAGGCGCATGACCGGTTTGCTCCCGTTCGTCGCGGACCTGCCGCTGGTGGACCACCACTGCCACGGCGTCACCACCGGGGACGTGGCCCGCGCCGGCTTCGAGGCGATGCTGACCGAGGCGGACACGACGTCGCCGCTGGGCACGAGCCTGTTCGACTCGCTGATCGGGCTGGCCGTGCGCGCACGCTGCGCGCCGGTGCTCGACCTGCCGAAGCACGCCTCGGCCGACGTCTACCTCGAACGCCGGGCCGAGCTGGGCGCGGCCGAGGTGGCGCGGCGGTTCCTGCGCGCCACCGGCACCACCGACTTCCTGCTGGACGGCGGGTTCCTGCCGGACTCGCTGACCACGACCGGGGAGTTCGCGCAGCTGGCGGGCACCCGCGCGCACGACGTCGTCCGGCTGGAACAGGTCGCCGAGCAGGTGATCCGCGGAAGCACCGCGGCCGGTTTCGCCGCGGACTTCGTCGCCGAGCTGGGGAAACGGGCCGAGACCGCCGTCGGGTTCAAGTCGATCGCGGCCTACCGCGTCGGCCTCGAACTGGCGGGGGAGCGGCCGTCGCCCTCCGAGGTCCAAGCCGCCGCGGGACGCTGGCTGCGCGGCGGAAACGGCCGGCTCGCCGACGAGGTCCTGCACCGGTTCCTGGTGTTCGTCGGCCTGGACCTCGGCCTGCCGGTGCAGTTCCACGTCGGGTACGGCGACTCCGACGTCGATTTACACCGGTGCGACCCGCTGCGGCTCACCGGCTTGCTGCGGGCCACGCGCGACCGCGGCGTGCCGATCCTGCTGCTGCACAACTACCCGTTCCACCGCAACGCCGCCTACCTCGCGCAGGTCTTCGAGCACGTCTTCGTCGACGTCGGCCTCGCCACCCACAACGCGGGCTTCCGCGCGCCGGCGATCCTGGCCGAGCTGCTGGAGATCGCGCCCTTCGGGAAGGTCCTCTTCTCCACCGACGCCTTCGGCCTGGCCGAGCTGTACCACCTGGGCACGGCGCTGTTCCGCCAGGGACTTTCGGACTTCCTGCGCGCCGCGCTGGACGCCGGCGCGATGTCCGAAGTGGACGCCGTCCGGCTGTGTGCTTTGGTGGGACACGAGAACGCGAAGAGGATCTACCGCTTGGAGCACGTGTGAACGACCTGTGGGACCGGTGGACGCGCGCGATCGAGGACGAGCTGCCCGCCGCGATCGAGCTCCGGCACGAGGTGCACGCCGACCCGCGCGGCTCCGGCGACGAGGAGGACACCGCCCGGCTGGTGGCCGCCGCGCTCGGCGCCGGCGACGGCACGCGGGTCGCCAAGACCGGCCGCGCGATCCCGCTGCCCGGCGGGGACGGCCCGGTTGTGGCGCTGCGGGCGGAGCTCGACGCCCTGCCGGTGCTGGAGGGCACCGGCGTGCCGTGGGCGTCGGGCAACGACCTGATGCACGCGTGCGGCCACGACGTCCACCTCGCCGCGCTGGTCGCGGTCGGCCGCGCGGCGGTGCGCGTCGGCGTCCCGCGGCCGATCCTGGCGTTGCTGCAGCCGCGGGAGGAAACGTCGCCGCCCGGCGCGCTCGACGTCGTCGAGTCCGGCGTGCTGGCCGAGGCCGGGGTGGACGCCGTGATCGGGGCGCACGTCCAGCCGCGGATCGCGGACGGCGTGGTGTCGGCGGTGCCGGGCCCGGTGAACGCGTCGACCGACGAGTTCGAGGTGACGATGCGCGGCCAGGGCGGTCACGCCGGCTACCCGCACCTGCTGCGCGACCCGATCCTGGCGCTCTCGCAGCTGGTCGTGAGCCTGCAGCAGCTGGCGTCGCGGCGGATCGACCCGGTGTTCGGCGCGGTCTGCTCGATCGGCCGGATCCAGGGCGGCGCCGCGGCCAACGTCGTCCCGACCAGCGCGAGCGCTTTCGGCTCGCTGCGCCTGATGCGGGAGAAGGACCGTGAGCGCGCGCTGGAGGCGCTCGGGGAGATCGTGCACGGCACGGCGCAGGCCCACGGCTGCACCGCCGAGCTGGAGATCAGCCCGTGCGAGCCGGTGCTGGCCAACGACCCGGCGCTCGCGGCGGGCGCGCGGCGCTGGTTGAGCCGCAGTGGCTTCACCGTCGACGACCAGTTCCGCTCGTTCGGCGCCGACGACTTCGCCCACTACTGCGGCGGTGGGACGCGGGGTCTGATGCTGTTCGTCGGCCTCGGCGACACCGCGGGCGTCCCCAGCCTCCACGACGACCGGTTCCTCCCGCGCGACCAGGCTGTCGTCCGAGTGGCGCACGCGCTGGTGGCGGGCTACCTGGCCGCTGTGGATGTGGCGGCGGGCTAGCGCTACGGTGGCCCGGTGATTTCCGCCTACCTCGCGACGATCCCCAGCCCCGACCGCGGGGTGTGGCACCTGGGACCGATCCCGATCCGTGCGTACGCCCTGTGCATCATCGCCGGCATCATCGTGGCGATCTGGTGGGGGGAGCGGCGCTGGGCCGCCCGTGGTGGCACCAAGGGCACGATCATCGACATGGCCGTGTTCGCCGTGCCGTTCGGCCTGGTCGGCGGCCGGTTGTACCACGTGATCACCGACCCCGAGCTGTACTTCACCGAGGGCAAGAACCCCTGGAACGCGTTCGCGATCTGGGACGGCGGCCTCGGCATCTGGGGCGCCATCGCCCTCGGCGCGGTGGGTGCGCTCATCGCGTGCCGCCGCAAGGGCGTCCCGCTGCCGGCGATGGCGGACGCGATCGCCCCGGGCATCGTCGTCGCGCAGGCCATCGGCCGCATCGGCAACTACTTCAACCAGGAGTTGTACGGCGCGCACACGGACCTGCCGTGGGGCCTGGAGGTCTACCAGCGCTTCAACCCGGAGGACCCGGACAACCTGCTGAACGGCGTCGCGACGGGGCACATCCCGCTGCCGGAGAGCCCGGTCCACCCGACGTTCCTGTACGAGCTGATCTGGAACCTGCTGGTCGCGCTGCTGGTGGTGTGGGCGGACCGCAAGTTCAAGCTCGGCCACGGGCGCGCGTTCGCGCTGTACGTCGCGGGTTACACGGTCGGTCGCGGCTGGATCGAGATGATGCGGACCGACACCGCGAACCACATCCTCGGCCTGCGGGTGAACGTGTGGACGTCGATCCTGCTGTTCATCGCGGCGGTGGTGTACTTCGTGCTCGCCGGCAAGCGGGGGCCGCGGGAGGCGCCGGAGCTGCTGCGAAGCAAGGACGCTCCTGGTCCCGATGAGGTCCCGGCTTCCGAGGACTCTGCGGATTCTCCGGCTTCGGCCTCGGCTTCGGAGGAGGAGCCGGAGCCGGGGCACGCGAAGGTGGCGGCCGATGTCCCGGCGGAGAAGTCCGCGGAGGACGCGCCTGCACCGGCCTCGGCCGAGGAGCCGAAGAAGACCGACGAGAGCTGACCGCTCAAGCTTTCCGAAGGCCATCACCGGGACACCCCGGGGGTGGCCTTCGGTGCTTTCCGGGGCTGAGCAGCCCCCGTTTTCCACGCTACCCGGGGCTACCGACAGTTCCGGGTCACGAAAGGTCGGGCAGGCCCAGTTCCAGGTTCGGCGTCTGCAAACCGCCGTCGACCTCGAGGATCTTGCCCGTGATGTACCCGCCGGCGCGCGAGGCCAGGAACACCACCGTCGCCGCGATGTCCTCCGGCTCGCCGATCCTGCCCAGCGGTGTCGCCGACTCCATCTTCTCCTTCAGCTCCGGGTTGCCGACCACGATCTCCAGCGCCGACGTCGCCACCGAACCCACCGAGATCGCGTTCACCCGCACCCTCGGCGCGAGGTCCGCCGCCGCCAGGCGGGTGTAGTGGGCCAGGGCCGCCTTCGCCGTTCCGTACGCCGCGAAGCCGCGGCCGGACAGCCGGCCCATCACCGACGAGATGTTGACGATCGAGCCGCCCGTCTTCACCAGCGAGGGCGCCGCCGCCACGGTCAGCGCGTGCGCGGTCGCCACGTTGAAGCGGAACGCTTCCTCCATGAAGTCGACCGAAGACTCCAGCAGGGGACGCGGATACGTGCCGCCGACGTTGTTGACCACCAGGTCGAGCCGGCCGAACTCCGACACCGCCGCCGACGCCAGTGCCGCCGCGGCGTCCGGCGAGGACAGGTCCACCGCCACCACGTGAGCGCGGCGGCCCGCGGCGGAAACCCGCGAGGCGACCTCGGCGAGCTGGGATTCGGTGCGGGAGGCGATGACCACGTCGGCGCCCGCTTCGGCGAGGGCCACGGCGGTGGCCGCGCCGATCCCTCGGCCGGCGCCCGTGATCACCGCGACCTGGTCGGAGAGCCGGAACCGGTCGAGGATCATGCGCGAAACGGTAACACGTTCTAGTGACTGGGGACACAGGTTCAGTGAGCCGCGTCGGGCCCGTCACGTTAGGCTTGACGGGAGTTTCCGGGCCGTATACTTAGCAGAGCGAACTACCGGGAACTCATCAGGAACTACGTCGTTCCGCGCAGCCAGATCGTTACCGTCCGACGTCGCTCGGGGCGCTCTGAACGGGTGCTGGCATGTTTCCCAGGTGTTAAAGTCGCGCTAACAAGCGGGCCATCGTCGTCCCGTGCGCTCCCGGCCGGTAGCCCGGCCCCGCACGACAAGACGACGAAGGAGGTCCCTTCATGATCTTCTCCGCCATTCCCGGCAAACAGGGTCTCTACGACCCGGAGACCGAACAGGACTCCTGCGGTGTGGCCATGGTGGCCGACATCCGCGGGCGCCGTTCCCACGGAATCGTCACCGACGGCCTGGCCGCGTTGACCAACCTCGACCACCGCGGCGCCGCCGGCGCCGAGCCGACCAGCGGCGACGGCGCCGGCATTCTGTTGCAGCTGCCCGATACGCTGCTGCGCGCCGAAGCCGGCTTCGCGCTTCCCGAACCCGACGAGCACGGCCACCACGCCTACGCCGCCGGCATCGCGTTCCTGCCCGAAGACGCCGAGCAGCGCCGCAAGGCCGTCGAGCTGGCCGGACGCATCGCCGTCGAAGAGGGCCTGGAGGTCCTCGGCTGGCGTGAGGTCCCGGTGGACGCCGACCGCGCGGACATCGGCCCGACCGCCCGCTCGGTCATGCCGCACTTCGCCATGCTTTTCGTGGCGGCGGAAGGAAAAGCGGGCCTCGAGCTCGACCGCCTGGCCTTCTGCCTGCGCAAGCGCGTCGAGCACGAAAGCGCGAACTCCGGCTGTGGCACGTACTTCCCGTCGCTGTCTTCGCGGACGATCGTCTACAAAGGCATGGTGACGCCGGAGCAGCTGCCCGCGTTCTTCGCCGACCTGCGTGACGAGCGGCTGGAAAGCGCCATCGCGCTGGTGCACTCCCGCTTCTCCACCAACACCTTCCCGTCGTGGCCCCTGGCCCACCCGTTCCGGTTCGTGGCCCACAACGGCGAGATCAACACCATCCGCGGCAATCGCAACCGCATGCGGGCCCGCGAGGCGCTGCTGGAGTCCGAAGTCCTCGAGGGCGACCTGTCCCGGCTGTTCCCGATCTGCTCGCCGGACGCGTCCGACTCGGCGTCCTTCGACGAGGTCCTGGAGCTGCTGCACCTGGGCGGCCGGTCGCTGCCGCACGCCGTGCTGATGATGATCCCGGAGGCGTGGGAGAACCACGCCACCATGAAGCCCGAGCGGCGCGCTTTCTACCAGTTCCACGCGAGTCTCATGGAACCGTGGGACGGCCCGGCCTGCGTCACCTTCACCGACGGCAGCCTGGTCGGCGCGGTCCTCGACCGCAACGGCCTGCGCCCGGCGCGGTGGTGGCGCACGGCCGACGACCGCGTCGTGCTCGCCAGTGAGGCGGGCGTCCTGGACGTCGCCCCGAAGGACGTCGTCGCGAAAGGACGGCTCAAGCCCGGCCGGATGTTCCTGGTGGACACCGAGGCCGGCCGGATCGTGGACGACGAAGAGGTCAAGTCCGAGCTGGGCAAGGACCTGCCGTACGAGGGCTGGCTGCACGCCGGCCTGCTGAAGCTCGCCGAGCTGCCCGACCGCGACCACGTCGTGCAGAGCCACGACTCGGTGCTGCGCCGCCAGCTTTCCTTCGGCTACACCGAAGAAGAGCTGAAGATCCTGCTCGCGCCGATGGCCGAGAAGGGCGCCGAGCCGATCGGCTCGATGGGCACCGACACCCCGCCCGCGGTGCTGTCGCAGCGATCCCGGCTGCTCTACGACTACTTCAAGCAGGGCTTCGCCCAGGTCACCAACCCGCCGCTGGACGCGATCCGCGAAGAGCTCGTCACGTGCATGGCGCGGATCATGGGCCCGGAGCGTAACCTCCTGGCCCCCGGGCCGGCGTCGTGCCGCCACCTCAAGCTGCCGTACCCGGTCATCGACAACGACGAGCTCGCCAAGCTCATCCACGTCAACGACGACGGCGACCTCCCGGGCTTCGCGTGCAGCGTCCTTTCCGGACTGTACGAAGTGGACGGCGGCGCCGAGGCGCTGGCCGGCGCGATCGAGCGGGTGCGCCGTGAGGCGTCCGAAGCGATCGCGGCCGGCGCGCGCACGCTGGTGCTGTCCGATCGCGACTCCGACCACCGGATGGCGCCGATCCCGTCGCTGCTGCTGGTTTCCGCGGTGCACCACCACCTGGTCCGCACGAAGGAACGCCTGCGCGTCGCGCTCGTCGTCGAATCCGGGGACGCGCGCGAGGTGCACCACATCGCATTGCTGCTCGGCTACGGCGCCGCGGCCGTGAACCCGTACCTGGCCTTCGAGACCATCGAGGACATGATCGGCCAGGGCGCGGTCACCGGCATCGAAGCCGCCAAGGCGATCCGCAACTACGTGCAGGCGCTGGTCAAGGGCGTCCTGAAGATCATGTCCAAGATGGGCATCTCGACGGTCGGCGCGTACACCGCCGCCCAGGTCTTCGAATCCCTCGGCCTGGCCCAGGACCTGCTCGACGAGTACTTCACCGGGACGTCGTCGAAGCTCGGCGGCGTCGGTCTCGAGGTGCTCGCCGAAGAGGTCGCCGTCCGGCACCGCCGCGCCTACCCGGACAACCCGACCGAGCGCGTCCACCGTGGACTCGACACCGGCGGCGAGTACGCCTACCGCCGCGAGGGCGAGCTGCACCTGTTCACGCCGGAGACGGTGTTCCTGCTGCAGCACGCGTCCAAGACCGGGCGTGAAGAGGTGTACCGCAAGTACACCGACGAGGTGCACCGCCTCTACCGCGAGGGCGGCACGCTGCGCGGGCTGTTCGCCTTCCGCAACGGCGTCCGCGAGCCCGTGCCGCTCGACGAGGTCGAGCCCGCGGAAGCGATCTTCAAGCGCTTCAACACGGGCGCGATGTCGTACGGCTCGATCTCCGCCGAGGCGCACGAAACCCTGGCCATCGCGATGAACCGGCTCGGCGGCCGGTCCAACACGGGTGAGGGCGGCGAAGACCCCGAGCGGCTCTACGACCCCGAGCGGCGCAGCGCGATCAAGCAGGTCGCCAGTGGCCGGTTCGGCGTCACGAGCGAGTACCTCGTCAACGCCGACGACATCCAGATCAAGATGGCGCAGGGTGCGAAGCCCGGCGAGGGCGGCCAGCTGCCGCCGAACAAGGTGTACCCGTGGATCGCGCGGACCCGGCACTCGACGCCGGGCGTGGGCCTCATTTCGCCGCCGCCGCACCACGACATCTACTCCATCGAAGACCTGGCCCAGCTGATCCACGACCTCAAGAACGCCAACGAGCACGCCCGCGTCCACGTGAAGCTGGTGTCCTCGCTCGGGGTCGGCACGGTCGCGGCGGGCGTGTCCAAGGCGCACGCCGACGTCGTGCTCATCTCGGGCCACGACGGTGGCACCGGCGCGTCCCCGATGAACTCGCTCAAGCACGCCGGCACGCCGTGGGAGATCGGCCTCGCCGAGACCCAGCAGACGTTGCTGCTCAACGGGTTGCGCGACCGGATCACCGTGCAGGTGGACGGCGCCATGAAGACCGGGCGCGACGTCGTCATCGCGGCGCTGCTCGGCGCCGAGGAGTACGGCTTCGCGACGGCCCCCCTCGTCGTCGCGGGCTGCATCATGATGCGCGTCTGCCACCTCGACACCTGCCCGGTCGGCGTCGCCACGCAGAGCCCCGAGCTCCGCAAGCGCTACACCGGCCAGGTCGAGCACGTGGTGAACTTCTTCAAGTTCATCGCCCAGGAAGTCCGGGAAACCCTGGCGGCGCTGGGCTTCCGGACGCTCGACGAAGCGATCGGGCACGCCGAGCTGCTGAACACCGACGAGGCCGTCCACCACTGGAAGGCGTCCGGGCTGGACCTGGCGCCGATCTTCGAGATGCCTGCGGAGACCCCGTACGGCGGCGCGAAGCGGCGCACCCGCGGCCAGGACCACGGCCTCGAGCACGCCCTGGACCGCACGCTCATCCAGCTCGCCGAGGCGGCCCTGGAAGACGCGCACCCGGTGCGGCTCGAACTCCCGGTGCGCAACGTGAACCGGACCGTCGGCACGCTGCTCGGGTCGGAGATCACCCGCCGCTACGGCGGTGACGGCCTGCCGGAGGGCACGATCCACGTGCTGCTCACCGGGTCCGCGGGTCAGTCGCTCGGCGCGTTCCTGCCGCGTGGCATCACCCTCGACATGGTCGGCGACGCGAACGACTACGTCGGCAAGGGCCTGTCCGGCGGGCGGATCATCGTCCGGCCGGACCCGGAGGCGTCCTTCGCGGCCGAGGCCCAGACGATCGCGGGCAACACGATCGCCTACGGCGCGACCGGCGGCGAGCTCTTCCTGCGCGGTCAGGTCGGCGAACGCTTCTGCGTCCGCAACTCCGGCGCCACCGTCGTCGCCGAGGGCGTCGGCGACCACGCCTTCGAGTACATGACCGGCGGCCGCGCGGTGGTGCTCGGCCCGACCGGGCGGAACCTGGCGGCCGGCATGTCCGGCGGCATGGCGTTCGTGCTCGACGTCGACCGCAAGAAGGTCAACCAGGACATGGTGGACCTGCTCAAGCCGACCGCGGACGACCTGGCCTGGCTGAAGAAAACCGTGCAACAGCACTACGATCTCACCCGCTCCGCGGTGGCCGCGTCGCTGCTCGGCGACTGGGGCCGCCGCTCCGTGGCGTTCACCAAGGTGATGCCGCGTGACTACCAGCGGGTCCTGGACGCGGCGAAGGCGGCGAAGGCCGCCGGCCGCGACGTCGACGAGGCGATCATGGAGGCAGCTCGTGGCTGACAATTGGCGGAGCCCCGGCCACGAGGGCCGACTGGGTGCGGGTATCCCGCAGGACACAGGGGCAGCTCGTGGCTGACCCGACGGGCTTTCTCAAATACGACCGCGAAGAACCGAAGAAGAAGTCCAAAGAGGACCGCCTGCACTCGTGGGGTGAGGTCTACGCGGACGTCGATCCCGGCGAGCGCAACGAAAAGGTGCGCAAGCAGGCGTCGCGCTGCATGGACTGCGGCATCCCGTTCTGCCACTCCGGCGGCTCCGGCTGCCCGCTCGGCAACCTGATCCCCGAGTGGAACGACCTGGTCCGCCGCGGCGACTGGGCCGCGGCGAGCGACCGGCTGCACGCCACCAACAACTTCCCCGAGTTCACCGGGAAGCTGTGCCCGGCGCCGTGCGAGGCGGGCTGCGTGCTGTCGATCTCGCCGGACTCGGGCGGGCCGGTGGCGATCAAGCGTGTCGAGCAGACGATCGCCGACCAGTCGTGGGAAGCGGGCTACGTCCAGCCGCAGGTGTCCGAAGTGGCCAGTGGGCAGCGGGTCGCCGTGGTCGGCTCCGGCCCGGCCGGGCTCGCCGCCGCCCAGCAGCTGACCCGCGCCGGCCACGAGGTCACGGTGTTCGAGCGCGACGACCGCCTCGGCGGCCTGTTGCGCTACGGCATCCCCGAGTTCAAGATGGAGAAGAAGGTCCTCGACCGGCGCCTCGCGCAGCTGCGCAAGGAGGGCACCAAGTTCGTCACCGGCTGCGAGGTCGGCGTCGACCTGACGGTGGAGGACCTGCGCGCGCAGTACGACGCGGTGGTCCTCGCGGTCGGCGCGCTGCGCGGCCGCGACGACAAGGTGACGCCGGGCCGCGAGCTGGCCGGCGTCCACCTGGCGATGGAACACCTGGTGCCGGCCAACAAGTTCGTCGAGGGCGACGGCCCGCCGTCGGTCGACGCGCACGGCAAGCACGTGGTGATCATCGGCGGCGGCGACACCGGCGCCGACTCCTACGGCACGGCGACCCGCCAGGGCGCGCTTTCGGTGACGCAGCTGGACCAGTACCCGACGCCACCGTCCACAAGGGACGACGAGCGGTCGCCGTGGCCGACGTGGCCGTACATCCTCCGCACCTACCCGGCGCACGAGGAGGCGGGCGAGCGGAAGTTCGCGGTCGCGGTCAAGCGGTTCGTCGGTTCCGAGGGGCGGGTGGAGGCGGTCGAGCTGCAGCAGGTCCGCGTCCAGAAGGACCCGTCGACCGGCCGCCGCGAGGTCATCCCGGTCAACGACGAGATCGAGACGCTGCCGGCCGACCTGGTGCTGCTGGCGATCGGCTTCGAGGGCGTCGAGGAGATGCCGCTGCTTTCCGGGCTGGGCCTGTCCCTGACCCGCCGCGGCACCCTGTCGTGCGGCGCGGACTGGCAGACGGAGACCCCCGGGGTGTTCGTCTGCGGCGACGCCCACCGCGGCGCATCCCTGGTGGTGTGGGCGATCGCGGAGGGCCGTTCGGTGGCGAACGCGGTCGACGCGTTCCTGACGGGCGCATCGGACCTCCCGGCCCCGGTCCACCCGACGGCGCTGCCGCTCGCGGTCGTTTGAGTTCTCGCTTCCGAAGGCCCCCTCGCCGCTGGTCGAGGGGGCCTTCGCCGTTCCGTGTAACAAGGCGCCCTCGTTCGACGACGCTGGGAGAGCCAGCGAAGGGGAGGCCTGCCGATGACTCAGCCGGAGGACGATGAGCCAGACGAAGCCGAGCCGGAAGCAAGTGTGCCGGAAGAAGATGAGCCGGACGGCGTCGAGAACTCGATCTCCGTCGGGGGGAACATGACCGGGAACGTCGTCCAGGTCGGCCAGATCCACGGCAACTTCTACCGCGGTTCAGGTGCCCCCGCGAGGTCTTGGTACCTGGAGACGGTCAAGGAAATAGCACCGTTCAGCCTGGAGAACCGGACGGCTGAGCTGGCCGAGCTGGCCGGATTCTGTGCGGCATCCGACCCGGCACCGCAGTACGCCTGGTGGAGGGCTGAAGCATGGACTGGTAAGACGGCACTCATGGCGTCGTTCGTTCTCGACCCGCCGCGGAACGTCCGACTGGTGTCGTTTTTCATCACGGCGCGGTACGCGGGTTCTGACACCAGGGACGACTTCTTGAACGCGGTGATTCCCCAGCTGGCCGCGCTACTGGAAATCGAGGCGCCGAAGGGCGACGGCCCATCGGACTTCCGTGGTCTGCTCTCGGCCGCCGCGAAGTTCTGCAATGAGCGCGGTGAACGTCTTGTACTCCTGATCGACGGGCTCGACGAAGACAGGGGTGCAGGGCAAGAAGGCGGTGCGAGAAGTATCGCCGCGCTCCTCCCTCGCAATCCCTCGTACGGCCTTCGGATCGTAGTCACCGGGCGGCCGAACCCTGGTATTCCGTACGTGCTTCCGGACGACCACCCGTTGCGTGATCCCGCGATCGTCCGCGGACTCGATCCTTCACCAGCTGCGGCGGCAGTGCGGCATGTGATGGAAGCCGATTTGGACAGACTGCTGGATGGGGCGACCGCGGAAGCAAAGGATGTTCTGGGCCTGCTGGTCGCGGCTCGCGGTGGGCTCAGCCGGCAGGACCTCGTGGAGCTGACCGGCGAAGAATCGCGAGTCAAGACGATCATGGACAGCGTTCAGGGAAGAGCGTTCAGCCGCCGGCACGCGCGATGGGATTCCCGAACATCTCCTGAGATCTACCTGCTGAGCCATGAGGGTTTGCAAGCCGAAGCCGCACATCGGCTGGGAAAAACGGCCATCCGCGCCTACCGGCAACGGATCATGGATTGGGCCACGGGCTATTGGAAGCAGGGCTGGCCCGGGGCGACCCCTCAGTTCCTTCTGCAAGGGTATCCGCGATTGCTGCAGGAAGCGGGCTGCCTCGCGTCGATGATCGACTGCGTCACCGATCTCGCGCGGCAAGCTCGCCTCGTCGAGGTCTCCGGAGGTGAAGCGGCCGCTCAAGTCGAAGTCGCCACTGCACACGCGGCTTTACTCGCGTCAACGCAGCCGGACGTCCTCCGGCTAGTCAAACTGACGATGCACCGTGACGATCTCAGGGACCGAAATGCCCGGACGCCGGCCAAGTTGCCGGCCCTCTGGGCTCGGCTCGGTGAGCTGGGTCGCGCAGAGGCCATGGCTCGTTCCATCTCCGAGCCGTTCCGACGTCTGGAAGCCGTTAGTGAACTTGTCGATGTCCTGGTCGGGGACGGCCAGATCGACCGCGTCGACCGTCTGATAGCGGAAACGGTCGACGAAGTGGAGAATCCGCAGGTTCGGCGACGGTTCGTGCGAGTCGTCGCTGCGACTGGCGATCTCACGCGGGCACGCGCGATCGCCGAAGCCATCACGGACGCAGACCAGCGTAAGCACGCACTGATCACCGTGTCCGCCGTAGAGCCGGGGGTCGAGCCAGGCGCCCTCCTCGCGGCTGCGGAGGAAATCGAAGCAAGAAACGTGCGATCCGACGCTCGGCACTTCGTGGCCCGGTGGCTCGTCGAACACGACGAGATAGACTGGGGAATCCAAATTTCTGAGGAATTTTCTTCGATCTACAGCTTTGATATAGTGGAGCGGGCTGTCGAGGTTCTTGCGGAGGCTGGCGACTTCGTATCGGCAAGGCGGTTGCTGGAATCGATCGAGGGGGATGGTGCTCGTCGGCTGTTGTTGCAGCTGGATATCGATGATCTGGCTCATCGTGACCTTCAGTTCGCGCGCGAAGAAATAGATGGTATCGAGGATAATTTTCGTCGCGAGTCGCTGATGCGTAAGCTGGTGCGGGTTGCCGTCGAGGTGGAGAACATCGACCTCGCAGAGTCCCTGGTGAACTCGATGGCTTCGTACGAGGGCAAGGTGGCCCTCTTCGATTTGCTGCAGAATATGAGCGCTGGCGGATTTCGTGAACGGGCGGTAAAACTGCTTAATGCTGCGGTGTTGAAGCCGGAACGTCGTTTCGACCTGTCAATGCATGCAGATGGCCTCACCGTGCTCGCCGAAGGTGCGCTCTCGGCAAAAGATTATGGGGCGGCCCGAGCGCTGGCTCGCGAAGCTGAGTCAGCCGCACGTCATGTCGGCAACTCCTATCAAAGTAGTGTACTTTTCGCTCGTTTTGTGGAGTTCGCTGTTTCGATGAAGGATGTTCGTAGGGCCGAGAGGCTTGGTCGAGTCATCATCGAAGCCGATATGAAGCGACAGGACGTCGTCGAGATTGCGCAATTATTGGGCGAATACGGGGATCTCGGCCTGGCTGAGTCGCTTGCGTTTCGGGTTGACAAGATCTCTGTTTTGATGCGAGCTCTCATGCCGTTGCTTCGTCGACTGAGGGGTTGTGGTGAGACCGGGAGAATGCAGCGAATAGTATCGCGTGTGGACGAACTGGTGGATCGGGTCGACGTTGCTCCGTTTGATATTTTTCAGATGAATGGCGTCGCTGATTTTTACTGTACGGCAGGTCTTCCTCGACGTGCGCTCCAGCGGATCGCCGAGTTTGATTCTGAAAATCAATTCAATCGATCGGCATCGTTAGCCCATGTGGTGAGAGAGTTTTGCCTGACAGGTGAGATCGAGTCAGCGATCGAGGTCGTGCGAGCTGAAGGAGATGGCTCCACGGTCGACTGGCGGCTCGTTGAAGCTGTTGCCGGCGCCATGGGGAAAGTGGGCTACGGCGACGGGATCGAGGTGTTGAAGCGGCTCGGAATTGAACGATTCTCGGAGTCTTGGAGGCTCTTTCTTGCGCAGTTCGCCGAGCACGACGCCGAGCGGGCGCTGGAAATCGCCCAGAATAGTCTCGAAGACTACGCGCGGACTCCGGCATTGCTGGCTATCGCCAGCCGGGTCGATGAGCCCATCAGGTCGCGGGTGCTCGCCGAGGTGATGCAGGGGACTGACTGGTCGCGTGTGCTCTCGACCCTTTCGGCGGACGAGCAGTCCGGACTGGCCGAGGTGGTCGACCAGTTCGTCACGCTGCAGGAGGCTCGGCTGGGCCTGCACTCGGAAGACGGCTAGCTCGTCGGCGCGTTGGGTCGTACGGCGACCATACATACGGTCGAATGGCGGTGTGCGCTCTGTGTTGTGACAACTACTTTCGAGTAACTGTGCCGGTTTCGCGGCAATTCACCTCGGCGGAAGGTGGGCGTCTTGAAGCACACGGCTTTCCGGGCAGCGGTCGTGACCGCGGTCCTCTCCCTCGCGTTCGCCCTGGTCGGCGTGCCCGCCCAGGCCGCGCCGAAACCCTTCTGGACGCCCGATGCCATGCGGGCGGCCATCCCGATGGACAACCTCGTCAAGAGCCCGGCCTTCACGCCGAAGGACGTCGCGCGCGGGCAGAGCGCCGTCATCCAGAGCATCCCCAACGGCGGGGGCGCCTGGACCGGCGGCGGCCAGGTCACGCACACCGCCGGGCGCGTGTTCTTCGTCTTCGGCGGCCAGAACGCCTCCTGTTCCGGTGACGCCGTCACCAGCACCAACGGCAGCGTCGTCGTCACCGCCGGCCACTGCGTGAAGTACCAGGGCACCTGGCACACGCAGTGGACGTTCGTCCCGGGCTACGACAACGGCAACGCGCCCTACGGCCAGTGGACGGCCAAGAGCACGCTCACCACGCCGCAGTGGGAAGCCAGTGAGGACATGAACTACGACGTCGGCATGGCCGTCGTGAACCCGCTCAACGGACAGCGGCTCACGGACGTCGTCGGCGCACAGGGCATCGCCTTCAACCAGCCGAAGAACCAGAGCATGTACACCTTCGGCTACCCCGCCGCGGCGCCTTACGACGGTACGAAGCTGATCTACTGCAGCGGCAGCACGTTCACCGACTTCCTGCTGACCAAGGACCACGGGATGAACTGCAACATGACCGGCGGCTCCAGCGGCGGGCCGTGGTTCCTGTCGTTCAACGAGAGCACCGGGTCCGGCGTCCAGGCCTCGGTGAACAGCTTCGGCTACACCTTCCTGCCGGGCTACATGTTCGGGCCGTACTTCGGCACCGACGCGCAGAACCTGTACAACCGCGCGCAAGCCGCGTGACCGCCGTCAGCCCGGGGGAGGACCCGAGGGTCCGGCCCCTGGGCTGACGTCCGCGCGCTCTCGGCGGGCCACGCTCGGAGCATGCGGAAAACGTTGGTACTCCTGGCTTTCCTGCCCCTGCTCGCCGCGCCGCCGGCGGACGCGTCGCCGCGTCTCGACTGGACGACGCCCTGCCCGGACTACGGCATGACGCCGTCGCCCACCGCCGGGCTCGAGTGCGCGAGACTGCGCGTGCCACTCGACTACGCGCATCCCGGGCGCACGATCGAGCTGACCCTCTCCCGGCACGCCGGCACTCCGGGCAAGCGCCGCGGCGTGCTGCTGATGAACCCCGGCGGCCCGGGCAGTCCCGGGCTCGCCATGCCCGCCCAGCTGATGACGCGGATGGGCGGCTCCGGCCTGCCGGACGCCTACGACGTCATCGGCTTCGACCCGCGCGGCACCGGCTACAGCACGCCGGTGACCTGCGACCTGACGCCCGAGCAGCGGGGCGCCGTGCTCGGCCCCTACGCCGACGGCCCGCGTGACGTCGTGGTCACCGCGGCGAAAGCGCGTGTCGTCGCGAAGCAGTGCGGCGAGGCGGCGACGGCGGACCTGCTGCCGCACATGACGACCGCGAACACCGCGCGAGACCTCGACCGGATCCGGGAAGCGCTGGGGGAGAAGATGATCTCCTACTACGGCCTCTCCTACGGCAGCTACCTCGGCGCCGCCTACGCGTCGATGTTCCCTGCCCGCGGCGACCGGATCGTGCTCGACAGCGTCCTCGGCCCGCACGGGCTCGACGTCCGCGCCAACCAGCGCTTCGCCGAAGGGTTCGACGACCGGTTCCCGGACTTCGCCGCCTGGGCCGCCGCCCGCGACGACGGCTACCACCTGGGGCGGACCCCGGCGCAGGTGACGGCGAAGTTCTCCGAGCTGGCTGCCACCCGCGGCCCGGAGTTCCGCTCGGACACGTGGAACGGGCTCTACGACGACGCGTCCTTCCCCGCCCTCGCCGCCGAATGGGCGGGCACCGCGCGCGTCGCGGCCGGACCGCTCGACGGCGACACCCGCGCGTCGCTGCAGCTCCAGGTGATCTGCAACGACTCCGACTGGCCCGAGCAGCTCGGTTACTACCAGCGCGCGGTCGAGCGCGAACGGGTGCGGCACCCGATGTTCGGCCCGGCCGCGGCGAACGTGAACCCGTGCGCGTCCTGGCCCGTCGAACGCACCGAACCGCCGGTGCGCGTCGGCGGCCCCGGCCCGGCGAACGTCCTGCTGGTGCAGAACCTGCGTGACCCGGCGACGCCGCTTTCGGGAGCGCGCGAAACGCGAGCGGCGTTCGGAAACCGGGCGCGGATGGTGACCGTCGACGCGGGCGGCCACGGCGTCTTCACGCGGGAGAACGCTTGCGGGAACGCCGTGGTGCTGGGCTATCTGCGTGACGGGGTCTTCCCCGCGGCCGACGGTTCCTGCCAACCTGGTCGGTGAGGGGGTCGTTTCCCCCTCACTGGGGAAATGAGGGGAAGAATCATGAAAAGAATGGTGTTCTTCGCCGTGTCCGCGCTGGCCGCGATGCTGCTGACCGCACCGCCGGTGTCCGCGCGGACCACGGCGTGCATTCCGGAAAGCCTCGTCCTGGTGGGGTTCGGCACGAATTCGCTCTGCCTGTCGGCGCCGACGCCGTCGATCGCGCCGCCGTTCACCGCGGTTTCCGAACAGAACGGCAGCCAGCACACCTGGTGCCTGTACACCGGTGAGAAGTACACCGGCGCGCTGGTGCGGGTGCCGGCGTTCTCGCGCGCGAACGTGGTGGCGACGTTCGCGTCCGGACGCCCCTGCTGAACCAGGTTCTCCCGCCGTGCGGACTCCCGCCCGGTAGCCCCGGGCGAGAGTCCGCAGCTCGGCGCGGAAAACCCGTGGTCTCCGGCGCGGCGGTGAACCCACACTTCTAGGGGTCTGCCAGCTCCGGAGCGAACCGGGCGAAGCGGGGCGGGGCGCGAACCCTATCCTGGTGTTCGTGAACTGGACTGTGGACGTCCCTGTCGACACGCTGCCCGAACTGCCGCCGCTGCCGCCCGAGCTGCGCACGCGGCTCGACAAGGCGCTGGAGCTGCCGGCCGCCCAGCAGCCGGAGTGGCCCGACCCGGACGCGACCCGGCGGGTCCGCGCCGTGCTGGAGAGCGTGCCGCCGATCACGGTCCCGGCCGAGATCGACCGCCTGAAGGGCCGGCTGGCGATGGTCGCCCGCGGCGAAGCCTTCCTCCTGCAGGGCGGCGACTGCGCGGAGACGTTCGAGTCCAACACCGAGCCGCACATCCGCGCCAACCTGCGCACGCTGCTGCAGATGGCGGTCGTGCTGACCTACGGCGCGAGCCTGCCGGTGGTCAAGGTCGGCCGCATCGCCGGCCAGTACGCGAAGCCGCGCTCGGCCGCGACCGACGCGCTGGGCCTGCCGGTCTACCGCGGCGACATCATCAACTCGCTGGTCGCCAAGCCCGAGCTGCGCGTGCCCGACCCCGGCCGGATGATCCGCGCCTACGCGAACGCGGGCGCCGCGATGAACCTGGTCCGCGCCCTCACCGGCGCCGGCATGGCCGACCTGCACCAGGTGCACGACTGGAACAAGGACTTCGTGTCGGCGTCACCGGCCGCGCAGCGCTTCGAGGCGCTGGCCAACGAGATCGACCGGGGCCTGCGGTTCATGTCGGCCTGCGGGGTGACGGACACGTCGCTGCAGTCGACTGAGATCTTCGCCAGCCACGAAGCGCTGCTGCTCGACTACGAGCGTTCGATGCTGCGCCTCGACAACGCCGACGCGGCGAACCCGAAGCTCTACAACCTGTCGTCGCACTTCCTCTGGATCGGCGAGCGGACCCGCCAGCTGGACGGCGCGCACATCGCGTTCGCCGAGCTCCTGGCCAACCCGATCGGGTTGAAGATCGGCCCGACGACCACGCCCGACCAGGCCGTGGAGTACGTCGAGCGGCTCGACCCGCGCTTCGAGCCGGGCCGGCTGACGCTGATCGCGCGGATGGGGAACGGCAACGTCCGCGAGGTGCTGCCGGGCATCGTCGAGCGGGTCGAGGCGTCCGGGCACAAGGTCATCTGGCAGTGCGACCCGATGCACGGCAACACGCACGAGTCGTCCACCGGCTACAAGACCCGCCACTTCGACCGGATCGTCGACGAGGTCCAGGGCTTCTTCGAGGTCCACAACCAGCTGGGCTCGTACCCGGGCGGCATCCACGTGGAGCTGACGGGCGAGGACGTCACGGAGTGCCTGGGCGGCGCCCAGGAGATCTCGGACATCGACCTGTCCGGCCGCTACGAGACGGCCTGCGACCCGCGCCTGAACACGCAGCAGTCGCTGGAGCTGGCATTCCTGGTCGCGGAGATGCTCCGCGGCTGACGCTCACCCGAGCGCCCCGGACATCTCGGGGCGCTCGGGACCGGGCTAGGAGGCGTCGACCAGGCGGTCGACCGACTTCAGCACCGCGTCCCGCAGGGAGCCCACGTCCGGGACCGCCTCGCCGTTGACCTGCAGTCCGATGTGGACCGAGTCGCGGTACGTCGCCACCGCGATGCCGACCGCGTGGCGCGGCGCCAGCGGGACGAACGGGTAGACCTCCGCCAGCCGGGCGCCGCCGAGGGACAGGCGGGCCGGGGGCACCGGGACCGTCGTGATCACCAGGTCGAACAGCATCGGCGCGGCCAGCCCCGCCGTGCGCGTGCCCAGGCGGTGCAGCAGCGGCGGGACGCGGTCCGCCAGCAGCGGCAGCGCCCCCGCGCCGCGGCTCGGGCCGGCCGCCTTGTTGCGGGTCATCGCGCGGCGGACCACCCGCAGGCGCTCGACCGGGTCGTCCTCGCCGACCGGCAGGTCGCACAGGTACCCCGACAGCTTGTTGCCGCCGAGCTGGCCGGTCGCCCGGCCACGCACGCTCACCGGGATCAGCGCGCGCAGCGTGCGGCCGTCGGCGCGGTGGCCACGATTGACCAGCCATTCGCGCAGTGCGCCGGACAGCACCGCCAGCACGACGTCGTTGGTCGTGCCGCCGTGGGCCTTGCGCACCTGCCGCAGCTCCGCCAACGGCAGCCGCACGAACCCCAGCCGTCGTTCGGCCGACGTCGGCGCCGAGACCGGCGAGAGGGGCGACCGCGCGGCCCGCACCAGTGACGACGCGATCCCGGCCGTCTCGTTCGCCTGACCCCAGACCGTGCCCAGGGCGTCCTTCACCGTGTCCAAAGTGGACCGCGGTGCCGGGATCCGCCGCGACGGCGAGCTCCGCTCCGGCAGGTCGACGCCGTCGAGCAGGCCGGCCGCGACCGCGTACGCGCCGGCACCGTCGGTGAGCGCGTGGTGCAGTTTCAGCAGCAGCGCGAAGTTCCCGTCCGGCAGGCCGGTGACCAGGGTGAGGTCCCACAGCGGCCGGGACGTGTCGAGCGGCTCGGCGATCCACCGCGACGCGTACGCCGCGAGCGGGTCCGGTTCGTACAGCGAGCTCAGCGCGACGTGGTGGATGTGGTCCGCCGCAACGAACTCCGGGTCCTCGGTCCAGCTGGCCGACCCCGGCGGGAACAGCTCCGCGCGGGCCCGCTGACGCAGCTTCGGCAGCCGGGCGGCACGTTCGGCCAGCAGGGCGGTCACCGCGGCGGGGTCCACCGGGCGGCGGGCGGTGAAGGTGACCACCGCTCCCATGTGCATCGGGGAGGTTTCGCTTTCCAGGCAAAGGAAAGCGACGTCGAGGGCGCTGAGCGGCGAGCCTGCCATGGGCGACCTTTCCGGGTTCGCGGGTGCACGGCCACGTGCGTCGGAAGGTGAGGAACCAGCGTCTTGCGGGGGTCCGGGTGGCGGAGCCCCCGGCCCGGGGCGGCGCCCCGGTCACAGCACTGCACCAGCCCGACATGACGGGCGGGTGGTCGAAGTGTTTCCACGACGCTAACTACCCACCCCGTTCATCCATTCGAGATACCCCGGGCGCCGGTGCGCGGGGTCACAGATCAAGAAACGCGCTACTCCGCGGGGGTGGACCCGGGCTCTTCCGCCCGCACCACCGAAGTCCCCCATTCGGGGGTGAGCGCCACCTGCTTGCCGACGCGGCGCACCGGCAGGCCGTTCACCTGCCGCCGGTCCAGCCCCGGCCAGATCTCCGCGGCATCCTTCGCCGCGGCGCGGATCGCGCCGCCGTCGAGCGTCGTGCGCGTCTCGGGGATCTGCCGGTCGGTCCACTGCACGACCAGCTTCAGCGGGCCGGCCGGTGGGAGCGGCCACAGGAACACTTCGTGCTCGACGGCGAAGCGCGTGCCGCCGACGGCTTGCGCCCGCAGCACCGGGTCGTCCGGCTCGGACGCGGACGGCACCGAGATCGTCTCGGAGCTCGCCCGGCTGCCGTCGGCGTAGAGCACGCCGATGAGCAGCCCGTTGTAGTCGGGCTTGCGCCGGTGGTCGATCAGGCCCTCGGCGGGGTCGTCGACCAGGCTGTCCCGGGAGAACACCGTGATGCGCAGCGTCAGCGCCCGCGGCCACACCTCGATGGTCCGCAGCGCCACCACCGTGCGCTCGGACCGGCCCAGCGGCTGCGCCCACGGCAGCACCGCCGGGACGATGTACTCGCGCGGGGGATCGGTCCAGTGCCGGCCGTTGAACGCGTAGAGCTCCTGCTCCGGCACGGGGAACAGGGGACGCTCACGGGGGCCGCCGGTGAAGAAGCTCATCGGACGGCCCGCGACCCGCAGTCCGGCACCATGCGCCCACGGTAGGACAACCGCCCGGGAATTGCCGCCCCCGAACGGGCGTACGGCCCCTGCCTCCCGTGATCCGGGACACAAGGGCCGTACGCAGGGTGACAGATCAGTCGCTCAACTTGAGTTCGCCGTTGCGCCGGGCGGGCTCGTCGAGCTCCTTCTCGGCCGGCTTGCCCATGGCGTCCATCAGCTGCCGGGCCAGGCCGAGACCGGTTCCGCCGAGCGACAGCGCCTTGGCGAACATGTCGGACATGCCGTCGGCGCCGTTGAGCACGACCATGTGGTCGATGTTGCCGAACGCGCTCGCGCCCGCCTCGACGATCTCCGGCCAGCGCTCGGCCAGCTGCTGCGCGACGACCGCCTCCTGGTTCTCGGCCAGCGCCGCGGCGCGCGCCTTGATGGCGTCCGCCTCGGCCAGGCCCTTCGCCCGGGCCGACTCCGCTTCGGCGAGACCCTTCGCCTGGGCGGCCTCCGCCTCGGCCAGACCACGGGCCTTCGCCGCGGCCGCCTCGGCCTCACCGGTCGCCCGGGTCGCGCCCGCCATCGCCTCGGCACGCGCCTTCGTGGCCTGTGCCTCGGCCTCGGCGGCCGTCTTCACGCGAGTCGCGTCCGCCGCGGCCCGCAGCTCGGTCTCCTTCGCCTCGGCCTGAGCCTTCGCGATCGAAGCGTCACGGGCCGCGTCGGCCGCCGTACGCGTGTCGTACGCCTTCGCGTCGGCCGGCTTGCGGACCTGCGACTGCAGCCGCTGCTCGGCCAGCGCCGCTTCCAGCTCGGCCGCCCGCGTCTCCTGGACGACGACCTCCTGGCGCGCGGTCGCCTCGGCCAGCGGACCCGACTGGGACATCTTCGCCCGCGCCTGGTCGACCTCGGCCTGGTAGCCGGCCTGCTGGATCTGGCTTTCGCGGACCGCGGCCGCCTTCTTCGCCGCGGACATCTGCTCGACCTCGGCGGCCTCCTGGTCGCGCTGCGCCTCGGCGATGCGGGCCGACGCGGCGATCGCGGCGGCGTGCGGCTTGCCGAGGTTGTTGATGTAGCCCGACTCGTCGTCGATCTCCTGGATCTGCAGCGAGTCCACGATCAGCCCGAGCTTGATCATCTCCGTCGCCGAAGACTGGCGCACCTCGCCGGTGAGCGCGTCCCGGTTGTGGATCATCTCCTCGATGGTCAGCCCGCCGACGATCGAGCGCAGGTGCCCGGAAAAGAGCTCGTGGATCGTGTCGTTCATGCCCTTCTGCTGGTCCAGGAACCGGCGGGCGGCGTTGGCGATCGAGGCGAAGTCGTCGCCGACCTTGTAGATGACGACGGCCCGCACGGTGACCGGCAGGCCCTGCTTGGTCACGCACGAGACCTGCAGGTTGACCCCGCGTGTGTCCAGCGACAGCCGCCGGGCGGTCTGGAAGCCGGGGATGACGTTCACCCCGCGGCCGGTGATGATCTTGAAGCCCAGGCTGTCCGCGGTGTCCGCGCGGTCGACCCGGACCCCCAGCCCGGAGATGATCAGCGCTTCGTTCGGCTCGGCGACCTTGTACAGCAGCCGCAGAACCCCGAAGACCACGATCAGCACGACGATGAGCCCACCCGCCGCGTACAGCAGGATTTCGACGAGACTCATGGCACCGACCCCCTCGTTCTTTTCTGTTGTCAGGTGTGTTGGTGCCTCTTCGACGCCGTCAGCGGCCCAGCGGTTGCCACCGCTCGACATAAACCGTGCGCGGGGGTTCGAAATCGACCACGAGCACCTGGGTGCCGGAGGAGAAGCTCGCGTCCGGGTCGGCCGGGTAGGCGTAGAACGCCTCCGTGCCGCCCCGGACGTTCAGGAGCACCTCGCCGATGAGGCCGGGGCCGATCGTGCCGGTCACGCGGCCTCGGCTGCCGATCATCCCCCGAAGCCCTTCAGCTTGACCTTGCTGCCCTTCTGCACGAACGTGCCCGGCTGCGGGTCCTGCTGGAAGACGAAGTCGAACCCGCCGCCACCACCACCGGGGCGGCCCCGGCCGCCGTCGCGGTCGGCCTTCAGCCCGGCCTGCTCGAGGATCTTCTGGGCGTCGTCGAACGAGCGGAACCGGACGTCCGGTACCTGGACGGCGTTGTTGACGAAGACGCCGATCCGCTTTTCCTTGGGCTGCGCGTTGGCCGGCGGGTCGGTCCGGGTGACGGCCCCGCCCGGGACGTCCTGCTTGAACTCCTCGCCCGCCTGGAACGGCTCGAAACCGGCCTGCTGCAGCAGCTGGAACGCCTCGTCCTTGCTCCGCCCGGTGACGTCCGGGACCGGCGGCAGCGGGATCGGGCCCTTCGACACGATGATCGTGACCTGGCCGCCGATGTTCAGCTGGCTGCCCGCGGCCGGCTCGGTGCGGATCACCGCGCCCTGCGGGACGTCGGCGTCGAAGTCGTCGGCACCGCGCGTCGAGGTCAGCTGGGCGGTCTTGATCGCCTGCTCGGCGTCGGGCAGCGCGGTACCCGGCCGGATGTCCGGTACCGCCGGGCGGCCCTTCGACAGCACGACCGACACCGTCGAGTTCGGCTGCAGCGGCGTGCCCTCCGCGGGCTCGGCGCGCAGCACGGTGTTCGACGGGACGGAGTTGTCGTACTCCTGGCTGAACTGCGGGTTCAGCTTGACCGACCGCAGCGCGTCGCCCGCCGCGGCCTGGTTGAGCCCGACGAGGTGCGGCACGGACGCGGTCTTGTCCCCGCCGGTGTCGGTGAGGATGAAGATGAAGGCGGTGATCAGCCCGCCGAAGAGCAGGACCGCGGCGGCGATGATCGCGATCCGCTTCCGGTTGTCCTTCGGCTTCTCCGGCTCCGGCTCGCTCCGGCGCCGCGCCACCGGCGGGCGCACGGGCGGGATCTGCTGGGTGATGCCCGGGGGAGGGGTGCCCGGGTGGCTCAGCGCCCGCGTCGCGTTCGGGCGGTTCACCGGCATCGTCTGCTGGGTGTCCGGCACCTGCGGGATCCGCGGCAGCGTGCGCTCGGTGTCGGCGAGGTCGCCCTGGCCGTGGGAGACCGGGACGGGCACGGTCACCGGCAGCAGGCCCAGCTGCGCGCGCACCGCCGTCAGCTCGGTCAGGAACTCCCCGGCGTCGGCCGGGCGCAGCTCCGGGTCCCGCCGGGTCGCGCGGGTGATCAGCTCGTCCAGCTCGGGCGGCAGGTCCGGGCGCAGCTCGCTCGGCCTCGGGACGTCGTCGTTCACGTGCCGGTACGCCACCGAGATCGCCGTGTCGCCGGTGTAGGGCACCTGCCCGGTGAGCATTTCGTAGAGCAGGATGCCGGCCGAGTAGACGTCACCCCGCGCGGACGCCGCGCCCGTCTCGACCTGCTCCGGCGACAGGTAGGCGACCGTGCCCAGGATGACGCTCGAGCTCGTCGTGCCCGCGCTCGCCACGGCCCGCACCAGGCCGAAGTCGGCGACCTTCACGACGCCGCCGGTGTGCGGCCCGGACCGGCCGATCAGCACGTTCTCCGGCTTGACGTCCCGGTGCACCAGCCCCGCCCGGTGCGCGGCGGCCAGCGCCGAGAGCACCGGCTCGGCCACGCTCAACGCCAGCGCGACGTCCAGCGGCCCCCGGTCCTCCAGCAGGTCGCGCAGCGTGCCGCCGTCGACCAGCTCCATCACCAGGAACGCGAGCCCGGACTCGGCGCCCTGGGGCAGGTCGAAGCCCTGGTCGTGCACCGCCACCACGTGCGGGTGGTGCAGCTGCGCCGCCGACTGCGCCTCGCGCACGAACCGGTCCACGAACGACCGGTCGTCGGCGAACCGCGGGTCCATGATCTTGATCGCGACCGGACGGTCCAGCCGGGTGTCCGTCCCCCGGTAGACGGAAGACATCCCCCCGTGGGCGAGCAGCCGGTCCACCCGGTAGCGCCGCTCGAGGAGCGTGCCGGCCAGGCTGGGTTGGGTGCGAGTCACGAGTAAGGATCGTACGGAACCGCACACGGCTGGTGGAGGAGACCTCGCGGGTCACCCGTGCGCACTAACGGGTGTGAGTGCGGAATGTGGCAGAGTGTCACCTGTGAGTGGGATTCCAGTCGCCGACGACGTCCTCGACACCGCCATCGCGGTCCTCCCGTTGGGAGAGGTCGCGAACGTCCTCGGGACTTCGGCCAACAAGGTCCGCCAGATGCTGCGCGACGGGCAGCTGATCGCCTTCAAACGCGGCGGTGACCTGTGCGTTCCCGGTGCTTTCTTCGTCAAGGACGGGATCGTGAAGGGCCTGGCCGGGACGATCACGGTGCTCGCCGACTCCGGGTTCTCCCGGACGGAGATGCTGCGCTGGCTGTTCGAGACCGACGAGAGCCTGCCGGGCCGCAGCCCGGTCAACGCCTTGCGCACCAGCCACGGCACCGAGGTGAAGCGGCGCGCCCAGGCGATGGCGTTCTGACCTGCTGAGATAGCTCGCCGCAGCTCCTAGTTGGACGGCCGCGGCGGCGCTGAGGCACGCCGGGAGCGACCACGTCACGAGCGCGCCGGCGAGGGCGGCGCCCGCGGCCAGGCCGGTGATCTTCACGCTCGCCGCCGTCGTGAACACCTGCGCGCGGACGTGCTTCGGCGCTTCGCGGTGGCGGATCGCGAACAACGCCGTGAGCTGCGGTCCTTCGCCGAACCCGGCGATCGCGGCGGCTGCGATGAGTCCGGTGATGCCGGGGGCGAGCGCGGCTACGGTGCAGCTCACGGCCAGGACCAGCGTGCTGAGCCAGACCGTCCGGTCCGGCGCCCACGGCAGCGGGTGTCGCGCGAAGACGGCGTTGGCCAGCAGGGACGCGGTCGCGAGCACCGTCAGCAGGAGCGCGCCGTCCGCCGGCCCGCGGAGGTGGGCCGCGCCCAGCAGGGGATAACAGACGGTGACCATGCCGATGCCGGCGCAGGAGATCGTCGACGCCAGCGTCGCCCGTCGCAGCGCGGCGTTGCGCACGAGAACCGTGAAGCCGTCCTTGAGGTGGGTCTTGTTCTTCGGTTTCGGTTTCCTCGGGAGGGTCCACGCCACCGGGACCGCGGCGGCGACCAGGACGACGGCCACCCCGAGCCCGGCCGGGCCGCCGAGGAGCCCCGCGAGCCCGGGGCCGGCCAGGGCGGCGGCGGTGAACGTCAGCGCGTCGAGGCGGCTGGCTTTCTGGACCTCCGGCCCGGCGACGGCGGGCAGCTGAGCGGTCCAGCCGCCCGCGATGGCGGGGTTGAGCAGGCCGGTCACGGTGGCGATCCCGACCACGGCTTCGAGCGGCAGACGTCCGAAGGCGGCGGTGACGACGGCGATCCCGCCCGCGTATCCGGCCAGTGCGGTCGCCAGCAGCCGCCCCGGCGCGGGGCTGCGGTCGAGGAAGGCCCCGAAGACAGGCCCGCCCACCGCGGCGGCCGCGGTCAGGCCGGCGAGCAGCGCGGCACCGGCGTGCGGGCCCGCGGTCAGCCCGAGCAGGAGGAGGGCGGGGCCGGACAGCTCGTCGCCGGTCCGCGCCAGCGTCGCCCCGACCAGGTAACGCCTTATCATAGGCAAGACGTTACAGTGGGGGGATGGCCTTTCCGCACCGGGATTCCGTGCAGCGCGCGGTCGATTTGCTGGGCGTCTTGCTCTTTGACGCCTCGCCGGCCGCGATCGCTCGCGTCTTGCGATCGCACGGCGAACCGGACGTCCGGCTGTCTTCGGAAGACGTCGCCGAGCTATGTGCGGCGGCTGTCGAGCTGCGTGCGGTGTTCGCGGCGCCCGACGTGGCTTCGGCGGCTTCGGTGCTTAATCGGCTCTTCGCTGCGTACGCGAGTCCTCCGCGCTTGACGGACCACGAAGAGGGTTACGGCTGGCACCTGCACGCCGACGCCGCAGACGACGGCCCGTGGGGCGCGTGGCTGGTGACGTCGTCGGCGCTGGGGCTGGCTTCGCTGCTGGCCGAGCGCCAGGACGTGCCGGGAGGGCTGTGCGCGTCGGCGTCGTGCGGGAAGCCGTTCGCCCACACCGGCGGCGGCAGCCCGCGCCGCTACTGCTCCCCGCGCTGCGCCACCCGCGAGCGCGTCGCCGCCCACCGAGCCCCAAAGCCGTGAAGGCCACCTTGAGGGACTCTACTCGCGCCCCGCGCGCCCGGACCGCTGCGTGGCCACCGCCGCCGAGACCCGCACCGTGGC
>NZ_JBEZHS010000043.1:0-79240 GCF_040650695.1 Amycolatopsis sp. NPDC048633
CCCCGCGGCGCTGGCCTGGGTCGACAAGGTGTGCACCGGGGTGGCCGCGGGTACCGGCCATAAGAGCCGGTAAGGAGGCCTTCACGGCTTTTCACGGGGTGTAGAGGGCGCCGAGGAACTCCAGCAGGAGGCGTTCGCGCAGCGGCGCGGGTGCCGTCGCGAGGAGGGCGTTGATCGGGGCCATCCGGTCCGGCAGACCCGATGCGCCGCCGAGGCCCGCTGCCGCGAGGAGCCCGGCGAACTGTTCAGACGTAAGCGTCGCGGGGTCCAGCGCCGCGACGAACTCCGCCACCGCCGGGTCGATCACCACCGGGCCCGCTGCCCGGGCCGCGTCCACCGAGGACGCGAGGTCGGTCAGGAACTCCTTCTCGCTACCGTGATTGGCCGCCGTCACCGTCAGGTGCAGGTTCGCCGGGGATGCCAGATGAGCGAATTGCGGCTGGACGTACCAGCCACGCACCTTCATCTCGTCCGCCACGGTGAACAGGTCGAAGCTGTCGTCCCCGGTGAACGCGATCAGCGTCGACACCGGGTCGCCCAGCACCCGCAAGCCGGGCAGCTCGGCGATGCCGGCCCGGATCCGGGAAACCGCCTCGCGGGTCGTGGAAGCCAGCTGCAGGTAGCCGTCCTCGCCGAGGTGGCGGACCACCGCCCACGCCGCCGCCAGCGGACCGCCCGAGCGCGTGCTCTGGATCGTCGTGTTCAGCATCGTGTACCCCGGCCAGGCCGCGCTCGCGAAGTAGTGTGAACGCCGCAGCTCCGCCGACGCGTGCAGCAGCACCGAGGTGCCCTTGGGGCAGTACGCGTACTTGTGCAGGTCCACCGAGATGCTCGTGACACCCGGGACGCGGAAGTCGAACGGCGGGACGTCGGCACCGAGGCGGGCGAAGTACGGCAGCACCCAGCCGCCGATGCACGCGTCGACGTGCATCCGGACTCCGCGGGCCGAAGCCGCCGCCGCGATTTCGGCCACCGGGTCGAGGACGCCGTGCGCGTACGACGGCGCGCTCGCCACCACCAGCACCGTCGAGTCGTCGATCGCCGCGGCCATCGCCGCCGGGTCGGCGCGGAACGTCACCGGGTCGACCGGGACGTCGATCCGCCGCAGTCCGAACAGGTGCGCCGCCTTGTGGAACGCCGCGTGCGCGGTGGTCGGCAGCACGATCGACGGCGAAGCGATCTCCGGGTGCGCGTCCCGCGCGGCGAGCACCGCCAGCAAACACGACTCCGTGCCGCCGGAAGTCACCGAGCCGACCACGCCCGGCAATGAGCCGAGCAAGGCAGAAGCCGCGGAGACGAGGTCGTTCTCCATCCGCAGCAGGCTCGGGAACGCCGTCGGGTCCAGACCGTTCGCCGACGACGCCAGCGCGTGCGCCGCCGCGCCCAGGGTGTCCACTTCGGACAGCCCACTGTCGTAGACGTACGCCAAAGTCCGGCCGCCGTGCGTCGGCAGGTCACCGGCGCGCAGCTCCCGCAGCGCCGCGAGGACGTCCTCAGGCGGGTTCATCGCGCGGCTCCAGCACCTTGCGCCGCAGCAGCGGCAGGGCCAACGCGATGAGCACGCCCGGCACGATCGACGCCCCGACGAGGATCGCCACGATCGCGCTGTCCGGCTGGGCGGTGGTGGCGTCCGTGCTGGACACGTAGCCGCCGAACGCGAGGATGAGCGCCCACAGCCCGCCGCCGAAGGCGAGGCCGAGCGTCTCCCCCGCGGTCCACACGCCGGCCGCGATCCCGGCGCGGGTCTCGCCGGTGCGCTCCTCCTCGGCCGTGATCAGGTCGGGCAGGATGGCCAGCGGGAACACCGAGATGCCCGCGTACCCGACGCCGCACAGCGCGACGAAGACGAAGGTCACGAACAGCGGGATCTCCTGGGCGAAGACCAGGCCGAGCAGGCCGACCGCGAACGTCGCGGTCGCCAGGCGGAAGCCGTTCAGCTTGCCGACCCGGTCGCCCAGCCGCGGCCACAGCGGCATGGTGACCAGCGCCGGGCCGACGAAGATGACGAACAGGATCGTGCCGTAGCCGTCGTCGCCGAGGATGCGCTGGGCGAAGAACGGGATCGCGGCGAGCACCGTGCCGATGCCCAGCGCCTGGATGAAGTACGTGCCCAGCAGCCAGCGGAACGGCCGCCAGCCGGCGAGCGTGCCGATGAGCTCCTTCAGGTTCACGGTGTTCGGCCGCAGCGAGCCGACCGGCGCGTCCTTGAGCCCGAAGTACACGAGCAGCGTCGCGGCCAGCACGATCAGCCCGATCACCAGGGCCATCACGCGGTAGCCGGCGACCCCCTCGATCGCGGAGGTGATCGCCGGGGCGCCGCCGCCGCAGATCAGGATCGTCACGGCCAGCACGCCGATGCGGACGCTGGTCAGTTTCGTGCGCTCGGTCGCCGACTCGGTCAGCTCGGCGGGCAGCGCGTTGAACGGCACCTGGAACAGCGCGTACGCCGTGGCACAGAGGGCGAACGTGATCGCCACGTACAGCGCGTCCGGCAGCGGCGTGCCGAACCCGGGGTGGGCGAACATCGCCGCGAACAGGATCGCGACGCCGATGCCGCCGACGAGCAGGAAGCGCCGCCGGCTGCCGGTCTTGATCAGGTCGGCGTCGGACATCCGGCCCGCGATCGGGTTGAACAGCACGTCCCAGGCCTTGGGCACGAACACGATCGCGGCGGCCCAGCCCGCGGGCACGGCCATCGTGTCGGTCAGGTACTTCACCAGCACCAGGCCGGGGACCGTGCCGAAGGACCCGGTGACGAACGAGCCGAGCGAATAGCGGAACCTCGTCCGGCCGGACAGCGTCGCCATGGTCCTCCTCGCAAAGCGGATCCCGAGTTCACTACAGAGGCGATCAGTAGTGGATCTCGGCCCGCACCGGGTAGTGGTCGGAGGGAATCGTGCCACCGTCGTAATGCACCAGCTGTACCGGGCCGACCTCGGCGCGTCGCAGCGAGCCGACGTAGTCCAGCGAGTCGCGGTAGGACGCGGGGACGGACTTCGCCGCATCGGGGTTGGTCGCCGCGTCGAAGGTGTACTCCCCCGGCCCGGTCGTCCGCAGTGTCCCGCCGAGCACCGCCGCGCCCTGCTCGGCCTGGGTGCGGCCCGCGGCGTCGCGGCGATCCTGCCCGGCCCAGTACTCGATGTTGAGGTCCCCGGCCACGGCCACCGCGTCCCCCTCCGGGACGTGCGCGGCGGCGAGGTCGCGCAGCTCGCCGAGCTGGGCCATCCGGGTCTCGTGCGCCTTCGGCAGCGTCTCCGGGCCTTCGTCGGCCTGCAGGTGCGTGCCGGCGAGCCAGAGCGCCTTGCCGTGGGCGAAGATCCGCACGAGCGCCGCGCCCTTGTTGGAGAGGTAGTCGGCCGTGCCGAAGTAGGAGTCGCGGTAGACGAGCTGGTGCTTCTCGGTGATCGGGTACTTGCTCAGCACGGTCACCCCGCCGTTGACGACGATCGGCGAGTTCGAGCAGTTCCCGCTCACGGACGTCCAGCCCGGCGAGGTCGAGCAGTACTGGCCGACCAATGGCGTCTGGAACGGGTAGGCGTCGATGAGCCGGTCACGCAGGTCTTCGGACTGGGCGCTGAAGGCTTCTTCGAGCACCACGACGTCGGTGTCCTGGGCACGGATGACGCCTTCCGCCGCCTGCGCCCGGGCTTCCTTGTCCGAGGTGTTCGGGTTGGCGATCCACGGCAGCTGCCAGAGGTTGAAGCTGAGCACGCTCACCGCGGGGTCCGCGGCCCGGGCGGGCGCGGTCAGCAGGGCGAGCGCGGTCGTGACGACGGCGGCGAGAATGGCGGTCCTGCGCACGCTGGGTCCTTTCCGGATCAGGAGACGACGAAGGCGCGGGAGGTCCCGCTGAGCTGGGCGATGGCGCCGGTGAGGCCGTGCTTCCAGGCTCCGGAGTGGACGACGCGGTACTTCCCGATCGGCGTGTTCGCGGGGATGTCCCAGGTGACCTCGGCCCGTGACTCGCTCACGAACGTCCGCGTCCACCGGAACTTCGTGGCCCAGTCGCCGTCGTCGGCGTAGCGGACCCAGCGGCCGTCGACGTACTGCTGGATCTCCAGGAACGTGCCGTCGCGGCGCAGGTCGTTCTTCGGGTGGCCGGTCACGAACGCGACCGAGACCTGCTCTCCACGCCGGTAGCTGCTCTTCGCGTCGGTGACGACGTCGCCGAAGCTCTTCAGCAGCGGCGCGCTGTCGAAGACGACGCCGGGCTGGAAGGTGACGAGCTTGCCACGCAGATCGCGCGGGGTCGGCCCGTGCGGCACCGAAGTCCCCGCCTTCATCGCGGCGGCGAGCTTCCCGAACTCCTGCTGGTACGCGGGCAGCGTGTAGCGGCCGAAGAGCGTCGACGCGCCTTCGTACTGCTGCGAGTCGTACTCCTCCGGCGTCGTGACGTACTGGCTGTAGGCGTTCGAGTAGCCCTGCATGAGGACGTTCTCGAGCGGCACGCCCAGCGCGGCGGCGACGGTCTTCCGGATCCGCAGCCCGGCGACGATCGTGTACTCCGCGGGCCCGGCGACCAGGTGCAACTGCCCGATCCGGACGATCTGCAGCGGCAGCACCTCGGGCGCCCACGGGTACGGCTTCATCGCGCCGAACGGCACGGCGACGACCTTCGGCGCCTGCGCGTCGGCCAGGGCCTGCGGGATCGGCGCGTCGATGCCGCCGAGCCAGTCGATGAACGGGTTCTTGACGCCTTCGGGCAGCGGTAGGCCGGGGCCGTCTTCGGTGCTGCCGGCGAGCATCGAGACGCCGATCGCGGCGGTGCACGTCCGATGTGGTCGGCCGTCCGGGGTGAACCGCGGGTCGACGTCGACGGCGGACATGTCCACATAGGTCATGCGGTGGTCGACCCCGCCGGTCACGGACTCACCCGCCGCGTCGAACGCGCGTTTCGCGGCCTGGAACTGGAGATCGCCGATGCGTTGGGTGTTCTGGAACTCCGTCTCCGGTGTGCCCGGCTGGAGGTTCAGGTTCGGGGTCATGTCGCCGGAGTTGGTCTGGGCGAAGGCGGCGACGAACCCGGGCGGGCCGTCGAGGTAGCGCACGCCGGCGTGGTCGTGCTCCCACGCGTAGGCGGCATACCCCTTGTTGTCGCTGCTGATCAGGTGGTTGCCGTTGCTCATGGACGTGCCGTGCGTGGCGAACCAGGTGATCGCGCCGACGTCCTTGCCGCCCTGGCGGAACCGCAGCACGGTCACCGCGGGGTCGATCGAGAGCGGGAAGTGGTCCTTGTCGGGGTTGAGCTCGAAGGCGACCCTCGACCGGTTCGCGCTCGCCTCGGTCAGCTCGGTACGCCCGAGGGTCAGTTCCCCGGGTTTCAGGTTGTCGTGGGCCCGGCTGATCGCGTCGACGATCCCGGCGACGACGGCGTCGTAGGTCTGCTGCTGGAACCCGAGGATCGACAGGTCGTAGGCGGCGTAGTGCGAGTCGCCGCCGCACGAGGAGTGCGTGTGGGTGGCGTTGAGCAGGACGTTCTGCTCGGTGTAGCGGTCGCCGTACTTCCGGGCCAGCTCGCGGAGCACACCCTGGTGCACGGACTGGAACAGCGCGCCCAGCTCGGCGGTGACGAAGACGATCCTGCGCGTGCCGTCGTCGACGATGTAGGCGCGCGCCCGGGTCCGCAGGTGGATGCCGGCGGTCTGCTGCTGCGGCATGGAGTAGCCCATCATGCCGTTCTCGGCGGCGGGCCCGGTGACGTCCCCGATCCCGACGCCCACCTTCAACCCGGACCCGGCGGCCGCGGCGGGTCTGGCCACAGCGGCGGCGAAGGGCAGCGCGGCGGCTCCGGCCAGGACGTGACGACGACTCACCCGCATACGGTCTCCCGACTAACGTGAACGACTTTCGCGTTAGTTGCGGACCGTACGTGACCCCGGCCACCCGGGCAACCCGACAAAAGTGCCGTCAAGGAGCCCGGGCGCCGTCGATTCGCAGGTCAGCCGAGCGCGTCGGCGATCTTCGTGAGGGTGGCCGCGTCGCCGCGCAGGAGCAGCTGGGTCACGACGGTTTCCTCCCAGGCCTGCAGCTCGTCGCGGATCTTCGCCGCCGGTCCGATCAGCGATGTGTCCTCCACGAGCGACGTCGGGATCGCCGCGGTCGCCTCGTCCTTGCGGCCCGCCAGGTACAGCTCCTGCACCTTGTCCGCCACGTCCTCGTAGCCGAGGCGGGCGAAGACGTCGTGGTGGAAGTTCACGCTCTTCGCGCCCATGCCGCCGATGTACAGCGCCAGCGACGGCTTGATCCAGCTCGCCGCCTCCTCGACGTCGTCGTGCACGATCACCGGGATCGAGCACGGGACCTCGAACGTCTCCAGGGTGTGCCGGGCGCCTTCGCGGGCGAAGCCCTCTTCCAGGGCCGCCTTGTAGAAGGCGTTGCTCTTGGGCGAGAAGAACAGCGGCAGCCAGCCGTCGCCGATCTCGGCGGAGAGGGCGACGTTCTTCGGACCCTCGGCGGCCAGGTGGATCGGGATCTCCTTGCGCAGCGGGTGCACCGTCGGCTTCAGCGCCTTGCCGAGCCCGGTGCCGCCCTTCAGCGGCAGCTGGAAGTGCTGGCCGTCCAGGGTCACCGGGGCCTCGCGGGCGATCACCTGCCGGACGATGTTCACGTACTCGCGCGTCCGGGCGAGGGGCTTCGGGTACGGCTGGCCGTACCAGCCCTCGACGACCTGCGGCCCGGACGCCCCGAGCCCGAGCACCATCCGGCCGCCGGAGAGGTGGTCGAGGGTCATCGCGCTCATCGCCGTCGCGGTCGGGGTGCGCGCCGCCATCTGCACGATGTTCGTGCCGAGCCGGATCCGGCTGGTCGACGCGCCGTACCAGGCCAGCGGCGTGAACGCGTCCGAGCCGTACGCCTCCGCCGTCCACACCGAGTCGAAGCCGAGCTCCTCGGCCTTGAGGACCGCTTCCAGCGCGCCCGGGGTCGGGCCGCTGCCCCAGTAGCCGACGTGGAATCCCAGCTTCACGAATGCCTCCTAGACGTTCGGCGCGTAGTGCTCGGGCTTGCCCCGCTCCGACAGCGGCGGCAGGTTCCTTCGTGGAGTCTCGACCAAGGCGGCGTCCGGAGCCACCTCGCCGCGCTCGCGGCGCCAGCCGGCGCGCGCCCGCGGGTGGTAGCGGCGGTCGTGCGGGACGAGCTGGAAGACGGCGTTGATCAGCTTCCCCACCCGCCGGTGCCGCCGCGCGTCGCGTTCGGACCAGCGCAGGCCGAGCAGGTCGCGGATCTCGCGGTCGTACAGGCCCGTCGTCAGCCAGACGAAGTTGCGGGCGATCAGCACGCTCACCGGCCGCCAGAGCACGTCCGGCAGCCAGGGCAGGAACGGCGGTTTCGCGATCCCGCCGAGGTCGAGGACGTCGCGCGTGGCCTTGTTGTCCTCCAGGACCTCGGCGCACATGTGCTTCCAGTACCGCTGGAAGTCCTCCCAGCTCTCCGGCACCGGCCGCATCGTCAGGTCGTACATCCGCCACCAGGTGACGTGCTCGTCGAACAGCCGCCGCTTCTCCGCCTCACCGATGCCGCCCATGAAGTGGTCGGCGATGAGGATCGTGCTGACGAAGAACGTCGAGTGCGCCCAGTAGTAGGTGTCCGGGTCGAGCGCGTGATAGCGGCGGCCCCGCGCGTCGACGCCCTTGATCCGGTCGTGGTAGCCCCGCACTTCGAGGGCCGTCTTGTGGGCGCGCGGGCCGTCGTAGACGACCCCGCCGATCGGGTAGAGCGAGCGGAACAGCCGCTGCCAGCGCTCTTCGAAGAACCGCGAGTGCTGTTCGACGCCGGCGCCGAGGCCCGGGTGCATGTTCTGCATCGAGCCCGCCCACAACGCGATGAGCAGGCCCCGCCAGTCGCCGAAGTACTTCCACGTGAGCGAGTCGGGGCCCAGCGGTTTCGGCGTCATCTGCAGCGCTCCTCGTCGAGTCTCGAACTGACCACGGCTGTTGTCAGGCTAGGATCTGACAACACATGTAGTCAACCGAGGAGCGATCATGCCGGGCCGCACGTGGGCGGGCACGACCCTGGACGACCGGAAGGCGCTGCGGCGCGAACAGCTCGTCTCCGCGGGTCTGGAGCTGCTGGGCACCGAGGGCTCGGCCGGGACGAGCGTGCGCGCGGTGTGCCGGCACGCGAAGCTCACCGAACGCTACTTCTACGAGAGCTTCGCCGACCGGGAAGAGCTCGTCGCGGCCGTCTACGAACACGTCGGCGAGCAGGCCCGGCAGGCCCTCGTCGACGCGGTCCGGGACGCGCCCAACCCGACGCTGCGGGCCGGGCACGCCGTGCGCGCGTTCGTCGAGCTGATCGTCGACGACCCCCGCAAGGGCCGGATCCTGCTCCTCGCGCCGCTGACCGACCCGGCGCTGACCCGCCGGGGCCTGCACCTGCTGCCGGTGTTCGCCGCGCTCGTCGGCGAGCAGCTGTCCCACGGCGACGAGACCGAGCGTCAGATGGTCGCCGTCGGGCTGGTGGGGGCGCTGAGCAACGTCTTCATCGCCTACCTCGACGGCTCGCTGAAAGTCTCGCGTGAACGGCTCGTCGCCCACTGCGTGCGGCTCGTGCTCGGCGCCGACGACCACTGACCTCACCTCCGACCTGGTGACAGTGGCGGGGAAGATCGGGCACACTCAACCCATGCGTACCGCTGGGCGGAACGACGGCGCGAGCGGCGACGGTCTCGTCGCGGCCCGGCTCGCCGCGCTCCTGGAAGCCTTCCGGCCGGGCGACGAGGCCCTCGGGGTCTCCGAGCTGGCCCGCCGGACCGGGCTGGCGAAGACGACCGTGCACCGGTTGGTGGGACACCTCGCCGAGACCGGCCTGCTGGAGCGTGCGGACGGCGCGGTGCGGCTCGGGCTGCGGCTGTTCGAAATCGGCCAACTGGCCTCGCCCCGCCGTGGACTGGTCGAAGCGGCCCGGCCGTACCTCGCCGACCTCCGCGAAGCGACGCGCAACACCGTCCACCTAGCCATCCTCGAAGGCACCGAAGTCGTCTACCTCGACGTGCTGCGCGGACCGGACGCGCCGACGCTGCCCTCGCGCATCGGCGGCCGGTTCCCCGCGCACGCGACCGGGGTCGGCAAGGCGATCCTGGCTTTTTCTCCGGAATCCGTCGTGGATCAGGTCATCGACGCCGGATTACCCCGGATGAGCCCGAAGACGATCACCGCCCCCGGGCTGCTGCGCCGCCAGCTGACCCGGGTCCGCGAGGACGGGATCGCCCTGGAACGCGAAGAGTCCGGTGTCGGCGTCGTGTGCGCGGCCAGCCCGTTGCTCGACTCCCGCGGGGTCGCGGTGGCCGCCGTCTCGATCTCCGGCTGGGCCAACCGGATGCGGACCGAACGGGTCGCGCCCGCCGTCCGCACGGTCGCACTCGCGTTGACCCGGACACTCTCCGGATCCACCCGGGACGGTCGGAAATAATCTTGCGAGACAAGGCTTTCGGCGATCTCTAGGCCGTCCGGCTGACGTGACCGTACCGAGCTGGACGGGTGATCGGGAGCGGCTACGATCCGTCGAATGGCCCAGCACAGCTGGGGGACGACGTTCTCGGGCCGCTCCCCCGCGACCCTTTCCGAGCCGACGGCCGGTCACCGGCTGCTGTCGCTCGACATCGTGCTCGCGCTGCTGGCCCTCGCCGGCGGCCTGCGGGTGCTCTACCTCGCCGCCCCGGCCCCGGCGCTGCCCGCCGAAGCCGCGAACGTCGCCCACGCCTACGCGCTCGGCCACCTGACGCCGTTCACCGACGCGGGCGGCGCCGGCGTCAGCCCGTTCGGCTGGTGGCAGCTCTCGGCCTACACGATGGTCTCCGACGCGTTCGGCCGCTCGGCCACGGCGCTGGCGGCGGTCCGCGAGACGATGCTCATCACCGCGCTGATCGGTGCGGTGCTGCTGTGGGTGCTGGCGCGCCGGCTCGGCCTGACGCGGTGGGCGTCGGCGGCCGCGGTGCTGCTGCTCGCGGCTTCACCACTGGCCTTGGGCCTGCAGCGGCTGGTCGTCGTCGAGCACTTGGCGGCGGTGTGGGCGTTGGGCGCGCTGGTGCTCGTGACCAGGCCCGACGCCCGGGTCCGGCACGACATCCTGGCCGCGGTGTGCCTGCTGGCGGCGGTGCTCACCTCGCCGCTCGCGCTGCTCTTCCTGCCCGCGGCCGGCTGGCTGCTGGTGCGGCGCGCGCCCGTGCGGGCCGCACTGGTGGCGGTGCTGCTCAACCTCGGGCTCGGCATCGCGTTCGGCCCGGCGGCGGGGCTCCTCCGGCCGCACCTGGCGGCCGCGAGCCGCCCGTCGGTCGCCGACTGGGTCGCGCTCGACCCGGCGTGGGCGGTGCTCTCGACCGTCGCGCTGGTGGCCGCGCTGGCCGTCACGTCCCTGCGGCCGTTCGCGGTGTCCGGCCTGCTGCTGGTCGCCACCCTGGCCATCCCGGGCGTGCCGCACACCGCCGTGCTCGCCCTGCTGCTGCCAGTGACGCCGCTGCTGCTGGCCGGGGTCGTGCAGGCCGTGACCCGGCAGCGCACCCCTTCCCACCGGTGGGAAGCGGGCCGGCGCGGGACCGGCTTCGCGCTCGCCGCGGTCGTCCTCGTCGCGATGGTCGCCGCCGGCTGGGTGTACGGCTACCCGGCCCTGCGGCCCTCGACCGACCGGGGCGGACCCCTGTCCGACGCACAGGAATGGTTGCGGGCCAACGCTTCCGGCTCGCGCGTGCTCGTCGACGACGGCGCCTGGGCCGAGCTCGCCAAGGCCGGCTGGCCGACCGGCATGCTCGTCGCGCCCGCCGCGTGCGCGGTCACCTGCCCGCCCGCCGAGTGGGCCGTGTTCGCCGACGACGCGACCGACCTCCGCCACCGCTATCCGGCGCTCGAAGCCGCTTTCGACGACGCCGGCGCGACCGCGGTGTTCGGCACCGGCGACGGCCGCGTCACCGTCTCCCGCCTCGGCCTGCCCCCGGCCGACCCGGCCGCGCCGTCGGAGTCGTCGGCGCGCGCCCACGCCGGCGAGGCCCTCCAGGCGTCGGCCCGGATCACCTCCACCCCGGACGCGGCCGCCGCGCTCCGCGCCGGCCACGTCGACCCCCGGCTGATCGCGACGATCGCCGCGCTCGCGGCCCTGCAGCCGGTCCGGGTCGCGGCGTTCCCCGAGGTCCCCGGCGAAGATCCCGCCGGGCAGCCCCGCCGCCGGGTCCTGCTGACCGGCGGCGAAGACGGCGCGGCCGCGTTCTACACCGGCCAGCGCGACCTGTTCCGCCCGTCGTCGGTCGTCCGGACCGCCGGCGGCGTGCTCGTCACCTACCCGTTGTTCGCGCCCCCGGGACTGCTGGTCCCGTTCTCCTCCCCCAGACGGTGAAAGGCACTCCGATGCGCTCTCTCCCCCACCTCCTGCTCAGACCCGGCGGGCTGATCGCCGCGGCCCTCCTGCTCGTCGCGCTGACGCCGGTGACGGCCGAGGCGGCGACCGCACCCGGCCCGGGCGTCGGCTGGATCCGGGTCGGTCACCTCTCCCCCAAGGTGCCGCCGGTGGACATCTACTTCGCGCCGTTCGGCCAGGCCGAGAAGGTCGTCATCCGCAAGGCCGGCTACGGCGCGGTCACCCCGTACTCCTCGCTCGACCCCGGCAAGTACACGCTGTCGATGCGGCCCGCCGACGCCGCGTCCAGCACTCCGCCCGCGCTGTCGGCGACGATCGACGTCGCCGAGCGCAGCGCCTACTCCCTGCTGGTCTTCGCGAACGGCCCCGACGGCACGCTCAAGGGCGACCTCATCACCGACGACCTGACCGCGCCGGCCGCCGGGAAGGGCCGGATCCGGCTGGTCGAAGGGTCGGCGGCGATCGCGCCGGTCAGCGTCTCGGGCCCGACGGGCGTGACGATCGCCAAGGACGCGGCCTACGGCCAGACGTCGTCCTATGTGGACGTTCCGGAGGGACGCTGGCCGCTGCAGCTCACCGGCGGCACGGTGCAGTCGACGACCGATGTCAACGTCAAGGCCGGGACGTCGACGACGTTGCTGGTGACCGAGAACTCCGGGGCGCTCAAGGCGACCCCGATCGCCGACGGCGGCTCGCTGCCCGAACCGCCGAAGCTCGGCGTGGAGACCGGGGGCGGCGGCACGGCGCCCTCGTCCGATCTGCCGCTCTGGCCGGCGTTCGCGGCGGCCGGGCTGCTCGCCGCGTTCGTGGTCGGGCGCCGGGTGGCCCGTGCGCGCTGAGCTCGGCGCGCTGCTCGCCGCGGTCCTCATGACCGCGGGCTGCTCGGTGGCCCCGGCGGCCCAGCCGGCGGTGCCACCCCCGTCATCGGTCCCGAGGACGCCGGTGGCGAGCGGGCCGCAGCCGCTGCCCCCGGCCGCCGACGTCCGCCCGGTGCGGCTGCGGATCCCCGCCATCGGCGTGGACGCGCCCGCGCTCGTCCCGCTCGGGCTGGGCGCCGGCCACCAGCTCGAAGCACCCGCGCGGTTCGAAGACGTCGGCTGGTACGCCGCCGGCCCGGTGCCGGGAGACCCCGGGCCGGCGGTGATCGCCGCGCACGTCGACTCCCGGTCCGGGCCAGCTCCGTTCTTCCGGCTGCGCGACCTGCGCGACGGTGACCAAGTGTTCGTCGCGCGGTCCGACGGCCAGGAGTCCCGGTTCGTCGTGGACACCGTGCAGCGCTACCCGAAGAACGCCTTCCCGACCGACGCGGTGTACGGCCCCGCGCCGGGCAGCGCACTGCGGCTCATCACCTGCGGCGGCAGCTTCGACGCGGCGAAACGGTCCTATCGCGACAACATCGTCGTCTACGCCTCGACCCGCTGGGGTTAGAACTCTTTGATCAGGCCCCGCCGCGCCAGCTCGGGCCGGACACCGTCGCCGAACCAGTACGCCTCCTCCAGGTGCGGGTAGCCCGACAGCACGAACTCGCTCACGCCGACGCTGTGGTACTCCTCGATCAGGTCGGCGACCTCGCTGTGGCTGCCCACCAGCGCGGTGCCCGCACCGCCGCGGACCAGGCCGACGCCGGCCCACAGGTTCGGGTGGATCTCCAGCCCGCGGACGCCGCCGCCGGTCCGGCCGCCGTGCAGCGCGACCATCCGCTGCTGCCCGATCGACTCGCTCGCCGCGAGCTGCGCTTGTGCCTTGGCGACCTGTTCCGGGCTCAGCGCGTCCAGGAGCTTCTGCGCCTCCGCCCACGCCTCGGCCGACGTGTCGCGCGAGATCGTGTGCAGCCGGACGCCGAACCGGACGGGCCGGTCGCCCGCCAGCTCCCGGACCTTGCCGATCTTCTCCGCCACCTGTGCGGGCGGCTCGCCCCAGGTCAGGTAGACGTCGGCGTGCCGGGCCGCGACCGGCAGCGCGGCCGGCGACGAGCCGCCGAAGTAGATCGGCGGCACCGGGTCCGGCGCGGCCAGCGTCGTCGCGCCTTCGACGCGCAGGTGCTCGCCTTCGAAGGTGAACGGCTGCCCGGACCAGACGCCGCGGACGATGGTGAGAAACTCGTCGGTGCGCGCGTACCGGGCGTCGTGGTCGTGCCAGTCGCCGAAGCGCCGCTGCTCCACCGCGTCGCCGCCGGTGACGATGTTGAGCAGCACGCGGCCGCCGGACAGCCGCTGGAAGGTGCCGGCCATCTGCGCGGCGAGCGTCGGCGAGATGACGCCGGGGCGGAACGCGACCAGGAACTTCAGCCGGGTCGTCTCGCGGATGAGCGCGGCCGTGGTCAGCCACGCGTCCTCGCACCACGTGCCGGTCGGGGTCAGGACACCTTCGAAGCCCTGCCGCTCGGCGGCGCGGGCGACCTGGGCCAGGTAGTCCAGGTCGGGCTCGCGCTGGGCCGACGGGCCCTGGGACCGGTTGGCGTGGAAGCGTTCCACGATCGTGCGGCCGTCGCCGCTGGTGGGCAGGAACCAGTGCAGCCTGATGGTCATCCGTTGCTCCTCGCCTGATCCAGGTCGGGGGCGAACCGCCGGTCGGCGAACGCGGCGAAGTCCACCTTGCCCGGCAGAGTCTTCTCCTCGGTGAAGGCGTCCGCGAGCTGTTGCTCGGACTGGATGACCGCGTCGTCCAGCGGGATCGGCTGGTCGCGGCCCGCGTCCACGGCCTTCTGGGCCACTTCGAGCTTGAGCCCGGTCTCCTTGGCCCACGCCGCCGCCCACTCCGGGCGGTGCGTGTCGGCCCACTTCTGGGCCTTGACCACCCGGATCACGAGGTCGCGGATCGCCGAGTTCTTGCCGGGATCGGCCAGGGCCGCAGTACTCGCGGTCTCGAACGCCAGTCCGTTGGACGCGCCCCGCCCGTCGGCGAGCACCCGTGCCTTGGCCTCGATCTGGGCCTGCGCCGTGTAGGGGTCCCAGATCGCCCACGCGTCGATCGTGTGCTGGGTGAACGCCGCGTAGGCCTCGGCCGGCTGCAGGAAGCTCACCTTGATGTCCTTTGTGGACAACCCGTTCTTGTGCAACGTGTTCAGCAGCTGGCCGTGCGCGGAACTGCCCTTCGCGACCCCGACCGTCTTGCCCTTGAGCGAAGCGACGTCCGTCAGCGGCGAATCGGGCGGGACGAGGATGGTCTCCCGCTCGACGTTGCTGCGCGCGACGCTGACGACCGCGATCTTGGCCTTCGCCGCGGCCGCGAAGATCGGCGGCGTGTTGCCGACGCGGCCGATGTCGATCGCGCCCGCCGAGGCCGCTTCGAGCAGCGGCGGTCCGGAGGTGAACGTGGACCATTCGATCTTGTACGGCGTGCCGTCGAGCTGGCCCGCCGCGGTGAGCAGCGACTTCACGCCACCCTTCTGGTCGCCGACCTTGAGCGTCACCTTCGCCAGGTCGGCCGCGCTCACCGGACCCGGAACGGCGGCCGGCCCCGGGTTCGAGCTCGTCGCCGAGCCGCACCCGGCGAGCACCACTGCCGCCGCGACGAGCGCGATTCCGTTACGCCACTGCATCTTCGGTCACTCCCAGGTCCGCCAGCACGCGCCGGCGGAGGTCGTCGTGGTCGGCTTCGCGCGGCCGGTGCTCGGCGACGATCCGCCCGCCGTCGAGCACCAGGACCCGGCCGGCGAGCCGCAGGGCCTCGTCGACGTCGTGGGTCACCAGCAGCACGCCGGGCTGGTGGCGCTGCCAGAGGTCCAGGACCAGCCCGTGCATCGCGATCCGCGTGAGCGCGTCGAGCGCGCCGAACGGCTCGTCCAGCAGCAGCAGGTCGGGTTCGCGCACCAGGGCGCGGGCCAGCGAAACGCGCTGAGCTTCACCACCGGAGAGGGTGAGCGGCCAGTCGTCGGCGTGGTCGGTCAGGTGGACCTCGCCGAGGGCCTTCTCGGCCAGCGCGCGGTTGCGGGACTTCGTGACGCCGTCCTGGCGCAGGCCGAGGACGACGTTGCGCCAGACCTTCCGCCACGGCAGCAGCCGGGGCTGCTGGAAGGCGACCGAGACGGTCCCGGTCACGTCCGCGCGGCCGTCCACGTCGTCGTCGAGACCGGCCAGCACGCGCAGGAGCGTCGACTTGCCCGAGCCGCTGCGGCCCAGCAGGGCGACGAACTCGCCGCGTTCGACGGTCAGGTCGAGTCCACTGAGGATGGTCCGCTCACCGAAGCGCTTGGTGAGGTCCCGGACCTCGGCTACCGGGTTCGCCACCGCAGCACCTTCCGTTCGAGCAGCCGGACCAGCGCGTCGGTGACCAGGCCGAGCAGGGCGTACAGGACGAGCCCGACGACCACGACGTCGGTGCGCAGGAACTCCCGCGCGTTGTTGATGAGGTAGCCGACGCCGGCGTCGGCGTTGACCGTCTCGCCGACGATCAGCGCGAGCCAGGCGATGCCGAGCGACTGCCGGAGCCCGACGAGCGCCTGCGGCAGCGCACCGGGGATCACCACGTGCCAAAGCCGTTCCGCCCGGCTGAACCCGAGTGCTCGCGAGGCTTCGACGAGGTTGGGGTCGGCACTGCGGATTCCCGAGTGGACGTTCAGGTAAAGCGGGAAGGCCACCCCGAGGGCGACCAGCACGATCTTGGTCTCCTCGCCGATGCCGAACCACAGGATGAACAGCGGGATCAGGCCGAGGAACGGCAGCGTCCGCAGCATCTGCACGGGCGGGTCGACCAGCACCTCACCCCAACGGGAAAGGCCGGAAACGATGCCCAGCAGCACACCGATGACGGCGCCGATCGCGAACCCCGCGCCGACACGCCCGAGCGACACCGCGAAGGCGTCACCGAGTTCACCGGTGCGCGCGACTTCGATCCCGGCCTGCACCACCGTCCACGGTGAACTGAGCTTGTCGGGCGGCAGGACGCCGGTGGCGCTGGCGATCTGCCAGGCGGCGACGAGCACCACCGGGCTGATCCAACGCCGCAGGTCGGGCCGGCGCACGGTCCGGCGCGGCGGCCCTTCGGCGCGTTTCCGGGCGCGTGGAAGCACGCCCGTGGTGGAAATCGACACGGATTTCTCCCGGGGACGGGGATGTTCGGGCTTGCGTGATCCCGAGCTTCGAGCCCGTACGCGGGGAAGTCAATCCGTGGACGCTCACTCCCAGTCCGTGAACACAGCGGGTTTCACCCCGTGGAACCGGTTGTCCCGGAAGGGGTCAGCCGCCGAACATGACCTTCCATTCGTCGAGCGACCGCGGCCGGTAGACGAAGTTGGTGCGCTTGACGTCCGACAGCGCGGCCGACGGTTCGGCCGAGTACTGGTGCCCGGGGTACACGACGGGGTCGCCGGACAGGCCGGCGAGGGCCTGCAGGCTCCGGTAGATCTCCTCGGCGTCGCCGCCGGGGAAGTCGGTGCGGCCACAGCCTTCGAGGAAGAGCGTGTCGCCGGAGACGAGCTTGTCCCCGACGAGGAAGCACTGGCTGCCGGGCGTGTGGCCGGGGGTGTGCAGCATCCGGATCGGGACGGACCCGACCTCGAGGACGTCGTCGTGGTCGTGCGCGCGCAGGTCGGTGTCCTCGACCCCGGTCACGCGCCGGACCCACTCGCTTTCGGCGCCGTTGACGTGGATCGGCACCGGCTGGAGCGCGAGCAGCTCGGCGATCCCGGGCAGTGAGAAGCCGAGCATCTCCCCGCCGACGTGGTCGGGGTGGTGGTGCGTGGCGAGCACGCCGGTGAGCCGCATGCCATCGGCCTCGAGGACATCGAGCAGGTCCTGCACGGCGTAGGCCGGGTCGACGATCACCGCTTCCTTGGTGTCCCGGTCGCCGATGAGGTAGGCGAAGTTCACCATCTGCGTCGCGACCGGGTCGCCGACGGCGAAGTCCCGCCCGGCGAGCAGCTGCCGGAAGTAGAGCCGATCTGCCATGGCCACACCCTACGGGTCAGCTTTCCGGCGGAGTCAGCACGATCCTTCCGAACACCTCACCGGCCTGCATCTTCCGGTGCGCGAGCACCGCTTGCTCCAGCGGCAGCACCTCGTGCACGACCGAGGTCAGCTCGCCTTTGCCCGCCGCGGTGAACAGCTCCGCCGTCACCGCGCGGCGGTCGGCCTGGGACACGGTGTTCGCGCTGAAGGTCGCGAACGACAGCGACCTCTGGAAGGCCGCGAACAGGTGTTTGCCGAAGTCGCCGGGCGGGTCGCCGGCGACCGCGCCGAGCGCCACCAGGCGCCCGTTCGGGCTCAGCTTGGCGAAGAACGTCGGCAGCTCCGGGCCGGCGATGATGTCGAGGATGACGTCGTAGGTGTCCGCCGTGCCCTCGCCGGCGCGGTCCAGCACGCGGGTCGCGCCGAGCTCGCGCAGGCGTTCGCCGCGCTCGGGCGACGACGTCGTGACCGCGATCGCGCCGGCCCCGGCCTTCGCCGCGAGCTGGACCGCCATGATCCCGATGCCGCCCGCCGCTCCGCGGACCAGCACCGACTCTCCCGGCGCGAAGTGGGCGTGGTGGAGGCCGAAGTGGGCCACGGCGCCAGAGCTGCCGAGCGTCACCGCGTCGACGGCCGACGTCGTCGCCGGGAGCGGGACGAGCGTCTCGGCCGGGGCGACCGCCTGCTCGGCGTAGCCGCCGCCCACACCGGTGAACGCCCACACCCGCTGTCCGGCCCATTTCGGATCGACGCCCGGCCCGGCCGCGGTCACCGTGCCCGCGATCTCACCACCGAGGATGTGCCCGTCCTGGAACCCGTACGCGGCGAGCGCGCCGCTGCGGATCACGGCGTCGACGCCACCCACGCCGATCGCCTCGGTGGCGACCAGCACCTGCCCCTCGCCGGGCTCCGGGACCGGAACGTCGATGACCGCCAGCCCCTCGGGACCGCCGAACGCTTGCACCGCAACTGCTTTCATTCAGCCGACGGTAGTGGACGCCGGCGTCCACTTGGCTAAAGTGAGAGCGTGGCCGATCAGTTGTCTCACCTGTTGCGCTCCGACGCCCGCGACAACCGCGAACGCATCCTCGACGCGGCGCGCGCGGTGTTCGCCGCCGACGGCCTGGACGTGCCGATGCGGGAGATCGCCCGGCGCGCCGGGGTCGGGCCGGCCACCCTGTACCGGCGGTTCCCGACCAAGGAACTGCTGGTCACCGCGGCGTTCACGGATCAGATGCGGGCGTGCTACGCCATCGTCGACGAGGGGCTCGCCGATCCCGATCCGTGGCACGGCTTCGCCCAGGTCATCGAGCGGTTGTGCGAGCTGCACGCCCGCGACCGGGGCTTCACCGCGGCCTTCACCTCGACGTTCCCGCACGCGATCGACTTCACCGCGGACCGCGAACGGGGGCTGAGGTCGATCGCCGAGCTGATCCGCCGCGCCCAGAAGGCCGGCCACGTACGTCCGGACGTCGTCCTGGACGACGTGGTGCTGGTCCTCATGGCCAACAACGGCATCCAGGCGTCATCACCGGCGGCGCGTGTTCTGGCTTCACGGCGCTTCGCCGCGCTCGCCCTGCGAGGGTTGCGAGCCTGACCCTTGGTGCAAAGCGGCGTATGCGCGATCACGCAGGACGTTCGCTTCGCGGTCCGACAGGGTCGCGTCCAGCGGGCGCAGTGTTATCCGAACCAGGAGGTTCTTCTGGTCCTCGGTGGCGCCGAGCCGGTCCAGCGCCTGGGGCGGCAGCTGCGCGCACGGCGTCTCCTGGCGGATTTCGACGCGCTCGACGACGTCCGCGTCGTCGCCGAGGGCGGTGCGGACGCGGTCGCCGAGGTCCTCGGCGCGGTCGTCGTGCGCCACGGCGATGGAGAGGTCGCGGCGCACCGGCGGCAGGACCGAGACCGGACGGTACGGCGCGAGGTCGGCGAGCTGCCCGGCGACGGCCGGGTCCGGTGACCGCAGGAGGCGGATGTCCGGGATGTTCTTGAGCAGCATCAGCATCCGGTCGAGGCCCACACCGAGGGCCAGCCCGGACCAGCCGTCCCCGAGTCCGGCGCGGGCGAGGACGGCCGGGTGCGCGAGGCCGCATTCGGCGATCTCGACCCACTGGCCGCGGTGATCGACGTCGAGCTGGGCACCATCCACCGTGTACGGATGACGACGGGGTTCGAGCCGCCACCGGCGCCCCGGCAGCAGGTTTTCGACAACGGCGGCCACGAGCTGTTCGAGGTCGCTCTCTTGGGTTCGGGTGATCCGCCAGAGGTCGAGCTGGTGCGGGGTGCCGGTGTGCAGCCGGTCGATGCTGTCGCGGCGGTAGACGATGCCCGAGCAGACGAGCAGGACGTCATCGGCGGGACGGGCTTTGAGCGCCCGGAGCGCGGCGGGGACCATGGCGCTGGAGTGGCTGCGCAGCACGTGATCCGCGTCGACGTAGCGGGTGTAGCGCGCGTCGCGAGTGACGTCGGCGGGGTCGTAGCCGAGGTTGTCGTAGTTGTCGGCGACGGTGACGACCCGATCCCCCGGCCACCACCGGACCTCGGTGCGCGGTCCTTTGGCGGCGGCAACGGCCCGCTCGACGACGAGCTGAATGGCGTGCGGCCCACTGGCGGGATCCGTGAGATCGCGGACGGCGAGATCTCGGGTGAGTTGCGTGGGGGTGAGAAGTTCGGGCATGGCAGGACCTCCTGGGTGACGGGATGGGGGCACTTGCTCCCCCTGGCCCGGACTCCAGGCGAGGTTCACTACGGCGCTCTTCGGTCATCAACGGCGGCGACCGCCGCTGTGATGAGCCCGAACCGCGCTCAGGCGAGCGCGGACGTGGCACCGAAACCCCGCTGGCACCGGTGAAGGGCCAGGGGGCCGGTAAATCGGCGGTACTCCGCAACGACGGCCACAACGCCAGATTAGCGGGGCCTGTCACGCGAATTTCCCGCCGACGGCCGCGGCGAGCCCGGTGGCCGGTCGCGGCCGGTCTGCAGCCGACCGTGCGGCGGCCGCCCGGCCCGGCAATGCCGACGATCAAGCTGCCGCCCGCTGCGCACGACGCCGCGACCGCTCGCCGCCCGAACACCAGGCCGCCGCATCACCGCAAACGCCACCGCATCCCGGCCGCAGCCTCCCCCGCTACATCACCCGGTCACCACCCCCGCCACGGAACCGACCGCGCCAACCCCGTCACTCTCCTTCACTCACCCACCTCCCCATCAGCCAGCTCCCGCAGCAGATCCAGATGCCCCACATGCCGCGCCGTCTCCTGGACCACGTGCGCCACCACCCACCGCACCGTGAACTCCGACCGCCGCCGGGTGCGATCGTCCGGGCCCACCCGGCGCAACGACTTCTCCGATCGCGCCCACTCGGCCTTGTACGCCGCCACCACGGAAGCCGGCGTATCTTCCGGCGTCAGGTCCCAGCTCGGGTCCGGCGACCCCGCCCAGAGCGAAGGCAGGTCCGCTCCCCCGGCCTCGATCGACAGCCACCAGCGCTCCACCGCCGTCAGGTGCTTCACCACCCCCAGCGCGCTCAGCCGCGGCGATGTCGAGAACGGGGTCGCCGCCGCCAACTCCACCGGCAGGCCCGCCAGCTTGTTCACCGCCGTCGCCCGGAGGAACTGCAGGAAGTCCAGCTGAAGGCGCAGCTCGTCCCAGGCCAGCCGGGCCGGCCACGACCGCTGCGTCTTCGAACTCGTGTTCGACATGACCGGAACGTACCCCACCGGTCCGACAAAATAGAGTGATCAGCATGTGGTGGGGACTCCTCTGCGCCCTGGGCGCCGCAATCGCGTACGGCGTGGCATCGGTGATGCAGTCGGTCGCCGCCCAGGCGACCGAAGACTCCGGGGCCGGCGGGGTCGACCCGAAGCTGCTCGTCCGCGTCCTCGGCCAGTGGAAGTTCGTGGTCGGCCTCTCTCTCGACGTCCTCGGGTTCGTCGCGCAGATCGCCGCCCTGCACGTCCTCCCGCTGTTCGTCGTGCAGGCCGCGCTCGCCGCGAGCCTCGCCGTCACCGCCGTCGCCGCCCGGTTCCTCGGTGTCCACCTCGGCAAACGGGAGTGGGCGGCCGTGGCCGTCGTGTGCGCCGGGCTCGGGCTGCTGGGCACGGCCGCCGAAGGCGAGGGCTCCGACCCGGTCGGGCTCGGCTTCCGGCTCGGGCTGATCGGCGCGGTCGTCGTGCTGGCCGGCGCCGGGATCGCCGCGGGCAAGGCGAGCCGCCGCGTGCGGACGCCCGCGCTGGGGCTCGTCGCGGGGCTGAGCTTCGGCGTCGTCGCCATCGCCGGCCGGATCATCCCCAGCCTCGCCCCGCTGGACCTGCTCACCGACCCGGCCACCTACACCGTCGCGGTCGCGGGCGGGATGGCGATGCTGTTCTACGCGACGGCGTTGCAACGCGGGAGCGTCACCACCTCGACCGCGATGATGGTGCTCGGCGAGACCGTGTTCCCGTCGCTGGTCGGCGTGTTCGTCCTCGGCGACCGCACCCGCCCCGGCTTCGCGGTCGTCGCCGTCGCCGGGTTCGTCCTCGCCGTGGCCGCCGCACTCGCGCTGGCCCGCTTCGGAGAGCCGGCGACCGAAGGAAATGAGACGAAGCCGACCGTGTTCCCGTAACTTGTTTACTTAGACTAGCCTTACCTATCCACGACAGGGACAGGGAGGCGCGGGTGAGCACGACCGGACGGGAAGTCCTCCGCCGTTCGATCTCCGGGCAACGACGATCGGTGACCCTCGCGGCACTGCTGACGTCGTGCCACCAGGGCGGCGAAGCGCTGGTGCCGGTGGTGATCGGTGTGGTGATCGACCAGGCCGTCGCAGGTGGTTCGGTGGGCACGCTGCTCTTCTGGCTGGCGGTGCTGGCGGTGCTGTTCGCCGCGCTGTCGACCAGTTATCGCCTCGGCGCCCGGTTCGGTGAGCGCGCCGCCGAACGCGCCGCCCACGAACTGCGCCTCGACATCGGACGCCGCGTGCTGCACCCCGGCGGTGGTGCCGAAGCCGGCAACCTCGCGGGCGAGCTCGTCAGCATCGGGACGTCGGACGCGAAGCGGGTCGGCCAGGTCAACGGCTTCCTGCCGTTCGGCGTCGCCGGGCTGGCCGGGCTGCTGGTCAGCGCCGTCGTGCTGCTGACCATGAGCGTCCCGCTCGGCCTGCTGGTGCTGCTCGGCACGCCGCCGATGCTGTACCTGGCGCACGTGATCGGCAAGCCCCTCGAACGCCGCAGCGAGGCCGAACAGGAGCGGTCCGCGTTCGCCTCCGGCATCGCCACCGACCTCGTCGCCGGGCTGCGCGTGCTCAAGGGCGTCGGCGCCGAGAAGGCCGCCGTCGACCGCTACCGCCGCACCAGCCAGGACTCGCTGCGAGCCACCTTGCGCGCGGCCCGCGCCCAGGCCTGGCACAACGGCGCACTGCTCGCACTGACCGGCATCTTCATCGCCGTCGTCGCGCTCGTCGGCGGGAACCTCGCGGCGGCGGGCGACATCAGCGTCGGCGACCTCGTCGCCGCGGTCGGGCTCGCGCAGTACCTGATCACCCCGTTCTCGATCTTCTCCTGGGTCAACGGCGAGCTCGCGCAGGGCCGCGCGTCGGCCGGGCGCATCGCCGACGTGCTGAACGCGCCGCACGCCGTCGACGCCGGTGAGGCCACGCTGCCGGCCCCCGCCGCCGGGCACGTGCGGCTCTCCGCGCTCAGCCGCGGCGCCCTGCGCGACGTCGACTTCGAGGCCCGCCCGGGCGAACTGCTCGGCGTCGTCGCCACCGATCCGGCCGCCGCGACCGACCTGCTGGACTGCCTCGGCCGCGCCGCCGACCCGGCGACCGGCTCGGTGTCGGTCGACGCGGTCGACCTGTCCACTGTGGACCCGAGCCGGGTCCGCGAGGTGGTGCTGGTGGCCGCGCACGACGCGGACCTGTTCGCCGGGACCGTCGCCGAGAACTTCGGAACCGGGCCCCGCACCGAAGAAGCGATGTCCGCGGCCGCCGTCGACGAGGTGGCCAGCGCGCTGCCCGACGGCGTCGCGACCGAAGTCACCGAACGCGGGCGGTCGCTGTCGGGCGGGCAGCGCCAGCGGGTCGCGCTCGCCCGCGCGCTCGCCGTCGACGCGCCGGTGCTCGTGCTGCACGACCCGACGACCGCGGTCGACACCGTCACCGAGGCCCGGATCGCCGCGGGCCTGGCCGAGCTGCGGCGCGGCCGCACGACCATCCTCGTGACCACCAGCCCGGCGTTGCTCGCCGCGACCGACCGCGTCGTCCTCCTCGACGACGGGCGGATCGCGGGCGAAGGCAGCCACGCCGACCTGGCCGGTCGCGCCGACTACCGGGCGGCGGTGCTGTCATGACCCGTGAACTCCTCCCCGTGGCCGACGGCCACCGGATCCGCGCCGTCATCGGCGAGCTCGTCGGCCGGTCGAAGGGCCGGGCCGCCGCCGCGTTCACGATGCTGGTCGCGGCCACCGCGATCGGGCTGCTCACCGCGCCGCTGCTCGGCCGGGTCGTCGACCTCGTCGCGACGCGGCGGCCGGCGGCCGACCTGGTCACGCCGGTCGTCGAGCTGGTCCTCGTCGCGGTGGGCCAGGCCATCGCGACCGCCATCGGCGTGTCGCTGGTGGCGCGGCTGGGCGAGACGATCCTGGCCGAGCTGCGTGAACGCTTCGTCGAACGGGCGCTCGGCCTGCCGCTCGAACAGCTCGAGCGCGCCGGGTCCGGCGACCTCACCACCCGCGTGACGAACGACGTCTCGGTCGTCGCGGAAGCCGTCCGGCAGGCCCTTCCCGAACTGGGCCGCTCGGTGCTGACCGTCGTGCTGACGCTGGGCGCGCTGGCCGTGCTGGACTGGCGGTTCCTGCTGGCCGCGCTGGTCGCCGTGCCGATCCAGCTGTGGACCGTGCGCTGGTACGTGCCGCGCGCGAAGCCGCTGTACGCGAGCCAGCGCGAGGCCGTCGGCGCGCAACAGCAGCAGCTGCTGGACACCATCGGCGGCGCGAAGACCGTCCGCGCGTTCCGGCTGGCGGACACGCACCTGGACCGGGTGCGGCAGCGGTCGGACACGGCCGTCGACCTGGCGCTGCGCGGAATCCGGCTGGTGACGCGGTTCTACGCGCGGCTCAACCTGGCGGAGTTCGTCGGGCTTTCCGCCGTGCTCGCCGTGGGGTTCCTGCTGGTCGGGGCGAACGCGGTGACGGTCGGTGTGGCGACGGCCGCGGCGCTGTACTTCCACAGCCTGTTCGGGCCGATCACGACGGCGCTGGCCCTGGTCGACGACGCGCAGGCGGCCGCGGCCAGCCTCGCGCGGCTGATCGGCGTCGCCGACCTGCCCGCCGAGGCGTCGCCCGCGCAGCCGGCCCGGCCGGTGGACGCGTCGGTGAAGACGGCGGCGGCCGGTTACTCCTATGTGGACGGTCACCCGGTGCTGCGCGACGTCGACCTCGGCGTCGCCCCCGGCGAGCGGGTGGCGCTGGTCGGGGCGAGCGGAGCCGGGAAGACGACGCTGGCCAAGCTGATCGCCGGGATCCACCGGCCGTCCTCGGGTTCGGTGACGCTCGGCGGCGTGCCGTTGGAGGAGCTCGGTCCGGAGGCCACGCGCCGGACCGTCGCGCTGATCAGCCAGGAGGTCCACGTCTTCGCGGGGACACTGGCCGACGACCTCCGCCTCGCGCGCCCGTCGGCGTCCGACGCGGACCTGCGGGCGGCGCTGGCGAAGGTGGGCGCACTGTCCTGGGTGGACAGTCTGCCCGACGGCCTGGCGACGGTGGTCGGCGAAGGCGGCCACCAGCTGACGGTGACGCAGGCGCAGCAGCTCGCCCTGGTCCGGCTGGTACTGGCCGACCCGCCGATCGCGATCCTCGACGAAGCCACGGCGGAGGCCGGCAGCGCGGGTTCACGGGTCCTGGAGTCGGCGGCCGCGGCGGCGCTGGAAGGCCGGACGGCGCTGGTGGTCGCCCACCGCCTGACCCAGGCGGCGGCGTCCGACCGGATCGTGGTCCTCGACGCGGGCGCCGTGGTGGAGTCCGGCACCCACGACGAGCTGGTGGCCGCGGGCGGTCAGTACGCGAAGCTCTGGGCGGCCTGGTCGTACCAGCGAGCCTGAGAGCCAAAGCGAACATGCGAAAAGCGCCGGGAGCGAGCGAGCTCCCGGCGCTTTCCTCGGAGAAGGGTCAGCTGTCCATGGCGTCGGCCAGGGACTTCGGGCGCATGTCCGTCCAGTTCGCTTCCACGTGGTCCAGGCACTCCTGGCGGCCCGACGGGCCGAAGGCGACCGTCCAGCCGGCCGGGACCTCCACGAACTCCGGCCACAGGCTGTGCTGGTTCTCCGCGTTGACCAGCACCAGGTAGGTACCGGACGGGTCTTCGAACGGGTTGGTCATGCCAGGCCTCCTCAGGCGGTGATGTCCGTGCGGGCGCCCTTGACGACCTCGGTCAGCTTCTGGATGACCGGGGCCGCGAGCACCGGGTTGAACCGGGGTTCGGTCGACCAGTCGGCGAGCTGGTTCGCCTTCACCGCGGGCAGTTGCGCCCAGGTCGGGATCGCGGCCAGCTGCGGACGCGAAAGCGCGTACGTGCGACTGTCGGTGAGGATCAGGTCGGCCGGGTACTTGCCGGCCTGCTCCCAGCTGAGCGTCTCGAAGTAGTCGTCGGTGCCGCCACCGTTGACGATCTCCAGGCCCAGGTCGCGGTAGTACGCCAGGTCGGCGAAGAACTCCGGCTTGCAGACGTAGAGGTTGTCCTTGTCGCTGGACACCACGAGGACCTTGAGGCCCGGCTTGGCCTTGATCGCCGCCTTCAGGTCGTCGGACGCCTTCTGGAAGTCGTCCTTGCCCTTCTTGATGACGTCGGAGTTCGCGTCGCCGCCGAGGGCCACGGCGAGCTGCTCGTAGCGCTCGATCACCTTCGGCAGCGTGACCTTGTACTCCGAGAGCGCGACGATCGGCGCGATCGGCTGCACCTTGGGGCCGAGGTCGTCCTTGAGCACCCACAGGTCGGTCGGCTTGGCGCCGGTGAGGCCGGTGATCACCAGGTCCGGCTTGGTCGCGGCGAACTTCTCCATGCTGAAGTCGTCCCACGCGTTGCCGATCGAGGTGACGGCGTTCAGGTCGATGTTGCCGGCCTGGATCTCCTTGCCGCCGTCGGCCGTCTTCTGCGGGCCGAACACGCCGACCGGGCGGACGCCGTAGTCCCACAGCGCGGCGGCGGAGCTGACGTAGGCCACGACGCGGGCGGGACGCTGGTCGCGGGAGATCTTCTGACCGCGGTCGTCGGTGAACTCCCACGGCCCGGAGGCGGCGGCCGCCGGCTTGTCGTCGCTGCTGCCACAGGCGGTGAGCGCCGCAGCCGCGGCGAGACCGCCGGTCCCGATCAGGAAACCACGCCGGCTGAGCCCGGCACCGCCTTGAAACACGGACATGAGAACCTCTCGCCAAGCCTTTAGGATAGGCACACCTTATTTAGGTGAGGCTGCTGAAAGCAACCGCCGCGACCTACCTGTGTCCACGCCCACCTGAGTCAATTCCGACCGGACAATTGGGCTTCCGCGCCAGGAACCGGCTCGGCGAGGTCGTGGCCCAGGTGGACCTGGCGGTTGTCGGCGTCGACGTGCACCACGCGCGGGCGGTGCCCGGCCCGTTCGGCCTCCTCCACCTGGGCGTACGTGATGATGATGACCAGGTCGCCGGGGTGCACCAGGTGCGCGGCCGCGCCGTTGATGCCGATCACGCCGGTGCCGGGCTCGCCGGTGATCGCGTAGGTCTCCAGCCGGGCGCCGTTGGTGATGTCGACGATCTGGACCTGCTCGCCTTCGACGATGTCCGCGGCGGCCATCAGGTCGGCGTCGATGGTCAGGGACCCGACGTAGTGCAGGTCGGCCTGGGTCACCGTGGCGCGGTGGATCTTGGCGTTCATCAGGGTGCGCTGCATCAGTTTCCTTGCGTCTCGGTCGATGGCTTTCGGGGGCTCCGGGTGGCAGCGCCCCCGGCCCGGGGCGAAGCCCCGGATGTCACAGCAGGGCGGCGAGCCCGGCCGCGGTGGGGGTACGGAAGAACTCGGCGATCGGGAGCTCGGTCCCGGTCCGCTCGGTGATCCGGTTGCGCAGGACCACGAGCAGCATGGAATGCCCGCCGAGGGCGAACAGGTCGTCGTCGGCGCCGACGGCGGCGACGTCCAGCACCTCCGCGAAGACTTCGCAGAGGGTCTTCTCCAGCGGTGTCTCGGGAGCCCGGCCCCTGGCCTCGAACTCGGGCACCGGCAGGGCGGCCTTGTCGAGCTTCCCGTTGGACGTCACGGGGAACGCTTCGAGGGGAACGATCGCCGCGGGCACCATGTACTCCGGAAGCGACCGGGCTACGAACTCCCGCAGCCGCGCCGGATCCGCGTGCGCCGGAGTCGTGTAAGCGACCAGCCGCTTGTCCCGGTCTTCGCGGACGACGACGAGCGCCTGTTCGACGTCGTCGTGCCGGGTCAGGGCCGTCTCGATCTCGCCCGGCTCGATCCGGAAGCCGCGGATCTTGACCTGGTCGTCGGTGCGGCCGAGGTACTCGAGCTGCCCGTCGGGCCGCCACCGCACCAGGTCGCCGGTGCGGTACATCCGCTCCCCCGGCGGCCCGAACGGGTCGGCGGCGAACCGCTCGGCGGTCAACGCCGGACGCTCGTGGTAACCGCGGGCCAGCCCGGCACCGGCCAGGTACAGCTCGCCGGGCACGCCGGCCGGGACCGGGGTCAGGCCGCCGTCGAGGACGTACGCGCGGGCGTTGTGCACCGGACGGCCGACCACCGGCCGGTCCGCGTCGGCGAACCGGCCGACGAGCGCGTCCACGGTGGCCTCGGTCGGGCCGTACAGGTTGTACGCCGACGTCCCCGGCATCGACCGCAGCGACTCCCACAGCGTCTGGGACACCGCTTCACCGCCGACGCCGACGACGCCCAGCGCGCACTTCCCGTCTTCGACGACCCCGGCCGCGGCCAGCTGCGTGAAGTGCGACGGCGTGAGCTCCAGGAAGTCGAGCCCGCGTTCGCGCACCACCGCGGCCAGGCGATCGGGGTCGCGGCGCGTGTCGTCGTCGACGACGTGCACCTCGTGCCCGTCGAGCAGCCACAGCTGCGGCTGCCAGGAGGCGTCGAAGAAGAACGCCCACGCGTGCCCGACCCGCAGCCGCCGGCCCCCCGCCGCGGCCACAGCCGGGCGGTAGAGCGTCTGGCGGTGGCTGTGGAACAGGTTCACCAGCCCGGAATGCGGGATCACCACGCCCTTCGGCTTGCCCGTCGAGCCGGACGTGTACAGCACGTAAGCCGGATTCGCGGGCGACGGCGGGGTCAGCGTCGCCTCAGTGTCCACAATGTCCTCGACGAACAGCGCCCCCGGAACCGGCGAGGCCACCGCGCGGCTGGTCAGCACCAGCGCGGCACCGGCGTCGGCGAGGATCGCCGAGATCCGGTCAGCCGGCTGGTCGGGGTCCACCGGCAGGTAGGCCGCCCCTGACTTGAACACGCCGAAGATCGCCTCGATGACCGACGCAGAACGCGGCAGCACGAGCGCCACGACCTTCTCGGGACCCGCCCCCTGGGACGTGAGCCAGCGCGCGAGGCGGTCGGTCCGCGCGGCGAACTCCGCGAAGGTGACGCTCGAGTCCGCGTCGCTCAGCGCGGTCGCGCCCGGCGTCGCCGCCACCTGCGCGGCCAGCCGGTCGACGACCGTCGGCGCGGAAGTCGTCAGCGGTTCGCCACGCCCCCACTCGCCGACGATCCGGTGCCGCTCGGCCGCGTCGAGGACGTCGATCCGGCTCAGCGGCCGGTCCGGGTCCGCGACGACGGCCGTCATCAGCCGCACCAGGCGTTCGGTGAGCGTCCGGGCGGTCGGCTCGTCGAACAGGTCGAGGCTGAACTCGAGGTCACCCTCGATGCCCTCGGGGGTTTCGACCAGGTCGAAGGACAGGTCGAACTTCGCCTGCCGCAGCCCGGTGTCCCGGTAGGACGCGTCGAGCCCGAGCAGCCGCTCCGGCTCGGAGCCCGAGTGGTAGACCGCGAGCATGACCTGGAACAGCGGGTGCCGGGCCAGGGACCGGGCCGGGTTGAGCAGCTCGACGAGGTGCTCGAACGGCAGGTCCTGGTGCGCGTACGCGGCCAGGTCGGCCTCGCGGACGCGGTCCAGCAGCTCCCGGAACGTCGGGTCGCCGCCGGTGTCGGTGCGCAGGACCAGGGTGTTGACGAAGAACCCGGCGAGGTCCTCCAGCGCATGGTCGGTGCGGCCGGCCACCGGCGTCCCGAGCGGGATGTCGGTGCCCGCGCCGAGCCGGGTGAGCAGCGCCGCGAGGGCCGCCTGCAGCACCATGAACGTGCTGGTGTCGCTCCCGTGCGCCAGCTCGCGCAAGCCGCGGTGGACGTCGGCGGGCACGGCGAACGGCACGGCGGCGCCGCGGTTCGTCGAGCGCGCCGGGCGTGGCCGGTCCACCGGGAGGGCCAGCTCGTCCGGGAGCCCGGCGAGGGTGTCCCGCCAGAACGCGGCCTGGGCGCCGAGGAGGCTGTCCGGGTCGTCCGCCCGGCCGAACATCTCGCGCTGCCACAGCGTGTAGTCCGCGTACTGCACCGGCAACGGCGTCCACTGTGGACGCTCACCGCGCAGGCGCGCGGCGTAGGCGGTGTCGAGGTCGCGCTTCAGCGGCGGCAGCGACCAGCCGTCACCGACGATGTGGTGCACCAGCAGCACGAACACGTGCCGCTCGGGACCGGCCGAGACGAGCGTCGCGCGGACCGGGATCTCGGCGTCGAGGGTGAAGCAGTACGACGCCGCGGCGGTGACGCTCTCGTCGAGGTCGGCCGCGGTCTCCGTGACCAGCACCGGCCGGGCGCGGTCGTCGCCCGGCGCCAGCACGACCTGGCTCGGCGTGCCGTGCTCCTCGACCAGGATCGTCCGGAGGATTTCGTGCCGCGCGACGACATCACCGAGGGCGGCTCGCAGCGCGTCGGCGTCGACCGGTCCGGTCAGCTCCCACGCCCACGGGATGTTGTAGGTCGCGCTCAACCCGTCGAGCCGGTCGAGGAACCAGAGCCGCTGCTGGGCGAACGACAAGGGCAGGACGTCCGGCCGCGGCACCGGCACCAGCGCGGGACGGCTTTGCCGCCCCGGATCCAGGAGTTCGGCGAGCCGGGCCGGGGTGGGCGCGTCGAACACCGACCGGATCGGGACCTCGACGCCGAGCAGCGCGCGGATCCGGCTGACCAGCCGCGTCGCCAGCAGCGAGTGCCCGCCGAGGGTGAAGAACCCGTCGTCCGGGCCGACCTGCGGGACGCCGAGGACGTCGGCGAAGAGGTCGCACAGCGCCTGCTCGGCCGGCGTCCGCGCGACCCGGCCCGAGGTCCGGATCTCCGGATCGGGCAATGCGGCGCGGTCGAGCTTGCCGTTGGCGTTCAGCGGCAGTTCCGGCAGGACCACGATCGCCGAGGGCACCAGGTACTCCGGCAGCCGCTCGGTCAGCGATGCCCGCAGCGCGGCGGGGTCACCCGCCGGTGCGACATAGGCGATCAGGCGGTTGTCCCGGGCGATCACGACCGCGCGTGCCACCGCGGCGTCCGCCGTCAGCGCGGCTTCGACCTCGCCCGGCTCGACGCGGAAACCGCGGATCTTGATCTGCTGGTCGGCCCGGCCCAGGAACTCGAGCGCGCCGTCGGCACGCCGCCGGACCAGGTCGCCGGTGCGGTACATCCGCTCCCCCGGCTGATGCGGCGACGCGACGAACCGTTCCGCGCTCAGCGCCGGCCGGCCGAGGTAGCCCCGCGCGAGCCCGGCACCCGCCAGGTACAGCTCACCGCGGACTCCGGGCGGCACCGGCCGCAGCGCGGCGTCGAGGACGTACGCGCGGGTGTTCGCGACCGGCCGTCCGATGGCCACCGGCCCGCAGACCTGGGCCAGGCTGTCGCCCGCGACTTCGGAACAGCCGTACAGGTTGAGCAGCTTCGCCGACGGCCACCGCCGGGCCACCTTCTCGGCCAGTGCCCCGGAAAGCGGCTCGCCACTGGTGATCCAGGTGGTCACGCTGTCGAACGCATCGGCCGGGCCGTCTTCGGCGAAGCTGTCGAGGAGGCTCGGCACCACGGTCAGCACCTGGGCGCCGGAGGTGCGCACGAGTTCGGCGAGCGCGTGCGGGTCGGTGGCCGTCGCGTCGTCGGCGAGGACCACCGGGTCGCCCGCGACGAGCCCGCCGAGCAGCTCGGTCGAGCCGTCGATGAACGTCAACGCGCTCTTCGCCACGCGGACGCCTTCGGCGACGCCCCGGCCCCAGTGCAGCCGGTTGGCCAATGCGCGCTGGGTCCCGGCGACCGCCTTCGGACGTCCCGTGGAGCCGGACGTGAAGATCACGTACGCCGGGTTGTCCGGGCTGACCGTCGGCCAAGCCGGTTCGGGCCCGGTGTCGCCAGGGCGCACCAGCCGATCCCCGAAGCCGTCGTTGGCGATGACCAGGTGCGGCGCGGCGTCGGTGAGCATCAGCTCGACGCGGTCCGCCGGGTGGTTCAGGTCCAGGGGCAGGTAGGCGGCGCCGGTCTTGAGCACCGCCAAGAGGGCGACGACCAGGTCGGCCGACCGCGGCAGCGCGACAGCCACCACGCATTCCGGAGCGGCGCCCCGAGCGAGCAAGGCCCGGGCGAGCGTCGTGGCGCGCGTGTCCAGTTCCGCGTAGGTGAGACGCTCGGAGCCGAACACCAGCGCCATGGCGTCCGGTGTGCGGGCCACCTGGGCGGCGAACAGCTCCGCGGCCGTCTCCGCCGGGAGCGTCGTCGCGGGGTCCGCGGCCAGCTGGTCGTGTTCGGCGTCGGTGAGCAGGTCGATCGCGCCGATCCGGGTGTCCGGATCGCTCACGACGGCCCGCAGCAACGTCCGGAGCCGGTCGAGGATGGCTTCGACGCTCGCGCGGTCGAAGACGTCGCTGTTGTACTCGGCCGTCCCGCGGATGCCGGTCTGGTGGCCGGGCCGCTCGCCGACGAAGAACGTCAGGTCGGCGCGAGAGGTGCCGGTGCGGACCGGTTCCTCCGCAACGGTCAGGCCGGGCAGCGCGAGGTCGGCGACGGCGTTGTTCTGCCAGGCGAGCATCGTCTGGAACAGCGGGTGGTACGCGAGCGACCGCACCGGGTTCAGTGCCTCGACGAGCCGCTCGAACGGCACGTCCTGGTGGGCGTACGCATCCAGGCTGCGGTCCCGCACGCGGGCGACGAGGTTCCGGAACGACGGGTCGCCGCCGGTGTCGACGCGCAGCACCAGGGTGTTGACGAAGAAGCCGACGAGGTCGTCGAGGGCCTGGTCGGTCCGGCCGGCGATGGACGTGCCGAGCGGGATGTCGGTGCCCGCGCCGAGCCGGGTGAGCACGGCCGTGAGCCCCGCGTGCACGACCATGAACACGCTGGCCCCGCAGGCGCGGGCCAGCTCGACGAGTCCACTGTGGAGGTCGGCATCCCAGCCGAACGCGAACTGCTCGCCCGCATACGACGCTTCCGCCGGGTGCGGCCGGTCGGTCGGCAGCTCGATGCGCTCGGGCAGGTCCGCCAGTGCGTCACGCCAGTAGGCCAGCTGCGGCTCGATGACCGGCTCGCCCAGGACGTCCCGCTGCCACAGCGTGTAGTCCGCGTACTGCACCGGCAACGGCGTCCACTGCGGAGCGTCCCCGGCCTGCCGGGCGGTGTAGGCCGTCACGAGGTCGCGCCACAGCGGCGCGGTCGACCAGCCGTCCGAGGCGATGTGGTGGAACACCAGCACCAGGACGTGCTCGCGCGCGCCCAGCCGCAAGAGCTCGGCCCGCAGCGGGATCTCCGACTCCAGCTCGAACACCGTCCGGGCCGCTTCGGACACGGCATCGGCGACCGTGGCCTCGGTGACCGTGCGGCTCGGCAGCGGGATCGTGACGTCGTCGAGGATCAGCTGTCGCGCTTGACCGCCGATCTCCGGGAACACCGTGCGCAGGGCTTCGTGCCGTTCGACCACATCGGACAGCGCGGTGCGCAGCGCCTCGACGTCGAGGTCACCGGCCAGCCGGACCGCGGTCGGCATGTTGTACGTCGCCGACGGGCCTTCGAGCCGGTGGAGGAACCACAGCCGCTGCTGGGCGAACGACAACGGGAGCACGTCCGGTCGCGGCTCCACGCGCTCCAGCGCGGGCCTGGCAGCCGCCGAGTCCGAAGTGGACAGCAACCCGGCAAGGCCGGCGACGGTCGGGGTTTCGAAGACCGACCGCACCTGCAGCTCGACGCCGAACACCGCGCGCAGCCGCGCGACCAGGCGCGTCGCCATGAGCGAGTGTCCGCCCAGGGCGAAGAAGTCGTCGTCGACGCCGATCGACGCGGCGTCGAGGACCTCGGCGAACAGTCCGCAGAGGACTTCCTCGACCGGCGTCCGCGGGGCCCGGCCGGCGGTGACCGCCTGCTTGTCCGGGCTGGGCAGCGCGCGGCGGTCGAGCTTGCCCGAGGCGAGCAGCGGCAGCCGGTCGAGCACCACGAACGCCGACGGCACCATGTACTGCGGGAGCCGGTCGCGGACGTGGGCCCGCAGGGCCGAGACCAGGGCGCTGGTGTCGCGCTGCCCGGCCGGGTGGTTGCCCAGCGTGTCCAGGGCGGCCCGGACTGGCCGCGCGCGATGGATCCGCGTCGGCTCACCGGTGGTGAACACGACTTCGAGACTGCCCTCGCTCACCGGCGCCGCAAAGACACGGTAACCCTGGCGGGCGCCGAGTTCCTGCAGCGTCTCGGGATCCACCCCGGACGGCTCGCTGTCCAAAGCGGACAGCGCCGCCTCGGTGTCTCCCTCGGCAAGTGCGGCGACGGCGGCGAGTTCGCCGGAAAGCCGCGCGTCCGGCACACCGGTGATGCGCAGCCGCACCGGGCGTGCTTCCAGGAGCCGTTCCAGCTCGGGCAGCGAATCGAAGGTGACGACGTCTTCCTCGACCGGGCCCGGCTTGGGAGCCTTCCGCAGGACGACGTCGTAGCGGTGCCGGGTCAGCTCGTTGTGCGCTGTCCCGCGCTTGACCCACAGATCGACGTCGTCGAAGCCGTCCAGGCTCCGGGCCAGGGCCGCGAAGAAGTCCGGATCCAGCACCAGTTCGCCTTCGCGCGCGATGGCCTGGTCGACCGCGGCCACGTCACGACGGCCGTGGCGCAGCTCGGTCGCGGTCCGGAACGCCCGCAGCGAGCGCAGGTTCCGGATGTCGCCCAGGAAGAGCACGCCGCCCGGCCGGACATGGGCAGTCACTGTGCGGATGACCTCGGCGAGGTAGTCGACGCTCGGGAAGTACTGCGCGACGGAGTTGATGATCACGGTGTCGAACGGCTCGTCCGGCAGGTCGCCGAGGTCGTGCGCCGGGCGGGCCGCCACGTGGACCTTGTCCGCGAACGGCGTCGCCGCGAGTTCGCGCCGCAGGTTGGCGATCGCCTTCTCGGACAGGTCGACGCCCCAGTACTCGTCGGCGTCCGGCGCGATCCGGGACAGGATCAGGCCACTGCCGACGCCGATCTCCAGCACTCGCTTCGGCTGAAGCGCACGGATGCGGTCGATCGTCGCCGCGTGCCACTCGCGCATCTCGCCGAGGGGGATCTCGGAGCCGTCGTAGCTGGAGTTCCAGCCGGTGAAGTTCTCCTCCAGCCCGCCGGACGCCGCTTCGGTGAAGACGTTCTCGTGCAGCTCGCGCCACTCGCCGACGTGGTCCAGTTCCGCTTCCTCGTCACGGCCGGCCGCCGGGACTGCGTAGGCGATGAGCCGGCTGTCCTGCGCGAGGACCACGGACTGCCCGACGGCCGGGTGCTCGGTGAGCACGGCCTCGATCTCGCCCGGCTCGATGCGATAGCCGCGGATCTTGACCTGGTCGTCCGCGCGGCCCAGGAACACCAGCCGGCCGTCCGGCAGCCACTTCACCAGGTCACCGGTGCGGTAGAGGCGGCCGCCCGAGCCGAAGGGATCGGCGACGAACCGTTCCGACGTCAGCGCGGCGCGCCCGAGGTAGCCGCGGGCCAGGCCCGATCCGGCGAGGTACAGCTCCCCCACCACGCCGGGCGGGACCGGCCGCAGCCCGGCGTCGAGCACGTACGCCTGGGTGCCGGGGTCGGGGATGCCGATCGGGACGACGGTCGCGTCCGCCAGCTCGACGGGATCGCTCTCGCCGAGCGTCGAGTTGGTGGTGGCCTCGGTCGGGCCGTAGGCGTTGAACATCCGCCGCCCCGGCGCCCACCTTTTGACGAGTTCCGGCGACACCCGCTCGGTGCCCGCCAGCAGGACGCTGTCACGCGGGAGGTCGCAGTCGGCCGGCATCGCGTCGAGCAACGCGGGCGGAAGGATCATGAAGTCCGCGCCGTGCTCGTGCGCGTACTCGGTCAGCGCGGGCCCGGCGACGCGGCGCTCGGCTGGGACCACGACGAGGCGGCCGCCGGAGAGCAGGCCTAGGCAGAGGTCCCAGAAGGCGACGTCGAAGCTCGGCGACGCGAACTGCAGCACCCGGCTGTGCGGGCCGATCCCGAACCGCTCGACCTGGGTGGCGATCAGCTTCGCGACGCCCGAATGCTGGAGGACGACGCCCTTGGGCCGCCCGGACGAGCCGGACGTGTAGATGACATAGGCCGCGTTCTCCGGCTTCACCACGACCGCCGGGTCCTCTGTGGACATTCCGTCGAGCGCCGGGTCGTCCAGCAGGACGCGAGCGACGTCCGCGGGGAGTTTCGCGTCGATCTCGCGGGTCGTCACGACGCAGACCGGGCGCGCGTCCTCGACCATGTACGTGATCCGGTCGCCGGGGTAGTCGACGTCGATCGGGAGGTACGCGGCGCCGGCCTTGAGCACGGCCAGCTCGGCGACGATCATCTCGACCGACCGCGGCACGGCGAGCGCGACGACGCGCTCGGGCCCGGCACCGCGGTCGAGGAGCAGGTGGGCGAGCCGGTTGGCGCGCGCGTTGACCTCGGCATACGTCAGCTCGACGTCCTCGAAGACGAGCGCCACGGAATCCGGGGTCTCGGCCACGCGGCGGGCGAACAGCCCGGGGAACGTCTCGGTGCCCGCGGGTTCGAGCGAACCGGCCCACTCGGTCAGGACGCGGTCGCGCTCGTCGCCGTCCAGGAGGTCCAGGGCGCCGACCGGGCGGTCCGGTTCGGCCAGTGCTGCGCGCAGCAGCACTTCGAGCCGGCGCAGGATCGCGGCGGCGCCCGGGTGGTCGAAGACGTCCGCGTTGAACTCCAGGACGCCCGCGATCCCGGCCTCCCGCTCGGTCAGGGAGATCGCCAGGTCGAACTTCGACGTCCCGGTGGTCACCGGGATCTCGGTGACGGTCAGCCCGGGCAGGGTGACGTCGGCGCGGGTGGTGTTCTGCCCGGCGATCATCACCTGGAACAGCGGGTGGTAGGACAGCGACCGCGCCGGGTTGAGCACCTCGACGAGCCGCTCGAACGGGACGTCCTGGTGGGCGTACGCGTCGAGGTTGCGCTCGCGGACGCGCGCCACCAGGTCGCGGAACGACGGCTCACCACCGGTGTCGACGCGCAGGACGAGCGTGTTGACGAAGAACCCCACGAGGTCGTCGAGGGCCTGGTCGGTGCGGCCGGCGATGGGCGAGCCAATCGGGACGTCGGTGCCCGCACCCAGCCGGGTGAGCAGCGCGGCGAGGGCCGCGTGGACGACCATGAACACGCTGGCGCCGGACTCGCGCGCCAGCTCGGCCAAGCGCGCGTGGAGGTCCGCGTCCCAGGTGAAGGTGTGCAGCTCACCGCGGAAGGTCGCGTTCGCCGGGTGCGGCCGGTCGAGGGGCAGCTCGATGCGGTCGGGCAGGCCGTCGAGGGTGTCGCGCCAGTAGTCCAGCTGCGTGCCGAGCACGCTGTCCGGGTCGTCTTCGCCGCCGAGCAGGTTCCGCTGCCACAGCGTGTAGTCCGCGTACTGCACCGGCAGTGGCGTCCACTGTGGAGTCTCCCCGGCGCGCCGGGCCGCGTAGGCCGTGGCGATGTCGCGCCACAGCGGGGCCATCGACCAGCCGTCGGAGGCGATGTGGTGGAACACCAGCGCCAGGACATGCTCGCGGTCCGTCAGCCGCAGCAGCTCCACGCGCATCGGCGCCTGGCGCTCCAGGTCGAACGAGCCGCGGACCAGTCCGGTCAGCGCGCTGTCGAGGTCGGTGACGTCCCGCACCGGCAGGTCGAGCGCTTCCGCCGGAAGGATGTCCTGGTACGGAACGCCGTCGTGCTGCGGGAAGCGGGTCCGCAGGGCTTCGTGCCGCGCGACCACATCGGACAGTGCGGTGCGCAGCGCCTCGACGTCGACGTCACCTTCGAGCCGCATGATCAGCGGGACGTTGTAGGTGGCCGACGGGCCTTCGAGGTGGTGCAGGAACCACAGCCGCTGCTGCGCGCCAGACAGCGGCACCAGCGCTGGGCGCGCCATCGGGACCAGCTCGGGCCGCGCGGTGCCAGCACCGGCCCCGACCAGCGCGGCGAGGCCGGCGGCGGTGGGCGTCTCGAACACCGACCGGACTTCCAGCTCGGCGTTCAGCGTCGTGCGGATGCGGGCGATCAGCCGGGTGGCCAGCAGCGAATGGCCGCCGAGGGCGAAGAAGCTGTCGTCCGGGCCGACCCGCGGGAGCCCGAGGACGTCGGCGAACAGCTCGCACAGCTGCCGTTCGACGGGCGTTCGCGGCTCGCGGTCGGACGTCGGCGCGACTGGGTCGGGCGACGGCAGGGCGCGGCGGTCGAGCTTGCCGTTGGCCGTCACCGGGAGCGCGTCGAGGACGACGATCGCCGAGGGCACCATGTGTTCCGGCAGCCGGTCGGCGGCGAGGCTTCGCAGCTCGGCGGTCAGGGTGCTGATCCGGCGGAAGCGGCCGGGGTTGCCGGTGTAGGAGAGCAGCGGGTCCGGTCCGGGCCGGAACGCGCCTGCGGTCTCGCCGGTCGTGAACACGACATCGACGGAACCGTCGCCCTCGGCGGACCAGGTGACGACCGTGCGGTAGCCGTGCGCGTCACCGAATGCGTACCAGTCTTCGGGGTTCACCCCGCCCGGTGCGGTGCGGCCGTTCGGAACGCGTTCGATCCGGCTCGGACCGGCGACCTCGTCCACAGCGGACAGGTCGGTGCCCCACACGAGTGCGGGGACCTCGGGTGCCACGGCCGAGCCGGGGCGCAGAACCACGTCGTAGCGGTATCGGGTCAGCTCGTTGACGGCCCGGCCGCGCTTGACCCGGATGTCCGCGGTGACCCCGTCGAGCCCGGCGAAGAACTCGGGTGCGACGAGGAGTTCCTTCTCCCGCAGGAGGTTCTGCTCGACGTCGCCCCCGCGCGCCTCGGCCACCGCCGTGTGGAAGGCGCGGACCTGACGCAGGTCACGGATGTCGCCGACGAAGAGCGCACCGCCCGGCGCCAGCAGCTCCAGGGCCTTGCGCAGGACGTCGAGGAGGTACGTGCCGCTCGGGAAGTACTGGACGACGGAGTTGAGCACGATCGTGTCGAAGAACCCGGACGGCAGGCCGCTGACGTCGGCGGCGTCGCCGGTGCGCAGTTCGACGCGCCCGGCGAGCGCCGGGTCGGCGGCGACTCGGTCACCCAGCGAGGCGATTACTTCGGCGGAGAAGTCCGTGCCCCAGTAGGACTCGCAGTCCGGGGCCAGCTCGGTCAGCAGCAGACCGGTGCCGACGCCGATCTCCAGCACCCGCTTCGGCTTCAGCGACCGGATCCGTGTGACGATGGCGTCCCGCCACTCCCGCATCTCTTCCCGCGGGATCGGCTCGCCGGTGTAGCTGGAGTTCCAGCCTTCGAATTCGTCGGCGGCACCCGCATACATCGAGTCGTACAGTTCGCGCCACTCGCCGACCTGCTCGGTCTCGTCCGGTGAGGACGGTTCGGCGGGCACGACGTACCCGACCAAGCGGACGTCGCCCGGCCGGTCCTCACGAGCCACGACGACGGCGTGGGCCACGTCGTCGTGCGTGGCGAGCGTCGCGGCGATCTCGCCGGGCTCGACGCGGAAGCCGCGGATCTTGATCTGCTCGTCGCCGCGGCCGAGGAACTCCAGGACGCCGTCGGGGCGGAAGCGGGCGAGGTCGCCGGTGCGATACATCCGGGCGCCCGGCGCGCCGAACGGGTCGGCGACGAACCGCTCCGCGCTGAGCCCGGGGCGGCCGAGGTAGCCGCGGGCGAGCTGGACGCCGGCGAGGTACAGCTCGCCGGAAGTGCCGGGCGGCACCGGGCGCAGGGCGGCGTCGAGGACGTAGGTCCGGGTGTTCCACACCGGACGTCCGATCGGGACGGAAGTGTCCTCGGTGGACGTCCGCCAGGACGTGACGTCGACCGAAGCTTCGGTGGGGCCGTAGAGGTTGTGCAGCTCGGCGTCGAGGACCTGACCGAACTGGACGACCGCGTCGGCGGGCAGGGCTTCGCCGCTGCACAGGACCCGGCGCAGGCTCGTGCACTCCCCCGCGGCCGGCTCCTGCAGGAACACCTGGAGCATCGACGGGACGAAGTGGACGGTCGTGACGCCGCGGTCGCGGATCAGCCGGGCGAGGTAGGCCGGGTCCTTGTGGCCGTCCGGCCGGGCGACGACCTCGGTGGCGCCGGTGATCAGCGGCCAGAGGAACTCCCAGACGGAGACGTCGAAGCTGGACGGCGTCTTCTGCAGGACGCGGTCGTCGCCGGTCAGGCCGTACTCGTCCTGCATCCAGAGCAACCGGTTGACGATGCCCGCGTGCGGGACGACGACGCCCTTGGGGCGGCCCGTCGAACCGGAGGTGTAGATGACGTACGCCGGGTTCTCCGGCCGGAGTACGACATCGAGCGGAGCGGCCGAGACTCCGTCGAGGAGGTCCGGGTCGTCCACGCGGACTGCGTGCGGCAGGTCATCGCCGGTCGCCAGCACCAGCGCCGGGGCGGCGTCCTCGAGCATGAACGCGATGCGCTCGGCCGGGTAGCCCGGGTCGAGCGGCAGGTAAGCGGCACCGGTCTTGAGCACGGCGAGGATGGCCGTGACCAGGTGCGTCGAGCGCGGCAGCGCCAGGGCGACGACTCGCTCGGGCCCCGCGCTTCGTTCGGCCAGCACCCGCGCGAGGCGGTTCGAGACGGCGTCCAGCTCGGCGTAGGTCAGCTCTTCGTCCTCGAAGACGAGCGCCGTCCGGTCCGGCGTCCGCGCGACCTGGGCGGCGAACAGTTCGGGCACGGTGACCGCGGGGACGTCCTCGACGGCTCCCGACCAGACCTCGGGCAGGGCGTCGCGCTCCGCCGGGGTGAGGACGTCGAGGCTGCCGAGCCGGCGGTCCGGGGCCGAGACGACCTGGCGCAGCAGGACTTCGAGGCGGTCGAGCAGGCCGGTCACCGTGGCGTGGTCGAAGACCTCGGCGTTGAACTCGGCCTGGCCGTGGATGCCGTCGGCGCGCTCGGTGAGGGAGAACCAGAGGTCGAACTTGGCCGTGCCGGTGCCGACGGGCCGCTCGGTGACGGTCAGCCCGGGCAGCTCGACGCCGGCGCCGGGCGTGTTCTGCCAGGCGAGCATGGTCTGGAACAGCGGGTGGTGCGCCAGCGACCGCGCCGGGTTCAGCGCTTCGACGAGCCGCTCGAACGGGACGTCCTGGTGGGCGTAGGCGTCGAGGTTGCGCTCGCGCACCCGGGCCACGAGATCGCGGAACGACGGGTCGCCGCTGGTGTCGACGCGCAGCACCAGGGTGTTGACGAAGAAGCCGACGAGATCGTCCAGGGCCTGGTCGGTCCGGCCGGCGATGGGGGTGCCGATCGGGATGTCGGTGCCGCCGCCGAGCCGGGACAGCAGGGCGGTCAGGCCCGCGTGCACGACCATGAACGGGCTCGCGCCGCACGCCCGCGCCAGGTCGGCCAGCCCGGCCTGCAGGCCGGCGTCCCAGGCGAAGGTGAAGAACCCGCCGCGATAGGCCGACACCGCCGGGTGCGGCCGGTCGAGCGGCAGCGGGATCCGCTCGGGCAGGCCGTCGAGGGCCGTGCGCCAATAGTCGAGCTGGCCGGTCTCTTCGGCCTCCAGCAGATCACGCTGCCAGAGCGTGTAGTCCGCGTACTGCACCGGCAGCGGCGTCCACTGTGGACCTTCTCCGCGGAGCCGGGCTCGGTAGGCCGTGGCGATGTCCCGCCAGAGCGGGGCGAGCGACCAGCCGTCGGCGGCGATGTGGTGCACGACGAGGACCAGCACGTGTCGCCGCGGGTCGACGGTCAGCAGGGCGGCCCGCACCGGCACACCGGCGCCGAGGTCGAACACCCCGCGCACCAGCTCGTCCACTCCTGCATCCACTGCGGACTCCGGCACCGTGCGGACGGACAGGTCCACCTCGGCTTCGGGCAGGACCTGCTGGTACGGCACGCCGTCGGCGGTCGGGAAGACGGTCCGCAGGGCCTCGTGCCGGTCGAGGACGTCGTGCAGCGCCGTCCGCAGCGCCTCGACGTCCAGCTCGCCGGCCAGCCTCATGACGAGCGGGACGTTGTAGGTCGCCGACCCGCCTTCGAGGCCGTGCAGGAACCAGAGCCGCTGCTGCGCGAACGACAGCGGCAGCCGCTCGGGCCGCTCGGTGACGCGGGTGAGCGGGCGCCGCTCGGTGCCGGTCACCGCCCCGGCCAGCAGCTCGGCGAGCGCGGCGGGGGTAGGCGCGTCGAACACCGCCCGCACCGGCACCTCGGCGCCGACGGCGGCGCGGATGCGCTGGATCAGGCGCGTCGCCAGCAGCGAATGCCCGCCGAGGGCGAAGAAGTCGTCGTCCGGACCTGCCTGCGGCACGCCGAGGACGTCGGCGAACATCTCGCACAGGAGCTGCTCGACGGGGTTGCGCGGCGCGCGGCCGGGCCCGGCGGTGAACCGCTCGGGGCTCGGCAGGGCCTTGCGGTCGAGCTTGCCCGAGGCGAGCACCGGCAGCTTGTCCAGCACCACGAACGCCGAGGGCACCATGTACAGCGGCAGCCGGTCCCGCACGTGCGCGCGCAGCGACGCCACCAGCGCGCCGGTCTCCCGCCGGGCCGCCGGGTTGTTCGCGTACGACGCGGGTGCGCCGCTCTGCCGCCCCGGGCGATAAGCGGGGCCGTCTTCCCCCCTCGAGAAGACGGCCTCGAGCGCACCCCCCTCGGCGGCCCAGGTCACCGCGGTCCGGTAGCCGGCACGGTCACCGAGCCGGTGCAAGGTTTCGGCGTCGACGCCGTCGCGACGCTCCAGTGCGGCCACGGCCGCCTCGGAGTCGCCCTCGTCCAGGGCGCGCACCGCCGCCAGCTCGCCGGTCAGGCGCGCGTCCGGGATCCCGGTGACGCGCAGCCGGCCGGGCGTCTCCGCGGCCAGGAACCGTTCCACCGCCCCGAGATCGCTGTACGCGACGACCTGCTCGTCGACGGCGTCCGGCTTCGGCGCCTTCCGGAGGACGACGTCGTAGCGGTGCCGCGTCAGCTCGTTGTGCGCGCTGCCGCGCTTGACCCAGAGGTCGACGTCGTCGAAGCCGTCCAGGCCGCGGGCCAGGGCCGGGAAGAAGTCCGGGTCGAGCACGAGCTCGCCCTCGCGCGTGATCGCCTGGTCGACCGCGGCGACGTCGGCCCGGCCGTGGCGCAGCTCGACGGCGGTGCGGAACGCGCGCAGCGAACGCAGGTTGCGGATGTCGCCGAGGAAGATCGTGCCGCCGGGCCGCACGAGACCGGCCGCGGTCCGGACGACCTCGGCGAGGTAGTCCGCGCTCGGGAAGTACTGCGCGACCGAGTTGACGATCACGGTGTCGAACGGCTCGGCCGGCAGCTCGCCGAGGTCGTGCGCGGGACGGGCGGCGAGGTGCACCCGGTCGGCGAAGGGCATCGCGGCGACCTCGCGCCGGACGTTCTCGATCGCGCTCTCGGAAAGGTCGACGCCCCAGTACGTCTCGGCGTCCGGCGCGATCCGGGAGAGGATCAGGCCGCTGCCGACGCCGATCTCCAGCACGCGCTTCGGCTCGAGCGAACGGATCCGCTCGATCGTCGCCGCGTGCCACTCCCGCATCTCCGCCAAGGGAATGTCGGAGCCGTCGTAGCTGGAGTTCCAGCCCGCGAAGTTCTCCTCGATGCCGGTGGACCCGGCGAGCATCTCCTCGTGGACGGCGTGCCATTCCTCGACGTGGCCCTGCTCGGCTGCCTGGTCGCGGTCGGGCACCGGCACGGCGTAGGCGACGAGCTGCCCGTCTTGCGCGACGACGACCGACTGGCCGACGCGCGGGTGTTCGGCGAGCACCGACTCGATCTCGCCGAGCTCGATGCGGTAGCCGCGGATCTTGACCTGGTCGTCGGCGCGGCCGAGGAACACCAGCCGGCCGTCCGGCTGCCACTTGACCAGGTCGCCGGTGCGGTAGAGGCGGCCGCCCGAACCGAACGGGTCGGCCACGAACCGTTCGGCCGTCAGCCCCGGCCGGCCGAGGTAGCCGCGTGCCAGGCCGGATCCGGCGAGGTACAGCTCGCCCACGACGCCGACCGGGACCGGCGCGAGGGAGGCGTCGAGGACGTACGCGCGGGTGCCCGGGTCCGGGACCCCGATCGGCACGGCCGAGCCGGGCGCGATCTCCGGGTCGCACAGCCCGAGCGTGGAGTTGGTCGTGGCCTCGGTCGGGCCGTAGGCGTTGAACATCCGGCGTCCCGGCGCCCACCGGCGCACCAGCTCGGGTGACACCCGCTCGGTCCCGGCCAGCAGCACGCTGTCGCGCGGCAGGTCGCAGTCGTCGGGGAACTCGGCGAGCAGCGCGGGCGGCAGGATCATGAAGTCGGCGCCCTTGGCGTGGGCGTAGTCGGCCAGCTCCGGGCCGGGCACGCGCCGCTCGGCGGGGACGACCACCAGGCGTCCGCCCGAAAGCAGGCCGAGGCAGAGGTCCCAGAACGCGACGTCGAAGCTGGGCGACGCGAACTGCAGCACCCGGCTGTGCGGGCCGATCCCGAACCGCTCCGACTGCGTCGCGACGAGCTTCGCGACGCCGGCGTGGGACACCACGACGCCCTTGGGCCGCCCGGTGGAGCCGGAGGTGTAGATGACGTAGGCGGCGTTCGCCGGGACGATCGCCGCGGCCGGGTCCGTGTCCGGCGCCGCGTCGAAGTCGATTTCGTCGAGGAGCAGGATGTCGCCGTCGAAGCGGCCGGCGAGGTCGTGCGTGGTCAGCACGCACACCGGGCGGGCGTCGGTGACCATGAACGCGATCCGGTCGGCTGGGTAGTCCGGGTCCAGCGGCAGGTAGGCGGCGCCGGCCTTGAGCACGGCCAGCTCGGCCACGATCATGTCCAGGGACCGGGGCACGGCGAGCGCGACCACCCGTTCCGGCCCGGCTCCGCGCGCGATCAGGACGTGCGCCAGCCGGTTCGCGCGCGCGTCCAGCTCGGCGTAGGTCAGTTCCTCGTCCTCGAAGACGAGCGCGACGGCGTCCGGCGCTTCGCGGACCCGGGCGGCGAACAGCTCCGGCAGGGTCGACAGTGGCGTGTGGAGGCCGGTGTCGTTCCAGTCTTCGAGGATCCGCCGCAGTTCCCGAGCCGGCACCAGGTCCAGGCGCTCGACCGGCCACTGTGGACGGTCCAGGGCGTCGGCCAGGAGGTGCTCGAGGTGCTCGAGCACGCGGTCCACTGTGGACTCGTCGAGGACGTCGGCGCGGTAGTCCACGACGAGCGTGTCGCCGTCGACGGTCACGTTCAAGTCCAGGGGCAAGTCCGTCTCGGCGCCGAAGCCGACGTTGACGACCACCGCTCCCCCACGACCGGGTTCGGGCCGCACCTCGGCGACCAGGTCGTCGAACGGGACCTGGTGGGCCAGCGCCTCTTCACGGGCCTCGCGCACGCGCGCGACGACGTCCGCGAAACCGGGCGAGCCACCGAGGTCGACCCGCAGGGGCACCAGCGCGCCGATGCCGAGCACGACGTCCGCGGTTCCCGCATACCGGGACAGCAGCACCGTGAAGGCGGCGAGGAGCGCCGGCTCGTCGACCGCCGGCAGGGGCCGGGTCAGCCGAGCCGACACGGGCTCTGCCGAGTACGGCCGGTCCACCGGCAGCGGGAGCTCCTTCGGCGCCGAGGCGAGGCGGTCACGCCAGAAACCGAGTTCCGCCACCTGCTGCACAGCGTCACCGTTGCTCACCGGTAGACCAGCCTCCCGCTGCTCACGACGCCCCGAACGGGACGTAAACTTAGGTGACCCTAACAAACGGATGGTGAGGATGCACTCCTGTACCATCGGTTAGCCTTACCTAAAGAAGTACCAGTCGGAGGTGCGGTGCGAACAGACCCCGGAGGGATCGCTCTCACGCGACGCCCGCCACACACGGGCCGCGCGCTCGGCCTCCTGGCCGCTCTGGGTGTCCTCGTCCTCCTGTGCCTGCTGAGCATCTGGCTGGGGTCCAAGGAGATCTCGTTCGGCGCCGTCTGGCAGGTGCTGTGGCACAACGACGGCTCGGCGGACGCCGTGATCATCCACAGTGTCCGGATGCCGCGGACGCTGCTCGCGATCCTCGTCGGCGCCGGGCTCGGGCTCGCCGGCACCGTGATGCAGGCGCTGACCCGCAACCCGCTGGCCGACCCGGGCCTGCTCGGCGTCAGCGCGGGCGCCGCGTTCGCGATCGTGTTCTCGATCACCGTGCTGGGGATCAGCTCGCTCTACGGCTACATCTGGTTCGCCTTCGCCGGCGCGCTCCTCGCCACGGCCGTCGTCTACTACCTAGGCACGCGCGGCCGGACCGGGTCGAGCCCGGTCAAGCTCGCGCTCGCCGGCGCCGCCGTCACGGCGCTGCTCTCGTCCTTCACCAGCGCGATGGTGCTGTCGGACCCGGTGGCGCTCAACCGCTACCGCTTCTGGTCGGCCGGCTCACTGTCCGGCGTGGACGCGAACGCGCTGCTGCGGGTGCTGCCGTTCCTGGTCGCCGGCGTGGTGCTGGCGATCGCGCTCGGCCCGGCGCTCAACAGCCTGGCCCTCGGCGACGACGTCGCGATCGCGCTCGGCCGGAAGCTCGGCCCGCTGCGGTTGCGCGGCGCGCTGGCGATCACCCTGCTGACCGGGGCGGCGGTCGCCGTCGCCGGCCCGATCGTGTTCCTCGGCCTGATCGTCCCGCACGCCGTGCGGTTCGTGATCGGCCCGGACCACCGGTGGCTGCTGCCCTACACCGCCGTCCTCGCACCGTGCCTGCTGCTCGCCGCCGACATCCTGGGCCGGGTCATGGCGCGGCCGGGCGAGATCCGGGCGGGCGTGATCGTCGCGTTCCTCGGCGCGCCCTTCTTCATCTACCTCGTCCGCCGCCGCAAGCTCGTGGAGTCCTGACATGAGCCTGCTGCAGATCCGAAGCGACCGGATCACCTTTCGCGCCGGCACGGTGTCCGGCCGCGTCCGGCCCCGACTGCTCCTCGTCTCCGTGGTCCTCGCGGTGCTCGTGTTCGTCCTGTTCTGCGTGGGCATGACGATCGGGGACGTCCCGATGACCGTGTCCGACGTGCTGTCCGGCCTGTTCGCCGGCAGCGACAGCGGGAACGGCTACATCGTGCAGGAGCTGCGGCTGCCCCGGGCGCTCACCGGGCTGCTGGCCGGGATCGCGTTCGGCGCGTCCGGCGCGGTGTTCCAGACGATCACCCGCAACCCGCTGGCCAGCCCGGACATGATCGGCATCAACGCGGGCGCGGCGACGGCCGTGGTCGCCGGGATCGCGTTCGGCTTCGGCGGCGGGCTCGGCACCACCACGCTCGGCCTCCTCGGCGGCCTTTTCACGGCGCTGCTGGTGTACGCGCTGGCGTGGCGGCGCGGCACCACCGGGTACCGGATCCTGCTGGTGGGCATCGGGATCTTCGCGATGTGCACCAGCCTGACCGACTACCTGCTCAGCAAGGCGCAGATCACCGAGGCGCAGGCGGCGATCGGCTGGCTGGTCGGCAACCTCGCCAACCGCGGCTGGGAGCACGTCGTGCCGCTGTTCGCCGCGCTCGTCGTGCTGTTCCCGTTGGTGCTGGCGCTGTCACGGTGGATGAGCACGCTGCTGCTCGGCGACGACGTGGCCGCCGGGCTGGGCACGCCGGTGCAGCCGGTCCGGCTGGGCCTGCTGCTGGCCGGCGCCGGTCTGGTCGCGTTCGCGACGGCGTCGGCGGGCCCGATCTCGTTCGTCGCGCTGACGGCACCGCAGATCGCGCAACGGCTCGCCCGGCTGTCGTCGCCGCCGATCACGGCGTCCGCGCTCACCGGCGCGGTCGTGGTGCTGGGCAGCGACATCATCGCGCGCGAGATCACCGCGTCGGCGCTGCCGGTCGGCATCGTGACCGGCGTGCTCGGCGCTCCCCTGTTGCTTTGGCTGCTGGCCAGGGCCAACCGATCCGGCTCCGGAGGCTGAAGATGACACCGTCCCTGCGAGTGCAGGACCTCCGCGTCGCCTACGACGACCGGGTCGTCATCGACGGCCTCGACCTCGACATCCCGCCGGAGCAGATCACGGCGATCGTCGGGCCGAACGCGTGCGGGAAGTCGACGCTGCTGCGCACGCTCGCCCGGCTGTTGACGCCGAGGTCCGGCGGGGTGTACCTCGACGGCCGCTCGATCCACGACCTGCCGACCCGCCAAGTCGCCCAGCAGCTGGGGATCCTGCCGCAGTCCCCGGTGGCGCCCGAGGGCATGACGGTGGCGGACCTGGTCGGCCGCGGCCGCGCCCCGCACCAGAGCTGGTGGCGCCAGTGGTCCACATCGGACGAAGGCGCGGTCGCCTCGGCCCTGGAAGCCACGGAGATGACCGACCTGGCCGACCGCCCGGTCGACGAGCTCTCCGGCGGCCAGCGGCAACGAGCGTGGATCGCGATGGCGGTCGCGCAGGGCACCCCGGTGCTCCTGCTGGACGAGCCCACGACGTACCTCGACCTGGCCCACCAGATCGACGTGCTCGACCTGGTGGTCGACCTCAACCGCGGCGAAGGCCGGACGGTGGTGATGGTGCTGCACGACCTGCCGCAGGCGTGCCGCTACGCCGACCACGTGATCGCGATGAAGTCCGGGCGGATCGTGGCGTCGGGCAAGCCGGTGGAGGTGATCACGGAGGAGCTCGTCGACGAGGTCTTCGACGTGCGCTGCCAGGTGACGCCGGACCCGGTGAGCGGGACGCCGATGGTGATCCCGATCAGCCGCCACCACCCGGCGCCGGTCACCTGACGAACTTGCGGGCCTTCGCCTGGATCGCCTTGTAGTACTCATCCAAGAGCAAGCCGGCCGAAAGCCCCACACGCCTTCCGCGAAAATGAGTATCGCGAACGCGACGATCAAGGCCTGGAAGAGGTCGTCGAAAAGAATCACCTGGTGCCCCTTGTGCGCGAAGCCCTGGCCAAGCCGCGCGAGTGTTGCAGGAAACCCTTGATCCGACCCGGTTTTGACCCGTTCGCCGCAGCGGTCTCGATGCCTCGCGCCGGGTAGGACTTTTGCCGGTCAGCCTGAAGCGCTACCCTGGGCTCGGCCCGCCTCGGTTCTGGACTCCGTCCCCGAGGATCGTCCGGCCGTCTCCCACTCCAGGAAGCTGATACCCCATGTTCGTGCTGCCCGAAATCACCACCGGATCCGAGCGTCTCCTGCTGGAGGCGATGATGGACCGCCAGCGCCGCGCCGTCGCCGACACCGCGCGCGGCCTGTCCGAGACCGACGTGCGGCAGCGCCTGGTCGCGTCGCTGACCACGCCGATCGGCCTCGTCAAGCACGTCGCGATGGCCGAACGCCGCTGGTTCCAGGGCCTCCTGCTCGGCCTCGGCGAGTCCGAGTGCGACGGGCCCACGACCCCGGGCGACGCCAGCTTCGTCGTCGACGACAGCGAAACCCTCGAGGACGTGGTCGCCGAGCTCGAACGGGCCAGCGCGCGCTCACGCGAGATCGCGGCCCGGTTCGAACTCGACGACACCTGGACGCACGATGTCCTCGGCGAGGTCAACCTGCGGTTCGTCTACCTGCTCCTGATCGAGGACTTCGCCCGGCACGCCGGCCACAGCGACATCCTCCGGGAGCAGCTCACCGCGCGCTGACCGCGTACTCCCCCTCGGGCGCTTCGACCAACCGGCGATCCACAATGGACTGCAGGATCTCCCCCACCCGCACCGCGGTGTTCGACAGCAGCGACGACGTGATCCCGTGCGTGTGCTCGGTGCCGCCCTGCAGGTAGATCCCGCCGCGCAGGGGCGAGTCCGTCGTGAGCCGGTAGTCGCGCTCGATGCGGAGGCGGCCTTCGTCGTCGCGCAGGCAGCGCGTGCCGAGATCGCCCAGCAACGGTGTCGGGTCCGCGGGCCGGTAGCCCGTCGCGTAGACGACCGCGTCCGCCTCCAGCACCGTCTGCGTGCCCGTCGTCAGGGACTCGATGGTCACCGTCCCCGTGTCGGTCACCTCGACCGGCCGCGAGACGTTGAACAGCCGCAGCCGTTCGACCCCGAGGACCTTCTCGCGGTAGACCCGGCGGTACAGCTCGTCGATCAGGTCGACGTCGACGGCCGAGTAGTTGGTCGCGCCGTGGTAGCGCATCAGGCGGTCCTTGACCGGCTCGCCCGCGCGGTAGAACTGGTCGACCGCGTCCGGGTCGAAGATCCGGTTCGCGAACGAGCTGTCGTCGGCCGGGCTGTAGCCGTAGCGCGCGAACACCGCGCACACCTCGGCGCGCGGGAACTCGTCGTGCAGCAGCGCCGCGACCTCTGCCGCGCTCTGCCCGGCGCCCACCACGACGAACCGGCGAGGATCGTTGTCGCGCAAGGCGTCCACGCGGAACAGCAGCTCGCTGTTGTGCCAGACCCGCTCGCCGGCGGTGATGCCCTCGGGCAGCTGGGGCCGCAGCCCGGTGCCCATCACCAGGTTCCGGGCGCGCAGCGAGGAGCCGTCCGAGGCCTCGACGTCGAAGTAAGCGACTTCCGGACCGTCGAACACCGGCTTCACCGCGACGACCTCGGTGCCGTAGGAGACGACGTCGTCCACCTTCGCGGCCGCCCACTCGAAGTAGTCGTGGAACTCGACGCGCAGCGGGAACAGGTTCTTGTGGTTGATGAAGTCGACCAGCCGGCCGGCCGCGTGCAGGTAGTTGAGGAAGCTGAACTCGCTGGTCGGGTTCCGCATGGTGACCAGGTCCTTGAGAAACGACACTTGCATGGTCGCGGTGTCGATCAGCATCCCGCGGTGCCAGCCGAAACGCGGCTGCCGCTCGAGGAAGTGCGCGGTCACCGGCTCTCCCGTGCCCGCGTTGTGCTCGGCGAGGGCGATGGCGAGGGCCAGGTTCGACGGGCCGAAGCCCACCCCGACGAGATCGTAGATCGGGATCTGTTCGCCGGCCTCTGCAGTCATGTTGCTCCCTCGCGCGTTCCGGTACCGTTCAGGGAACCCTAACCTAACTTAGGCGAGCCTCGCCTAGTACGTTCGTGGTGATGTTCGTCCCCCGACCAAGAAAGGGCACTCTCGAATGCGCGTGGCGATGTTCGGCTACCAGACCTGGGGGCACCGGACCCTCCAGGCGCTCATCGACGCCGGTCACGAGGTCGCCCTCGTGGTCACGCACCCGAAGAGCGACCACGCCTACGAGCGGATCTGGGCCGACTCGGTCGCCGACCTCGCCGAGGCCAACGGCATCCGCGTCCTGCTGCGCAACCGCCCGGACGACGCCGAGCTGCTCACCGAGCTGAAGGCGGCGGACCTCGACCTGATCGTGGCGAACAACTGGCGCACGTGGCTGCCGCCGGAGATCTTCGAGCTGCCCCGCCACGGCACGCTGAACATCCACGACTCGCTCCTGCCGTCCTACGCCGGCTTCTCGCCGCTGATCTGGGCGATGATCAACGGCGAGCCGGAGGTCGGCGTCACCGCCCACATGATGGACGGCGAGCTGGACGCGGGCGACATCGTCCTGCAGCGGGCGATCCCGGTCGGGCCCGCCGACACGACGACGGACCTGTTCCACCGCACGGTGGACCTGATCGCGCCGATCACGGCCGAGGCGATCTCGAAGATCGAGACGGGCTACACGCCGGTGCCCCAGGACCGCGCGAAGGCGAGCTTCTTCCACAAGCGCGCGGCGCGCGACAGCCTGATCGACTGGACGTCGCCGCCGGCGGACATCGAGCGCTTCGTGCGCGCGCTGTCCGACCCGTACCCGAACGCGTTCACCCACCACCGCGGCCAAGAGCTGCGGATCACGAAGGCGTCGGTGTCCCACGGTCACTACGGCGGCACGCCCGGCCGGATCTTCATCCGGGAGGGCGACGGCGTGGTGATCGTCGCCGGCCCGGACGCGCGGCGCGGGCAGTCGCCGGGTCTGCTGGTGGAGCGGGTCCGCACCGCCGACGGCACGGACCTCGCCGCGGCCGACTACTTCAAGACCATGGGCGGGTACCTCACCGACCGCCCCTGACCCCTCAGCCGTCCTTGCCCCGCGCCGGTTCGGCCGCGGTCTGGTCCACCGCGCCGGGCAAGGTACGGACGATCGTGTCCTGCGCCCGGCGCTCGCTGAACCCGGCCAGGAAAGCGAGGCCGGCGAAGAACAACGTGACCTCTTCGCCCGAACCGGGCACGGCGAGCGGAAGCAGCCCGGCGCGGACGAGCACCAGCATCGCCGCGCCGAAAACGGCACCGATGATCAACCGGAAACATCCGGAAAGAATGATCACCAGCCAGCCCTGGTCGAGGCTCACGCGCACCTTTTCCCGGTTCGCCGTCCGCGTCATGACGCTCACAATCGCGCCGATGGCTCCGGATACCACGCAGATGATCAGCTGGGATACGATTTCCGTCTTCATCGGCAGAAAAGCCACCGCGGCGACGACGACGGTAGCCGCGACGGCGCCCACGGCCAGCCCGCCGAGATAGCGGATCAGCGCCCGGTCGAGGGCCGCGTCCCGCGCGTTCTGCTCGATCTGGCGAATTTCCTTCCGGGCCGAAAGGACCGCGGCGGCCAGCCGCTCGGGCTTCTGCGCGGAACCCACCATCGCGTCGAGCACGCCCAGGAGGGCGGCCGCCGCGGTGTAGAGGCCCTGCACCAGGATCTCCTGCGACTGACCGCTGAGCAGCACGGAGTACTTCCGCTCCACCCGCCGGGCCGACCGGAACACGTCGTCGAATTCGGGGGTGCTGTCGGTGTGGTCGTAGTAGAGCCGCAGCTTGTGGACGACCTCCTTCGCCCCGCCGTCCGACCCGCTCTGCTCTTTGGCGACGAGCAGAAGCGCCGCCTGGCAATTGACCGCGTAATGCTCCTCCACGATCTTCCCCTGAGCGGCCTCGTACGCCGCCCGCAACTGCGCGAATCCCGAATGCTCGCGGTCCTGATGGGCTTTGATCAGATCGTGCACACACGGGCAGACCACCTGAGTTTCCGACTCCGGATCCGCTGCCGCGCCTATTCTCCTCGCATTGATCACCATGGTGATCTCCCCTCGCTGACGACCACACGACGGCGCCGTCACCCCTCGAATCACCCATTGTGACCGCCATTGCCCGAGAGCACCAATATCGCGCATTTAATGTCACCCGAACGGCGGCGCAGCGGAGGCTAAAGCACCTTGACCATCGTGTCGGAGTCCGCAGATCCCGCGCTCACGACCTCGTAGCCCTCCGCGAGGTACAGCCGCCGCGCGAAGTTCTTCCGTTCGACGCTGAGCCCGATCCGCCCGATGCCCGCCTCCACCGCCCGGGCTTCGATCGCCCGCAGCAGCGCCCGCCCGGCACCGCGGCCGCGCCAGGGGGCGGCCACGCCGATCGTCAGCTCGGGGACGTCGGCGGCGACGAACCCGTACCCCGGGTCCTCGGGCGGGAAGAAGCGCAGCCAGGCCGCACCGACCCGTTCCCCGTCCACCTCGGCGACCACTCCCAGGTCGTCCTCCCGTGGCCAGCCCGCGATGTAGTGCGCGGTGTTCGGCGCCCTCAGGACCCGGCGCCGGCTCTTGTTCTGCCACTCCGGCGACCAGTTCACCGCCGCCACGAGCATGTCGGCGAGGAAGTCGGCGTCGTCGCCACCCGCCTCGCGGACGATCACAGCTCGCGGACCTTGCCGCCGTCCACCTCGAGGCGGCGCCCGACGTGCACGGCGTCGAGCATCCGGCGGTCGTGCGTCACCAGCAGCAGCGTGCCCGGGTACTTGTCCAGCGCCGCTTCGAGCTGCTCGATCGCCGGCAGGTCGAGGTGATTGGTCGGCTCGTCCAGCACCAGCAGGTTCACCCCGCGGGCCTGCAGCAGGGCCAGCGCCGCGCGCGTGCGTTCGCCGGGCGAGAGCGTCGCCGCGGACCGCAGCACGTGGGCGGCCTTCAGCCCGAACTTGGCCAGCAGCGTCCGGACTTCGGCGTCGGGCAGCTCCGGCACCTCGCGCGCGAACGCGTCGGCGAGCGGGACGTCACCGAGGAACAGCTGCCGCGCCTGGTCGACCTCGCCGACGACGACGCCGGGGCCGAGCGTCGCGCTGCCTTCGTCCGGGGAGAGCCGGCCGAGCGTCGCGGCCAGCAGCGTCGACTTGCCCGCGCCGTTCGCGCCGGTGATGGCGACCTTGTCCGCCCAGTCGATCTGCAGGTCGACCGGCCCGAGCGTGAACCCGCCGCGGCGGACGACCGCGCCGCGCAGGGTCGCGACCACCGCGCCGGCGCGGGGGGCCGCGGCGATCTCCATCCGCAGCTCCCACTCCTTGCGCGGCTCCTCGACGACGTCCAGCCGCTCGATCATCCGGTCGGTCTGGCGGGCCTTCGACGCCTGCTTCTCGGTGGCCTCGCTGCGGAACTTGCGGGCGGACTTGTCGTTGTCGGGCTGCTTCCGGCGGGCGTTCTTGACGCCCTTCTCCATCCACGCGCGCTGCATCCGCCCGCGCGCTTCGAGCGCCGCCTTCGTGTCGGCGAACTCGTCGTAGTCCTCCCGCGCGTGCCGGCGCGCGACCTCGCGTTCTTCGAGGTAGGCCTCGTAGCCACCGCCATAGACGTTGACCTGCTGCTGCACCAGGTCCAGCTCGACGACGCGGTCGACGGTCCGGGCCAGGAACTCGCGGTCGTGGCTGACCAGGACGGTCGCCGCCCGCAGCCCGGAGACGAACCGCTCCAGCCGGGCCAGCCCGTCCAGGTCGAGGTCGTTGGTCGGCTCGTCGAGCAGGAAGACGTCGTAGCGGCTCAGCAGCAGCGACGCGAGCCCGGCGCGGGCGGCCTGCCCGCCGGAGAGCGACGTCATCGGCTGGTCGAGGTCGACGGCGAGCCCGAGGTCGGCGGCGACTTCCGCGGCCCGCTCGTCGAGGTCGGCGCCGCCCAGGTCGAGCCACCGGTCGAGCGCCACGGCGTAGCGGTCGTCCGCGCCGGCTTCGCCCGCGGTGAGGGCCTCGGTCGCCGAGTCGAGGTCCGCCTGCGCCGCCGACACGCCGGTGCGCCGGGCCAGGAAGGCGCGCACCGACTCCCCCTCGCGCCGCTCAGGCTCCTGGGGCAGGTGCCCGACGGTCGCGGTCGGCGGGTTCAGCCGGATCTCGCCGTCGTCGGGTTTCGCGAGCCCGGCCAGCGTCCGCAGGAGCGTCGACTTGCCGGCGCCGTTGACGCCGACCAGGCCGACGACGTCGCCGGGCGCGACCACGAGATCGAGGCCGGAGAAGAGGATGCGGTCACCGTGGCCAGCGGCCAGGTCCTTCGCGACGAGAGTTGCGCTCATGAGGTGGCCAAGTCTACGGCCACGTGCTGAACTGTCAGATCATGGTCAAAGCCACCGACTGTGTGTGTCCGGTGGCGCTTTGATCACTCAGTGTGGGTAACCTGTTCGGTTGTCGATACCCCCTCGCAGTGAGGTGAAGCAGCATGGGCGAATCCGCTCCCCCGGTCACCCTCGGCCGCAGGCCGAAACCGAGGGAAGGCCGCCCATCCGCGCCCCGGCCCACGGTGAGCCGGCGCCGGGAGGTCAGCCACGCCAGCGCGCGGTCGCTGCTGATGACCGTGCTCGGCGAGTACACGCTGCCCCGCGACAAGCCCGTCTGGACGTCGATGCTGGTCGAGGTGCTCGGCATCCTCGACATCGAGGAGAAGTCGGCGCGGCAGGCGCTGGCCCGCTCCGCCGCCGAGGGCTGGATGGTCTCCGAGCGCGTCGGGCGCCGGGTGCGCTGGTCGCTGACGCCGCCGGGCCGCCGGCTCCTGACCGAGGGCGCCGACCGGATCTACGCGTTCGGCCGCGAGGAGCGCCCCTGGAACGGGCAGTGGCTGATGCTGATCGTCTCCGTGCCGGAGGCCAAGCGCGACCTGCGCCACCGCCTGCGCACGCGGCTGACCTGGGCGGGCTTCGGCTCGCCGGTCGCCGGCGTGTGGGTCAGCCCGGACCTGAGCCGCCAGCGGGAGGCCCAGCAGATCGTCAACGAGCTCGGCCTCGACGCCCAGGCGATGTCGTTCACCGCCACCTACGGCGAGGTCGGCGAGCAGGAGACCATGGTCGCCCGGTCGTGGGACCTGACCGAGCTGAAGGACCGCTACGAGGACTTCATCGACCGGTTCACCGGCCTGCACCCCACCGGCGGCCGGGCGGTGCTGCGGGCGCAGACCGAGCTGGTGCACGAGTGGCGGCGGTTCCCGTTCCTCGACCCGCAACTGCCCGCCGAGCTCCTGCCGGCGAAGTGGAGCGGGACGAAAGCGGCGGAGCTGTTCCATCACAAACACGTCGACTGGCGCCCCGAGGCCCAGCAGTATTGGGACGACATCGTCGCCGCCGAAGAAGCAGGATGAACATGACTCAGCAGGTCCGCCTCGATCGTGACGGCGGGCTCGCCGTCCTGACCGTCGACGCCCCGCCGTTGAACCTCTACTCGGCTTCGCTGCAGGACTCCCTGTCTTCGGCGATCGCTTCGCTGGAGGAGGCCCCCGCGCGAGCGCTCCTGATCCGTGCCGAGGGCAAGATCGTCAGCGGCGGCGTGGACGTCTCGCTGTTCGACGCCCAGGGCTCGCCCGCCGAGGCGAAGGTGCTCTTCGACGAGATGCTCGCGGTGCCGGACCGGATCGCGGCGCTGCCGTTCCCGACGGTGTTCGCCGCCCACGGACTCTGCCTGACCTGGGCGTTCGAGGTCGCCGTGGCCTGCGACATCATCCTCGCCGCTTCCCGCGCGAAGTTCGGGCTGGTCGAGAAGGTCGTCGGGCTGACGCCGACCATGGGCGGCACCCAGCGGCTCGCTTCGCGGGCGGGCGTCGGGCGCGCCAAGGAGTTCGTGATGACCGGCGACACCTACGACGCCGAGACGCTCGAGCGCTGGAACGTCGTCAACCGCGTTCTGCCGGACGAAGGCTTCGACGACGCGGCCCGGGCGTTCGCCCAGCGGCTCGCCGACGGCCCGACGCGGGCGCACGCCGCGACCAAGCGCGTCCTCGACCACTTCTCCGCCGGCGGCGTCCCGGAGGCGAACGCGCACATCACTTCGATCGCCGCCGAGCTCTTCGAGACCGAAGACCTCCGCAACGCCGTCAAGTCGTTCCTCGCGGACGGGCCCGGGAAGGCGACCTTCACGGGGCGCTGAACCGCCGTTCGGACAACGGTTTCCGCCGTTCGGGCGCGGGCGCGCGTTACTTGATCGATGTGGTCTAGACCGGTTATCCCCCACCGGGCTACATTCGGACGTGGTCTAGACCACATCGTCCCTTTTCGTGTCGCTTGGAGAACCGCCATGAGACGCACTCCCGCACGACTACGCTCCGCACTCGCTGCCGTACTGATAGCTGCCGGCGGTGTCGCGGCGCTCGCGCCCCCCGCCGCCGCGGCCGGTTCGCTGACCGCCACCCTGGCGATGAGCGGCACGACCGGCACCTACACCGTCGCCAACACCGGCACCGCGTCGGTGAGCAACTGGGCGATCACCTTCACCCTGCCCGCCGGCGTCACCGCGTCGACCGGCGAAAACGGGACGGTGACGCAGAACGGCACGCAAGTCACGCTCACCCCGGCGTACTACATCGCGACGCTGGCGCCGGGCCGGACCACCTACCCGTACAGCCCGACCTTCCGGCTCAGCGCGGCCGCGACGCCGGCGCAGTGCCGCGTCGACAACGCGAACTGCGACGGTTCACCCGACACTCCCCCGGGCGCGCCGGCGAGCCTGCGGCTGGTCGCGAAGACGACCAAGACGGTCGCGCTGGCCTGGAACGCGTCGGCCGCCGGCTCGCTGCCGGTGACCGGCTACGACGTCTACCAGGGAACTTCCCTGGCCACGTCGGTGACCGGGACGAGCGCCACGATCAGCGGGCTCGCGCCGGGCACCGCGTACTCGTTCACGGTGAAGGCCAAGGACTCGAAGGGGACGACTTCGCCCGCGAGCACCGCGTTGGCCGTCACGACGAACAGCCCGGCCGACGACACTCAGGCGCCTTCCGCACCGGGTGGGCTGCGCTCGACGGCCGCCGACTCGGGCAGCGTGTCACTCGCCTGGAACGCTTCGACGGACAACACCGGGGTCGTCAGCTACGACGTCTACCGCGGCTCCGCCCTGGCGACGACGGTGACCACGACGTCCGCCGTCGTGACCGGGCTGGCACCGTCCACTTCGTACACGTTCACGGTGCGCGCCCGGGACGGCTACGACAACGTGTCGGCGCCGAGCACCGCGGTGACCGCCCGGACCGGTGACATCGTCTCCGGGTACGCGAAGGTCGGGTACTTCGTGCAGTGGGGCATCTACGGGCGCCAGTACTTCGTGAAGAACCTCGAGACGTCAGGGGCGGCTGCCAAGCTCACGCACCTGCTGTACGCGTTCGAGAACATCGACCCGGTGAACCTGACCTGCCTGTCCGGCGTCACGAAGGGCACGACGGCGAACCCGCAGGACCCCAACCAGGGTGACGGCGCGGGCGACGCCGAAGCCGACTACTCGCGGCCGTTCTCGGCGGCGCAGTCGGTGGACGGCGTGGCCGACACGGGCTGGGAGTCGTTGCGCGGCAACTTCAACCAGCTCAAGAAGCTCAAGGCGAAGCACCCGAACCTGAAGGTGCTGGTCTCGCTGGGCGGCTGGACGTATTCGAAGTACTTCTCGGACGTCGCGGCCACGGACGCGTCGCGCAAGAAGTTCGTTTCGTCGTGCGTCGACACGTGGATCAAGGGCAACCTCGCGACCTACGGCGGCGCGGGCGGCCCGGGCACGGCGGCCGGCATCTTCGACGGCATCGACCTCGACTGGGAGTGGCCCGGCAGCGCCGACGGTCACCCGGGCAACCACTGGAGCGCGAACGACAAGAACAACCTGACGGCGCTGATGGCCGAGTTCCGCACGCAGCTGGACGCGTACGGCGCGACGACCGGCAAGCGCTACCAGCTGCACGCGTTCACCCCGGCGGACCCGGCCAAGGTGGCGGCCGGCTGGGACCTGTCGAAGATCTTCACCTACCTCGACGTGGCGAACGTGCAGGGGTACGACTTCCACGGTTCGGGCAGCGACAACTCGTGGGAGCCGAACCGGACGGGCCACCAGGGCAACCTGTACGCGGACGCGGACGACCCGTACAACTTCCATTTCAGCGCGGAAGCGGCGATCAACGCGTACACGAACGCGGGCGTCGATCCACGCCGGTTGACGCTGGGGCTGGCGTTCTACGGCCGGGGTTGGCAGGGGGTGGCCGACGGTGGCAAGAGCGGCGAGTGGCAGTCGGCGACCGGCGCGGCTCCGGGGCAGTTCGCCGAGGAAGCGGGAACCCGGGGGTACGCCAACTTGGTGGCGAGCGTCCCGGGGTGCACGGTCCGCCACGACACGGCCGCGGTGGCGACGTCGTGCTACACCGGGAATGGCGGCCAGTGGTGGACGTTCGACGACGCTTGGTCGATCGGGCTGAAGACGACGTGGCTGAAGCAGCGCGGCCTGCTCGGCGTGATGGCGTGGGAGATGTCGGGTGACACCGGGACGTTGATGAACGCGGTCAGCGCCGGTCTCGGTTAACGGTACGGCTGTTCAGCCCGCTGAACGGAAACCGCCTTCCGTTCAGCGGGCTGAACATTTTCCGGTTCTTTTCTTCAGGTGGCGAAGAAAGGACTGTTGTTTCCTTGACGCGCGATGGTCTGGACCATGACACTGGCCGGACCCCCAGACATCGTCGTCTCGAGGAGAGCCATGTCCCGCTTGAGAAAAGTCGTCACGCTCGCCGCCCTCGTCCCGCTCGCATTGGGCCTGGTCGCCACCCCGGCCCCCGCGGCGCCGGCGACGTTCACGCATCCGGGCGTCCTGGTCAGCCGTCCGCAGCTGGACTTCGTCAAGACGCAGGTGAACGCCGGCGCCCAGCCCTGGAAAGCGGCTTACGACCAGGCCAAGTCGAGTACGTACGCATCGCTTTCGCGGACGCCGAAGCCGCGTTCGGTCGTCGAATGCGGCTCGTACTCGAACCCGAACTACGGCTGCACCGACGAGCGGGAAGACGCGATCGCGGCGTACACGGACGCCCTGATCTGGTACATCTCCGGCGACGCTCGTTACGCCCAGAAGGCGATCGCGTTGATGGACGCGTGGTCGGCGACGATCACGAACCACACCAACAGCAACGCGCCGTTGCAGACGGGCTGGGCGGGCTCGTCCTGGCCCCGCGCGGCGGAGATCATCAAGTACACGTACACGAGCTGGCCGAACTCGGGCCGCTTCGGAACGATGCTGCGCAACGTGTATCTGAACAAAATCATCAACGGCAGCAACAGCAACGGCAACTGGGAACTGTCCATGATGGAGGCCGCGGTAGGCATCTCGGTGTTCCTCGAGGACAAGACGAACTTCGACAAGGCGGTTACCCGGTACCGAAACCGCGTCGCTGCTTATGTGTACATCGCCTCGGATGGTTCTTTGCCGAAGACGGTTCCCGGCAGCGGACTGTCCACGCGGGACCAGATCGTGGGCTATTGGCAGGGCCAGGGAACGTTCGTGGACGGCCTGACGCAAGAGACGTGCCGAGACTTCGTCCACACGGGTTATGGAATCGCGTCGATCGCGGACGTGGCGGAGACGCTGCGCATCCAGGGCCAGGACGTGTACGGAACGGACGTGGGCGAGCGCCTGCGCCAGGCCCTGGGGTTCCAGTCGAAGTACCAGCTGGGCACGGCGGTGCCATCGTGGCTCTGCGGCGGCAAGCTGAACCTCGGCCTGGGCCCGGTGACGGAGGTCGGGTTCAACGCGTTGAACACGCGCCTGGGCATCGCGATGACGAACACGCAGACCCTGACGGAGCGCCAGCGCCCGGCGGGCTCGAACAACCTGTTCGTGGCGTGGCAGACGCTGACCCACGCGGGCAACGCTGCGTGACGTGACTTTGGTTCGCCTGACCTGTTTCCGCAGGTCAGGCGGATCAGGGCCCCGCGCGCAGGGCCGTTCGGCGGGCACGCTAGAGTACTTATCACGCACTCAGCGAGTGCGGGTCCGGGCTGTGGCGCAGTTTGGTAGCGCACTTGACTGGGGGTCAAGGGGTCGCAGGTTCGAATCCTGTCAGCCCGACGGACGCACGTGCAGGGCCCGTGAGCAGCATAAGCGCAGCTCACGGGCCCTTTGTGTTGATCATGGCGGGGTCGACAGTTGATCTACGCCCACGCGGCGACGTGGACCACCTGTGGACCAGTCGGCGGACGGCGACTGATCTAGAGGTGCGCACGTGACAACTGTGGTGGTGGCATGGCTCGCGCTATTGGTGTCGACTACGACGCTGGCGTGGCAAATCGTGTCCTGGCGACGGTCCGGCGCTCACATCACGGTCAACGGGTCGGTGGTCGACGACGGCGAACGAACCGTTCTTCGTGTCCACATCGTCAACCATGGGCGATACCCCGCGACGGTGACTGAGCTGGGCTACTACTCCTCAGACACGCAGCGGCGGCCGCGAGGCCGTGACGTTCTCAACCGGATGAGCGATGTTGCCGGCGGCCAACTACCGCTACGGCTTGAGGGGCAAGCCGACTTCGAGCACGAGATATACCTGGGCGAATACCGTGCACTACAACAGATGCTCCGCAAAAACCCTCAACATAGCCTATTTCCATACGCCCAAGTCAGAGGCAGGCCCATCTACGGCAAGCGCCTGAACATTAGGCTCGATTGAGACTCGCCCTCGCCTAAAAGGTCGGCCAGAGCCCCAACCCGATAGGCGTGAACAGTTGGCGGGCACGACCTCCGGGATGGCCGAGCTATACGACGCGCAGCCGTGGACCGCTCGTTGACCGCGGAGCAGACAGGTGCGCACTCAGCAGGTCGCCAGCATCCCGGATCGAGCTGAGATCCGGGTGAAGGTAGCGCTGCGTGGTGCTGAGCGACCCGTGGCCCGCAATCACCCGGAGCACATGGACCGGTACACCTGAGTCGGCTAGCCACGTCAGCCCAGTGTGCCGGAGGTCGTGGCGACGAAGGTGCTCGTAACCCAGCTTGGTGACCACCTCGTCCCAGTGGGTCGCGTCCCGGAGGATCGCCGTCGTCACGCACCCGCCACGCGGACCCGTGAACAACCGGGCCATCGGGTTCGCGCCGACCGCGTCGAGGCGGCTCGCCACCAACGGACGGATCTCCTCGATCAACGGCACTTTGCGCGCCCGCCGCCCTTTCGTGGCCTTGTTCAACAACCCGCCCGGGCCGGGCGTCGTCTGCCGACGCACGTTCCAGATCCAGCTCTCGCGGTCGACGTCGCACACACGGATGCCGGAGACCTCTCCGATCCGTGCGGCCGTGCACGCCTTAAACCTGACCACGTTTCCCCAACCCGCGTAGTTGTCGGCCGCCCGCGCCACGAGCGCGCTCGCCAGCCGCTCCAGCGTCTCCCAGTCCGGCAACGCCAGTGACCGCGGATCGTCGAGTTCGTCCTCGGCGAGCTGGAACTCACGCTGCCACCCGGTGATCCTGGCCGGGTTTCGATCCACGAGCCCGTCGCGGTACGCCTGCTCCATGACCCGGACAAGCATCGCCAAGCTGTTCTTAATCACGGATTTGGTGCACCCGTCGGCAATCCAGCTTATGGCAGCGCGATCGACCGCACCGTAGGTCACCATCCGGACGGGAATGTGGCCGAGCGTGGGCTTCACGCGCTTGCGCCAGCCCGCCAGATACGGGTCCGTCGTCTTCGCGGCCAACCCCTTAAGGGCCAAGGGCAGGTTGAGGTCGCCGTACGAGGCGAGCGGCATCGTGGCGGCGTCCGGGTCGACACCGCCGGCGGCCAGCTTGCGCATCTCGTCGCACCAGTCCTCGGCCTCCTCGCGGGTAGCCTTCGACCGTGACAGCGACCGACGCTTCTTCGTGACCGGATCCGTCCACCGGACGCGCGCCCGGAACGGCTTGGCCCGGTCCTCCAGCTCTTCGACGTCGACGGCAAGCTCAACACCGATCGGCGGACCGATCTCGTTTCTCTGGCTCTTCTCGGTGCTCATCCGGGGCTCCTGGTGCTGATCCATCCCGGACCTGCCGGGGTTTTTGCGGCCGACAGGCCGCTTTTCCGTTGCCACCCCCTAGTGAGGGCCTCTTCGTCCATCCCGTCGACCTGGCGTAAGCCCGATCAAGTCTGTCAAGGGGGCCCCGTTCCTGGGGTGGTGAGTGTGCGTGCGGTCTGCCCCCTTGACAGACTTGATAGCCCTTGTGGAGGTCGACGGGATGGACGACAGGCACGCACGAACGCAACCGGACCGCTTTTCTTGACCATCCCGGAGTGCCTGCCCGTCCGGCGAGGACATGTCTTTCTTTTGCCACCCGTTCGGCGCACATTTCGACTGCTCGGCGCCGGTTTTTGTCGGTGCTGGGTGTCACCATCGGGGGCATGGAGCTGACGGGACGCGACTTCGACCTGATTCCCCACGGGAACGTGCGTGTTCCCGTCGCGACGTTCGCGCGGCTGTGGCTGGCCGCCGAAGAACTATACGACCGGGAGTTGACCTGGTCGGCCTTCGGAGTGGTGATGACGTGCCGGTGGCTTGCCACGGCAACGGTTCGTTCCTCGGACGGCCGGACGTACCTCGCGCCGGCTCCGATCACGCGCCGTTCTGCCTGTGCGATCGCGGAGACGATCGAGCCGGAAGCCTTGGCTGCGGCGAAACTGCTCGACCGCCGGCCGGTGCCGACGTGGCTTGAGGAGCGACCGGGCTGGCTGTTGGCTATCCACCAGACCTTCGAATGGGCGTGGTACCGGAGCGGGAACCCGCCGATCGAAGTTCCCACCCCGGCCTCGACCCAGGGCTGACCGGTCACCACGTCACCGCCGCGTCGTCGTCGGACTGGGTCGCCTCGGCCGTGTCGGCGGTGTTTCGCCGGTGCATCTCAGCGGCTTGTGCTTCCTCGGCGGCACGCTGGTTGTCGGCGGCGTCGCGAGCCTGGATCTCCAACAGCGCTCGCCGCGCTAGGTCGACGGCATCGGCGGTCTCGGGCGCCGACAGCACCCGCACGTCCTGCGACTCCGTCACTGGCGGCTCCTCGGCAGCGACGTCCCGCACGTCGCTGACGTCCGTCTCCACGGCGTCATCGGCCTGCTGGTCGACGGTGGCGAGGTCGGCAGCGCGCTGCTCGGCCACGCCGGTGAGGTCGTGTTCGTCGGTGACCTCGCGGTGGACGTCTTCCTCGGCCATGTGCTCGTCGTGGGCGTCGAGCCACTCCTGGGTCGTGACCGTCTCGACCGGTTCCCCGTCAACGGCTCGTTTCGACAACTCGAGCCGGGCGCGGTCGGCAGCTGCGCGGGTCTCGGCGGTGTGGGCGAACCACAACGCGCGGGCTTCGTCCGCCGCTTCCAGCTCGATCGCCTGCCGCGCGAGCAGGTCGGCGAGCGCCTCGGCCTCGCCGGCTTCCCGCAGCAGTCGAGTCCGCTCCGCCTCATCGGCTGTGGCATCGGCTTCGGCGCGGCGCATCACCGCATCGCGCCGCCGGGAGTCGATCGCCTGGTGGGTACCGGCGAGCTCGTTGCCGACGAACTTCGGACCCCACGTCTTCTCCCGGTCCCACGCCCGGGCGCGCATCAGCAGCCGCCCGTCGGTCATCTCCAGTTCGTCCTCGCCGGACTTGGGCTGCCCGAGCGCTCTCCATGATGCGCGCCACGACGCGTAGACCTCGGCCTGCCCGGCTTTCGGCGCAGCACCTAACGCGGCCGCGTCGTCGTCGTGTCCGGTCAGCTCCCGGTGCGCACCTACCACCGACGCACGCTCCACCCACTGGTCGCGCGCGTCGGGTTCCTCGGGCACCGGGCCGAACGCCTCCAGCGCCCACTGCTGCGGCTCGGCCGCGAGCTGCTGGCCGAGTTCCTGGCGGCGCGCGTCGGCGGTGTCGGCCAGCGACCGCAGGTAGGTCGACCACTGCGTGTCGTCCACAGTCGGCAGCCAGTCGGCGTAGGACGATCCGACCGGTTCGAGGCTCACGTTCTTGGTGATCCGGCCGTTGATCACGTTCGTGAGCTGTCGGGAGCCGCCGAAGTCGCGGGCGGTCACTGCGTCGTCGAGGACCTGCCGCGGGTCGTGCCCGGCCAGCTCCGCCCGCCGCAGCACCCGCGACAGGGTCGCCGCGCCGTCCTCGGCGGCCATCCGGGCCCGCTCGTTGTCGGTGAGCTTCCCGTCCTCCACCAGTTCGTCCAGCCACCGCGCCGTCCGCCCGGCGGTGGCCAGCTCGGTCGCGTCGGCCAGCAGTTCGGCCGGGGTTCGGATCGCCTCGGCCTCGGCGGCGGCTTCGGTGGCCTCCTGCAACGCGGAGCGCTGCGGGCCGGTGCCCTCGAACGCGCCCGCCAGCACCGCGGCGGGCTTCCTGTGCACCGCGTTCAAGGCGGCGCCGCCGGGCGCGTCCTTCGGTACTGCCACCGTGGACACGTGCGCGGTGTTGCCGTGCCGGCCACGGGTCAGCCCGACGTAGAGGGCTTCCTGCCCGGTCGACTCGGTCACCACCGCGTGGCTCGTGTCGACCGTGAGCCCCTGGGCACTGTGGACGGTCGAGGCGTAGCCGAGCGCGACGTGCTCGCCGACGTAGGAGCCGGGCAGTGTGATCTGATCCCCCAGCACCTCGCCGACGCCGTCCTCGCGCCCCAGAACGCGGGCGACGAGCAGGCCGCCGTCCTCGCGGGTGTCGAGGACGCGGTACTGCTTGCGGTTGATCGGCGCCTCCGTGTTGCCCTCGAACCCGGCCAGATCCCAGCCGTTGCGGCGGGCCTGGACCAGGTCCCCGACGCCGGCGTAGGTGCCCTGCAGGCCGAGCGGGACGCCAGACTCGGCGACCTTGCCGAGCCGGACAAGCTCGTTGCGCAGTTCCGCGCACAGCTGCGCGGCCTGCTCGTTGGTGTCGACGGTGAGGATCGAGTGCTTCCCGGCGAGGGTGTCGGCCAGCCACGCCTTCGCCGCCGCGGTCTCGGCCTGCTCGCGGGTGCCGGCGTCGATGATCCGGCCGTGCTTGTGGTACTCCCCCAGCACGGATTCGTCGCCGTCGCGCAGCCGTAGCGACGCCGCACGCTCCCAGTCCGCCGCGAAGCGGCGGACCTCGGTCAGCTCGTAGGCCGCGCCCGCGTCGGCCATCAGTTCCATGCCGCCGCCCGCGCCGATCGCGGCGAGTTGGCGGTGGTCGCCGGTCAGCAGCAGCTTCGCCCCGGCCTGCTCGACGTGGTGGTGGATCTTCGCGAGTTCGGCGGTGTTGGCCATCGCCGACTCGTCCACCACCACCAGGTCACCCGGGTTCAGCCGCCACGCCTCGTGTTCCGGGTGCGTGCTGCCGTCCTCTAGCCGCGCCTGGGCGGTCAGCCACCGCGCGATGTTGCGCGCGGTCAGCCCCTCGCCGGCGAGCACGTCTGTGGCGACCTGGCTGGAGGCCAGCCCGACCACCTTTCGTGCGGCCCCGTCCCACAGGGCCGGGTCCTGCCACGCCTTGGCCAGCGCGCCGACCACAAAAGACTTGCCGGTTCCAGCTGGGCCGACCAGCGACTCGACCGCAGCGCCGGACGCGAGCACGCCGCGCACCGCCGCGGCTTGGTCCGCGCCGAGCACCACGCCCTGCTCGGCCAGTGCCGACACGAATCCGTCCACCGCCGGTCCGTCCAGCATCGGGGCGCCCCGGCGCGCGGTCGCGGCGGCCAGTGCCCGTTCGGTGTGGACCTGCTCCGGGGTCGCGTAGAGGCGGGACGCCGGGGCTTCGTAGGCGGAGCGGCCGTTGGCCAGCTTCAACGCGTCCGGCAGCACCGCCACGCCCGGTCGGTCGGTACCCAGCAGTGTCGCCAGCTTCACGCCCTCGGCGGTCAGCGTGTCCAACAGCCGCGTCACCTGGGACCCGTCGAGGTCGCCGAGCTGATCCGGCAGCGCATCGGAGATCGCACGCGTGAGGTCCGGCTCGGTCCACCCAGCCTTTGTGGACTGCACGTCCGCCAGTGCCGTCTTCAGCACCTCGGCCGGGGACCACGCGACGTCCTCGCGCGCCCCGTGGTCGAGGTTCAGAACGTCGCGGGCGACCGCGCCGAGCCCGCCGGCCACCTCTGCCCGCAGTTCCCGGTCCCACCGCTCCAGGCGCGCCTCGACGGTCTCGCCGTCGTGCGACTTGGCCTTGCGGGTGGCGAAGGTGGCCTGCTGCTGCAACCGGTTCAGCTCCAGCGAGTTCGGCTCACGCCCGAACTTCGTCTCGAACGCCTCGACAAGGCTGGCGGTCTTCTTCGTGATCGCGCGGCGCCGCGAGCTGAACAGCTCCATCACCCGCTGGTCGATCCCGACGACCTCGCGGGACTTGCCGTCCGGCCGGGTCGCGAACCGCACGCCGAGTGCGCGTGCGAGGTGTTCTTCCATGGTGCGTTCGCCGACCGCGGCGGCGGCGCCCCGGAACTTGTACATCGCCTTCGAGTCCAGGGTCCGCCACTTTCCGTCGGCGCCCTGCACGCGGTTGAGGATCGCGTTGTGGATGTGCAACTGGGGGTCGTGGTTGCGCGAGTCGTGCTGGAAGAACGACGCCACCACGTAGTCGTGGGCGTCGATGAACCGGCCCGCGGCGCCGCCGTGGTGCCCGACCCGGCTGTAGCCGGCGTGCTCGGACAGGTAGTCCAGGCTCGCCCGGTTCCCGGCCCAGATCGCATCTTCGACCGCGTCGCGGTGCGTCTTCCACGACACCGCAGCGGCGCTCGCGTCGTCGCGCTGCCGGGCCAGTTCCGCCAACTCGGCCGGTTCCGCGCCCGCGGTGGACGCGGCGTCCAACGCCTCGGCGAGCCGCTGCGCCGTCCGTTCAGCCTTCACCTGCTGTGCCTCGAACGAGGTGTGCAGGACGGTCACCGACTTCTGGACGCTGAACGTCGCGTCCAAAAGGCCACGTTCTGCCGCGCCGACTTGCTCGCCGCCAACCGAAGTTCCTCGCGGCGTTCAGGCGTCGCGCCGGGCTCGGCGTCCAGTGCGGCGGCGTACAACTCGTCCTCCGTCGGATACTTCCGGCCGGTGTGGCCCAGAGTGGACGCCTCGGCCCACCGGGCCGGATCCTTGAACGCGTCGTCGCGCGGGTCGACGAAGCACTCGTAGACCGCGCGCATGTCCTGCTCGTCAACCAGCCCGGTCAGGCCGAGTTCCTCAGCCCCACTGCCGTACCAGCGGCCCGGCGGCTCCCCCGCGGCCACGGCGTCGGTGTAGTAGTTCTCCCGGCCCTTCGCGACCTCCTCGGTGAGGTAGCGGACCGAGTAGCCCTGCCCGATCGACAGCATCAGAACCCCCTAACAAGATCAACTAGCGGGACATGAAGATCAACAACGGCGATCGTGTTCCCGCGCGCCGGCCACGGCGCAGCGGCCCATCGGATCGTGATGCCAAGGTGTGCATTCGGTATGCATTCGGTATTAGTTCTTGGGCTGTCTTCTGAGGTGAGGTGCTGTTGAGTGTCTTGACTTGAATTGATGGCTTACTCGGTGGTTCTGCTGTGATGAGTGACGTGGTGATGATGAGTTCGTGTTGGTGGTGCTGGTTTTCGTCGTGAGTTGAGGTGGTGATTGCTGGAGCTGTAGGGCGTGGAGAGCCGCTGTGGCTGTGCTGGTGCTGGGGCTGACTTGAGAGGGCTGCCGGGGTGTGCTGGGAGGCGCTGAGACGATCTCGGTGCGACGCGGTTAGCGCGAAAGCATCGGCTGCTGCTCGGCACGACCTCGACAGCGGCGGCGCGCTGACTGGTCGGCGCTGTCCGGCAACGATCGCGCCGCACGACCGCAACGGCGTCAACTGAACGAATCCGGGCACCTCGGCTGAACGTCCACCCCACGCCGCCGCACTGAACGCGTCCAACGACGCGCGCTGAACGCGCCCGCACTGAACGGACACCAACGCCAGCCGTTGAACGGCCCCGGACTGGACGACCGGAATGGACACCGCGCGCCCGTTCACCGCGCATCACCGATCGCGCTCTGCGGACCGGCCGCCGACTCCCCCGCCGGCACCGCCGCAGCATCGTGTCCAGTGAGGTGCTGAACGATCGCGGCCAACTGCTCGACGTACTCGAACAGGTCCGGCACCGCCTCGACGACCACCCGCAGCGCCCGCACCTCACGGCGCAGCTGCGCCACGTCCGGGCAACCGCAGCTCGTCTGCGGCACGCCCTCGCTCATCAGCTCTCCCGCACAGTCGTCGAAGGTCCAGTCGGGAGCACAGGGCGAAGCCGGAAAAGATTTGCCCGGACGCGGCGCCGTCATGCCGTCAGCTCCAGTGCGCCGTCATCGGCCCGCGCGGTCTCGTCGGCGCGGTCCTCGGCCTGCCAGCGCGCCACCCGCTCGGCCCGCTCGCCGTCCTCGTCCACAGCGCCGCCGCCGGCCACGCGCTCCACGGCTTCCTCCGCCGCACGCACCGCGTCACCGGAGTCGCGGACCTGCTCGGCCATCGACTCGACGCTCGCCCGCGCGGCGTCGCGGTCCATGCCCGGGTGCTCGGCCGGGTCCATCCCGATCCGCAGCTCCTTTTCCCCCAGGCACACTCCGCACGCGGTGCCCGGCGCCGACCACGGCTTGCGTCCCGGCGACCCGACGCACGACGGGCACGGCACGCACACCATCGCGACCTCGTCCTCGGCCTGCGCCACTGCCTCGGCGGCAGACAGCTCCTGCCCGGCCGACGTGGGCAGCGACTCGGCGCCATCGCCGAACTCGCGGTCGATCACGTCCCCGCTGGCGGCCAGCACCCGCCGGTAGGCCTCCCGCAGCCCGGGGTCCTCGACCGCCTCGGCGACGTCGTCGAGGCTGAGCGAACGTGCCAGCGCGACCGCGTCGAGGTCCGACGCGCCCGGATCGCACGTCGCCCGCTGGTAGGACGCGACCGCTCGGAGCGCGGATCGCAGGTCGGTGCCGGACTCGATCGTGGCCGCGCTGTTCACGTCACCCTCCATCGACGGACGTTGCGTCGGAATGTCCACGGACACCTCGTGCCCGTCGTCGTGCTGCTCGGCCTGCTCGGCCGCCGTGTCCCCTGTCGTCCGCTCGGCCTGCGCGCGCATCTCGGCCAGCACGGTCGAGGCCGTGCCGGTCGACACGCCGGCCAGCTCCGCCAGCCGCACCCCAGACGGCAACTCGCCGTGCTCGGCCGCGAACTCCCGCGCCGCCGCGCGCGCCGCGTCGCTCTTGCGCTGCGGCCACGGCCCCTTCGCCTTCGGTGCCTTCGCCGCCGCGTCACGGGCGTCGCGCACGTTCCGGGCGTAGGCCGCGGGAACCGTGACTCCCTGCTCGGCCAGCTGAGCCAGCGCCGCGGGCATGTCGTCCCCGGTCTCCCGCAACGCCGCGCGGACCGCGGCCGCCTTGCTCAACCCCGCCGTCGGCGACTCGCCGGACGCCGGGACCAGGTCGGCCAGCTCCGCCCGCAGCCGCTTGCGCGCCTCCGAGCACGCCGTCTTGATCGCCGCGGCGGTCGTGCCCGCCACCTCGGCCGCCTGCTCCGGGTGCAGCTCGTCCAGGAACCGCAGCTGCATCCCGCGCCGCTGCAACGGCCTCAGCCCCGCCAGCGCCCGCACCATCCGCGGCGACAACGGCGTGGCTTCCCGCTCCTGCCGCGCCACCGCGTCGTTGTCCGCAGGCTCGGTCAGCGCATCCTTCGCCGCTGCCTCGACCGCCGACACCTGCCGGAACCGGTCGTGGCGGCTGTAGTCGACCACGGCCCAGCGAGCCACCCAGCCGCACAGCCACGCACCCACATCGGTCGTGTCCGGGTTGAAGGCGGACGCCTGCTCCGGGGCCCGCAGGAACGTCTCCTGGATCAGGTCCTCGACGTCGGCCTTGTCGGTCACCTTGCCGACCAGGTACTGCCGCACCCGCTCCCGGCCGTGCCGATACAGCTCCCCCAGCGCCTCCAAGTCCCCCGCCTGCACCCGGGCCACCAACGCCGCCGCGTCGCCCTCGGTCAGCTCGCCGAACCCGGCCGCGAACCGCCGGGTCCTCGCCGCCCGCGTCATGACGCCATCCCGTAGGACAGCTGCGACTCCTGCGCCGCCTCAGCAGCTGCGTCGTCGGCCTGCCAGCGCGCCACCCGCTCGGCCCGCTGCTCGTCTTCGGCCGCGGCCCCGCCGTCGGAACGCTCCATCGCTTCCTCGACCGCGCGCACCGCGTCACCGGAGCGGCGCACCTGCTCGGCCAGCGACTCACCCGCCGACCCGTCGGCAACCGAGTCCCCCTCGGCGCCGAGGTCGTCGAGCGCGGCGCGCGCGTATCGCCGCAGCACCCCGGTCTGCTGGGTCAGTTGCTCGATGGTCGGCAGCGCGCCGTGCTCGTCACGGAACCGGCGCGCCGCGTCGCGCACCTGCTCCCCCTTCGTCGCGCGCTTGGGCGGCGCCGTGCGCACTGCCTCCGGCGCGACCTCGGCCGGCGGCGACCCGAACATGCCGCTGCGGATGCCGCGGATGTGGCTCTCCGACACCTGCACGCCCTGATCACGCAGCCACGTCGCCACCTTCGCCGCGTCGTCCTCGCCGACCGCGGCGAACGCCTGGTGCACCGCCTCCTTCTTGCTCACCTCGGCCAGCGGCGACCGCGCCTCGGGTTCCAGATCGGCCAGCTCGGCCCGCAGCTGCCTCCGAGCCTTGTGACAGCGATTGGCGATTGCCTCGACGCTGATCCCGGCCGTGCTCGCAGCACCCTCACTGGACAGCCCGTCCAGGTAGCGCAGCTCCACCGCCTGCCGCTGCGCCGGAGTCAACGTCTCCAACGCCGCGGCCACCCGAGGCGACAACGGACGCGACTCCCGCTCGTAAGCGGGCTCCGCCGGTTCGAGCTGAGACGCACGGATCGTCTCGTCCACCTCGGCGCGCCGCCGCCATTGCCGCTGCCCGTACTCCGTCAGCGAATACGAGGCCAGACCGCACAACCACGAACCGACCGCGCCGACGTCATCCAACTTGCCCGCCTGCGCCCTATCCGTCAGCCGCAGGAACGCATCGTGCACGACATCGTCCACATCGGCCTGATTCGAGATCCGGCGCGACAGGTACCGGGTCACCGTCGAACGGCCCTGCTGAAACAGCTCGCCCCACGCGTCCCGGTCCCCCGACGCGGCGCGGGCCACCAGCTCGCGCGCCTCGGCCTCACTGAGGCTCCCCAACCCCTCCGCGTTTCCACGCTCAACGGTCGTGGCCGTCACCGCGACCACCGACTCTCGCGACCCGAGTCGCCGACATACTCCGCCGCGGCCGTGCGGGCCCGACGGCACTGCCGGTACGCGAGCGCGTGGCCGATCCGGTCTCCGGTCTCCTCGACCACGGCCGCCAACCACTCGGCAGCAAACTCCAGGCAGTCGCCGCCGCGGCCAGCCATGCCGGCGAGCCGCTGCGCGGCCAGCGCGCCGTTTCCGCGCCCGCGCATCAGGCCACGTCCTCGACCACAACCGCCGAACTGGGCGCCTGTGTCACCGCGGCCAGCTCGCACGCGGCGAGGTAGTTCTCGAGCGCGTCGCCCGGGATCCGGACCGCGCCCTTACCGGTGCCGACCCGGCGCGCCCGCAGCGCGCCCGTCTCCACCGCCCGGTAGATCGTGGCCGCCGAGACGTCCAAACCGTCAGCGACCTCTCGGACCCGGTACGACCGGGTACGCTCAACCTGCATCGTTTTCTCCCAAGGTTTCGGTGCGTGCCTCGGCCGGTGCGCCAACACCGGTCGGGGCTTCTTGCTGTTCACCAGGGGTTGCGACACTGCCTGCAACAAGTGCGACACTAGCTAGCTGTGTCAAGAGAGTCAATATTCTTGGTACATTGAGAGAGCTAAGCCACCCAGCTGTACCGTGTGTCACATGGGACAACCAGACGCGAATCGACCCGGACCGCCGTACTTGCAGCTGGCAGAGTCGTTGACCAAGGCGATCCGCAGCGGCCAATACGCCCCCGGCGACGCATTGCCGAGCTACAAGGCGCTGGCAGAGGAGTACGGCGTCGCCGTCGGCACCGTGCAGAGCGCAATCGGTCGCCTCCGCGAGCAGGGCGTGATCGTGACGCGACATGGCACCGGTTCGACCGTGCGCGCCGACCTGGACGTGGAAACACTCGACGGCGACAACCAGGAAGGCGACCACTGGCCAGAGATCGCGCAATCCCTCAAGGAGATCGCCACCCGACTCGCGACGATCGAGGCCAAGCTCGAAGAGCGAGAGTGACTGACACGCAGGGCGACGACACGTATCGCCGACGTGCCACAGCCCGCCCGTCTCGCCGACTGACGCCATTGCGCTGGCGTCGCTGATCTCCATGTCACCAAGGTCGCAACTACGCAGTGCCAATCACAGTGTCACGAATGGTGACAACTAGGTGATGTGGTGATACATGTCCATCACCGTCACATCACTGCTGGTTGGCTCCGGGAGATGCCACACTGGGAGGCGACGGGTGCCGACCAGGCCGGGGAGGATAGAAGCATGGGCGACGGTCAGCCAAGCTGGGCTCGACGGATCCGCAGCATGCGAGAAGCGCGGGGTTGGTCGCAGGCTGAAGCTGTCGAGCAGATGCGCCGGCACTCGGATGGGGATCTGCCCGATCACGACAACCTGCTGCGCCGCTGGAAGGCGTGGGAGCGTGGCGAGAACAAGCCCGGCGGCCACTACGCGCCGCTGATCGCAACCACGCTGAACACGGCCACCAAAGCACTCTTCCCGCCCGAATCGTCCCGCAGCGACGCAGCGGAGCTACTCAGCGCAACAGGAATGGACACGCTCGAGATCGTCAGCCGACTTCAAGCTTCGGACGTGAACGACGCGACCTTGCAGGCTGTTCGAATCACCGTGGACCGGCTGTGTTCGGAGTACGCGCGGCAACCGCCGTTTGAACTGATCACCGAGGGGCGACAATGGTTGCGCCGACTTGTTGAGATGCAGGAACAACGGCTGAACTTCCGACAACGACGCGACACGTTGGAGCTAGCCGGCTGGCTCGCGCTGCTGGTGGGCTGCCTTGAGTACGACCTCGGAGATCGACGAGCAGCCGAGGGTACCCGACAAGCAGCGCTGAGCCTCGGCAAAGAAGTCGGTAGCTCCGGGATTATGGGTTGGGCACACGAAATGACTGCCTGGTTCTCCCCTCACTGCAGGCGACTACCGCGGCGTGCTCGCAGCCGGACAGGCCGGCGAACAGGTCGCCGGGACGCACAGCGTTTCGGTCCAGCTGATCGCCCAGCAGGCGAAGGCTTACGCGCGCATGGGTATGCCCGCTGAAATGAACTCCACTTTGGATCGCGGTCGCGTAGCCCTGGACAAGCTCGACTACCCATCCAATGTCGACAACCACTTCGTCGTTGACCCCTCGAAGTACGATTTCTACGCGATGGATTGTTACCGACACGTCGGCGAGGACCGTCTTGCACGTGAACTGTCGGAGGAAGTGATCCGCGTAAGCTCTGGCTTCCAAGATCATGACCGATGGCCAATGCGTATCGCAGAGGCGCAGATTACCCTCGATGTGGCCGCAGCACGTGAGGGCGACCTCGATGGCGCCGTTACGTACGGCCGACGCGCCCTTGCCAACGGTCGCCGATCGCTACCGTCGTTGACGATGGTCGCCCGAGATCTCACCGACGTGCTGCAGAGTCATTACGTCGGCGAAGCTCAAGTGGACGACTTCACGAGCGAGCTCCATGAGATCCAGCGACCAGCCTGAGGCAACGAATCTGCCGTCCAACTTCTCGCCATCAACTACCGTCGACGTCCCAGAAGAAAGCAACACTGGGCACAGCATAGGAACCAAATGGCTTTTCAAAAAGTCCTAGGCCTCGACCAGGACGACCTTGACCGAGAATTGTCGAATGCCCGCCCGCCCTCGACTGCGTCACCGGTTGCATGCCTTTTTTACAAGTCGCAAATTCAAACATTGAAGCAACTTCTGTATGGTCAAATGCAGAATAAAGATGTCTTAGCGCTAGCGAAGACGCTTGACAACATCCGTCATATTCTGCACGGCCGCAACGAAGCTACCGACACAGAAGCAGAAAGCAAGAATCAAGAACCTGGAGAGCATGAGAAGAAGGCTCTTGAGCGAGTCGCTTACTATAAGAAGGTCGCTCGTAGCGTATTAGGTGTTCAGCAACAGATGGTAGTCACCCGAGAAGTTGACAACCTGCTTTCATACTTGGCAGACATAGCGTCCTTGATCCACATCAAACGCCCGGAAACGTTGCGCAGCGGCGAACAGGTAAGCCTTGAAGATGTACTCCGACACGGCTCCCTCGAAGAGTTTATCCGATGGGCCACCGAAAAACGGATCTCAGACCTCTCATTTAAAGGGTTTCAAGATCTCGTAAATTACTTCCGAAAGTCCTTTGCATTTTCCATCGACTTCTCTGAGCCCTTGTGGCGAACACTATCCCGCGGCGTCGCGATCAGAAACATCCTGGTACACCGGAGAGGCGTCATTGACGAGCGCTTTACACGAGTACTTAAAGACGAGGATCTAACAGTTGGGCAAACGTACGCACTACACGTAAACGAAGTTGAGGAAATCGTGATAGCCACACATCGCGCAGTGCAACAAGTAGATCAGTGGGCTATTGCAAAATTTTCGATCGACACCACCGCGACCGAAGAAAGCCTTTGGTGGGCCCCCTTGCCCCACATTGGCCGCCCGACGTCACCTGAAACCGCAGGCAGCGAGGGATAACGAAAGTCCGCGCAGGGGACGGCGTGAGGATTGCACCATCGGCGCCCAAGTTTGATCCGATAAATCCTCACCAGCTGGCGCCGCCGGCGAAATCGCGCCGGCGCTCCGCAGCGCTTGCGAACAAAGTCGCCCGTCGTTCGCATTGCTCCGGACGTGGACCAGATGTGGACCAGCGCGACGGAAACTGCCGCGAACCCTGCGAGTTGAGTAGTATCCACCTTACTGCTTTTGTCGCTGTTTTCGCAGGTCAAGTACGCCGTTAAGTCCCGGGGGTCAAGGGTTTCCCGGGACATAGCGATCAAGTTCGGTGATCAGGCAAACGCTCACAGCATGCTCCAATCGATGACGCCGCTCGGGCTCATCGAGGAACGCGCCCTCATGCAGGAACTGTCCACGCTGGTGCGCCCACCATCGCACATCACCGTCCTCAACGCGGACGTCGTGCAACGCGAGATAGTCACGGATCGCCTCGAAACTGCCCTTCGCTTGGGTGTGGTCAACCCTGTTTCGCAGTCGCTCGCGCTCAGGCCTGGTTAGGCCGAAGGTCTCGAACACCCCTTCCAGGTTGGCGCGGAGGCGTCGACGCGCCCCCTTGCTCAGCCGGTCGAGCAGCGAGGTCTTCTCGGCGTCGACGAGTACCTCCAACGCAGCTGCGATAAGCGTGAACTTGACGACCTCGTCGCTGGCATTCTGCGCTGCGTGAAACAGGCGCAGCCCGTTGCGCAACCGAGGCGGCCACGCCCGCCGGCCCGCGTACCGGCGAACGTCTTCAGCCGGCGGGTGAGTGACAGTCGCAGCTCCGTGCATGTTGACGACCAGTCCAGCCCGGCGCAGCTCGCCGGTGGGATCAATCATTTCGGCTCCGGCCTCAGTCACCCCGCCGCCGACCACGTCGAACGGAGGCGGCGGGCCGTCGGCCTGGTAGCCAGCGTCCGTGCGGCGCACCTGCTGACGTGGGTCCCTGATGAACTCGTAGCCGCTAAATGTCGCGGCAAGGGTCATCATCAAGTCCAAGGCCGCCTCCTCAGCGGTACGCAACGCTGTTGAGGCGTCCGGCGCACGTGCGGGTACCTCCAGTACGACTTCCGCCTCGTCGATCGTCGCGGTAATGCCCTCCGGGAGTTCGAGTGGCGGTTGAAGGTGGTGATCATTGGTCGTCCGAATGACCAGTGTCACGACGTAGCTGCGGTCCGGCAGCTCGACGGCAGGTGACGTCGCGACGCTTTGACGTCCGCCGCTGGGTCGCTTGTGCTCAGACGTCTGGTCCATCATGCGGACTCAGTCGGATTGAAGCGTCCACGTGCTACAGCAGCCCTGCGTGCTCCCGCTGCGGTCTATTCATGGTCCACAGGTGTCGCGCCCGACCAACGGGCGCCGATCAGCAGCCGTAAAGGTATCCTGAGCTGCAGTCTTACCAGGCGCATCGCCAAGTTGGGCACTTGCTGCGACGGACCCAAACCCGTCGAATGTGAGCTCGAACCTCATCGCAGGAACCCCGGACGACCAGCGGGAACCAGCTTGGCACGAGGCAGAACGGGTCCCGGCAGGATTCGATTGCTGGCGGTGTCCGTCCATGTAGCGCATGAAAGCTCCGCAGCGATTGACTCTCCGTGACGAGATGGAGCCTGATGTGGTCTCGGTCGGTTTGGCAAAGCTGGCCGCCGGCGCGTGGAGTGCTGGTGCTTAGCGGGGTGGCGCTGGTGAGCGGGATAGCGGTGCTGCTCGGGTGGGTAGACTGGCCCGCGTTGGGGCGGTGGGCGCGCCCGTCAGCGGTGCCAGTGGCACTGTTTGCCGTCACCTTCACCGGGCTGGCGGTCGCGCGTCGCGCGCGGCGACGGGGGGAGCGGGCACCGCGGACCCGAGCTGCGGCGATGAGCTGGTGGCTCGTGGTCGTCGCCGCGATCGTGGTGGCCGCAGTGGGGTGGGTGGCGACCAGCTGGCTGCTCGGCGAGGCCGATCGAGCCGGCGATGCGGATAAGCGCGCGTTGGCGCGGGTCGAGGCGATCAAGACGGGGCTTGGGGTCGGCGCGGGCACCACCGGCATCTTCGCATTGCTGTTGGCGGTGCGGCGCCAGCAACATACCGAGAGCGACGCCACGGAGAAGAACGTCACCGACCTGTACACCAAGGCCGCCGACCAGCTCGGTTCTGCCGAGGCCCCCGTCCGGCTAGCCGGGCTGTACTCGCTCGAGCGGCTGGCCCACAGTAATCCCGGCCAGCGCCAGAGCATCGTCAACGTCATCTGTGCCTACCTGCGGATGCCCTTCGCCTTGCCTGGCACCGAGTCGACGCGCGCCAGCCTGGCCGATCAGTTCCAGGAGCACCAGGGGCGAGTACAGGAACGAGAAGTCCGTCTCGCCGCTCAAGACATCCTCGTCGAGCACCTCCAGCCCCGACTCCATCGGAAGTTCTGGGAGAACATCGAACTCAACCTCGCGAACGCTCACCTGATCGACTTCAAGTTGGCGCACTGCCGAGTACGTACCGGCAGCTTCGTCGCCGCGACCTTCACCGGCGGGGCCGAGTTCGCCCACACGACCTTCACCGACCGAGTCGGATTCGTCGGCGCAACCTTCACCGGCGACGCCCGGTTCGACAATGCGACCTTTGGCCCTGCCGAGTTTGCCCAGGCGACCTTCAGCGGCGACGCTGGGTTCTCCCACGCGACCTTCACCGGCGACGCCGAATTCGAGAGCGCAACCTTCGCCGGCGGTGTCAGATTCATTGCTGCGGCCTTTACCCGCCGCGCCCGGTTCTCCCACGCGAACTTTGGCGGTGACGCCGAATTTGGCGGCACGACCTTCAACTGGGGAGCCACGCTCGCTGACGCGACGTTTGTCGGCGAAGCCAACTTCGGCAACGCGAAATTTGCGGGTGATGTCAGCTTCCACAATACGAATTTCACTGGCAGCGTAACGTTCATCAGCGCGACCTTCACCGGCGACGTCAAGTTCCGCGGCACGACCTTTGTTGGCGACGCCGTGTTCGGCAACACGACTTTCGCCTACTCCCCCTGGTTCTTCAGCGCGACCTTCACCGGCGACGTCTGGTTCGATGGCGCAACCTTCACCCGGGGGGCTAGGTTCGGCGACACGAGCTTCACCGGCGACATCAGGTTCGTCAGCGCGATCTTCGCTGGTGACGCCAACTTCGCCGACGTCACCATCACCGGCGCTGCCAAGTTTGACGCCGCGACCTTCACAGGCAACTCAGGGCTCGTCAGCGCTAACGTCATCGGCGGCGTCAGATTCGCCCGCGCGACGTTCGTCGCCGACGCCGTATTCATGGGCGCGGCTTTCAAGGCCGACTCGTTGCCCACCAGCGTCGTCACGGTTCCTGCCGACGTCGACACACTCACAGGCAACGTGCCGGATAACGTGCTACCACCCGGTACGTGAACCAGCCGACAGGGTCCACCCGACCTGACAACCGCCACCCGGGGGTGGCGCAACGCGAAACGACGCGTGTCGACTCCGCCCGTGGACCAGGTGTGGACCAGCGCAGCAGCAACAGCCGCGAAACACGCAAGTCGAGTACACTCAACTACACCACTCAAGTTACTGTTTTTGCAGGTCAGGCACGCCGTCAAGTCCTGGGGGTCAAGGGGTCGCAGGTTCGAATCCTGTCAGCCCGACGGACAAGCCACGTCTACGCAGGTAGACGTGGCTTTCGTCGTATCTGGGGTCGCTTCGGACGGCAGTTTGCCCACGTTCTGCCCACATGTCCGAGGCTGACCATCGCGCTGACATGCTTGCCGACACCTGGGCACTTCGGGTGTCCAGGACGGCCGCGACCTCATCGATGCAGCCCGGGCTCAGGCGACCGTGCTGCGACTACTTGGCTCCGCAGTACCCGTCGGAGGCTTCGACATACGCAGACTCTTCAGGGATTTGACCAGGCCGTCCGGGGCTCTCTGAGCACTTGATCGCGACTCTCGACACCCCTTCGGTGATCGCTCGATCTGCGGCTGTCCTCTCAGCGCGAAGCATGTGTTCAGAGTTTCTTTTCTTGTTCAAGGCGGCCCCTCCGGGGCCGCGCCGCTATCGGCCGGCACGCGCGGGACCCGCCTCCGGCACCCACGCCCGGGACTTCCTGGTCCGGCTGGCCGGCGAGTTCGACCTCATGGCGAAGTGAACTGCTTCCCGTCGTGCCAGACGG